>CAJTOH010000017.1 GCA_910577685.1 uncultured Dorea sp. | reverse complement strand
TGTCTCCATATTTCGGAAATTTAGTTGACTGTTTTTATAAATAATAGTATATAATAAATATCGGTAGTTGTGGGAAAAAAATTAAGGTGGGAGTATATGGCTCAGATTGTTTTTGATCATGTGACGAAAGAATATAAGAATGAAGCCGCACTGAAGGATATTTCCTTTACCGTTGATAAGGGGGAGTTCGTTTTTATTGTCGGTAAGAGCGGAGCCGGCAAGAGTACGCTGCTCAATCTGATTATGAAGCAGGAGGAAGTAACTTCCGGGAAGATTATTGTCGAGGGAAGAAGGCTCGATACCATGGACAGGAAGAAGGTTCCGCTGCACAGACGGAGGCTGGGAATTATGTCGCCGGAAGTTGGACTATTGAAAGATCGTTCGATTTATGATAATATAAGGTTGGCAATTCTTGCGACCGGAAATGCAGATGAGCGAATACGCTCCAAGGTCATCAAGGTTTTGGGACTGGTCGGGCTTGCCGGAAAGTATCATGCATACCCGAACGAGCTTTCAGGAGGAGAGCAGGCAAGAGTACTTCTTTCGAGAGCGCTTGCCGTCCAGCCTGAGATATTGATCGCGGACGAACCGACGGCGAATCTGGATCCGGACTCGGCGTGGGATTTGATGCAGTTATTCGATGAGCTGAACTATCGGGGAATGACGATTCTGGTGGCCAGCCACGCAAGGGAACTGGTTACGATCATGAAGAAGCGGTGCATCACACTTGTAGCCGGAAGGCTCGCGGTGGATGCGAAGCGGTCAATTTATGATCAAAAAGCGATGGATATCTTTGCAGAGAGAAGAATTCTCGGTGAAGAAGAAAAAAAAAGTGAAAATATGTTATATTTGCCTGATAATGTCCGATAATCTATGTAAAGGGTGTAATTAGTCGAATGTTAATTAGTGGGGCCTGGAAGGGAGGAAACGAACGATTAATTTTGAGATCAGATATGTGTTAATATTGCTGGCAGCAATTATTAATCAGAAGCCGATTCAATCCATGCGGAAGCATGTAAGATGGGAGTCGGTTCTTGACGTTTCTGACTATCAGGAGATTGTTAATATTGTCTACGTCGGACTATTAGGCATTGAGAAGAATATCTCGGAAGAGTGTAACGACCAATTCTATCAGGAATATAAGAAGTCGCTTCTGCTGTATGAGACTTATGAGAAGGTAGATGAAGTCATAAAGTGGCAGTTGGAGAGATATAATATTGAAGCATTATTTTTACTAGATTCAAGTATTGGCGAGATGTATCCGAAACCAGAGATGGCGCAGATCAGGCAGATAGAGATCCTTGTAGATAAAAAGGATATGCCTCGGATCAATAGGATTATGCAGGATATGGACTATGAACACAGGGAGGATTCGCCTTGCAGCGGTATCGTATATGTACGGATACCGGGAATCAGGATTGTGTTCTATGATGCTATGCCGATTGAGAATAGGATGCTCCAGCGATTTTTTGCCGGATCGATTAAGCGGTTCCGGCGTATGGAACATTATCAAGCCATACATATGTTATCGAACGAGGAGGAGTACCTGTATCGAGTTGCGAGAATGGTTGAGCTCTATATTACGGGAAGGCTGAAGGTAAGGGACATTTTGGATCTGTGGCAGTATCGGAAGCTTCTGGGAGAGAAGTTCCGGTGGAAAACTGTGAATGAATTGTTAGATAAGGCGGACTGGGAGGAGTTTGTGAACCAGGTTAATATTCTTGGAACGCTCTGGTTCGGCGAGGACGCGGAGCAGCAATACGGAGTGGCGCTGGAATTAGAAGAGTACATTATTTCGCGCGGCCGTGAGAACAGACATCTGGACGAGACTTTGCTGCCATGTGAGAAGATCCGGTTGGATTTCTACTGGCGCAACCGGGATAAGGAATGGGCCTTGAGGAAGCAGGCGTGGATGTTCCCGTCAAGAGAATACATGATCCGTTTTTTTCCGATATTGGAAAAGTATCCGTTTCTCCTTGTATTTTGCTGGATGATCCGTAATTGGCGTTTTTTCAGAAGAATCTGTACGAATAAGTGTAAGAAGGCAGGTTTTCGTATTAGAGTCAGATTGTTAGACATTCAAGAGAAGATGAAAGGAATGATTAGAAAAAAAGAGGAAGAAGTAGAAGATTTGCCTGAAGCTGCATTGGAGAACGTCGTACCGCAGGCAGAGAACGAAGAAGGGATTTCCCTGAATGAAGATGCAAAAGAAGAGTATGAACTTCGAGGTAGAGATGCAGAAGAAGTGGGAGAGACTCAGCATACGGAGGGAGAGAAGGACTCTCGGGCAGTAGATGCGCAAGGAGTTTCCAGAGACAAAGGTGCAGAGGAAGATACTGCGAATATAGAACAGACAGAAGGAGATAGTGATGTTTAAGAATTTAAAAATTAGAGCGAAATTATTGGTAGGATTTGGAATAGTGCTTATATTGACTGCCTTACTTTCCGTTTATTCAATATCACAGTTGAGGAAGGCAAGTGATAATCTGACTGGTTTTGTGGAAGGTTCGGTTGCGGTGGACGATGCGGTTAAGGCATGCCGAATCGCTACGTTTATAGCGGCGAAGGATATGCGTGATATGGTTATCGCCGAGACGGTGGATTCCGCGAATCTGCAGGCAATTGAAGATAACAAGGCAAGTATTCAGGAGAATCTTCGGTTGATAAAAGATCTGGGGATTCTTGATAAGGACCAAGTAGCGCAGTTGGAAGCTTCCTTGACAGAATGGCTGGGGATTGCAGACGAGATTATTACACAGCTGCAGTCAGGAGATCCGATGGGCGCGGCGGAGAAGGTACGGACCGAATGTACGCCGCTTCTCGATACGGTAATTGACGAGATTAATGCGCTGAATTCAGAGACGGCCACTATTCGTGCGAACACCGTAGACGACAGCGTGAAATCTACGAATATGAGTTTGATTGTTCTTATTGCGGTAACTGTGATTGCAATTATTCTTGCGATGTTTATCTGCGCGGTAGTGACGAGGACGATCGTATATCCGGTACATCAGGTAGAAGAAGCGATGCAGGGGTTAGCACAGGGGAATATGTCTCAGAATTTGGAATATGAGTCTGCGGATGAGTTTGGTTCGTTGGTAGGCAGTGTAAAGGAAACTTGTCAGGTGCTTGAGAGTGTTGTATTTGACCTGTCTCGTCTGTTAGACGAGATGTCAAGCGGTAACTTTGATCTGTTTGCAAGCGATGATATCTATAAAGGCGACTTTAAGCCGCTGCTTGAGGCGATTCGCAGGATGAACTGCAGCCTGAGCGCTACGATGAGACAGATTAACGATGCTTCCGACCAGGTGGCGAGCGGAGCGGATCAGGTTTCGTCAGGAGCGCAGGCGTTATCACAGGGCGCTACTGAGCAGGCAAGTTCTGTGGAAGAGTTGGCTGCAACGATTAACGATATTTCCAGAGAGATTAATAATACGGCTGAGAATGCAAGAGAAGCAAGCGAGAAGGTAATGGAAGCTCAGACAAAGCTTACAACTTCCAACGAACAGATGCAGGATATGATTGCCGCTATGGGTGAGATAAGCCAGAAGTCCGGCGATATCGGTAAGATCATTAAGACTATTGAGGATATTGCATTCCAGACCAATATTCTGGCTCTGAATGCGGCGGTTGAGGCGGCGCGTGCAGGTGAAGCAGGTAAGGGATTTGCGGTAGTTGCGGATGAAGTACGTAACCTTGCATCTAAGAGTGCGGAAGCGGCAAGCAACACTACGGCGCTGATTGAGGGTACGATTCTTGCTGTTGAGAACGGTACGGATATCGTAGACCGTACTGCAGGGGCGATATCTGAGACCGTCGACAGTACGAAGAGCGCGGTTACATATGTGGATAAGATTTCTACGGCGGCGGTTAGTCAGGCAGAAGCGGTTACTCAGGTAACGATGGGTATGGATCAGATTTCCAGCGTAGTTCAGACCAATTCTGCTACGGCCCAGCAGAGTGCGGCGGCAAGCGAAGAGCTTTCCAGCCAGTCGCAGTTATTAAAATCACTGGTATCACACTTCAAGTTAAGGAGCGCAAGACCGGGCGAGACCAATTAATACAGGAGATGTCCCTGACACCAGGGACATCTTTTCTATTGCAAAAATATGCATTGTGTAAGAGTTTGGAATATGATATAGTGAGAAAAAGGAAGGAGAAGGCATCATGAAATCAAATAATATACAATTACCGCCGCTGCCAATCGATACGCCGCTTGAATCGGTCGAGATGATTTGGCTGTATGCACGCCTGCCGGATGGAGAGCGTAAGATGCTGAGAGAAATCCTGGAAAAAGATATATGTAGCGATGAAGAGAAGCGCAGAGGGTATGAATGGGCTAATATGATAGAGACGGTGAAGGAGCGGACGGATCCGGATCTTGAACAGTTCGCGGAATTGATGAGAGGGCTGCTTCAGACTCTGATTGTGCAGGCATGCGAGACTGCAGGCGCCGTGTATCAGCACTATTGTGCGGACGGAAAATCCGTAGAGGAGACGGCAGAGGCAATCAAAGTCCCTGTTGATTTGGTAGAGTTGGTTGCTCAATATTACAATCAATAGGGATCGGTACTGATGAAGAGGCGGGGGACGAAAGATGGATGATAGACGGCGCCCAAGGAAACGAAGAGAAGAGAACATACCGCGCAGTGTATCTCGGAATAATATGAAGAGAAGGCCGGAGAACAATCGTCATATGACGCTGAGGGAGAGGCGGCGAAGGAGACGGCGCAGGCTTCTGATCCGCCGCGCCGTGGTTCTGGGTATACTTCTGGCTATAGTAATACTGATCGTCTCTGTGATTGTTGTATCATGCCGGCATGACAAGAAGGAATCTGCAAAGCCGAAGGACGGAAGTGAAAAGCTTTTGGACCAATATTATGCGAAGTTCGTGGAAGAGACAAACGCAAAGCCGGAAAAGGCCGGATTTGCATCATGGTTTATCAAGAACTGCGGAGATGAAGCATGGAAGAAGGTTTCCGGAAAACTGAAGAAATCAAGCCTTCAGGAAGAGGATTTTTATAAAATAACCGGGAAGACGCTGCATGTGTTATCCGATACATATAAAGGCTGGCTTAAAGACGACAAGACGGCCGCCCAGCGCCATATCTATCAGCGAAAGGGTAAGGAAAAGGGAGAAGCAAGCCTCCTGTTTGCGGGGGACGTATGTTTAGAGGAAGATGATTTTGTGCTGGATCATTATGATGAAGTAGGAAAGCTTGACGAATGTATTTCACCGGAGATTCTCAAGCGGACTAATAATGCGGATGTTTTCCTGCTGAATCACGAGTACTGTATCAGCGACAGAGGCGAGCCGCTGGAGGGGAAATACTATACCTTCCGTGCAGAACCTAAGCGGATGGAACTAATTAAAGAGATGGGGACGGATATCGTTTCGCTGGCTAATAATCATGTCTATGACTACGGAGCGGACGCCTTTCTTGACACCGCAGACCTTCTGGATGAGGCTGAGATCCCCTACGTGGGAGGCGGACGTAATCTGGACGAGGCGAAGCAGCCCGTTTATTTTGTGGTAAATGGAATTAAGATCGGCTATGTTGCCGCTTCGCGGGCAGAGAAGACGCGCTATACGCCGCAGGCAGAGAAAGACGCGCCGGGTGTCCTTTTGATGTACGAATCAGAGGAGTTTATAGAGGTTATAAGAAAGGCTTCGATGGAGTGCGATTATCTGATTGCCTATGTACACTGGGGAACCGAGGACAGCGATCAGTTCGAAGATTATCAGCATGAGCAGGCAGAGGAGCTGCTTAGAAGCGGAGCAGATATTATTATTGGCGGCCACCCGCATGTTCTGCAGGGGCTAGAATATATTGACGACAAGCCGGTTATTTATAGTATGGGCGACTTCTGGTTTAACCATGAGACCAAATATAACGGCCTGCTGGAGCTTAAGATCAACGGCGGCGGCCTGTCGAAGATGTCGTTTGTACCCTGTCGGCAGACGGAGTACACGACGAGGTATCTATCGGAAAAGGAAGAACAGAGGGAATTGTACGACTATCTGGAAGAGCTTTCGAACGGCGTAGTGATCGGAGACGACGGTGTGATTCAAAAGGAGGACGACCGTTCGAGTCCTGAGGAATAGGGGCCGGCTCTCATAAAATACGGAGAATTTAAATTTAGAAAAGAGAGGGAATTGTATGTTAGCAGTAGTAAAGGAACACGCAGGCGCGGGATTTGCAGTCAAGGAGGCGCCGTATCCGGTTCTTCGGGAGGATGATGTGATTATAAGGGTAAGGTCCGTAGGGATCTGCGGAACGGACGGCCCCATACTTGCCGGAACCAGAGAAGTGCCATGGCCCCTGATTCCGGGGCATGAGTTTGCAGGGGACGTTGTAGAGACCGGCAGCCGCGTGAAACATCTGAAAGCAGGCGACAGGGTGACTCCTTGTATTGTCGTCGGGTGCGGGGATTGCGATATGTGCATTGAAGGTAAGGAAGTGCTATGTGATAATCTGGTGGAGACGGGGATTCATGTGGACGGAGCTTTCGCAGAATACGTACGCGTACCGGCGAAGGTATGCAGGAAGATGAAAGATACCACGACCTATGACCAGGGCGCTTCGGTAGACCCTATCGCTTCGGCGTACCGCACGGTGAAGGCGTCTTCCATTACGTCTAAAGACGTGTGCGTGGTGTACGGACCGGGACCGATCGGTCTGTATGCGGTGCAGTTAATTAAGCTGCGCGGTGCAAAGACGGTGGTGTGCGTCGGGACAGAGGCGGACAGGCAGCGTCTGGAGTTGGCCAAGGAACTGGGAGCGGATGTTACGATTAACGCTTCTGTGGAGGAGCCTGTGGAGCGGATACGGGAGATTACCGGCGGACGGATGGCGGACTATGTGCAGGATTGCGTCGGTGTGCCGGACGTGCCTATCGAGGCCGTGGATATGCTGAAAAAGGGGGGCACATATGCGGTAACGGGGCTTTATCACAGCCTGCCGAAGGTTGATCTCGGCAGAGTAGTAAGGAATGAGATCAAGATCTACGGGACAATCTGCTATACGAGACAGGAATTCGAAGAATGTCTTGATTTTGTGGAGGACGGCAGGGTGAAGGTGGAGCCGCTGATCACCCATCATTTTCCGCTCAAGGAGATGGAGCAGGCGTTTGCAGTGATGCAGTCGAAGCAGTGCATGAAGATTATTATGCATCCGTAGGAGTTCGTTTTTTATCCGATATTTTTTAATCCAATATTTATGAGAGGATATTTTCCTGAAAGTACGGGAAGATGTCCTCTTTTTTTACTTTTCACCTTCAATTTTACAGGAAATGGCGTGGATGTGGAGATTTTGGGACATCCGCTTTGGTAGACTGATAAAGAACAAAGGAAAACACGAAAACAGGAGGTGCTGAGTATGAAGGGTTATTTTGTAGCGGATGGTTATATGGGATATGTGAATGGAAGCTATCTTCTGTTTGCTGATGAGAGTGATTACCGTGAATTTTTGGAGGAAGAATAATGAGAGAGGTTATCGGTTCCGTTTATGATTATAGATGCGGGAAGGATTTGAATATGTTTGGGCAGGTAGTAGGGTTTTTGTTTCGGCAGGAGCCGGACCGGGAGGAGAAGACGGAGTTTGAGTTGTCCGGTTTAATCGCAGAGGAGCTGGAGGTTATGGGACAAAAAGAGCGGAGAGCGGTTCTAAGAAGGGCGGGGTTGAATCCGGATCAGTATGATTTTTGAATTGCGTGATTAAAATGCTGAGCTGATTTTCTATGCGGGTAATTTATGTGCTATAATAATTGCTATGTTAGGGCATGGAGGATGAGCAAAGCATGGCTGTTTCACAGGTAAAGTTAAGAACGTTACAGATTATGAAGATACTTTTGGAAAAGACGGATGAGAAGTATACAATGTCGGCGGCGGATATAGACAGGGCCTTGGGAGATTACGGGATGTCTGCCGACAGGAAGACGGTATACAATGATATCGAGACGCTGAGGGAGTTCGGTCTGGATGTGCTTCAAGCAAAGGGGACTAACGGAGGCTACTATATCGGCAGCCGCAGGTTTGAACTGCCGGAGCTTAAGCTTCTCGTAGATTCCGTTCAGGCTTCGAAGTTTATCAGCCGGAAGAAGTCGGAGGAATTGATACGGAAGCTTGAAAGCCTTGCAAGCGAGCATGACGCCAGACAGCTTCGAAGGAACGTATTTATTTATAACCGGCCCAAGACCGGCAATGAGACCATCTATTATAATGTGGACCAGATACATACCGCTATTTTGGAGAATCGGCAGATCCAGTACCAGTATGCGGAGTGGACGGTGAAGAAGGAATTAAGACCGAAGAAAAACGGGGCCGTCTATACGGTCAGTCCATGGTCGCTGACTTGGGATGATGCGAATTATTATCTGATTGCCTACGATGAAGAGGCGGATTGTATAAAGCATTACCGGGTGGATAAGATGCAGCGCGCCTGTGTGACGGACAGGGAGCGTATCGGAAGGGAACGGTTTCAGGACTTTGATCTGGTGGAATTCTCTAAGAAGACGTTTTCTATGTATGGAGGGCATGACGAAGAGATAACGTTTCTGTGCGGGAACGAGCTGATCGGGGTGATTCTGGATAGATTCGGGACGGAGGTAATGATTATCCCGGCGGGTGAAGGACAGTTTAGGGTGCGTGTACTGGCGTCGGTCAGCCCGCAGTTTTTTGGATGGGTCACAGGGATCGGCAGCCGGCTTAGGATTGCGGGGCCGGAGAAGGTTCAAGAAGAGTATAAGGAGTATCTCGCTGAAATCATGCAGGGATATTGATTTCAGCGAATATACCTGACACTATAAAGAAGTCCGATTGAATTCTTGTATATTGCGTATCACAAAACTTTGTGGTAGTATAGTCAGAATAAAGAGCGAATTCATCCGGAGGTATTTAAGAATTGGATTTATATCAGATTTTCATTACACATAACCGGGCATGGACGATCCGGGAAATCATCTGTTTTTCCATACTATTCTTCGTTGTATCCGTCGTCTTATTCAGGATGGTGGGGCGCGGCAGGATTGCACTCTCGCAGGCAGTCGCGGGGCTTCTGCTGCTGCTTTTCCTTGGGATAGTATTTGCATCGACCGTATTTACAAGGAATCCAACGGGTGTTCATCAATATGAACTGGAATTATTTTGGTCGTGGAAGGCGGTATACCACGGCAGCCGAGAGATGCTGAAAGAGAGCCTGCTGAATATGATCTTATTGTTTCCGGCAGGATTGCTTCTGCCTTTTGTCGTCCACCGGAAGATGTCATGGTGGAAGGGCTTGCTGATTGGACTGACGATTTCGGGTATTATTGAGACTTGTCAGCTTGTGTTCTGCCGCGGACTGTTTGAGTGGGACGATATCATACACAATGGGTTCGGCTGTATGGTGGGATGTATGCTGAGCAGCCGGCTGCAGTCCGAAAGATTGTGAAAATAAATACCTCTGCCTTTCAAAACTTTTCTTGATATGCTATAATGTAAACCATGTTGGCATATTGTTCCATGGCCTGCCTCTGTGGATATGTATGAACCAAAGCAGTGATAAAGGAGTAGAAAAGATATGGATTTGATTACAATCAGAGAGTTATACAAGAACAAAGAGAACTATCTGGACAAGAAGATTACGGTCGGCGGATGGGTGCGCAGCATCCGGGATTCTAAGACATTTGGTTTTATTGTACTGAACGACGGAACATTTTTTGAGCCGCTGCAGATTGTCTATCATGATAAAATGGAGAATTTTGCAGAGATTTCCAAGTTGAACGTAGGAGCAGCCGTGATTGTTACCGGTACGCTTGTTGCAACGCCGCAGGCGAAGCAGCCGTTTGAGATACAGGCTGACTCGGCAGAGATTGAGGGGGCGTCTGCGCCGGATTACCCATTACAGAAGAAGAGACATAGCTTCGAGTATCTTAGGACCATTTCCCACCTAAGGCCGAGGACGAACACGTTTCAGGCTGTGTTCCGCGTACGTTCGCTTACGGCATACGCCCTTCACAGGTTTTTCCAGGAGAGGGGATTTGTCTATGTACACACGCCGCTGATTACGGGAAGCGATTGTGAAGGGGCGGGGGAGATGTTCCGGGTAACAACGCTGGATATGGAGAATGTACCTATGAATGAGGAGGGGCATGCGGACTATACACAAGATTTCTTCGGCAAGGAGACAAGCCTTACGGTCAGCGGTCAGTTGAATGCGGAAGCCTATGCCCAGGCGTTCCGTAACGTCTACACTTTTGGCCCGACATTCCGCGCAGAGAATTCCAATACTACCAGACATGCGGCGGAGTTCTGGATGATTGAGCCTGAGATTGCCTTTGCAGACTTAGATGACGATATGGCGCTTGCGGAGGCGATGCTGAAATATGTCATCAGCTTTGTCTTAGAGGAGGCTCCGGAAGAGATGAATTTCTTTAATTCCTTCGTAGACAAGGGATTATTGGAACGTCTCCACAACGTTGTATCCTCTGAGTTTGCCAGAATAACCTACACCGAAGCTATTGAGATTCTTGAAAAGAACAACGACAAATTTGAATATAAAGTATCTTGGGGAACTGACCTTCAGACAGAACATGAACGCTATCTGACAGAAGTTGTATTCAAACGTCCGGTGTTCGTGACAGACTACCCCAAGGAGATCAAGGCCTTCTACATGAAACTGAACGAAGACGGCAAGACCGTAGCGGCGGTAGACTGCCTTGTTCCCGGAATCGGAGAACTCATCGGCGGCAGCCAGAGGGAAGACGATTATGACAAGCTGCTTGCAAGAATCGAAGAGATGGGCATGAAAGAGGTGGATTATAAGTTCTATCTTGACCTCCGCAAATACGGTTCCACCCGTCACGCGGGCTTCGGGCTTGGATTTGAACGTTGTATAATGTACCTCACCGGTATGAGCAACATCCGGGATGTGCTACCGTTCCCAAGAACCGTGAATAACTGCGAGCTGTAGTAAATATATTAATACGCGTATGCTTTGGCGATATTGGTCTTGGCCTATATTATTGCGCGGACTACGCCGGCAGTCAGGCAGTTCGGGGGATATCCGGACTGCCGTCCTTAAAGTAGCCGGGAATCACACCAAAACATATTTTCGAAAGAAAACGAGGTTATCATGAACATTTTAGTTGTAGATGATGAGAGAGAGATAGCGGATGTTATCGAATTATATCTTCAGAACGACCAGTACAGCGTATTTAAGTTTTATACGGGAGAAGATGCGCTGAACTGTATCAGAAGCAAGAAGATCGACCTTGCGATTCTGGATATTATGCTTCCTGATATAGACGGTTTCCAAATCCTGAAGATGATTCGCGAGAAATACACATTTCCGGTCATTATGCTGACGGCTAAGACGGAATACATGGATAAGATTACGGGTCTTACGCTGGGGGCGGACGACTATATCCCGAAACCTTTTAACCCGTTGGAGTTAGTGGCAAGGGTAAAGGCGCAGATCCGCCGTTACACGCAGTATAACGACGGGGGGAAGGAAGAAGGGGATGTGATTGATTTCGGCGGGCTTTTGCTTAACCGCACTTCTCACGAGTGCGTTTATAACGAGATGACGCTGACTTTGACGCCCATTGAGTTCGATATTCTTTGGCTTCTCTGCGAGAACCGCGGTAAAGTTATCAGCTCGGAGGAACTGTTCGAGAAGGTATGGAACGAGAAGTACTATAAGAACAGCAACAACACTGTAATGGTACATATCCGGCATCTGCGGGAGAAGATGAGCGGCCCCACGGGTAAGTCGGATTTTATCAAAACGGTTTGGGGAGTAGGATATAAGATTGAAGAATAATTATCGTAAGCTGAAATTCACTATATTGCTGCAGACCGTTCTGGTTACGGCGCTGACTGTATTGGTAGGCGGTTTTCTACTGAATTACGTGATCGACGGCATTTACAATGACAGTTTTGCGGAGACTTTCGTCAATTTCCTGATGTCCATGGACATAGAGGAGAGCAGGGCGATTAAGCTATACTGGAAACTAATCGGAAACAACAAGATGTTTTTTATCATTGTTGGTTTCCTGCTTCTTTTTGCGCTGTTTTTCTATGCGGCGCTTTCTAAGATGATGAAATACGTAGATCAGATCGGGGACGGGATCGAAAATATTTTATCAGAGTCCACAGAGCCTATCCATCTGATCACAGAATTGAAGCCCATCGAGATCCGGTTGAATGAGATCAAGGCGACCCTGAAACGGCAGGAGCTTGAGGCCGTAGAGGGGGAGAAAAAGAAGAATGATCTGGTACTTTTTCTCGCCCACGACTTGAAGACGCCGCTGACGTCCATCGTCGCCTATCTGAGTATGCTGGACAGCCATTCGGGGATGCCCAAGGAGGATCAGATGAAATACATCCATATCGCCTTGGAGAAGTCTATCCGTCTTGGGGAATTGATTCATGAATTTTTCGATATTACCCGGTACAACCTGCAGGATATTGAACTGGAAGCCGTGGAGATTAATCTTACGCTGATGCTGGAACAGCTTGCGGACGAGTTGTACGGAGTTCTGCAGGAGAAACGTCTCTCCTGCGAGGTACATGTGGAAGATAATCTGGTGGTTTACGGAGATCCGGACAAGCTGGCGCGGGTATTCGACAATATTTTGAGAAATGCCATTGCTTACTGTTACGAGGATACGAAGATTGAGATCGATGCCCGGATGAAGAAGAAGGACGTTGAGATCGTTTTTATGAACCAAGGTGAAAAGATACCGGGGGCTATGCTCCAGACCATTTTCGAGAAATTTTACCGGGTAGACGGTTCGCGTTCTTCCGGAACCGGCGGCGCCGGACTGGGGCTTGCCATTGCGAAGGAGATTGTGGAACTGCACGGCGGCAGGATACGGGCGAAGAGCGACGACATTCGGACGCAGTTCATCGTAGAACTGCCGTCAAAGTCAGAGGAGGAAGAAGGAACGGCAGATGAAGTTCATACATATCGCAGACGTGCATTTGGGAGCAAATCCGGACGCCGGAAGCGCGTACAGCGCAAACCGGGGAAGGGAGCTTTGGAACAGTCTGGAAAAAGCGGTGAAGGCATGTGAGGAAGAAGGCGCAAAGCTGCTTCTGATCGCAGGCGATTTGTTTCACAGGCAGCCGCTTCTTCGGGAATTAAAAGAGGTTAATGACCTGTTTGGGACGCTTGAAGATACGCAGGTGGTATTGATTGCGGGAAACCACGATTATCTGAAACAGAATTCCTATTACCGGACTTTTTCGTGGGCGGAGAATGTACATATGATCATAAGCGGGCAGATGTCCGTAGTTGAGCTGCCAAAACTGTCGGCGGCAGTATACGGACTGAGCTATTGCGGTAAGGAGATAACGGAAAGGCTGTATGACCGGGCATTTCCAAAAAAAAGGCAGAAATATGAGATTCTGCTTGCCCATGGAGGGGATGAGAGGCATATTCCGATTAAGAAAGAGAAACTGCTTTCTATGGGGTACGATTATATTGCGTTGGGACATATCCATAAACCCTTGAATATTGACGGGGGAAGCGCGAAAGTTTCCGTATTGGGAGAGGACGGGGAACACTCTTTTGAGAGCAGGATGGCGTATGCGGGCGCGTTAGAACCGATTGACAGGAATGATACGGGACGGCACGGCTATCTGGTGGGGGAACTTACGCAAAGAGGCTGCCGCCTTCGTTTTGTCCCCTGCGCTTTGAGGGAATATGTGCATCTGGAAGTGACCGCAGAGAAGAAGATGACGAACCGGGGACTGAAATCCCTTATCCGGAACCGGATCGATGCGTTGGGAAGGCAGAATATTTATAAAGTGACTGTGAAGGGATTCAGAGATCCGGACATTCTGTTTGACTTGGCGGATATGGATACCTGCGGCAATATTGTAGATCTGGCGGATGAGTCGAAGCCGGCGTATGATTATACGAAACTGCTGGCTCAGAACCGGGGCGACCTTCTTGGAAGATATATTGAAAGCCTGATGGATTATGACGAGGACAGCGTGGAGTATCTGGCGCTATGCGAGGGCGTGCAGGCGCTGATGGAGACAAGAAGAGGCTGATTATGAAGATTCAGGAATTAAGATTGAAGCATTTTGGTAAGTTTACGGATAAAGACATCCGGGTGGGGGATGGGATTAATATCCTGTATGGGGAGAATGAGTCGGGCAAATCGACCATTCATTCCTTTGTCCGAGGAATGTTCTTCGGGATGGAGCGGGGACGGGGGCGTGCCTCTTTGCATGACGCCTTTAGTACCTATGAGCCTTGGGAGAATCCCAATTACTATTCCGGATCGCTGAAGTTCGAGAGCGGAGGAAAGATATTTCGGATAGACCGGAATTTTGACAGATATACGAAGAAAGCGGAGTTAGTCTGCGAGGATGACGGAGAACAGTTGTCCGTGGCGGACGGCGACTTGGAAATGCTTCTTGGAGGCTTAAACCCGGGCAGATATGAGAATACGATATCTATTGGCCAGAGGAAAGCGGAGACGGGCCGGCCCCTTTCGGTTGAATTCAAGAATTATGCGACGAATTATTATGCTTTATCGGGCGAAGGATGCTCAATGTCCCATGGTATGCCCTTAGGGGATGGAACCGGGAACGGAGAGACGGACCTTGGCAGAACGCTGGAACATTTAAAAGAGAAAAAGAAAGCCCTTGAACGGGAGATTAAAGAATCGCTTCTTAAGAAGCAGGCAGAACGGGAGCGGATGGAGCAGGAAGCTTCCTATGTGTGGAGAGACGTACACCACTTGGAGGAAGAGCTGGGACGTATATCCGGGGAGCTTGAGTACCGGAGGGAAAAAGCCGCCAGAGAAGGGGGCAGTGTGGAGAACAGACGGATTATCGACGAGCTGCGGCCTGCCAAATGGCGTATTCATCCGGTAGAATTGATTTTATTTGCGGCAATCATTATTCTGGCATTTATCCTGATAGCAAGGCCTTGGAATTTTCTGGTATCCATTATTCTTTTTCTGTCGTGCGGTTTGTACGTGTGGAACCGCATGAAGGTAGGAAAACAGGAGGTTAAGACGCCGCCGGAGCTGATTTTGGAAGAGATCACGCCGGAGGAGGAGAAGATTCCTTTGGAAAAACTGGTGTGGGAGCAGACCCATGTGAGAGAGGAACTGCGGGAGAAGCAGATTCAATACGGCAACATTAAGGAACAGCTTGCCGAGTTAGACGAGGTCAGCGAAGACTACCGGGAGTATGATAAGCGGAGAAACGCTCTTTCTCTTGCAATGGAAAGATTGAATGAACTATCCAAGGAGCTGCAGAGACAGCTAGAGGAGAGGCTGAAAGACGAAGCTTCCCAGATTCTCGCATATATCACGGAAGGAAAGTATACGCAGCTTTTGATAGAAGACGGTATGAATCTGAGCTTGATGAAGGATGGGAGAAGAATCTCTCTTGAGCAGTTAAGCCGGGGAACCGTAGAGCAGGTTTATTTCTCCCTGCGCATGGCGGTCAGCGGCGTACTCTATGAGGAAGAGTATCCTGTTATACTGGATGATACGTTTGCTTACTATGACGACGTCCGTTTGAAGAATGTTCTTAAGTGGCTTGGAGAGTGCAAGAAGCAGGTATTGATTTTTACCTGCCAGAATCGGGAGGAGCAGTTACTTCAGGAACTTGGAATAGCGTACCGCAGGGAGGAGATTGTATAGGGCATAGCCGTTGGGAGTTGGGCATATCAGTCAATAAAGGGCTGTCGCATGGTTTTGCTTATTGCAACAGCCCTTTGTTATAGTCTGTCAGGAATTGGAGAAGCTAAACGGCCTCATTCTTTTTGTATTGATTAACCACATGATGGATACGGTCAACCGGGTTCAGAATACTGCTGATCGAACCGTCGTGATTGAGCGTATCAATCATCAGTGCAATATATTTGCTCATATCACAGTTGATATAATATGGCCGCTCTAAAAGTTCCGGTGTCTGATAGATCAGGTTAGTAGTCAGAATGGCGTCGATATTGCCCTCTTCATAAGCCTTGTCAAATTTCTCGAGACCGTTGGTGAATAACCCGAAGGTTGCGGCGGCAAAGATACGACTTGCCTTGCGCTGCTTGAGCTGGCGGGCGACATCAAGGATACTGTCTCCGGAAGAAATCATGTCGTCAAGTATGATTACATCTTTGCCTTCAACCGAAGAGCCGAGGAATTCGTGGGCGACAATGGGGTTGCGTCCGTCGACGATCTTCGTGTAGTCGCGGCGTTTGTAAAACATGCCCATGTCAAGGTTCAGCACATTGGCCAGATACACAGCCCGTCCGGTCGCGCCTTCATCCGGGCTGATCGCCATCATGTGGTCGCTGTCGATCTGCAGGTCATCAAATCGGCGCAGAAGCCCTTTCACGAATTGATAGGTAGGGCGCACCGTCTCGAAGCCGTTCAGAGGGATTGCATTCTGCACCCGCGGATCGTGGGCGTCGAAGGTAATAATATTGTCTGCGCCCATGCGCACCAGCTCCTGAAGAGCAAGGGCGCAGTCTAAAGACTCGCGGCTGCTCCGCTTATGCTGCCGGCTTTCATATAGAAAAGGCATGATTACATTGATACGTCTTGCCTTACCTCCGATGGCGGCGATCACACGTTTCAGGTTCTGGTAATGATCGTCCGGAGACATGTGGTTGATATGTCCTGTAAGAGAATAGGTCAGACTGTAGTTGCATACATCTACCATAAGGTAGATATCCTTTCCGCGAACGGATTCGTTAATAATGCCCTTGGCTTCCCCGGAGCCAAAACGCGGCACTTTTGCGTCGATCAGATAGGTATCCCTCTCATATCCGTTGTAAACAACATCATCTTTATATATGTGGCCTTCTTCCTGCCGCCACTTTACGATGTAGTTGTTTATCCGGCTGCCCATCTCTTCGCAGCCGTCAAGAGCAATGATTCCAAGCGCTCCGATGGGTATGTTTTCCAGAATACGGTCATTACGGCGTAGCATCATTCGTACCTCCCAGGTTAAGTAATTTTTTCTGAATACGGATATCGTCTCCGGTCAGCCGGAGAATCATGTAATTACTGCTGATCCGTGAGAAGGTCCGTTCAGAATAGATAGACTTTATATCCTCCAATGCAAGATTGGTTGATATTATGGTTGCGTTCTGCCTCAGAATCCGTTCATTCAGGCAGATGAAAAGCTGCGATACGGTGAAGGAATTCGGTAACTCCGTCCCAAGATCATCAATGATCAGAAGATCGCAGTCGTAGATATGTTCCTGTATATCTGAATCCTGTTCTCCGCGGCCAAAAGTATTCTCAGCGAACACGTCGAATAATTGCGCGGCTGTAAAATACACCACGGAACAGGAGGTATCGATCAATTCTTTGGCGATACAGTGAGAGAGGAAGGTCTTCCCGACTCCCGTATCCCCATAAAACAAAATATTGCGGAAATCCTTGGAAAATGTATCAACGAAGTCATGGCAAACTTTCAGCGCGGTCTGAATGGATTCCAGCGCAGACCTTCCGGTCAGCGGATCTATATGGCTGCGGGAATAATAGACCGGCGAAAAAGTGGAAAAATTCTCTTTCTTTAATATCTCTTTTAAGTTCGATTGTTCATAGAGAAGCTCCACAATCGCTTTCTTAAAACAGCGGCACTTTTCTGTTCCGATATATCCTGTGTCCTGACAGTCCGGACATGTGTAGCGAAGCTCCAGAAAATCCGGAGGAAGTCCGTTATCTTTCAATAATTGCTTCTTCCGGAGGATCAGAGTATTCAATTCTTCTTTTAGAGAAAAAAGCGCCTTCTCGTCGCCGTCCAGAAGCTGACGGGCCTTCTTAATACTTAATGAAGAAATCCTATGGTCAGTTTCTTCTAGTTCAGGAATCAGACGATAAGCTTCATTATAGCGTTCTCTCAAACCGCGTTCATTCTCCAGCCGGCGCTGTTCATAGGTACGCATCATCTGATTATATTGTGAATTGGATAGTGCCATATTCTGCTGTAACTCCTGTCTTATTGCTGTACCAGTCTGCGTTCCAGTGAATCCATATCATAGGAACGGCCGCTGAAATTATTGAACTTGTTGCTTTTGACCGTATTCGCCGGTTTGGCGGCAGCCTTTTTCCTGCGTTCTTTTTCCTGCATATAATCGGCATCCAGCGCGTCGATATCCTTGCGGCGGCGGACATTTTTATCGAGCCAGTTCTTGAGTATAGTATCGGTATATTCAAAGTTCGGCTGATGAATTGTGTTCATCGTCCGGTTGCAGGCTTCCAGAATCAAGTCCGGAGAAAATCCGTACTCGTCGTTCCATCTCCTAATATAGGCAATCTCGGAGGCGGCAGGCGCGCGTCCCTTGATTCCATAAGCGTTCAGCACGGAATAACAATGCTTGTTATATAAAACGGTGTTGGACTTAGCCTCAGAAATAGTTGTGATCTTCTGATCGCTCCAAGACAGGGCAACCTTCCGGATGTAGTGCATACTCTTATGTCCGTTCTCCACACAGTACTCAATCAAATATTCAATCAGTTCTGCAGACATGTGCAGCGTATCATAAAAATATGTAATCATGTCAATATCTACCGAGGACAAAGTCTTGCCGAGATATTGTTCGGCCACAAACATAAGCTCTTTGAATTCCTTGCGTTCATCTCTGCTGCGGTACTGCTGAATGTTCGTACCGGCAGATTCGGCCGGTTCGGTTAATCCTAGGTCTGAGCCGTCGGTTATCGCGGGCGGTACAGGCATAGCGGCTGGTTCGGTTACAGAGGCCGGTTCCGTCACAGCGGCAGGCGCGCCCATGGAGACGGGAGACGCCGTCTGCTCGCAATAGTCCAGAAGATCTTGCTTCTTCCAATATTTTAATGCCCGACGGACATCATTCTCAGTACATTCCAGAATATCTGCCATCTCGGTGACAGACATCATTCCGTCCGGCCTGTTCATGTGGCGAAGAAGAAGAAGGTATACTTTCACGTATTCTCCGTTCGCCTTGACCATGTGATGGTCGATAAACTCATTCTCAAGCACAGTGGTATTACCCAGTGCATAATTAGTCAGGGTTAGTTTCGTCATAATTCTTACGCCGGACCTCCTTTGTCAGTTCGTAACTTTCTTGGTAAATCATTCCTCTCGTAGAGATATTATAGCACCAGAAGTCCCGGCAAAAAAGAAATTTTTGCGTGAAAATCGACCTTTTTTGTGGATAAAAATCTGTGGAAATTGTGGATAACTATTGTTCTAAGAGCGCTTCTCCAATATTCACAACGTCTCCGGCTCCCATAGTTATCAACAAGTCCCCTTCTTGGCATCTTTCCATACAGAAGTTTTGGATTTCTTCAAAGGAAGAAAAATAATATGCGTCGCAGCCCCGGTCCTTCAGTGCGTCTTCTATGTCACGGGAAGAGATGCCAAGCGTATCCGTTTCACGCGCCGGATAGATCTTTGCAAGGATGACATGGTCCGTATGCGACAGTGCGTCCACGAAATCCGGAAAGAGTATCTTCGTCCTTGAGTATGTGTGGGGTTGGAAGACGCACCAGACCTCTCTGTGAGGATAGTTGCGCGCCGTCTCAAGGGAGGCGGTGATCTCCGTCGGGTGGTGGGCATAATCGTCGATGACCGTAATACCGCGTACCTTCCCCTTGTATTCAAAACGACGAACGGTTCCGTGGAACTCCTTTAGCCCGGCGGCCATTGCCGCAAGGGTGACGTCGAGAAGATCCGCCGCCGCAATGGAAGCAAGCGCGTTCGATACGTTGTGGTTTCCGCTTACGGACAGGGAAATCCGGTCGATGAATTCCCCATGCTTTATCAGGTCAAAGGAAGCCGCTCCCGGTTCGTCGTGAGCAATATGGGCAAAGCTGTAATCAAAGGAAGGGGCGTCTCCATAGGTAATGATTCTGCACTTAAGTCCTTCCGTAATTGCGGAAAGGTTGGGAATCTCTCCATTGATAATCAGCGCCCCCTCCTCCGGAATCAGCTCTGCAAATTTGCGGAAGGAACAGCGGATATCGTCAAGGTCTTTAAAGAAATCCAGATGATCTGCGTCTATATTCAATATTATCCCGATCTTAGGGAAAAAGTGCAGGAAACTATTGGTATATTCACATGCTTCCGTGACGAAGACCTCCGGTCCTCCTACGCGGATGTTGCCGTTGATGGCTTTCAGGATGCCGCCCACTGAGATGGTAGGATCCTTCTCGCCTGCAAGCAGGATATGGGAGAGCATGGAAGTGGTGGTAGTCTTGCCGTGGGTGCCTGCGACGGCCACGGACGTATTGTAATTCTTCATAAGCTGCCCCAGAAGCTCGGCGCGGCTTAACATAGGAAGACCTTGTTTCTTTGCTTCCTGATATTCTTCGTTATCCTCATGTATGGCGGCTGTGTATACGACAACCTCGATGCCGGGAATAATATTAGAAGCTTTCTGCCCGCAGAAGACGGTCGCCCCCAGTTTTCTAAGATGCTCTGTCAGGGAGGACTCTTTGTTGTCTGAGCCGGAGATCCGGAAATCTTCTTTTAATAGAATCTCGGCAAGCCCGCTCATACTGATGCCGCCAATGCCGATAAAATGTACATGTACAGGTTGTTTAAAATTAATCTTATACATTAGATACCTTCCTTTTTTGAATTAAAAACAGAAATTTGCTTGTCATAAAAATTATATTCTGTTCATATTATTATATACATATATGGAAAAAAAGCCAAGTCGAAATTTTTTGTATTATTTTAATAAAATATTTACAAAATATCCATTTTTTTTGTAAAGATTGTTCACTATGTAGAAAAGATGTGTTATAATAAGAATTAAACTACTGAGAAGGGGTGATGACATGAGAAAAAAAGAGATGATAGCAATGCTGTTGGCTGGAGGCCAAGGAAGCAGACTGGGGGTTCTTACAGCAAAAGTGGCTAAGCCAGCCGTTGCCTTTGGGGGCAAATACAGGATCATAGACTTCCCGCTCAGCAACTGCATTAACTCAGGAATTGATACTGTCGGGGTGCTGACGCAATATCAGCCGTTACGATTGAATACACACATCGGGATCGGGATCCCGTGGGATTTGGATCGTAATTTCGGAGGAGTTACGATTCTCCCGCCTTATGAGAAGAGCAGCAGCAGTGAGTGGTATACGGGCACGGCCAACGCCATATACCAGAACCTTAATTATATGGAGACGTTTAACCCGGACTATGTTCTGATACTTTCGGGAGATCATATCTACAAGATGGATTATGAGGTGATGTTGGATTACCATAAGGAGAACAACGCGGATATTACAATCGCAGCCATGCCCGTGCCGAAGGAGGAGGCCAGCCGTTTTGGTATCGTGGTGACCGACGGGGAGGGGAAGATTTCAGAGTTTCAGGAGAAACCGCCGGAGCCTAAGAGCAATCTTGCATCCATGGGTATCTATATATTTAGCTGGAAGGTATTGAAAGAGGCGCTGATTGCGCTTGAGAATGTTCAGGGCTGCGACTTCGGGAAGCATATTATTCCGTATTGCCATGAACGGGGGCAGCGCCTGTTTGCATATGAATATAACGGATATTGGAAAGATGTCGGGACTCTTGGTTCTTACTGGGAGGCGAATATGGAGCTGATCGACATTATTCCGGAATTTAACCTGTACGAAGAATACTGGAAGATCTATACGAACAGCGGAGCTCTTCCGCCCCAGTATATTTCCGGACAGGCAGTTGTTGACCGGAGTGTTATCGGCAATGGCTCCGAGATCTGCGGAGAGGTTCATAATTGTGTGATCGGATCGGGCGTTACCATAGGGGAAGGCTCCGTGATAAGGGACTCTATAATTATGCAGGATGTTCATATCGGCAGGGAATGTGTGATCGACAAATCAGTTATAGCGGAGAGCTGTAAGATTGGCGACCGTGTGACTTTTGGAATTGGCAGCGACGTGCCGAATAAGTTAAAACCGTCGATTTATTCCTTCGGCCTTGTAACGGTCGGGGAGAATTCTGTGATACCGGACGGAGTACAGGTTGGGAAGAATACTGCCATCAGCGGCGTGACATCCGGGGAGGATTATCCGAACGGAGTACTGTCGAGCGGAGAGACATTGATAAAGGCAGGTGGACGAGTATGAGAGCGGTAGGTATTATTTTAGCAGGCGGCAACAGTCATAAGATGCGTGAACTGACTCAGAGACGGGCGATTGCGGCAATGCCGGTCGCAGGGAGCTACAGGGCGATCGACTTTGCGTTGAGCAATATGTCGAATTCCCATATCCAGAAGGTAGCGGTACTGACGCAGTATAATGCGCGTTCGCTGAATGAACATCTGAATTCTTCCAAGTGGTGGGATTTTGGCAGAAAGCAGGGGGGACTGTATGTATTTACCCCGACGATAACGGCGGACAACGGATACTGGTACAGAGGAACCGCAGATGCGATCTACCAGAATCTTGAATTCCTGAGAAAATGTCACGAACCTTATGTGATTATTTCTTCCGGGGACGCCGTGTATAAGATGAATTATAATAAGGCGCTGGAGTACCATATCCGGAAGAAAGCGGATATTACGGTGGTATGCAAGAGGATTGATGCGGATGAGGACGCCAGCCGTTTTGGAACTTTAAAGATGAATGAGGACATGCGCATTGAGGAATTTGAAGAGAAGCCTATGCTGGCGACATCTAATATGGTTTCGGCAGGGATCTACGTGATCAGAAGAAGGCTTTTGATCGACTTGATCGAGCATTGCGCGGAGGAAGAGAGACATGATTTCGTAACGGATATTCTGATCAGATATAAGAATCTGAAGAGGATGTACGGTTATGAGATAAAGGACTACTGGAACAACATTTCAACGGTGGCGGCTTATTACCGGACGAATATGGATTTCCTGAAACCGGAGGTGCGAAATTACTTTTTCCGGGAGTATCCGGAGATCTATTCGAAGGTAAGCGACCTGCCGCCTGCGAAGTATAATCCTGGAGCTATCGTTAAGAACAGTCTTGTGGGGAGCGGCAGCATTATTAACGGTACGGTGGAGAACTCGGTTCTTTTCAAGAAGACATTCGTGGGGAATAATTGTGTCATTAAGAACTCGGTTATTCTGAATGATGTATATCTTGGGGACAACACGTATATTGAGAATTGCATTGTAGAAAGCAGGGATACGATTAGGGCGAATACGCGCCATGTCGGGGCAAACGGTGTGAAGGTAGTCGTAGAAAAGAACGAGAGGTATGCACTATAGTGCATAAGTCAGGGATCGGATGATTCATTTTTCGTGCCGGTTCCTGTTAGGAAGAAAGGGGCAAGTAAGGAGATGCAGATTACAGATGTACGCGTGAGAAAGGTGGCAAAGGAAGGCAAACTCAAGGCAGTTGTGTCCATTACAATGGACGAGGAGTTTGTGGTACACGATATCAAAGTCATCGAGGGTGAGAAGGGACTCTTTATCGCTATGCCGAGCAAGAAAGCAGTGGACGGAGAGTATCGAGATATCGCACATCCGATTAACTCAGGAACACGAGAGCGCATACAGAGTATTATCCTTGAGAAGTACGAAGAAGCATTAGAGGAAGAGGGCGAGTAAGATGCCCTCTTTTTCTACGGTCAAGTTCGGGGCGGATATATTATAATTGAAAGTTACGTTCAGCCGCATATGCTGGATTTGAAAGGTTAAGTTCAGCCGTATAGGCCGAAGTGGAAGGTTAAGTTCAGCCGCATAGGTTGAAGCGGAGAAGTTGGCGGGTCTTGGGGTGATAGAAATCTAAGCGGTATGCGCTGAGACAGATCGTCTGCCGTAAGGGTAAAGCGGCGCAGTCCGGGTTATACTTGGTGTCGCCGATGATTGGGCAGCCGATATGGGCCAACTGGACGCGGATCTGATGATGGCGTCCGGTGCTGAGCTTGACTTCAAGCTCGCTTACATTAGGAAGAGAGAGGTATTCGCCGGAGAAATACCTGCAGCCGTCCGGAACGGTAGAGTAATAGAGCTTTGCCGGTTTGGCGCCGCGGGTCTCCGGGCGGCATACACGAGACAGGTTGGCGCGGGGATCTTTGGCGAGATAGTGCTCAAGGATTCCTTCCGGTTTTGGGGGACGGCCTTCCACGAGGGCGCGGTAGTATTTCCCGAAACCTTGGCTTGTCAGCTGCCGGGATAACTCTTTTGCGGCAAATGGAGTCTTGGCGAAGACCAGAATCCCGGTTACGGGCTGGTCTAAGCGGTGGATGACTGCAAGATAGGGTTCGCCCTTGGAAGGGGAGGTCTTGTGAAGGTGGTTTTTCAGAAGGCTGACCATATCCGGAGAGCCGATTCTTCGGCTCTGTGTGGCAATGCCGTGTGGCTTGACGCACACTAGGAGGTGGTTGTCTTCGTATAGTATCTCTAAAACATTCGTGATCATAAAGAATTCTCCTTGACTTTCATTCAATCTGTTCTTATCATTTAAACATAGTGTGTCAAAATATGCAAATAGAAATGGGAGTAGGATTATGATGGATTATATTCTATTGATAGCCGGATTTGTGCTGCTGATCAAAGGGGCGGATTATTTTGTCGACGGAAGCTCCAGCGTAGCGCGGATCTTAAAGGTGCCGACAATTGTGATCGGTCTTACGGTGGTTGCGTTCGGCACCAGCATGCCGGAATTCTCGGTCAGCATTACGGCGGCCTTGCGGGGAGACAACGACCTCGCGGTAAGCAATGTGCTTGGGTCGAATATTTTCAATCTTCTGGTGGTTCTTGGGTGCTGCGCGCTGGTGAATCCGGTACAGGCAAAATGGTCTCTGTTGAAGAAGGAATTTCCTTTTTCTATATTTATTACGGTAATTTTGCTCCTGCTGAATTCGAATTTTTCGATTACGAAGGTCCTAAGCGGCGGCGGAACGTTTGTCCTTGGGAGATGGGGCGGAATATTGTTACTAGCGCTGTTTATTATTTTCCTCTATGCGACCGTGACGGAAGCTCTTGCGGCGAGAGGACGGCAGGAGGACGATTCGGATGAGTATGAGGTTTTGAGCCCTGTGAACAGCGCTTTATACATAGGATGCGGGTTGGCCGGAATTATTTTAGGAGGGAATCTGGTTGTGGACAGCGCCTGTGCGATTGCGGTTCAATTCGGACTGAGCCAGACGTTTATCGGGCTTACGATCGTGGCGTTAGGGACGTCCCTGCCCGAGCTTGTGACCTCCGTCGTGGCGGCGGGCAAAGGAGAGAACGACCTTGCGGTGGGAAATGTGGTCGGGTCGAATATTTTCAATATCCTTCTGATTCTGGGCGCTTCTTCGGCGATTACGCCGATTGTGATGGATGTTACGGCGGTATATGATACGGCCATCCTGATTGCGGCAAGCCTGCTTGTGTATCTGGCGGCATTGAGCAAACGTGAGATCCGCAGGAGTGAAGGCATCGTGTTTTTGCTGGCGTATCTGGTATTCTTTGTTTACATACTGATGCGGTAAATATAGGTAACGGTTCAGCACGCTCCGCTATGCAGAGGAATCCCTTGCGGAACGTGTGAACAGTAATGCGCGTTTGATGCGCGGTTACCAGCCGATTAGCAGCCGATGAAATTTCCCCTTGACAAATCTTCCGCCATCCATTAGAATTACATTCAAACTTAAAAACCCGCCGGCAATGATGGTTGCAGAGGCGGGATTTGGCTGTGAAGAGGAATAGTAGCTGCATACGTATCCTACAGAGAGAGAATCCGTCGGCTGGAAGATTCTTGGATTAACCTGTAACGAACCTACCTTGGAGCCCCTGTATGAAAATGCAGCGTGACGTCAGCGTTAATGGCGATAAAGAGAGAACTGCGAGAGGGTCGCAGTTAACTAGGGTGGTACCGCCGAGCTTTTCGGTCCCTTTTATTTGTGATGGGGAGCCGAAGGTCCGGTGTTTTTTTATTGCCGATGGGATTACCGTGACCGGGACTGCTTCCGACGGACGAATGTGTTCCCGGAATAGTCCATGAATCCGGGAGCGCCGACAATATCGTGGGGCAAGGGCCCTGCCGGAAAAGAAAAGGAGAAGAGAAACATGGCAAAGGAAAAACTGGTAAAGAATATCACGTCAAGAGATGAGAATTTTGCTCAGTGGTATACGGACGTGGTACGCGAGGCAGAGTTGTGCGACTATTCAAGCGTTAAGGGATGTCTGAACTACCTTCCCAACGGATACGCGATCTGGGAGTTGATTCAGGCAGATCTGGACAAGAGATTTAAAGAGACCGGAGTGGAGAACGTATCCCTTCCGCTGTTAATCCCGGAGGCGCTTCTTGAGAAGGAGGCGGACCATGTAGACGGTTTCGCGCCGGAGGTAGCATGGGTGACCCACGGCGGTATGGAGAGGCTGCAGGAGAGACTGTGTATCCGTCCTACGTCCGAGACTTTATTCTGTGATCTGTGGGCAAGGACCGTAAAGTCTTACAGAGATCTTCCTAAGGTATGGAACCAGTGGAATTCTGTGCTTCGGTGGGAGAAGACGACCAGACCTTTCCTGCGTTCCAGAGAGTTCTTGTGGCAGGAAGGACATACCATCCACGCAACCTATGAGGAAGCTGAGGAGCGTACGATTCAGATGCTCCATGTATATGAGGATTGTTACAAAGAGACGCTGGCGATTCCGTTTGTATCCGGTAGAAAGGCAGAGCATGAGAAGTTTGCCGGGGCGCAGGATACCTATACCATCGAGGCGCTGATGCACGACGGCAAGGCGCTGCAGTCTGCAACCAGCCATTTCTTCGGAAGCGGTTTCCCGGATGCGTTTGATATCAAGTATGTAGATAAGAACAATGAGCTTCAGAGCGTATACGAGACGTCATGGGGATGGTCCACCAGAAGTATCGGCGCGCTGATTATGGTTCACGGCGACGACGACGGGCTGGTACTGCCTCCGCATGTGGCTCCTGTGGAGTGCCGCGTTATTCCGGTGGCACAGCACAAAGAGGGCGTGCTTGACAAGGCTTATGCGCTTTTGGATGAACTCAAGAAAGCCGGATACAGAGTGAAGATTGACGCTTCCGAGAAGAGTCCGGGATGGAAGTTCTCCGAGCAGGAGATGTTAGGTATTCCGACCCGTATTGAGATCGGTCCTAAGGATCTTGAGAAAAATCAGGTGATTGTCGTACGCCGTGATACCCGTGAGAAGATGGTGGTTTCCATGGATGAGATTGTCGTTAAGCTTCGGGATATCTTAGAGACAATTCAGCAGGATATGTACGACCGGGCGAACGAGTTCTTGAAGAGCCACATCGACACGGCGGTTACGCTGGACGAGATGACGGAGAAGTTTAAGAAGAACCGTGGATTCGTTAAAGCATGCTGGTGCGGAGATCCGGAGTGTGAAGGCGAAGTGAAGTATGTAACAGGCGGTGCGGCAACGAGATGTCTGATTGAAGATGAGGATATGATTTCAGACAAATGTATCTGGTGCGGCAAACCGGCGAAGCATATGGCATACTGGGGTAAGTCATACTAAGCCTGCGGGAGCAAAGCGGCAGAATCGAGAATATAATATGGAAAGGCCGGGGGTTGATGTCCGGCCTTTTTATTATTTTAGAGATAAAATGCATATGTCATACATACAATAAGAATAAGCTTCATATGAAAACGGGGGACTCCTGTGAAATTATTATTGTTTATGACGGATTTTATTGTGCCGCTGGTAATCTTTGGAATCATAAGCTATGGGATCCTAATGGAGGTCAATGTATACGATACCTTTATTAAGGGAGCTAAAAGCGGTTTCTTCACAGTGATTAAGATCATGCCGACTTTGGTAGGGCTTATGGTGGCGGTGGGGATTCTGCGCGCGTCGGGATTCTTGGATTTTATATCTAATATAATCGGAAATTTTACGGGATCTCTTGGCTTCCCGGGCGAACTGGTGCCGCTAACGGTAGTCAAAATGTTCTCGTCCTCTGCGGCGACCGGACTGTTGCTGGATCTTTTTAAAGAATTTGGGACGGATTCCTATATAGGGTTGATCGGGTCTATCAGCATGTCCTGCACGGAGACAATTTTTTATACAATGAGCGTATATTTTATGACGGCAAAAGTGACGAAGACGCGGTATACGTTGACGGGCGCGCTTCTGTCGACCTTGGCGGGACTTATTGCCAGCGTGATTCTGGCTGGGATGATGATTTGAAATACAGAAACAAACAGCAGCTATGAAGCGTCTTCTGCCCGCTCGTAACTGCTGTGTATCTGATCTTTTTATTTCTTTTTGCGCCATCTGTCATGTGGATTCTTCCACACATTAAGAGCAGCAACGATCCCTACAATATACAGGATACTAATGAGAATGGTTGGATTATCCTGTAACAGATAGGTAATTACGACAATGGCGGCCAGGGAAATCAAGAGCTGAAAGGCGATCAGGATACGCTTTTCCTTCGCCTCCTTTGCCTGCTGCAGGAATTCAAGCCTCCGTTGTTCTAATGCAAGGTATTCCATGAGATCCTCGTCTTTAATTCTGGAAAGGATGAGTTTATCTCTGGTTTCTTCGTCGCCGGCCGAACGAAGACGGAAGAAACGTTTCTTTGGGCGCGCCTCTTCGTCGAAATCAAAATCATCATCAGGGTCGGAACGGAAGAAACGGCGTTTTCTGCCGCCGGAATTGTCGTTCTCGTCAGGCTCCAAAGCCCGACCTGCGGATTCCTCAGAGGAGGTTGGTGTATCTGCCGCACTGGAAGCTGCAAAGAATCCGGTCTGAACGGCAGCAGCTCCGGACGAATCGGCAGGGGATTGACCGGCAGTCTGAACGCCGGATACACCGGACGATTCCGCTGCGGGCTGTTCGGGCGATAAAATGGCTGTCTGAGGTTCTGATTGATTTTGCGCTTCAACTTGAGCCGTCGGTTGAGCTTGAGCCGCGATTTGTGCGATTGGCTGCACTTGAGCTACTGTTTGAACTACGGCCTGAGCCACTGCTTGAAGAATTGGATCGCCGACGGCTTGGGGCAGGGGTTGAGATGCATATTGTGCGACTAGCTGGGCTGCCGTTTCAGTTGTTGACGCCATATTCTCTTGTTCTGCAGAATTCGTCTTATTCATAATAGAAACAATCTTGTTCTCATCCTTATTAACCCCTTTGTTCTCCCCAGAACATGCTTCTGCACTGTCAGTTTTCGTTTTTTCATCGACGATATTCCATTCATTTGACACAATTACTCCCTCCTTTTGTGTATGAATATCTTTTCCATACCTATCATAACAATTTTCGACAGAAAATTCAAGGAATCCGCTCCATTGAATAGGAGAAATTTTCATGCCGCGTTTTGGCGGTTATTATGGAAAATATAAATAGGGTATGTTATACTTATGACGTTAAAATAGCAGGCGGATAAGTAAAAGAAGAGATAAAGAAGGATAATGCATATGTATAAGAAGCGAATGTATTCAAGAAGGAACTTGATCGGAATCGCCGCAGCCGTATTCTTCCTCTGGGGAGGAATGACGGTCAGCGCTTCCGACAATGTTAATCTGGATCTGTCAAAAGGCGACATTGAGATTAGCAGAGACGGTTATCGGCAGAACGGCGGCGAGCTGAAAGACGGACCGGAGGATGGAAGTTATGTGATCACCTCGAACGGCAGGGAGACGGAAAATGTCGTGACGGTAGTAAGCGGTAAGAATCATGAGATTATATTAGATGAAGTCAGGATTCGAGCCGCCGCAGACAAGGGGTATAATCCTTTATATATAGCTCCGAAGGCAAAGGTAAGCCTTACCCTGAGGGGGACGAACGTACTTCAGTCTGACGGATACGCCGGAATTGCCGTTCCTGAGGAGGCGGTTTTGAAGATTGAAGCCAAAGCGGGAGCAACACTGAATTCATGGGTTGGTTCGGAATCCTCCGGCGCAGGAATAGGCGGTACTTTTAAGGATAATCAGGGAAATGATACGGAGAACGCCGGCTGCGGTACTATTGAGATTAACAGCGGCGTGATCAGCACGTCTTCCATCGGCAAAGGAAATACCGGGACGGGGGCGGAGAGCGGAGCTTTGGTTTCCGACGACGACGGGACGGCATGGATCGACGCCGGCAGCGTGAGCGCGGGAAAGAAAGAGTTTGTGTCAGGGGTTTTGTTTGACGGAGCGGAGGGGCAGGTGTATGGCAATTATACTTTAAATAAAGAGGGCCTGCTGGTTCCCTTCGGCAAGACGCTGACCATACCAAAGCGGCGGACATTGACGGTTTTGCAGAAATATCCCCTGACTCTTGAGGGCAATCTGGTGAATAACGGCGTCCTTAAGATTGGAAATGAGAACAGCCTGAAAGGAAACGGCGGACTGAGCGGCGAAGGTGAATTCTATATACTCAGCGGGATTACCGCGGATATGTTCGAAGTGCCGGACAGAATGTTGTACGGCACAGGCGAGGATCATACGGACTATGTGAAGAAATACGTTCAGGACAGTATTAAGGAGCGCGGGCCGACCGTTATAGTACGCGGCCAGGTATTTGGAAGGGCTCAGGGAGACGACTGGGAGATGGAGATTAAGCCGTCCAAAGTCATCGAGAAGGGAACATATACCGTTGCATTTACCGATCCGGACGACGAGTCGAATCAGGCGAGTAAGACATTTGAGGTTCTTGACCCAGGTGAACTGACTGAACTTGTGCTTAACACACCACCTGAAAAGACCCGTTATACCTATGGCGAACGTTTTAGTAAGAAGGGCATGGAAGCTGCTGTTAGGTATAGTTCCGGAGCAACGAAGAAGCTGGCGAACGATAAGGTTAAGGTAAAAGACGGGAATCTCAAAGTAGGGCAGGAATCCATTACGTTTTACTATAAGGAGAATGGAAAAGAGGTTACTTATACTCTGGGAATTCAGGTATCTCCCAAAGAGATAGACGTCTCTAAGGTTAATTGGGAGGAGAAGAGCAAGGCGTCGTTTGTCTATGACGGTACGGAACATTCTTTTGATTTCCGCGCCGATATGCCGGACGGGCTGAAGGTGACTATTGGCGGAGTAAATACTGCGACGGAGGTCGGAACCTATGGGGCGACGCTGGACTTCTTTCTGGAAGAAGGTTATGAGGGGAACTATGTGCTGGCAGGTAATACTTCTGTGACGAAGGAGTGGAATATTACGCCTATTCAGTTGGAATGGAATACGGGAGATCTGGAGATTGCCGGCAATACAAGGGATAGGAACGTTTATGTCTACGGAGAGCTGAGTGTGGAGGGGATCCTTCCCGCAGATGCGAAGGGGGAGAAGCTTACCGCCATTTTTCCGGCAGATAAGATTACAGGAACCCACAATGGTCTGGCAGGGGACGAGCAGAAGATTACGCTGATATGGAAAGATGAAAACGACAGGTATTCGCTTGGAGACGACAAGGCGGCGGCAAACTATGCGCTGCCGGAAGAGCTGCCGGTTCTTTCCTCCGTGATCAATGACGTTAAGATTACGGTTGCGCCGCCGGAGTTGGAGTTTGGAGAGGGCACGGCGTATCGGCTGGATATTGAGAGCGGCATATCTTACGTCCCGGACGGACTCAGAGCCGAGCCGGACTATGATTTCCCCAGCAAGATTCAAAAAGGGCTGATTCAGGCTGTAATGAAGAAAGGAATCAGCCAGACATATGTGAATGTCTTTGACGCTTCCCTGATGCGAAAGGAAAAGGGGGGATCGGATTGGAAAAGGGCGAGGGCAGATATAGATCCGTCAGAAGGAATGACGATCACGATTCCGTACTCAAAGGGAATAACGCAGAACTCTCACGACGCTGTGGTTGCCTATATCTATCCGGAAGATATTGAAGACGTAAAAGCGGGAACTATTGTCTATCCGGAGGTAACAAAGACGGATAAGGGAATTGAGTTTGTTGTCCCGGAGGCCGCGCCGGTGGCTGTCGGCTGGGAGGAGGCCGCCGCTTCGAAGGGATTTAGTTTCTGGAAGGAGGTCTTCGGGAAAGGCTCGGACAAAAAAAGGAAGTAAGTATGCAGTTACGTAATGAGATCCCGGACACGTTTTGGAGTCTATTCCGAAGCGTGAACCGGGAGATTTATATAGAAGCGCTTTTGTGTATCAACGATGAATACCGGTACAGCAATTATTTTCTTACACGGGAAGTATGTATTCAGATGCTTAGCGATATGAACGCGAGGAAACGTTTTGAGCTGCAGGCGGAGGAGAGCGATACGGAGACAGACCTTATGGAGACGCCGTCCTCGCGGATTCTGGGATGGCTTTTGAAAACCGGCTGGCTGAAACGGATTGAGGATTACCATACGCTGGTGACGAATATCGTGATTCCGGACTATTCGTCCGTGTTTATTGATGCGTTCGAGCGGCTGAATTCCGACGAGATGGAAGAGACGGATATCTATATCCAGAATGTTTACGCTACGCTGTTCTCATTCCGCAACGACCCGAGAGCCAGCCTGAGTATGCTGAGGACGGCGCTGGTTAATACCCGGAGGCTCAATAAGGCGCTGCAGGACATGCTCCACAATATGGATAAGTTTTTCGCACGGCTTCTCGATCAGGAGTCCTACGGCGATCTGCTCAGGGAACATCTGGAAGGGTATGTGGAGGAAATTGTATGCAAGAAGTACCATATCCTGAAAACCTCCGATAATTTCTATATTTACAAGATGGATATCAAGAAATTTATCCGTGAGATGCGGGAGAATGAGGAATGGATTGAGAATGTCCGCAGGTGCGCCCGGGCGATGGGGGATACGAGGGACGATGTGCTGGAGCTTTTGGATTTGATTGACAGGGGATTTGATGATATCGAACACCGGATTTCCAATATGGATAAGGAGCATACAAAGTATGTTCGGGCGACTGTTACGAGGCTTAACTATCTCTTAAGCGGCGAGTCGGATACCAAAGGGCTGGTGGTGCGGCTTCTGAATCGACTGTCGGCCGGGGAGGGACAGGACGAGCTGCTTGCAAAGACGGGAGAGAAGATGAATCTTTTCTCTGTGGAGATGTTATCGGAGAAGTCCTTGTACAAACGCCGCAAGAGCCGGAAGGATTTTGTAAGTCAGTTAAAGGCAGACGCGGAAACGCCGGATCTGGATAAAGATGATGTTCTGCGGCTGAACCGGATTCAGGTGCGGTACAGCAAGGAAGAGATTGAGGAATTCATTGAGGCGCATATGGAGGATGAGGTCATGGATGCGTCAAGGATGGAGCTTAGGAGCGCGGAAGACTTCGAGAAGCTGATTCTTGCATATGATTACAGTACGAGGAAGAACAGCAGGTACGCGGTTCTTGAGGAGGATGCGGATCTTGTGGAGCGAAAAGGATACCGTTATCCGGCCCTTAGGTTCGTGCGCCGGGGCGTCTGAGAGAGGGCTCGTTAAAAACATAGGGCTGTGGGATTACCCGCAGCCCTATGTTTCGTTACACAGTGAATTAATTGTTATTGCTGCGAACCTTCGTCAATCCGGTTCAGCATATCGTAGATCTCGATCCGTTTGGCGTTCATCTCAGGCAGCCCGATGAAAATCGTTCCGCACATATAACGCTCATCCTCCGTCTGTTCGATTCTGACTACTTTTAAAAATGCATGAATGACTTCGTCCGTCCAGAGTTTCAAATCAGCTTCATACACTTCGCCAATCAATAAGGGGGCGGCGCAGATAAATCCCACGCCTGTCTTGGATACATTCAGTACGTCAATCTCTACGCTCTGAGCTTCGGCTGAACTGCCGCTCATATTCTTAATCGCTAACCGCGCCGTCAGGCTGATTCGCCGGTCTCTTCTCTTTTCTTCCATATTCCGTACCACCTTTCATAGCAAATCTATCTATCTGTAATTTTAGCGCATTTATGCATATTTGTAAAGTTATCAATACGTTTACATTCTTCAATTAGGCAGGTATGCCTGTATTCATTTTTTATATTATCTTTTTCATAAGAAATTCCAACTAACAAAATATCACCGCCGTAGTCAGAAAGGACGGCCGGATAATTTTTTCCTTTTATCTGGTGAATGGCTCCTTTTACGGATTGGTTCCATTTCAATTCAATGACCAGCGCGGGTAAGGGAGACATTCTTTTCGGGAAATATACAATATCGGCATACCCGCGTCCGGACGGCAATTTAAGTCCGCTTTTATCGACATAGACATCGTTTCGGATACCGGAGAAGTTCCCATTTGTACTCACCTCCTGAACATATTATAATATCAGAGGGGAGGTTGTGCAATATGAAAAGTCCTGCGTTGTAAAGAAGTTGTATATTTGGGAGAATACCATTATAATTAGAAAGAGGCATTTCGCAGTAGTGAAGGGAGTGTTGATATATGGGGAAGTACTTGAATCTAGGCAATGATGGATTTGCTGCAATACGTAAGGGGATGTATGTGGATAAATCGGGATTGATTTCATTTATGAACGGGACTCTTGGGACAAATGATAAGCTGGTATGTGTGAGCAGGCCAAGGAGATTTGGTAAATCATATTCTGCTAAGATGTTATGCGCATATTATGATAAAAGTAATGATTCAAGCCGGTTATTTGAAGATCTGGAAATAGCCCGGGATATTTCTTATAGGAAATATATGAATCAGTATGACGTCATTTATCTGGATATCACATGGTTTATATCCACGGTTGGAAATATAAAGGATACCGTGGGATATCTTCAAAAAGAAGTTATTCAGGAGTTAAGGCGGCAGTTCCCGAATATTTCACAATCCAGCGATTCGCTTCCGGTTGCCTTAGCGCATGTAAGCGAAGCCACAGGAAATAAATTTATTATTCTTATTGACGAATGGGATGCGCTTTTCAGAGAGGCGAAGGATGACGACGCTCTGCATAAAGAGTATCTCCGGTTGTTGAGAGGGCTGTTTAAAAGCAGCCAGACGGACAAAATGGTCGAGGCGGCATATATGACGGGAATATTGCCGATTAAAAAGTATGGTACGCAGTCTGCCTTAACGGATTTTCGTGAATACACCATGATTCAGCCTAAAAAACTGGCAAAGTATGTGGGATTTACGGAAAATGAAGTAAAAGAGCTGTGTGAGCAATGTGGAATGGATTTTGAGGAAATGAAATATTGGTATGACGGATATTCATTTCACAGGGTAAAGTCTGTCTATAGCCCTAATTCCGTTATGGAAGCAGTGAAAAGTGAGGAGTTTGGAAATTATTGGACACAGACAGAGACTTACGAAGCTTTAAAGTTATATATAGAAATGGATGAACAAGGATTGAAGGATGTGATTGTCCGGATGCTGGGAGGGGACAGATGTACCATTGATACCGGAACTTTCCAGAATGATATGACCAGTATAAAAAATCGGGATGATGTGCTTACATTGTTGATACATCTTGGTTATTTGGCATATGATTCAGATACGAAAAGTGTATTTATCCCAAACGAGGAAGTCAGGCAGGAATTTGTGCGGGCAGTAAAGGGCAGTAAATATAGGGATGTTGCGAAGATAATTCTTGATTCTGAAAAAATTATAAAGGATACGCTGAACATGGATGAAGATGCGGTGGCGAAAGAAATAGAAAAGGGTATGCAGACCTTATCTATCTGCCCAAAAAGGCATCGGATTTACCGCTTTTACTGATTGAATTGAAATGGGATAAAAGTGAAGAGGGAGCGATACGGCAGATTCGTGAAAAGCATTATCCCGAGGTTTTTGAAGAATATGGCGGAGATATATTATTGATAGGTATAAACTACAATGAAAAAACGCAGATACATGGCTGTAGAATTGAAAAATTTAAAACTTTGGATCAGGGAGGAAAACATTGATAGAATATTTTGAGCAAATCACTCAGGAGGAACAGGACATGCTGACGGAGGTCATCCGGACCCTTTTCTTCCAGACTTATCTTCTGGAACGCCGATATGACCGGCGAACGGGAAGGATGCAGTATGTTAAGGAATACCGGACATGCAGCAAACATCTGGAATTTCTGCAGGAGTATTTTGCCATAGCAGGAATCGCATTGAAAGAAAACGCACACATGGGCGTCATCTACATTCAGGGCGGACAAGTCTGGGCAAAGAAGCTGTCAAGGCTTGGGACAATCTACCTGTTGGTATTGAAGCTCATTTATGACGAACAGATGGCGGCCGTATCGTCAAGCAGCCATATTGTGACGACTTTGGGGGCTATTAACGGCAAGGCGGGCGAATTCCGCGTATTGAAAAGCCTGCCGTCCGTTACGGAAATGAGGCGTACGGTCGCGCTTCTGAAAAAGTATCAGATGATTGAGCCGCTGGAAGCCTTGGAGGAAATGAACGAGCAGACGAGAATCATTATTTATCCATGTATTAATGCGGTACTTTTGGGGGATGAAATCCGGGAACTGCTGGCAACGTTCGGGGAGGAGGACAATTTTGGAGACGAGACAGTCATTCAAAGCGCTATCGAGGATATGCCTGAATAACTGGCATTACATAGACAGAAAGGTACTGACATTAAGCGAGGGAATCAATTTTTTTACCGGACATTCCGGCAGCGGGAAGTCCACGGTCATCGACGCCTTGCAGATCGTGCTGTACGCCAGCACAGACGGCAGGGGATTCTTCAACAAGGCGGCGGCGGACGACTCCGACCGTACCTTGATCGAATACCTGCGGGGCATGGTCAATATCAGCGAGAACAACGAGGCGCAATACTTAAGAAACCGGAATTTTTCCAGTACCATTGTGCTTGAGCTAACGCAGACGAATACAAAGGAAAAGCAGTGTGTGGGCGCGGTATTCGACGTGGATACGGCGACAAACGACGTGAACCGGCTGTTTTTCTGGCATACGGGGGAATTGCTGCAAGAGAATTACCGGATTGGGAAACGGTGTCTAAGTTCCCTCGAACTGCGGGAGTATCTGCAGAGGACATTTTCCCCGGAACAGTTTTACTGCGGCACAAGCAACGAGCGTTTCCGCCGCCAGCTTTATGACATATATCTGGGCGGGTTGGATATGGAGAAGTTTCCAAGGCTGTTCAAGAGGGCGATTCCTTTCCGCATGAATATCAAATTAGAAGAATTCGTGAAAGAATACATTTGCATGGAGCAGGATATCCATATCGAAGATTTGCAGGAGAGCGTCATGCAGTACGGCCGGATGCGGGGAAAGATAGAGGAAACCGTGGAGGAAATCCGGCGGCTTACACAAATCCGGGAGCATTATCAGTACTACGACGGTAAACGCGAGGCCTCGAAGATGTGCGCTTACCAGATCGACCGTCTGGAAATGCTGAGGCTTGCCGCGCAGGTGCAGGAATGTCGGGACAAGATCGAGAGCCGACGGGAAGAGATTGACGCCGGGGAGAGGCAGAAAGCCGGACTTGAGGAAGAGCAGCAGGGGATCCAAGGGGAATACGAAGAGGTTATCCTGCGGATTGCAAACAGCGGTTACTCCGGGCTTGAGGCAGAGCAAGAGGCTGCGGAAACGGCGCTTAGGCGTCTGGAAAACAGCAAAGTAAGGTGGCGGCAGACGGCAGAGCGGCTGAAAGCGTGGAAGGATAAGGACATAACGCCCAATCAGGTATTGTGGGATATTGATAAATTTGCGGGGGAAGACATCTCGGAAGAAGAGCTTGAGCGGCTGATGGAAAGCCTTGGGGACATTCAGGAAGATTTAGAGGAACAGAGGCAGGAGGCGGACGCTGAGCTTCGGCGGATTAAGAAGGAAGAGCGGGAGGCAAGGGACGAGCTGAAAGCCTTGAAACAGGGGAAGAAGGCGTATCCGAAAGAACTGGAAGAGGCGCGGTTTAAGCTGCGGGAACGCCTTCATGAGCGCTGCGGGAAATTTGTCAACGTACATATCCTTGCAGATCTTTTGGATCTGAAAGACCAGCGCTGGCAGAATTCGGTCGAAGGTTATATGGGCAATAACAAACTGCTGCTTATCGTCGAACCTGCGTATGCGAAGGCTGCCATGGACATTTATCAGGAGATGGACAAGAAGAAATTTTTCCGGGCGTCTGTGCTGGATACGGAGAAGGTGATGAAAGAAGCCCGTCCGGCCAAGAAAGGCTCGCTAGCGGAAGAAGTGCTGGCGAAAGAGCCGTACGTGCAGGCGTATATTAACTTTTTCCTTGGAAATGTAATGAAGTGCGAGACTGTGGCGGAATTAAGGGACAACCGAATCGGTATAACGCCGGACTGCGTGCTGTACCATAGTTTCCGTCTGCAGCATATCCAGCCGGAAAATTATACCAGATGCGCATACATCGGCGAGGTCAGCATGCGTCAGAGAATCCTGCGGCTAGAAGAGCAGTGCCAGAAGATGCAGGAAGAGCGGCTGCCGCTGCAGGAACAGTTGGAAGAGATCCGCCGTACGATGCAGTTGGAGCGGTTAAACCAGCCGGTCGGGGATTATCTGGGGTGGCTTGGGGATATCCGGGAGATTCCGGGGAAAGTACGGCAGAAGAACCAGATTGAAGAGAAGATGCGGAAGCTAAAGAGCGAGTCTGTGGATGAGTGGGAGGTTCGGAAGCAGGAGCTTAAGGAGAAGCAGGATGCGAAGAAAGCGCAGGCCGTCAAAGTGCAGGAAACTATCTGGAATTACCAGAAGGAGATTGAAAAACTTCACGAGGAGCTTTTGCAGGCAGAGGCCGGGATTATGGAGCAGAGGCAAAAACTCGGGGTGAAACTTCGGGCGGAGTCTGAGAGGACGGCGGACCTGTCTAACGGAGAAGAGGCGGTTGAGCAGGCAGACAGGTATGAACAGGAATTTCAGAGATACCTTGCCGGCAAAAAATCTGTGAATTACGATTATCTAAAGCGTCAGAGGCTTGCAGATCTCTATCCGATGCGCGAAGCAGAGGAAGAGGCTTACCGGAAGTTGGTGGAGGAACGAAGCGGTTATGTGCGGAATTACCCGAACCGGACCTTCTCCACAGCCATCCGGGATAATATACCTTACGATGATTTGCTGGAAAATCTAAGATGCGACGAGCTGGAGTCATTCCGGGAATCGGCAAAAGAACAGGCGCGTTCTGCCGTCGAGCATTTTAAGGACGACTTTATCTTTAAGATCCGCAGCGCTATCCGGGAGGCATACCAGCGCAAAGACGAGCTGAACCGGATTATAAGCGGCCTTGACTTCGGGAAGGATAAATACCAGTTCGTGATTACGAAGAATAAAGGGGCGGACGGAAGGTATTATAAGATGTTCATGGACGACGCGCTGCAGCTTCATCCTTCCCAGCTGACGGATACCATGGAGAACCAGCTTGATATGTTTACTATGGAGCATGAGAACCAGTACGGCGAGCTGATAAACGAGCTTGTCAATGTATTTATCCCGCCGGAGAATGCGACTCAGGAGGAGCTTAACGAGGCGAAGAAGAATATGGATAAATACGCAGATTACCGGACTTACCTGTCTTTCGATATGCAGCAGATCATAAAGGGGCAGAGGGATATAGCAATCGGGCTTGGAAGGATGATTAAGAAGAATTCCGGCGGCGAAGGGCAGAATCCTCTGTATGTGGCTCTTTTGGCGAGTTTCGCACAGGTTTATAAAGTCAATACCCCGGCGAGGGTTAAGCGGAATCCGACGATTCGTCTGGTGGTGCTGGACGAGGCGTTTTCCAAGATGGATGCGGAGAAAGTGGCGAGTTGTATTTCACTGATCAGAGGGCTTGGATTTCAGGCGATTATCAGCGCGACCAACGACAAGATACAGAATTATCTGGAAAATGTGGATAAGACTTTTGTGTATGCAAATCCCAATAAGCGGCATATTTCGATTCAGGAATTTGAGAGGAAAGATTTTGGGGAATTAACGGAATAAATGACGAAGGGGAGGCTCTAGTGTGCTGACACACTAGAGCCTCCCACCTGTCCGGCTGCCGCTACGGGTTGGTGACCGTAGAAATAACAGGCTTTCCTTCGCGGTCAAGCAGAGGGGATAATCCGCCGGCGCTGCCCGTATGGTGGTATAAATAATTCACTCCGGTTACTTTATCTACCCAAATCTCCATTATATTCAACGTGCCTTGTGAGTAGATTACTTCAAATCTGTCTTTTTTCATGGTCTGATCCTCCTTGTTTTACGATACTATGATACTACATTTTATATTTCCTGTACACAGACAACTTTACATTTCGGCAGTTATATAACCGCCAAGGTTAATCCGGTTGATCGCTTCCCGGCAGGCAGAATCAAAAGTTCCCTTATCCATAATATACAGGCAGCAGGATATCCACGCATAATCCCCCGTAAATACTTTGCCGTATCGCCATACTTCCGCCATGGGAAGCTGCAACCTGTCGCACAATCAGAAGCCCTAGCCCATGGCGCTGTTCTTTTGTGCTGCCGTCGCACATCATATAATGAGGCGTATCATTCAGGCGTTGGAGCTCCTCCGGGGACATACCCGAACCGTCGTCCTCCACCCGTATGACGCAATTATGCGGCGAACCCATTCGTTCCGTATCGGCCGGACTGTCCGTGGGGGGCGGCGTATCCTCCCTGCCTGTCTCTGTTACAGACACATAGATGCTGCATCCGCCGGCATTATGGCTGATACTATTCTGAATCAGGTTGGACACCGCGCGTTTCAGCAAATCTTTATCCGCACAGACCGGGCAGACGGCGAACTCCGGCTCGGTATTCCACTCGATGGGGTGTTTCCCGTCAACATCCATATTAATAAAGTCAACTGCGGCCTGTCTCGCAATCGCAACCGCGTTTTCCTGTGCCTTGTGAATCGGCTGCATCTCATATTCAAGCTTGGAGGCAAGGTTCAGGTCGTTAATCAGATTGCGCATCCTTGTACTCTGCCGCAAGATGACAGTGACTTTCCGGCGTTCGTCTTCCGTAAGCCGCGGATTGTCTTCAAGCTGTCCGGCGTAACCCATTACCATAGAAAGAGGCGTACGGATGTCGTGGGAGACCCCGGCGATCCAGTTGGCGCGGGCGCCGTCCTTTTTTCTTAGCTGATAATTCTGAGATTCCAGAATTCTTGAGGTCTGGTTGATATTCGCCGCCAGTTCGGACAGCAATCCCTTTTCCTTCACGAAAACGGGTTCTTTGGTGGGCAGTTTTTGTATCCCTTCTGCGATGGGCTTTACGGAGCGCAGAAGTTTGAAATTTGCGGCAAAATAGATGAGGAAGATAAGCCCTCCGTTCACAAGAAGTACGTTCAACGCGTATTTGGGAAGATTTGCTATAAAATCATAGTCCCAGCAGGGATACAAATGTTTCCAGTAACGGTCTTTGGGATAGCCAAGGACGACCAGACCATCCTCGGACTCCCCGGGGAAGGCGGGATAATCCATGAGGTAGCCGCGGGTCAGTGATGCGATATCTGCCAGGGAATATTCCAGGGGGATTTCATCGGGCATGTTATCCGTGTGCCAGACAACCTGACGAGTGTGATTATCAATGAGAATCCCCCAGGCATTTTCGCGGGCTAAGGAAAGGGCGGCATCCTCCGGAAGAAAATAGCCGCTCCCGCCGTCCTCTTTTTGCAGGGCGGCGCCGGTTTCCGCGGCGGTTGTCCACGGGGAAGCGCCGGGAGTCCGCTGCAAATTAAGCGCAATCAATACGGCGATATTCAGAAAAAAGAGTAGTATTATGCTCAGCATTAAAATGGCGAGAAAACGCCGGATTAGTTTTGGAATACTTTTCATGTTCATTTCTCCGGTCATATGGTTTGTACTATCAGCTTGTACCCAAGCCCCTTTACGGTAATCAGAGATTCCGGTTTAGAAGGATAGGCTTCAATCTTCTCCCTGATGCGGCGTATGTGTGCCATCAAGGAGTTTTCATATCCGTAGGGATTGTCTCCCCAGGCGGCTTCGCATAGCGCGTCAATGGTAACGATGCGCCCTGCGTTGCGGCAGAGGGCAAGAAGAATCGCATATTCCTTGGCTGTTAAGGGGAACCGTTCGCATTGTCCTGCGCCGCTTTGGTTTCTTCGCAGAACCTCCGCGCGTTCAAAATCAATCTCACAATGTTTTAGCTGCACCAGCGGATTCTCATCCTTATAAGTCCTGCGTAGAATTGCGGCGATACGGAAAACCAGCTCTTTTGGAAGAAACGGTTTCACCAAATAATCGTCTGCGCCAAGGCCAAATCCCATAAACTTATCTTCATCTTCACCCCGGGCGGTCAGAAACAGGATCGGATAGTCGGAAATATTTTTCAACTGTTCCATCAAAGAAAAACCGTCCCCGTCCGGAAGCATAACGTCAAGGACTGCAAGTTCAGGATGAAATTCGCGGGCGGCGCAAACGGCGTCCCGGACGCTGCCTGCTGCCCGAAGATTCAAGAATCCTTCTTCGGATAAGATAGAAGTAACCATATCCCGCAGTTCCGGTTCATCGTCTACAAGCAGTATCCGTTTATTTTTCAAATAATTTGGAATCATGGGGAACTCCTTTCCGGTGTTTGATTTATATACATTTCCAATCATACCATGCATAAGTTTGAAAATCGAGGCATTTACAGAAAATGTAAGGCAGATGTAAGGTTGCGGGAAGGTGGACGTAAGGTCTGCGGTGTACACTGTAAGAGAACCAAAACAGCAAAGGAGTGTAGAACATGAATATTATTGAAACCCACAATCTGACGAAAACATACGCAGGATTTACGGCAGTATCCGATCTAAACCTCCATATCCCGAAAGGAACCGTATACGGATTTCTCGGCCCTAACGGCGCAGGAAAATCCACCACGATGAAGATGTTTCTGGGGCTTACGAAGCCGACGGCCGGAGATTTTGTAATAGACGGAAAGCGGTACCCGAAGGACAGGATCCAGATTTTAACGGAAGTCGGTTCCTTCATAGAAACGCCTGCGTTCTACGGCAATCTCACCGGAGAGGAGAATCTGGATATCGTACGCAGAATCTTATGCCTGCCAAAGTCTGCGGTCGACGACGCACTTAAGCTTGTAGGCCTTACCCAGTGGAAGAAGCGTCTGGCGGGAAAATATTCGCTGGGAATGAAGCAGAGGCTCGGTCTTGCAAGCGCATTGATTGGAAGGCCGCCGATTCTAATACTGGACGAACCGACCAACGGCCTTGACCCGGTAGGAATCCACGAGATCCGGACATTGATCCGCTCGCTGCCGGACAGGTTCGACTGCACGGTTCTGGTATCTTCGCATCTCCTCACGGAGATAGAGCTGACGGCGGATAATGTCGGTATCTTAAACCGCGGCAGGCTCTTATTTGAGGGGACCCTTGAGGAGTTGAAACAGAGGGCGGAAGAGAATGGTTATCCCGCCGACAAGCTGGAAGATACATTTCTAACAATGATTGAAGAAGATAATATGCAAAGGGGCGGCGTGCAATGAATAATATATCGGAGTATAAGAAGATAAGAAGGACGGGAATCCTTCCGGGATGTCTCGCGGGAGGAATTTTAGCGGCGCTGGTTCCCGTCCTGGAGCTGGCAGTCCGTTGGGAACGGTATGCGGACATTTCAAGGCCTCCGCTTCAGATCATTCTTGAGGCGGATTGGCAGATGATGGCAATGCTGAACATGCTTCTGGTTACAACTATCGCCTGTATGATGTACCATACGGAATATGCAGATAACGCCATCCGGCGCATTATAACTCTGCCTGTCAGGGAAGAGGAGGTATTCTTTAAGAAAACCCTCCTCCTGTCGGTCATGTGTATGTCGGTCTTGATAATAGAGGCGCTGTCTTTGACATTTTGTACCCTTCGTTGGTTCGGCGGGGAAAACGGCGCGTATGTAAAATTTTATGCAGATTCTTTTAAAGCCCCGTACATGGAATTCGTGAAGGATTTGTTTCAGAATTTCGGATATTTCTTCTGCATGCTTCTCCCTGCCGCCGCCGTATCGCTTCTGTTTGCTTCGGCATGCAGGAATATGTGGATTTGTCTCGGAATCGACGTCGTATGTATATTCATGGCGACGATGATACCGATGAAAAATTTTGTGTTATCAATCTTTCCCTTTGCCCTGCCGTTCCGGATATTAGAAGGAGGGAAAGCCGTGGCGTCTTTAAGCAGTCTGGCCGCTGCGGCGGTGGAGATCCTGTTGGTCTTTGCGGCGGAAATAATATTTTTGAAGGTTAGGAGGTCTTTGGCATGAGTTTTCCAATATTGTTAGGCGCGGAATGGAAGAAGCTGCGCCGGTCTAAAATCGTATTGATTCTGTGGGCTGCAGCATTGATACTCTGGATTCCGTCCATTTTAAACGCTCATCTGAATTTCGGGATGGAGGCGGAAGGCATTTCCCCGGAGCATAATTTTCTCATTCAGGGGTTCATGGGAATGGCATGGTTCATGTTTCCGGCGAGCATGGTGGTGTGTACGACGCTGATTGCCCAGACGGAGAGGAGCGGACGCGGTATCCTTAGGATGCTGGCGTTACCGGTGGGCGCAGGGAAGTTATGTCTGGCAAAATATATTGTTCTATTGATTCTGGCGGCAGTCCAGCTTGCATTGATGACAGGAATGTATTATGTCAGCGCCTCTGTTGCTTCACAGACTCAGGGGTATGATTTTTTGCTGCCGCCGCTCTTTGTGTTAGGGCAGGCAGGGGCGATATTCATTTCGGCCGTTCCCATGACTGCGTTTTTCTGGATGCTGTCCGTATGCATCCATACGCCTTTATTTTCAGTTGGAATCGGACTGGCGTCTATTGTTCCGTCAGTCCTGATGATTAATACAAAAATATGGTTTGTCTATCCGATGGACTATCCTTTTTACGTCATTACGGCGAAGTACGGGGAATTGGCGGCGAATCTTACGGAGAGAAATATGGATCTCGTTCCGTGGATTCCAATTGCAGCGGGATTCACCGGAATCTGCCTTGCCGCAGCGGTGATTTGTTTTGGAAGAAGAGAGCGGAAATAATTTTTAGCAGATAATTTCAATTTATATGTATTAATTACCTTAAATGTGATATACTAAATGCAGAATTACTAAGTGTACACTTAGTAATTCTGCATTTAGTAGTTGTGAAGGGGTGAGAAAATGTTTGCAGGAAGAAAAAAAGAGCTGAAGAAGCTGGAAAGCATGTACGCGGGTAGCGATTTTCAATTCGCCGTACTCTACGGGCGCAGACGGGTAGGGAAGACGACGCTAATTGCGGAGTTTATCAAAAACAAGCAGGCAATTTCTTATATTTCGATCGAAGGGACGATGAAAGAGAATCTTGACGGGCTGTCTCATGCGGTCATGAGATGGCGTGGAATCGATGCGGTCTACGGTGATTTTGAAACTCTTTTTCAGGATATTGACAGGATTTCTAAGAAGGAACGGCTGATATTTGCCATTGACGAGTATCCTTATCTGGCGGCGTCCTACCCTGGAATATCATCTGTGATCCAGAAGCATATCGATTCCTGCTGGAAGGACAGCCGTCTGTTTCTGATTCTGTGCGGTTCTTCTATGAGCTTTATGGAGAATCAGGTGCTTGGTTATAAGAGTCCTCTCTATGGCAGAAGGACGGCGCAGTTCAGGATCCGACCCTTTACTTTCTTTGAAGCCAGAGAAATGCTCGGCGGGTTTGCGCCGGAAGAACAGGCGATACTTTATGGAGTGACGGGAGGCGTGCCGGAGTATCTTTCCAGAATCGGGAATCACATGTCGGTGGACGAGAACTTGATATCATTGTTTTTTGACGATAACGGGACGCTGTTTGAAGAGCCGGTCAACCTGTTAAAACAGGAAATGAGAGAGCCGGCTTCTTATCACTCGGTCATTGCAGCCATTGCAGGGGGCGCAAGCAAACTGAATGAGATTTCGGTAAAAACCGGACTTGAGAGCAGCGCATGCAGTAATTTTATGACGTCTTTGATACAGATTGGGATTGTGGAAAAGGAACGCCCGGTTACGGAAAAGGAAAGTAGCCGAAAGACAATCTACCATCTTCAGGACAGTATGTTTCTGTTCTGGTATCGTTTTGTACGTCCCAACACTACGGCGATTGCCATGGGGACGGGAGAATTCTTGTATACGGAGTATATAAAGCCTCAGATCAATTCTTTTATGGGAAATATTTTCGAGGATATCTGCCGGCAATACTTGTATCGTCCGGACGTCTATCAGTCATTGCCGTTTTTCTTCGGGAAACTGGGCAGATGGTGGGGGACGAACGCCGCAAAGAAGCGTGAAGAGGAGATCGATATCGTCGCGTTGGGGGAAGATAAGATGCTATTTGGAGAGTGCAAGTGGAGGAATGGGAAAGTGGATGCGTGCGTTATGCAGACGCTTTTGGAGCGGGGGAAATTATTCGCCTGTCCGGAAAAATATTACTTTGTTTTCTCTAAATCAGGGTTTGACGCTGGTACGGACAGCTTGGCAGAACAATTTGGGGTCAGGAGAATTGCATTTGAGGAAATGCTATAATCCCATGCAGTGTATTGAATGACCGGTGATATACCTGCAAGAAAAAGTCTTGAAAACGGAGAAGGAGATGTGTAAAATTATTTTTATAGAAGTTCAAAACGGAGGGAAAGAATGAGGTACGATTGTTTGATTATAGATGACGAGAAACTTCTGGCAGACAGCACGGCGGAATATTTCAACCTATTCGGGGTCAAGACGGCGGCGGTATACAGCGTTTCGGAATGTCGGGAGTTTCTTTTGCGGAATACTGCGGGCCTGCTCCTTCTGGATATCAATCTTGGAGACGGCAGCGGTTTTGATCTGTGCCGGGAACTGCGGGAGAAGACGGAGATTCCCATCCTGTTTATTTCCGCACGTACCAGCGACGACGATCAGATTATTGCTTTCCACATCGGAGGGGACGATTACGTCCGGAAGCCTTATTCCCTCGGCGTCCTGCTGGCAAAGGTTCAGGTTTCGCTAAAGCGTCTCGGGCATTGCGGTAATATGATAGACGCAGAATATTCCGACGGGAGGCTGACCGTAGATTTCCAGGCGAAACAGGTGTCTGTGGAAGGTAGCGCGGTCAAACTTACTGCGCTGGAATTTAAACTTCTTTCCTATCTGATTAAGAACAAGAAAAAAGTGGTATCAAAGAGAGAGCTGTTTGAGGAAGTCTGGGAAGACAGGTTTACGGGCGACGGGACGTTAAACGTACATATCCGCAAGATACGGGAAGCGATTGAGCGCGATCCCGGCAAGCCTGAATATATCCTTACCGTATGGGGCGAGGGGTACAGATTTTGCGGAGGGTCAGGCTCTTGAAAAGAGAATGGAAAAATACGTTTTTATTGGGAGTGCTGCTTCTTTTTGCGGCAGAGGCGGCGGCAGTACTTTGGTTTGCTTTCGGGGATTCGGACGATCGGCAGGATTCGGTTCTGGTCAACGAGGCGGTTCGGACAATTCAGGCGGATTGGGATGTCTTGGCGGGCCAAAGCCCCGGTATCGAAGACTATAAAGATCAGACCGGCCTTGCATATGTTGTGCTGGATATGGACGGAACGGTTCTGTTCCGAACCGGCATGGGGCTTAGTGAAAGCATCAACGCGGCTGTCGTTCACAGGGATACCATACTCGACCTTATGGTTGACGGCCGGATTGAGGGGAAGATCATTATTGACAATGACAGCGGGCGGACGTTCAGGAAGCAGAGACAGACTCTTGTTCTCGCCGTACTGGCGGCAATGTTCCTGCAATGCGGCATGTGTATCGGGTATTCCGTCTATATTAAACGCGTTGTCATAAAACCGTTTCAAGAGCTTAAAGGTTTCGCGCAGCGTATTGCCGGCGGTAATCTGGATATCCCGCTCACTATGGACAGGAAGAATCTTTTCGGAGCATTTACAGAGAGTTTCGACATCATGCGTTCAGAGCTTAAGAAGGCGCGGATAGCGGAGGCGAAAGCCAATGCCGGTAAGAGGGAGCTTGTTGCGAAGCTGTCCCATGACATTAAGACCCCTGTCGCAAGTATTAAGGCGGCGTCCGAAGTAGGAGCGGCGCTGGCGGATAGCGAAAGGCTTAAGGATAACTATGTGCAGATTATCCGAAAGGCAGACCAGATCAACGCGCTCATTTCCAACCTGTTTACGGCGGCATTGGAGGAACTTAAGCAGCTTGTGGTAACGCCGGTGGATATAGAGAGCGGCGTGCTCAGTGAAATGCTTGAAAGCGCAGATTATCTGCATTGCGGGGAAGTTCCGGACATCCCGGGGTGTATGCTGTATGCAGATCCGCTGCGGCTGCAGCAGGTGTTCGACAATATTTTTGCAAATTCTTATAAATATGCAGGCACGAAAATTGAAGCCGCGGCGCGCCGGGAGGGGCGGCGGCTTACGGTATATATTGAAGATTACGGGGGCGGCGTCCCGGAAGAAGAGCTGCCGCTTTTAAAGGAGAAATTCAAGAGGGGGAGCAATGCCGGAAATGAGGAAGGCGCGGGACTTGGGCTATATATTTCGGATTATTTTATGAAGGAGATGGGAGGAGAGCTTGCGATAGACAATGGAGAGCATGGGCTGAAAGTGATGGTGGGTATTCTTTTGGGTGGTAAATAGGTCTTTCCCCGAGGAAGAGATATTTAAGGAATCTTTAAGGATTGCCTAAAGACATATAAGATTTAAAAAAATAAAATAGAACGTGTAATTGATAACTACCCGTAGTAAAGGAAGAGTTGATATGAAGAAAATATTACTGAAAACCGAGAATCTAAGCAAATCCTTTTCAAGCGGCGGAAGCCTGCAGCACGTTCTTAGAAATATTGACCTTGAATTGTACCAGGGAGATTTTACCGTAATCATGGGCGCAAGCGGGGCAGGAAAATCCACGCTTTTGTACGCCTTGTCAGGAATGGATACGCCAACCCTTGGCACGATTACCTTTGGGGAGCGGGTAATCTCCAATCTGAATCAGGACGAACTGGCCGTATTCCGGCGCGACCATTGCGGATTTGTATTCCAGCAGATCTACCTGATCGACGGAATGTCCGTGACGGACAATGTCATGTCGGCGGGGCTGCTTGTAAGCAAGGATAAGAAAGCAATCCTTGCAAAGGCAAAAGAATTATTTGCAGCTGTGGACATCTCTGAGGAAACACAGAAGAAGTTTCCCACCCAGATATCAGGCGGGGAGGCCCAGCGGGCGGGAATGGTGCGGGCGTTGATTAACAGTCCGGAAATCCTGTTTGCCGACGAGCCGACGGGCGCGCTTAACTCAAAGACCGGCCTGGACGTGCTGGATACGCTGACCCGCTTCAATGAGATGGGGCAGAGCATCGTCATGGTGACTCACGATATGCGTTCCGCAAGGCGCGGCAACCGGATACTTTACTTGAAGGACGGCATAATTCTGGGAGAGTGCGATTTGGGAAAAGCTGGTTTGCCGGACGACGCAGGCAGACAAGAAAAGCTTGCCGCTTTCCTTGCGGAAATGGGGTGGTAGAAATGGGGAAAAGTTTTCTTCTTGCCCGGTCTAACCTGAAAAAGGCAAAGGGGCAGACCGCAGCCATTATTGTGCTTATATTTCTCGCGGCTCTCATGCTGAACCTGTGGCTTTGGCTGTCCCTGGATTACAGGGAGAATTTCAAACGCTGTCACGACCGGCTGAACGCGGAACACGTCACGTTAGCGATCGACGGCGGCAGCAGGGAGGTAGAGGATTTTCTTGAGGATACCTTAGAGGGGGATACCCGTACGGCGGAATATTTTATGGATTCTGTCATGCATATGGTGGGAACGTTCGAGTATAACGGCGGTGAAATGAATACGGAGCTTATTTTCTTTGAGAAAGAAGCCGCCCTATCACGTCCGATAGGCAGGATAGAGATTGTTGAGGACAGTGAGTATACAAGAGGAGTCTATATGCCCAACCTGTACGAATCAGACGAGATTGCCATAGGAAAGACCATAGAGCTTTCAATTGGGAATAGAAAGATGTCGTATACTGTGTGCGGTTTTTTCAACAGCGCAATGACAGGCTCTCATAACTGCGGTCTGTGCGGGATTTTGATGACGGAAGACTGCTATCAAGAACTTAAGGAGGCGGCATGTGTGCCTCAGGCAACGCTTTGTTCCATTCGGCTTAAGGACAAATCAGAAAGTGAAGATTACGACGCAATGCTGAAAGACGCCGTTTCTTCTCGGTTTGCGGCAGCCCGTACTGTGAGCAATACCTATGATCTGGTATCGCGTTCCCGCTATATTTCCCAGATGATATGCTCAGGGATAATGAGCGCGATGGCATTTTTGATTCTTCTCATTGCCCTTGTTGTGATTGCGTCCAATATCGTCAACTACATTCAGGAGAATATGAAGAACTTAGGTGCGCTCAAGGCAATCGGCTACACCAGCCGGCAGCTCGTTTCATCTCTTCTTTTGCAGTTTACAGGAATTGCTCTGGCGGTCGCCCTTTGGGGCGCAGGGATTTCCTATGTGCTGTTTCCGTATATCAATAAGCTGATGGAATTACAGACGGGAATCCCCTATGAGATTCGGTTCCTGCCAATCCCGTTTTTTCTGACGCTTGGGGCTTTAGGCGGGGCGGTTTCGTTTGTGGTATGGATATCTTCGCGCAGAATCCGGAAAGTAGAGCCAATCGTTGCGCTTAGGCAGGGAATAAAGACCCACACGTTTAAGAAAAACCATGTTCCGCTGGAAACCACACGGGCAGGGCTTAACCTTGCCCTGGCGCTTAAGACGGCGTTTTCCGGCATGAAGCATAATGTGACGGTGTGCATTACCATGCTTGTGTTATCGCTTGTGGCCGTATTTTCAGGGGTGATGTTTGAAAATATGATTACAGATATGACACCGTTTTTAAATATGATTGTGGGGGAGACGGCAGATAGCTGTATCAATGTGGAGGCAGAGGCCGAGAAAGAGTTTCTGGATAAAATGGCTGGGGACCAACGGGTAAGCAAGCTCTATCTTTATAACAGCGTCCAGATGCTCCATGTGGGCGGCGACGTTCTGATGGTTACGATTACCGATGATTTTTCCAAGGTAAATAATCAGGAAGTGATAGTAGAAGGAAGATTTCCCAAGTATGACAATGAGATGGCGATTGCCGCAAAATATGCAGAAGAAAGGGAGCTTAGAATCGGGGATGAGATTAAGCTTACGGCAGACGGCAAACAGGGCGGATATATCATATCAGGATTTGTGCAGATCACCAATAATCTTGGGAAAGACTGCCTGCTGACAAGAGCGGGCTACGAACGGATGGGGGAAATGCAGAATACAAGCTATTACCTCAACCTTACGGACGGTACGGATATCGGGGCCTTCAACACGGAAATGAAAAAAAGTCTTGGGGATAAAGTAAACGCGACGATTGATATTGAAGCAACGGTCGAAAGCGCGGCCTCCATCTATGTTCTGCTGATGAAGATGATTGTATTTGCCGTTCTTGCGCTGAGCGTAGTGGTGATTACCTTCGTGCTGTACCTGCTTGTGAGGACCATAGTCAGCAATAAGAAACAGGAATACGGGATTCTGAAAGCCCTAGGTTTCACGACGGGACAGTTGATCCTGCAGACGGCTCTTTCCTTTATGCCGGCAGTGGTTCTCTCTGCCGTTGTTGGAGTGACTGTGTGCAGCTTTATTATTAATCCTTTAACTGCTTCGTTCTTAAAGGATATCGGGATTGTGAAGTGTACGTTCAAAGTTCCGATTGGGTACAATATCCTTGCGGGGATGGGGATGATCGGGGCGGCGTTTGGGATCGCGTGCCTGTTATCCGTGAAGATAAAGAAGATTACGCCCAGGGCGCTGATTGCGGGAGAGTAAGAAAAATATGCAAGGGGCTTCTGCGATAAGCAAGATTTATGCTTAATGCAAAGGCCCCTTATGCAGTGTGCCGATGGGAAGGTGAGACATCAACCGATATCTTTTCCTCTCCTTAGATACAAATAAAGGGAGTAAGCAGCCGGCAGAATGAGGATGACCGCAACCACTGCCGGAAGTACCCAGCTTAAGCGGAGAAAGGCATTGAGGATACACAGGATTCCGGCCCCGGCGTACAGACGTCCCGAGAACCGGTTTGTGCAAGTCCAGTTATTTTCATCCGCCAGCGTCCATGGAAGTTTGATGCCGACCGTATAATTCTGGCGGCACTTTGGCAGGTAATTCCCAATCAGGAAAAAGATAATCCCCATCATCAGGTTCATAAAAAATGCAGAATTTAGCCAATCTGCCATAGAAAGCTCAAGTGCGTACCCATAGACGCCAGCGCAGCATACCAGTGAGCATACCGGACAGATGAGCAGAAGCAGCCGGTACATCTTCGGACTGATATTCTTGTACTTTGGGTCGATTGCCGTACAAAAGGCACATAGAAGGTGGGCCGCAAATATCAATGCAGGAATCCCCAGAACGGCAAAGGTCTTAGAGCTAAATCCGTTGGGCGTGCCGTCGGATGCGAAATGCGTGGCAATTGTGTCCGGAAGCCGGTTCCAGCATAAGATTCCGATCAGTATGGGCATTAATGTGACAAGGCTGGTGAGCAGTATCAAAATGCGATGGCTTTGGAGCATAGACTGATTCCCTTGGTCCATATTCATTCCGTCTCTTTTATTCATGATTCATTTCCTCCTTTTAAATTAGAAAGCCAGGCCATCAATTCCTCCACCACGGAAGTATTCAGTTCATAGTATACAAAATTCTTGTATTTTGATTCATAAACCAGATCTGCTTTTTTCAAAATTCCCAGGTGGTATGAGATGGTGGCGCCGGTCATGTCAAAATGACTCCCAATTTCTCCGGCTGACATGGCTCCGGATTTCAGCAGCGTAAGGATTTCACGCCGGACGGGGTCGGATAACGCTTTGAAGGTCTGTCCGAAACTCAATAAGCATCCCTCCTGTTTAATTAGTATTTAGAAATATTTCTAAATAGATAATAACACTGGCACATGAAAATAGCAAGAGCTATTTAGAAAAAAATCTAAATAGTTAATTATCTTAAATAGACATATAATGGAAAGAAAGTAAGTGATTAAGGGATGACATTTTTAACTGAAATATATATAATAATTATTATATATATTGAACCGGACGGCCCAGGCAGTACATTCTTGCTGAGGCGTCAAAGAGACCTGAGAAAGAAGGAGTGTAAATGAGATTTACCATCGAGCATCTATCGAAACATTTTGAGAAAAAAGAGGTTCTTCGCGACATTGATTTTATATTTGAAAGCGGTAAGATCTACGGGCTTTTAGGACGCAACGGTGCGGGCAAGACCACGCTGTTTAACTGCCTGAACCGTGATATGAAGGCGGAGGGAGGCAGTTTTTTTCTGGAGACGGACGGACAGAGACGGGACGTCGTACCGGAAGATATAGGCTATGTGCTGTCTACTCCTACGGTGCCGGAGTTTCTGACGGGGCGGGAGTTCTTGAAGTTCTTTATAGATATCCATGAAGAACAGCTCAAGGATTTAAGGAGTTTGGATGAATATTTCGATTACATGGGTATTTTCCCTGAGGATAGAGATAAGCTTTTAAAAGATTATTCTCACGGGATGAAGAATAAGATGCAGATGCTAGTCAATATCATTACAAAACCGAATCTCCTGCTTCTGGATGAACCGTTGACTTCTCTTGACGTGGTGGTTGCGGAGGAGATGAAGCAGATCCTTCGGGAGCTGAAAGAAGAGAGAATTATTATCTTCTCTACCCATATTATGGATCTTGCGCTGGATCTGTGCGATGAAATCGTGCTGCTCAACCACGGGGAACTTGAGAGCGTAGACAAGACGAATCTTAACAGCAATGAGTTTAAAGAGAAGATTCTGGCGGCCCTAAGGGAGCCTGAAGCGCGGCAGACATACTAGAAGCTTACCTGTGAAGCTTGAAAAAGCATGAGGAGAAAGGCATGAATAAAACGTTTAAAATAGCATTTTCCATAAAGAATACTTACCGTGTCAACACGATTCTCTATTCTCTGAAACAGATTCCACTTATCAAACGGATACTGCCCCAGGAGTTATACCGCGATCCGGATCTTAAGCTCGTTGGAAATATCATATCCGGAATCTGGGAGTTCATCAAGGCATTTCTGGGGAAATTCCTGTTTTTCCTGCTGATGGTCACAGCTCCTTTGTTGTTGTATGAGACAGGAGAAAAAAGAGAAATATTTCTTCATATCTTTGTACTGCTTACTCTGATAGGGGCATGGCTGAATACCTATATTTTTAATCCGACCAAGGATAAATACTATGCGCTGATTTTACTTGGCATGGATGCAAGGGAGTATGCGCTGGTTACCTATAGCTATGAGATGCTTAAGATAGTGGCGGGTTATCTGGTTTTTGGCCTGAGCTTTGGGATTAACTGCGGACTTTTGGCGTGGCAATGTCTGCTGCTGCCCTTTGCTGTGGCGGGTATGAAGTTAGGGGTGGTCGCATATTCCCTGTGGAATTATGAACGCACGGAAATTGCGGTAAGTGAGAATCAGGTGGGGGCAAAGGAGTGGATTATCATCGCCCTTTTGCTGGCGGCGGCGTATGGGCTGCCGTTTCTGGGAGCTGTCATTCCGGAAACAGTGAGCGTGGGTCTGATGGTATGCGGTATCCTGGCAGGGCTTCTGTCCCTTAAGAAGGTATGGAGGTTTCAGGAGTATAGGGATGTCTATCAGCAGCTTCTCACGCAGTATATAGGTCAGGTGGAGGATGCCAAACGCGCGGCAAAGCGGCAGAGCGAAAACGTAATCCGGATTGACAAGGGGCAGGGCAGCAGCCGGAAAGGGTTCGAATATCTGAACGAGATTTTCATCAGGCGTCACCAGAAGATACTCTGGAAATCCTCGATACGGATTGCAGAGATTTGTTTGGGGGTTGTGTGTGTTGTGGTTCTGGGAATCTGGTTCATGCCGGAATACAAAGAGATTGTGAACCGGCTTGTGCTGACAAAGCTGCCGTATTTTGTTTTCATTATGTATTTTGTAAACCGGGGGACAGGGTTTACCAATGTGCTGTTTATGAACTGCGACCACAGCCTTCTCACCTACTCCTTTTATAAACGTCCGGAATGTATCTTAAGACTGTTCAGGATTCGGCTCTGGGAGATTATGAAGGTTAATCTTCTGCCGGCGGCTGTGATTGGCGCGGGGCTTGCTCTGCTTTTGTATCAGTCAGGCGGGACAGAAGAGCCGATGAATTATGCCATACTAATCGTTTCGATATTGTGCGTCAGCATGTTCTTTTCCGTACACTATCTGACGATTTACTATCTTTTGCAGCCTTATAATGCAGGGACGGAGATTAAGAGCGGGACTTACCGTATTGTGGTGACGGGAACCTATTTTTTCTGTTATTATCTCATGAGGCTTGAAATGTCTGCGTTAGCGTTCGGGCTTGGAACGGTTATTTTCTGTGCCGCTTATTGTCTCATAGCGTGTGTGCTGGTTTATAAGCTGGCGCCGAAAACCTTTAGGCTTCGCGCCTGAGGTTTTCGGCTGTGTATAGGAGCTAGTGTGAGGGACGTAGGTTTAGGAGTGAGGGAGAAACAGGAGGATAGAAAATGACTTTCTTTGAGGTTTTTTGTGGGAATATGCTGAGTGTAAGCATGGAAATGATTTTTTATTTGGCTGCGGCAAGACAGCTTTTTGGCAGGATTCCGTTCAAGAACAGAAAGCATCTATGGAATATTATCGGCGCGCTTTTGGCGTATCTGCTTTATTTTGCGCTGGCGGCTACAATTTTCCTTAAGTCAGGATTATTTTCGTGGCCGCATAACGGTGGAGAAGTCATAATCTCGTACGCCATCATATTCGGGCTGATGCTGGTTCTTAAGACGTCATATCAGAAACCCTTCAAAGTCTGTCTGGCGACGTCGGTCTTTATGAGGATTTTATATGATGTGGGATGGAATCTGGCAGATGTATGTACGCCTGACCGGTTTTATAACTTGAGTATTATGTCGGACAGAAGGGCATATTTATTCTTTGAGTGGATTTTGCTTCCGATGGGTTTTTGTGCGGTAATTCTACTGTTAAATAAAACAAATTCAAGAGAGCTGTTTAGACAGTGGGAGGAACAAAAGCCTAAGACAGGAGTTCTGGTTTTTCTTGGACTTTATCCGATTCTAAGCCAGACCATACAGGAGGTGGTGGATATTAGTGCAAGGGAGATGGGATATAACCCTGCTACATCTGTAATTTTCCTTTTGATTGTATATATGATCTTTATCTATACAGGGCGGGAGGGAATCCAGCAGAAGCGCATTGAAGACCAGAGTGTGAGCCTTAGCCAGCAGGGGGCGTATATTGAGAATCTTGAAGGGCTGCAGCGGGAGGTGCGCAAGTTCCGCCATGATTTTAAAAATATGATGTCGGGGATGTATCTGCAGGCGGAAGAGGGGAACCTTGAGGCTCTCCAGAATTATATCCATGAGATGACGGAGGATTTTGACCTGCAGGTAGGCAGCCAGATACGTCTTATGAACCAGCTTGCTAATATCCGTGTGACGGAGGTGAAGGGCTTGTTTCTGGAGAAAATGAAAACTATGCAGGAGGAAGAGATTCACTGGGAGCTTGAGGTGTTGAAGCCCTTTGAGTCTACCAGGATTCGCAGTACGGATCTGTGCCGGTGCCTGGGAATCCTTTTGGATAATGCCATGGAAGAGGTGCAGGGCAGGAAGGACGGACAGATACATATCATGATCAGCAGTCAGAGTGGATATACTACATTCCGTGTGAAAAATACGCTGTACTCAGCCGTCGATTTCCATAGGATAGGGACGCCTGGCTATTCTACCAAGGGGAAGGGCAGGGGAATCGGGCTTGACAATTACAAGAATATATTAGGGAAGTATGACAAGACGCTGCCGCTTACGACGATACAGGACGGGTATTTTATCCAAGAGTTAAAAGTTCAGGAGATGTGAATATGGGACCGTTGAGGCATCACAGATGCCGGTTCAGGCATTTTCCGTTTGAGAACGTAAAAAATCGTATAAAATAAAGCTGTTGAATTGATTTGGAAGTAAGGAGGAGCAAAAGATGGGTTCAAAAACAGAAAAACGGCAGCTTTATATTTTTATTGCGATCGCATACGGGATACCGTACTTGTTAGGGCTTTTGATGTGGTATGGAAGTTTAAACCAGTTGGAGCTGAGTGCGTTTCCCTCTACACAGATGTTATATCCCGCGATGGGGGTTATGTTCGCGTTTCTTTTGACCCGCAGGGAAGATAGGGAAATGCCGCGGTCATTCTATATCTGTTTTATTCTGACGACGGTTATTTCCATCATATTTACGGTACTTTCCGTATGGAAGCCAGATACCGTGGTGACGATGCCGGGAGGGACGGCGCCGTTGTTCAGCTTGGCGGTTCAATATCTGATGGCGGCGGGGAGCATTATTTGCCTGATTTGTTTAATTGCGGCAGGGAAAAAGAAAAGGGCCGCTTATGGAATCAAATGGAGGAACTTTAGGGCTTCCGTAGGATGTATCCTGTTGTTTTTAGTTCTGTATTTAGCGAGGGTGGCGGTTTTTAACGGCTTGGCGGGACAGTTACAGGAGTTTGCCGCGATTATGACAAGCGCGGAGGCGTGGATTTATTTTGCAATCATGCCCTTGAATTTTTTGCTGGGATATATCGCCTTCTTTGGAGAAGAGTATGGGTGGAGGTATTATTTGCAGCCCATCCTTCAAAAGAAATTTGGTCTGCGAAAGGGCGTGCTGCTTCTTGGCGTGGTATGGGGACTTTGGCATCTGCCGCTGGATTTCTTCTACTATGTAACGCCGGAGTATGGAGTGATTATGACAGTGACCCAGATCATTAATTGTGTGACCCTTGGGATATTCCTTGGGTTTGCGTACATGAAGACAGAGAATATATGGGTGCCTGCAATCATACATTTTCTGAATAATAATCTGATCATGGTCGTTTCCGGAACGTTTTCCGCAGATGCGGTGGAAAATAACAGTATGTCTTGGATGGATATTCCGGTTACGCTTTTAATCAATGGGCTTATGTTTGGGCTATTCATCTTTGCGAAACAGTATCGCAGTGAGGAGCCGCTTGAGGTTACCGCCGCGCCGGCTGCGGCCTATAACACATCCGCCTTATAAAAGTTGTCTGAAATACCTGCAGCCGCGTAACGAATAAGAGAGGGGATTGGGGAATGATTCCGGTTTATATATGTGAGGATGATGCGAAGATTCGTGCTGAACAGAAGGAATATCTGGAAAAACAGATTATGATTGAGGGCTATGACATGGAAGTCGTGCTGTGCAGCGGGCATCCCCAGGAGATTATTCAGGCTGTGAAGGAGTCGCCGGGGCGGGGAATCTATTTTCTTGATATTGAGCTTAAGGGGGAGTCGATGGACGGCTTCGGACTTGGGCAGGAGATTCGGAAACTGGATTCCAGAGGTTTCCTGATTTATGTGACGGCATTTTCGGATCTGGCATTTGAGACGTTCCGTTATCATCTGGAAGCATTAGATTATATCGTGAAGGGAAATCCAAAGAAGCTTAAGAAAGGGCTTTGCCGCTGCCTGAAGGTGATTACTGAGCGTATGCGTAAGGAAAAGGGGGAGGAGAGGGAGTACTTTTCCGTGAAAGTGATGGACGTGGTTAAGCATATCCCTGTGGATGAGATTGTGTTTTTTGAAACCGCGGGCAGAACCCACAGAATTGAGCTGCATGGGTATCATGACCGGATTGATTTTATCGGGAGTATGCAGGAGTTGGAGGAGAAGTTCGGCGAGAGATTTCTTCGGGTACACAGGGCTTATCTGGTGAATGTAGCTCAGATTGCCGAGCTTAATCTGAAAGGGCGGGAGATTCTCATGAAAAATGGGGAGAAATGTATGTTTTCCAGGGGAATGAAAGGGGCGTTGCTGGATAGGATGTAGGAAACTTTTAAGGTAATTGGGGGCAGGGCAGGTACTACACTAACGTACCCGTCCTGCCCTTCGCTCTCTTGCGCGGTCAAGCGCCCGTTCCCGCCTTCTCGCCCGCTCTTCCAAGCGTTTTGCGACGCGGAAGGGCGCCAGCACAGTCCAGCATATGATGCGGACGAACAGGATCCCGAAAAAGGCTCCGATGCTGTCAATCATGACGTCTTTTTTCGACGGCCCCCGTCCGGCGACAAAGGACTGATGGTATTCGTCGCCTGCGGCGAAGCCTACGCAGATAAGTCCGGCCACCACCATGAGCGCGAACCCTCTGAGTCCGTATACGTAGAACGGAAACGATACGGCGACAGCCAGCAGAAAATACTCGGTCATATGGGCAAGTTTCCGCACCGGATGTTCAATCCTGTGGGCATACCGGCTGATTTGCTCTTGCGTAAATCCCGTCTCCAGCACATCGTTCCCGATTTCGACAAGCTTGTAGCTTACCTTGTAACTCAAATTTCCGGAAACCTCGCCGGTCTGTGCGGAAAAACTGTATATGACGTACATCATAAGCAGGGCGGGGAGAAAAGAAAAGGGTTTCAATATGTTCAGTAAGAATTTGTTCATAGGGCGCCTCGCTTCCTCGTTATATCCGTATGTATCAATCCTGTCTGTCTATCTGTCAATCCTGTATGTAAATTCATTGATATAAGCATGAGTTTGAAATACATACGGTAAAATATATGATTAAGTGTGCCATATTTTCATGAATTTGTAAAGAAAAAGGACCCGGAAGCAAGAACTTCGGGGGTCTTTTCTTGAAAATAATCTGAAGGTTGAAATAAAAAACACAAATTTCGGGGAGATTTTTTGTGTTCCATATACAATATACCATGAAGTGAAGTCATTTGGAATGGTTTTTGCAGACAGAAATTTATGAAATAATTGTGTCTGAGGCACAATGATGCTATACTGTACATAAAAAGCAGCCTTTTTAAAGGGATCTTGTGCTGCTTAAGCAATGAAAAGGATTGGTGAGGAGCGATGGCGGTTGCGTTAAAGGAACTGTATGCGGCAATCCCGCCGCAGTATCATGTTAGATTACATACGGAGAGCTGCTTTGGCAAAATGATTGCATGGATGCATGTGGTAGAAGATATTGAGTTTATCTCATCCCTGCACGGAGAGGAACTGGTATTCTTTTCCGGGTTAAGCTGCACCTCGGAGGAATGGCTGAAAAGATATATAACAGAGCTTGACAGACGCCATGTAGGCGGGTTGATTATGTCGTTCAGGGGGAAGAAGACATTCTCCCGGGAGATCATAGACTACTGCAACGAGATCCATTTCCCTATATTTTCGGCGTCTTGGACGACGCCGTATATTGACATTATGCACTTGTTTGCGGAGATACTTCTTAAGAATGAACAGCGGGAAACGAACCTGATTGCGGCGCTTAAGAATTCGATCTATTATCCGGAGAATGAAGGCTCTTATCTGAGTCATTTTGAGAGAAATGGTTTCCTGCGGGATATGGAATATGTGGTGGTTATTCTTAGCTGCCATGCATATGATGAGGAGACGGGAAATGAACGTCTGGACAAGATTGAAAAGTCAATGCGGTTTATTTTGGAGAACATGATTGCGTATGAGGAGAACGGAAGGCTTATCATTCTTGCGGCAGGCTGCCCTCTCAGGAAGATTTGGGAGGAATTACGTAAGATGTGCGGAAAAGATCTCAACGTGTATGCAGGAATCGGCACGCTGGCAGACGGGATCAGGGATATACACAGATCCTATGAGAATGCATACACGGCCTACAGGCTGACTAAGACCGCGATCCCGAAGAACCTGTTAATCTATGATGAACTGGGCATTTACAAGATTCTGACGGATGTAAAGGAGGAGGCCATCTATCCGGAATTTGTGAATGAGACGGTGGGGGAACTGCTGAAGTATGACAGGGAGAACCGCACGGATTATATGGATATTTTAGAAACGTATTTTGAAAATGACTGCAGCGCGGTACACACGGCGCGGGCTTTGTACTGCCATAAGAATACGCTGGCGTATAAGCTGGATAAGATCAAGAAAGTTCTGGGATATGATATATTGAAGAACGAGAATAGGGTAAAGATTATGGTGGCGATCTATATACTGCGGCTTGGGACGGGATATTTTTGAGCTTTTTATAAAAATTTTTATAAAAATAGAGAAATAAAGTATTGACGAAATGGAAAGTATTTGTTATACTAATTAAGTGCTTGAGCACAATGTAGAGAAATGTAAGATATATGATAAGGCGCAGTAGCCAAGTGGTAAGGCATGGGTCTGCAACACCCTGATTCACCGGTTCAAATCCGGTCTGCGCCTCTCAAAAAACCCCGATTTTCGGGGTTTTTTGTTACTTACTCTTTCTCTCATTGTCCTTTTAGACCTAAGTCTCCGTTCTTTTTTTCTTATTTTTTCAAAATTCCTTTTTTTACAAGCACCGTTTTAGACCGTTCAAAATCGAATAAAATCTTTTCATAAGTCCAGTTAATAAATAAAGGAAATCGGAGTAAAAGAGGTTGTTCTTGGCGACAAAATTCTGATTGAGGCGGTGGTATAGATCACATTTCAGGGGAAGAGAATCTCATTAATATCTGTCGCAGCCCTTTGTTTGGAAATATAGGAGAACGAAGATACGAATGAGATTCTCTTCCGGCTGATCTAAATCCCGAGAGGATAGCCGGGAATAATTTATATGCCGCCAAAGATTTTAATCCGGCTGTTCATCAAACCGTCTGTCCTTAAAGTAATACTCCGCATCATGTTCATTGATTTCCCGGTATACCTTACAAGGGCTTCCGAATGCGACTACATTTGCCGGTATATCTTTTGTTACTACCGACCCTGCGCCTATCACGGAATTTTCTCCGATCGTAACGCCTGGCAGGATAATTACATTAGCCCCGATCCACACATTATCCCCCACCGTAATAGGAAATGAATACATGCCGTCTGCGCGATGCTTCGGATGAATAGGATGTCCCGTCGTACTCAGAGTTACGTTCGGTCCAATAAGGACATGCTTTCCAATGGTTATTTTCCAGTCGTCAATCAGAGTCAGGTTCATATTGGCATATGTGCCGTCTCCGATTGATACATATTTCCCGACTGCGGCCGTAAGCGGGGGGACAATCCATACATTTTCGCCGACGTTTCCGAAAATATCCTTGAGCAGAGCTTCGCGTCCTTCCATATCTTCCGGCGGCAAGCTGTTAAACTTATTCACAAAACTCTTTGTTTGAGCCTGCAAAGCCATATTCTCGTCATCGTCAAGCCAAAGATATCCTTTTTTCATTTTTTCCTGTTCTGTCATTTCATACCTCCATGCATTATTATTTTTCTTTTTATTATAACATAATTTCTATAGATAGCTTGCAGAATTATCAGCCGTTATGTTAGACAGGGATTCATGATTATGGTATTATCTAGGAAAATGAATCATTTGAGGAGACGGCGGAATGGAAAGTATGGAAAGAGAACGAGAAAGATTGGAAGAAATAGACCGGATCGTAAAGGAGGGGGAATATCATGCGGATTGGGATTCCCTGTGCAGATGGCGTCCTCCGTCATGGTTTCACGGCGAGAAGTTCGGGATCTTCATTCACTGGGGGCTTTACAGTATTCCCGCACATAACTGTGAATGGTATTCGAGGAATATGTATATTCAGGAGAAGGAAGAGTGGGAGTGGCACCGCAAGACGTATGGAGAGCAGAAGGACTTTGGATACAAGGATTTTATCCCGATGTTTACGGCGGACAAGTTCAATCCTGAGGAATGGATCCGGTTGTTCAAAGATGCGGGAGCCAGATACATTTTCCCGGTGGCGGAGCATCATGACGGATTCCAGATGTACAGAAGCGCACTGTCGAAGTATAATGCGTGGGATATGGGGCCGCGCAGGGACATAATAGGTGAATTAAAAGAAGAGGCCGAAAGTCAGGGGCTGCGTTTCTGTACGTCAAGCCACAGGGCGGAACACTGGTTTTTCATGGGGCATGGAAAGGAATTCGACAGCGATATCAAGGAACCGTTAAAGAGAGGGGATTTCTATTGGCCTGCCATGCCGGAACCGGATTTTGTGGAGCTTAGGAGCCAACCCTACCCTACGGAGGAATTCCTGAACGACTGGCTTTTAAGAGTGTGCGAGATCATTGACAGTTATCGGCCTTCTTTGATCTATTTTGACTGGTGGGTGCAGCATGAGGCGTTCCGCGAAGTATTTCAGAAGATGGCGGCGTATTACTATAACAGAGGACTTGAATGGGGAAAGGAAGTAGGAATCTGCTATAAGTACGACGCAATGGCGTTTGGCAGCGGCATCGTGGAGGTGGAGCGCGGAGGACTTGACGAGGCGGTTCCGTATCTGTGGCAGACGGACACGGCGATTGCGAAGAATTCCTGGTGCTATACGGATAATCCGGATTACAAGACAAGCAGACAGATTATCTGCGCCCTTGTGGAGACCGTCTGCCGGAACGGGAATATGCTCTTGAATGTCGGCCCCAAGGGGGATGGGTCCATTCCGGAGGAGGACGAGAGGATTTTGCGGGAGATCGGCGGCTGGCTCAAAGTGAACGGAGAGGCGATATACGGAACCGGCGTGTGGCGCAGGCAGGCGGAAGGGAGTACAAAGCTGCCCGAGGGGCCGTTCTCGGATAATGACGAGATCCCCTACACAAGCGAAGATATACGCTTTACGTCAAAGGGAAGGATGATCTATGCAATCGTGATGAGATGGCCGCAGGACGGGAAAGTGTGCATCCGGTCTATGGCGAAGCAAGTAGGAGAGACGACGATGTTCCATGGTTTGATCAAAGAAGTGCGGATACTTGGGGAGGAGAATGAAACGGTGAGCTGGCGGCAGGATGAAGAAGGGCTGCATGTGGAGCGCAGGCTGTGCAGAGACTTGCCTGTGGCGGTCAGGGTAGAAGTGATATAGATTAGGTTTCCCCAAAGGTACGTTTTATGGCATGCCTTTGGGGAAATCCGGTTTTCACAGGTTTTGCTGGGCAATCCGGATAAAGTCCCGGGCATAGACAGGGAGATAAGCGCCTTTCCGGTATGCGATGGTCAGGGCGCTGTACGCCCCTTCGTCTCCCACGGAAAAACACAGGGGCGGCTTTAGCAGCTCCATATTTTTCATATAATTTTCCGGGATAAAGCACAGTCCAAGCCCCTTTTGGCAGAGCTTGACGCAGGTTACGGTATTCCTTGTGCGTATGGGTACCGGCGGCCGGATCGCGTATTTTTCAAACAATTCTAGCGCAATATGCCCGGTGGTCTGTTCCGGGAAATGCAGGATAAAAGGCTCCTGCCCCAACAGATGCAGGTCGATTAAGGGATATTCTTTCCCGCTTCTTTTTACGCCCAGGTCCGCAAGGGGATGGCCGGCGGGCATCACAAGCAGCACTTCTTCTTTCAGAAGCGTTTCATATTCCAGTTTCGGATGGGGCTTGGCTTCGTTAAAAATCGCAAAATCAAGCTGGTCGTCCAAAAGAAGTTTCTCCTGAATCGCATAAGTCTCTTCACGCAGGTTTACCCGGACGCCCGGATACTGTCTGTGGAATATCTCCATTATCTGAGGAACCATACAGGAGCTGCGCATCAGGGGGAAGGCGATGTTCAGTTCGCCTTCGCTGCAGGAGGTCAGGTCTTTGAGCTCCTTTTCCCAATCCTGATTCACCTCAAGAACTTTCTTGGCATACTCCATATACCGGCGGCCGAGATAAGTGGCGATATAGCTGTTCCCGCTGCGGGCAAATAGTTTCCCGCCCACCTCCCGCTCCAGTTTCTGTAGATATTTGGTCAGCGTCGGCTGGGAGATGTAAAGCTCCTGCGCCGCTTTGGTAAGGTTCTGGTGTTTCGCAATACATAAGATATAATTCATTTCCTTAAAATTCATGCCGCATCCCCCTTATATTTTGCCGGCCCGCCCATATTCCTGTTTGGCATAGTTTTTATGGGAAATATGAATTGGACATTCTATTTCCTTCATCATACAATAAATGTGGAACAATTATCAATAGAAAAGGAGTATTGCAAATGAAAAACTGGCTCGAAAAACAATTTAAACTGTCGTCCTTCCAAACAGACATAAAGACAGAACTTCTGGCTGGGCTGACCACCTTTGTCACAATGGCGTATGTCCTTGCGACTGTCCCCAATATTCTGGGCGGGGCCGGACTTGACAAACATGTCATACTTACCGCCATGGTTCTTCTGATTGTCCTGACAAGCTGCGCTATGGCGCTGTACACCAATCGTCCCTTCGCCCTGGCCCCCGGCCTTGGAAGCGTGGGAATCGTTGCGTCTATGATTTCAAACGAAGGGATCAGCGCTCCTATCGCCGCGGGCGTGATCTTCTGGAGCGGCGTTTTGTTCATCGTGATTTCCTTCTTAGGGCTTCGTGAAGCCGTAGTGCGGGTTATCCCGGTGAGTATGAAGCATGCGGTCAGCGCGGGAATCGGGCTGTTTATCGCCCTGCTTGGCGCAAAGAACTGCGGGCTGATCGTGGCAAATGGAGATAAGAATAATCTTGCGTTCGGCGATTTGACTTCCCCGTCGGTGATTGTGGCCGTTATTGGATTCATCATCCTTCTTATTATCAAGGTGCGCAACGTTCCGGGAGGGATGATCCTTGCGATCCTTGCGGCTACCGTAATCGGGATTCCCTTCGGCGTGACGAAACTGCCGGAAAGCCTGTTCTCCCTTCCTGCAAACATCGGAAAGCAGTTCCTTAGGGTAGACTTTTTTGGGGCCTTGAATTTTGCGTATATTCCGTTTCTGATCGCTTTGTTCGTGCCGGACTTTTTCTCCACGTTCGGAACCGTACTCGGCGTCGGCGCGAAAGCAGGATATCTGGATGAGGACGGCAATCTTCCGGATATCGACAAATGCTTCAAGGTGGACGCGGTTGCAACCAGTTTCGGCGCGTTGTTCACAATGCCGAGCATGACCACATATCTGGAGTCCTCCGCAGGGGTGGAGGCAGGCGGGAAGACAGGCCTGACGGTGGTTTTCACGAGTATTTTCTTCGCGCTGTCGCTGTTTTTGGCTCCCCTTGCTCTGATCATCCCGTCCGCGGCTACGGGGCCGGTACTCATTTTCATCGGAATCAATATGCTGAGCGGGATGAGGAACGTGGATTACTCGGACATCACAGAATATTTGCCGGCATTTATCTGCGTCACCTTTACGATCTTTGCAAATAATATTGCAAACGGGATCTGCGTCGCCCTTCCGGCGTACCTGATTATGAAGATTGCAGGCGGGAAGATAAAAGAGATCCGGCCTGTGATGTACGTCCTTGTAGCGGTGTGCCTGCTGTATTTCTACACCATTATCTAAGCGGGAGGAAACATTATGGAATCAGTTTCTTTGCTGGTTAAAAATGCAAAAGTATTCAATACTTACCTGAAAAAATTTATCCCCGGGGATGTGTCTGTAAAAGACGGGAAATTCTATTACATAGACCGGAAAAAGGATACTGCCTTTTCGGCGGACACCGTGCTGGACGCAGAGGGGCGGTATATGATCCCCGGGCTTGTGGATATCCACATGCATATCGAGAGTAGCATGGCGACTCCTGAGCCGTTCGGGGATTGCGTTGCGGCGTACGGAGTGACCACGATCGTATCGGAACCCCATGAGATGGCGAATGTTAAGGGTACCCGCGGGGTTTTGGAGATGATATCCGCCGCAAAAAATGCGCCGATCGACATATTTTACGGAATTCCAAGCAGCGTGCCGTCAACGGATGAACGGCTGGAAACTACAGGGGGGATCATCGACTGCGCCGCGATGAAGCATCTGATGGACGAGAAGGACGTTGTCTGCGTGGGGGAGATTATGAATTACCGGCAGGTTATCCGGGAAAATGACTTGGAGATTACCAAGTTTCTGGACTATCTCCGTGAGGAGTATCCCGGCTATGTGATAGAGGGGCATTGCCCGTCCCTCCTAGATCTGGACCTTGCCAAGTTTTTATATCTGGGAATCGACGGCGACCATACGGAGCATACGCTGGAAGAAGTGAAGCAGCGGATTGAAAACGGGATGTTTTTTGAGATTCAGGATAAAATGCTGCTGCCGGAGGTGCTGGAATATATCTGCGGAAACCGGCTCTATGAGTACTGCGGATTCGTGACGGACGATACCATGGCGGATGTACTCTACGAAAAAGGGCAGTTGAACTATGTGGTGCAGAAGGCGATAGAAGCCGGATTCCCTGCGGAAATGGCAATCTACTGCGCCACTTACACGCCGAGCCGCCGGATGCATCTGTACGACAGGGGCGTTATTGCGCCGGGAAAGCTGGCGGACTTCATGCTGCTGGAGAATCCGGCAGTGATCAGTCCCTCCTGCGTATATAAAAACGGCGTCCGGATTTACTGCCGGAAAAACAGACGGGAACAGCCGGCAGCCTACCGGTTTCCCGAAGATTTTTACCGGAGCGTATGCCTGCCTTCGGTTGCTCTGCAGGATTTCCGGGTTATGGCGGATACGGACAGAGAAGAAGCAAAGGTGCGTGTGATCGAGGTACACCCTGACCGGACGCAGACGACGGAGAAGCTGGTCTCTATGCCTGTGCGGGAGGGGAGGCTGGTCTGGGAGGGCAGCGGCTGCCTGCTGGCGATGGTTCTGGAACGCCACGGCAAAAACGGGAATATCGGATATGGTTTTATAACGGGATCATGCCTGAATAAAGGCGCTGTCGCCACTACGTATTTCCATGACCACCATAATCTCTTTGTCGCCGGGGACTGCCCGGAGGATATGCTGCTGGCGGTGAGGAGGATTCAGGAACTGCAGGGAGGAATTTTAACCGTTAAGGACGGTAAGGTTCTGGCGGAGCTTGCGCTGCCGGTATGCGGCATCCTTTCCGAAAAAGGGGTGGGGGATACGGCGCTTGGGCTTAAGGCGGTTCGTGAAAGTCTGGAAGGGTTGGGCTACCGGCACGGTAATCCGATTATGTCCCTTGGAACCCTCGGACTGCCGGTAAGTCCGGCGCTTAAGCTTACGGATAAAGGGCTTGTAGATGTAAAGCAGGGCGCGGTTGTGCCTTTGATTGCGGAGTGATCGTTCTAATTTTAACAATGTATACGATCTTCCCCTTCAACAAAAAACGACATTAATTACAAAAAGCGGTATAGTATCATGGACTTTTTAATTATTATCTATTATAATGAATTTAGTAACTTTTTTTCGGCTATTTTTGTTGAAAAATAATAAAAGTAATATTTAATAATGAGAGGAGTCTTTTGAATGAAACTGAAGTTGCGGGGGAAACTGATTTTAAGCATAGGTATTCTTACCTTTGTTGCAGTATTTTTGCTTTCCTTTTTGTCATATTTGTCTTTGCAGACAGCTTATGATAAGAACCTTGAAGCCGAGGAGGAGAAGTTAGACCAGATTATCCGGAGTCAGGTGGAGTGTATGATTGGGGTATTGCAGGCGGAGTACGATAAGTCTCAGAGCGGAGAGCTGACCGAGGAAGAGGCTATGGAGAACGCCAGGTATATTGTACGTACTACCAGATATAATAATGGAACCGGATATTTTTGGGCGGACATGGCGGACGGGACGAACGCGGTACATATTAATCCTGATGTGGAGGGAACCAACCGTTACAATACGCAGGATGAAAAAGGCAATTATTTTGTAAGGGATACGATTGCCGCCGGGGATAAGCCGGACGGGGATTTCATTGATTTTTATTTCGCGAAATCCGGCGAGACCGAAGCCAAGGCGAAGAGAGGGTTTGTCAAAAAGTTTGAGCCTTACGGCTGGTATATCGGAACCGGGAATTATCAGGAAGATATGATGCCGATTATACAGGACGAGATCGACGCTTCCAAGAGGGCATGCTTTCTGTCTTTGCTGATTCTGGTTATCTCAGGTTTGGTCATTTTTGCGGTGGGTATTATTGCGATTTCCATCATATCCAAAAAGATGGCGGATCCTATAAAGGGAGCGTCGGAGCGGCTGATCGAGCTTAGTCAGGGTAATCTTACGGATGAGGTAGACGAGTTCCCGGCAGAAGACGAGATTGGGGATTTAACTCGCGCGCTGGGCAAGACGGTACAGATCTGGAGGGACTATATCGAAGATATATCCGCATCCTTGGCTGAACTGGACAAAGGGAATTTACAGTTTGATATCGATATGGATTACGCGGGGGATTTTGCCCCTATTAAGGAATCCTTCCAGCATACCATCTTTAAACTGAACGAGATCTTCAGGAAACTGAATATGAGCGCCGAACAGGTAGCAAGCGGTTCGGAGCAGGTAGCAAGCGGAGCGCAGGCTCTTGCTCAGGGAACTACGGAACAGGCGTCGTCCGTGGAGGAGCTGGCAGCTACCATTAATGAAATACACAACCATGTGGCGCACAATGCGGAGAACGCCAAACAGACCAGCGGTCAGGCGCTGTCGACTGCGAGCGAGCTGGAGCAGGGGAAGAGGCAGATGGAGCAGATGACTACCGCTATGAACCAGATCAACGATTCGTCTTCCGAGATCAGCAAGATTATCAAGACGATTGAGGATATTGCTTTCCAGACCAATATACTTGCTTTGAACGCGGCGGTTGAGGCGGCGCGGGCAGGAGCGGCAGGTAAGGGCTTCGCCGTGGTTGCGGATGAAGTGCGTAATCTGGCGAGCAAGTCCGCGGAGGCGTCCAAGAATACGGCGGCTCTCATTGAAGCGACCGTACAGTCCGTACAGGAAGGCACCGGTATAGCCAACAGGACTGCCGAGTCCCTTGACCGTATCGTCCTTTCGTCTGAAGAATCAGCAAAACTGGTTCAGGATATTTCGAAGGCGTCACAGGATCAGGCGGCGTCTATCGCACAGGTGACGCAGGGAATCGACCAGATTTCCAGCGTGGTGCATACTAATTCCGCGACCTCTGAGCAAAGCGCGGCGGCAAGTCAGGAGCTGTCAAGTCAGGCGCAGATATTGATGGGACTGGTTAAACAGTTTAAGATTAAAGAAGCATAAAGATTATGGGTATGCCGGGAAGTATTTTATTTCCCGGCATACCCATTTATAGTTTTTTTGCTTTCATGCCGGAGAGCATCTGTGCATATTGTCTGGCCTCCTCCGGCGAACATTCTTCTTTTCCGTATCTGGCTTTCTCATATAACTCGTGGAGCCGGCAGATGTCCGTATCGTCCCGGACATACCCTGCCGGACGAAGTTCGTCTTCTTTGGAAGAATCCGTATCGCCGGCCGTCTTTGGCGGATACAGCCCCGCCCTCTGCTCAAGCTCAAGGGGCGTCTCGTTCCCGAAGGGCTTTTCTCTTAGTGAACGCCGGATCAGGCGTTTGTATAGTTTCCTAATCTTTCTGTCCGGAGACCGGTTTTTTTCCCTTTTGCCTGCCCTAAGCAGGATCCTCTTTTCCGTCATACTGTCTTCTTCTCTGCCAAGAAAGATAATTTCATCATCGCCGTCGTCTTTAAATGATTCCATCGCCTTTCGAATCCCTGCGAATATAAGCTTTATCGCCACGAAAATAATTCCGAGCAGCGTGATGTTGTACAGCAGATCGGAAAACTTCTTAAGCCATTCCGGTGTTTCCTTGGCCTGTGATTTTAACCACATCAGTTCTTCCATAAGATAGTCGGGTTCTGTGTTTTCTTCGTAGAATTCAACTGCCTGCCCCTCCGGGAGGAGAGGCTTAAGCCGGAGGTTTTCCAGCGGTTCTTTGCGGTAAATGGCCGCCGGCAGCATAAACAGGAGAAGGCCCGTGATTCCGGCAAGCAGGATTGCGTTTCCGATTTTCTTCATGGTACCGGCAGGAAGATTGGCAACACGGATATTTTTCTTCACAAACCCGTCAAGGCTTTCCAGATAACGGTAAGTCAGGCAGACACAGAACTCTGCCGCTAGGAGTAAAAGCATCAGGTTGAGAAGTCCATGACGTCTAAATGAAAGAAGCCACAGATACATGCCTGCGAGAAACAGGCAGCAGGGGACTCCGGGAACGTCCAGAAGGGTCGGAACCTCCCATGTCTCTTTGTCCTCCTGCGCTCCGGCTTCGTTAGGCATCTCTTTCATCATCCGGCGGATTTCGCCTTGCTTCATCTTCACGTAGAAACGGAACAGGAAGACAAGAATAGTGAGCCAGCTCGTTATGGGATTCCCTATTGCCGTATGTATCCCACATATCATGGCAAAAGAAAACGCAAGGAAGATCCAAAGATTCCGGCATTTGCACACCACGATATATGACAGAGCCACGGGTACGAGCATAAAAAGTCCGTTCAGTAGGAAATGCACAGCCTCCCGGCCGCGGATATTCCATATAGCTATGGCGAGTACGTAGATTCCCTCAAAAAGCAGCAGATCGTGCATCCATGAAAGCAGGATCAGCGCTCGGCTTTTTTCTTTCATTATCCATTCATCTCCCATTTAAAAATATTGACGCCTCGTATATCCGGAACCGTCTGTTCCGAAGAAACCGGCACAGGCATTACCCATAAGACCGGACAGCCGCTTTTTCCCATGGAAGCGACCGAGTTGACGGTATCCGTATCCTGATTCATGGAAATAACGACATAAATAATTCCTGCCTGCAGCTTTTCTTTCTCTTTTTCCAATTCTTTCCAAAGCCTTTGAACCGGCTTCCTAAGATCAATGCGGGAAAGTTCCTGATACAGCCGCTGTATCTGTCCGGCTCCGTCCTTTAAGTAAACCGTCTGCATCCCATTCCCTGTGACCGTCAGCTCCATCTTCTCTTTAACGATGCGCGAAGCCAGAGAGGCCGCGATGCGGATCCCTTCCTCCGTCAGATCGTCGCGGCGGACAATCCCGGAATCCTCCGTATCCAGAATCATCCGCATCCGGATATTTGTCGTAGAGTCGAACTGGTTTACCAGAAGCCCCTGACTTTTGGCAGACGCTTTCCAATTGATGTGGTGCATCGGGTCGGACGGGTGGTAATCCCGGATTCCGGAAAAACAGAACGGATCGGGAAACAGCCGGTTCTGTGTTACGATCATTCCGGATACCGCCTTGCTAAGCAGGGCGATTCTGTGGGTGTCGACCAGCCTTGGGTATACAAACAGGGCGGTTTTTACCATCCTGTCGTTGTGGAAACTCCTGCGGAAAAAGAAATCATACCCGATCACCTCTGCTTTTGTGATCTCGTAGTATCCTCTTTTTTCACACACGAACGGCAGACGCCGGATCACGCGCTGGCGCATAAAGAGTGAGAAGATATCCCGTCTATAGCTCTGGTCCGTTACATTGGCGTTATCCTTCGCTTCCCCTGAGAACTTAAGAGAGCGGTCCATGGCAAGGTTGACTTCCAGCGCAGGGATAGGAAGGGGTTTATCGTTTGTAATCTCTTCCCGAAGATAAGAAATATCCCCTTCGTAGGCGGAACGCACTTCAAATTCAGTCGCAACGCCAAGCCCGGTATTCCAGTATTTCTTATAAATGATGTGTTGGAGCAGATAAAAGGCGCCTGCTCCGGCAAGCAGCAATAACAACATAAGCGGGTCTCCTTTACCGTTTTTCCCAATCTTCCACCGGAACCCGGACAAGGCCCAAGACCTCTTGGATAATTTCTTCTTCGTATCTTACGCCCTCTGCCGGGACAGACAGGGTAAGGCGGTGAGCGAGGACGGGAGACGCGACATTTTTGATATCCTCCGGCGTAACATACCCGCGTCCCTCGGTCATGGCAAATCCTTGGGCCGCCCGCACAAATGCAAGGGCGCCTCTGGGGCTTACGCCCTGCATGATCTTCGAGTGCTTACGCGTTGCATGGACGATCTCGATCATGTATTTCAGAAGATCCCTGTGAATATATACCTCGCGGCACCGGGCCTGAAGGGTTACGAGTTCGTCTTTCCCGCAGATGCCGTCAAGGACGGCGAGAGGTTCGTCCACAAGGAAACGCTCCACCATGGAAAGTTCCTGATTCTGGGTCATATCTTCCATTCCTATACGCATTAGGAATCGATCCATCTGCGCCTCGGGCAGAGGAAATGTACCCAGCGTTTCTAAGGGGTTCTGGGTTGCGATGACAAAGAAGGGGGCTTCTAATACCCTTGTCTTACCGTCCACCGTTACCTGTCCCTCCGCCATACATTCCAGAAGGCTGCTCTGCGTCTTCGGCGTGGCGCGGTTGATCTCGTCGGCAAGAAGGATGTTGCAGAATACAGGGCCTTCCCGGAATACAAATTCCCCTTTTTTGGAATCAAAATAATTAAGCCCCGTCACGTCCGACGGGAGCAGGTCAGGGGTAAACTGAACCCGCCCGAACTGTGCGCGGACGGATTTGGCGAGGGATTTGGCCAGCACTGTTTTGCCCGTACCGGGGACATCCTCTAAAAGGACATGGCCATTTGCGAGGATAGCCGTAAGTATGAGCTTCATCGTCCGGCCGTTCCCGATCATTACTTTGGAAATATTGTTCTGCAGATCTTCAAGCAATTTAAGGTTCATCTTTTGTATATCCTCCCGAAAATTCATATATTAAGACAGAGATAGTCTGACTCCATTCTAGCAAATTTTCTGACACTTTACAATGAAAATAACCTGCCCCTGACATTGTAATGTGTAATAAAATCGGTTATACTTTTAGTAATGTTGGGAAGTCCTAAAGGAGTGGGAGTATGGGCATTTATGTGAACCCTGGAAACCGGGCGTTTGAGGAAGCTGTGAATTCTTCGATTTATATAGATAAGAGCGGATTAGTCGGTTATACGAACAGCGTCCTGAAAACACAGAGGAAAAATATATGCGTCAGCCGGCCGCGCCGTTTTGGAAAGTCGATGGCGGCGGATATGCTTGTCGCTTATTACAGCAAGGGCTGTGATTCAAGGGAAATATTTGCGGGGTTAAGGGCGTCCCAAGGGGATTCGCAGAACTATAGATTGACAGGCTTTATAACCGGAGGAAAGAACTAGGAGGTACTAATATGCGGGAGGGGAGGTTTAGAGCGGCGGCGGGGATAATGTCTTCCGGTATCGTAATGCTGCTGCTGCCGTGGCTGGCGGTCAGATTCGTAAATGCCGACGGCCAGATGGCGGTGTGCTTCATTCTGTTTTTTGCCGTGAATCCAATCTATATGATTGGCACAGGGATATTTGCAGGGCAGGATATAAAGGGTTTGTGGCATCTGCCGGTTGTTTCATCGGTTTTGTTCTTACTTGGCGTATGGATATTTTTTGATATGGGTGAAACGGCGTTTATCATATATGCGGTAGGTTATCTTGTCTTGGGGATACTCTCAATGGCGGCGTCGGGGATAATTAGAAAGAGAAGAAGCATATAGTAATCAAAAAAAGAAAGGTGTGCAATTATGGCGGGTTATTATAAGGGAATGTTAGGATTGATTGGAAATACACCGTTAGTTGAGGTGGTTAATATTGAGAAGGAGCTTGGTCTTGAGGCGACGATTCTGGTAAAGCTTGAATATCTGAATCCGGCCGGAAGCGTAAAGGACAGGGTGGCGAGAGCCATGATCGAGGACGCCCGGGAGAAGGGGCTGCTGAAAGAGGGCTCGGTGATCATTGAACCTACCTCCGGGAATACCGGGATCGGCCTTGCCTCCATCGCGGCGGTAAAGGGCTACAGGATGATTCTTACCATGCCGGATACGATGAGCGTGGAGAGAAGAAATATCCTGAAAGCTTACGGCGCGGAGCTGGTCTTGACGGACGGTTCGAAGGGGATGAAGGGTGCGATTGAGAAGGCGGAAGAACTTGCAGGAGAGATTCCGGGCAGTTTCATCCCCGGGCAGTTTGAGAACCCGGCGAATCCTGCGGTACATAAGGCGGAGACAGGACCGGAGATCTGGCGCGATACGGACGGGAAGGTGGATATCTTTATCGCGGGGGTAGGAACCGGCGGGACGATTACGGGGATCGGCGAATATCTGAAAGAGCAGAATCCAAAGGTAAAGATCGTTGCGTTGGAACCGGCTTCATCCCCCGTACTGTCGGAAGGAAGGGCCGGCGCGCATAAGATACAGGGGATCGGAGCCGGGTTTGTCCCGGAGGTCCTGAATACGGAGGTATTTGACGAGATATTTAAGGCGGAAGACGAGGATGCATTTGCGGCGGCAAAGCTGCTTGCCAGAAAAGAAGGGATTCTTGCGGGGATCTCGTCGGGGGCGGCGCTTCATGGCGCGGTTGAACTGGCGAAAAGGCCGGAGAATAAAGGGAAGACGATTGTTGCGCTTCTGCCGGATACGGGAGACAGGTACTATTCAACGCCGCTGTTTATGGAGGAAGAATAGAGGAGAGGGTGCGGGATGAAACGATTTAATACGACTGGTCCGTGTATTCCGGAAAGGCATTATATGGTGGATCTTAAAGAACGTCTGGATCAGATCCTCAAGTTGGTTGACGAGGGCGCGTATTTTACCATAAATTGTGCAAGGCAGTACGGGAAGACCACAACTTTGGCTGCGTTGGCGAAATCCCTTTCAAAAGACAAGCTGGTTGTCAGTTTGGATTTTCAAAGGTTCAGTCAGTCGTGTTTTGCGGACGAGTGGAGTTTCTGCTATGCTTTTGCAGCTGCATTTTCCGGTGAAATCAACAGGTTCCGGCCAGAAGTAACCGGAGGCAGGGAATGTTTGGAGGCGCTGTCAAAACGAAAGGACGACGGGAAGTTCAACCTGATGCAGATGTTTGAGATTTTATCGGCGTTTATCGGCAGTCTTGATAAACCGGTGGTACTCATTATTGACGAGGTGGACGGGGCGGCGAATAATCAGGTGTTTTTGGATTTTCTGGCGCAGTTAAGGAATGGTTATCTTGACAGGGACTTGAAAGGGATACCCGCCTTTTGGTCGGTCATTCTTGCCGGGGTGTGCGACGTCAGGACGATACGGCGTAAGATCCGTCCCGCAGAGGATCATAAGCTTAACAGCCCGTGGAACATTGCCGCAGACTTTGATGTAAATATGAATCTCTCGAAAGAGGGGATCGCCGGTATGCTGCGTGAATATGAGACCGCCTGCGGCGTGGACATGGACGTTGAGGAGATGGCGGCGCTGCTGTACGGCTACACGTCCGGATATCCGTTTCTGGTATCCCGTTTGTGTAAGCTGATTGATGAAAAGGTTGCGGGGGAAACGTATTTTCAGGATAAGAAGAAGGCGTGGACGAAGGAAGGATTTTATGAGGCCGTACGGCTTATATTGGCGGAAGAAAACGCTTTGTTTGATTCGCTGACGGGGAAATTGGCGGACTATCCGGAATTGAACCGTATGTTGGGCGCGCTTTTGTTTAAAGGCGAGAATACGGGATATAACCCGGATAATCTGGCGATCCGTGACGCGGCCATGTTCGGCTTTGTGAAAAACAGGCAGGGAATGGTAGCGATTGCGAACCGAATTTTTGAAACAAGGCTATATAACTACTATCTTTCTAATGCTGAAATTGAAGGACTGGATATATGCCGGCTGTCTAAACAGGAGAAAAATCTGTTTATTGTGGATGGCCGTTTGGATATGAAAAGGGTTCTGGAAAAATTTGCGGCGCATTTTAACGAGCTGTATCAGGACTGTGACGAGGCGTTTGTTGAGGAGGAAGGGAGAAAATATTTCCTGCTTTATCTTCGGCCGATTATTAACGGGACTGGGAATTATTATATCGAATCACGGACAAGAACCATGGGGCGTACAGACGTCATTATAGACTACCGCGGAGAACAGTTTGTGGTTGGGTTGAAGATCTGGAGAGGAAATGAATATCATATGCGCGGTGAGGAGCAGCTTGTCAGATATCTGGACGACTATCATTTGAGTAAGGGATATCTGGTCAGTTTTAATTTTAATAAGAAGAAGCAAAGCGGCGTACATGAGATTGCGGTAGGGGACAAAGTATTAGTTGAGGCAGTTGTATAGATCAACAAAGGATAAAGCAAAAGGGAGATTATGATATGCTTGGAGATCAAAGAGGCAGGAAGCAGGATAAATACGTCAAAGATTATGTGGTCTTTGACCTAGAGACGACGGGAACCAGTTCGGCGAATGACGCCGTGGTGGAGATTTCGGCAATCAAAGTGCTGGGAGGAAAGGCTGCGGATACATTTTCAACACTGGTGAACCCCCAAAGGGCGATTCCCTCCCGCGCGTCGGAGGTGAACCATATATATGACGACATGGTAAGAGACGCGCCGGTGTTTGAGAAGGCGCTTGCAGACTTTGACGCTTTTGCGGGCAGTCTGATTCTGGTAGGGCATAATATCCACACTTTTGACATGAAGTTTATCTGGCGGGACGCGGAGCGTTACTGGGGCAGGACGTTTGCGAATGATTACATAGATACGCTGTCCCTTGCGCGGCAATGTCTGCCGCAGCTTGCGCGGTACAGGCTGGTGGATTTGGCGTCGTATTATCAGATACCCACGGACGGGGCGCACCGCGCCCTTGCCGACTGCGCCATGAACCAGAAGGTGTTTGAAAAGTTGGGGGAGGAGCTGGCATCCCCGGCGGTGGCGGCGAATATGAAGGTCTGTCCGAGGTGCGGACAGTTTCTAAAGAAACGAAGCGGTAAATTCGGTGAGTTTTGGGGCTGCAGCGGGTATCCGGCATGCCGGTATACGGAGAACGCATAGAGGCGGGAAGGGACGTCATAAAGCTGTTGGGCGCGGCATGTCCGACGGCTTTTTTTGTAGATAATAATATTTGGAAATATTTAAAAAACGCTTTTTTTAAATATGAATGTATGATAGAATGATGAAGATATAATATAAATGATTTTAAGATCAAGGAGTGAAAAACATGAAGGAGCGGAAAAAACAGCTTAAGCGGCTGCTGGCCGCAGCGTTATCCCTTGTGGTGATCGGAGGTTCGGCGAACTTGCCTGTTCTGACGTCCCTTGCGGAGGAAGACGCAGACGCCGGCGGGACTTCCATTACCGGCAGCGACGTGCCGGAAGGAGTAGCCACAGACACAGGAGCGCCGGATGAGCAGACTGCGGCGTCGAATGAGCAGGTTCCGGAGCCGGATGAGACAGCGCCGGATGAGACGGCGCCGAGTGAGGCCGGAAACCAAGAGAATGAAGAACCGGCGGATCAGAGCGGGGAATTCACGGTAGAAGTGAAGGATCTCGACGACGATCTTCCGGACAGCGACGAGTTATTTGCAGGTTACGTAGACCAGCTTTTCTATGACGGCGTCAACGACGGTATTGCTACGCTTGGAAACGTCGGCACGGACAAGCTGACGGATCCGAAACTTAAGGCTGCATATACCGGACTGAAGGGATACGTTGAAAAAATCGCGGCCGGAGAGATGACGTCCACCAAAGAACTCGATATACCGTTTTCAATGACATGGACAACGGGAGCATTAGGGAGTGATTTTGATGCGGCGGCGGATGCGGCAGGGGATGCTATTTCAAAAGTTATAGATCCTGTGATATCTTATCTGCTGATGGATTGCCCATACGATTTTTACTGGTTTGACAAGACGGAGACCGGCGGATATTTATTCAGTTATGATTTCACCCTCAAGGGAGGAACCTACAGTATAAGCCGGTTAAAGTTCTATTTTTCGGTTGCAGCGGAGTACCGTGCGGCAGGTAATGAATACCAGCTTGACGCCGCGAAAGTCAGCGGTGTAAAAAAAGCGGCGGATAATGCGAAGGCTATTGTAACAAAATATGCGGGAGAAGAAGATGCGTACAAGCTGGCGGCATATTGCCAGGAGATCTGTGATCTGGTGTCTTATAATACCTCTGCCGCTGAAGACTGGATGACGCCTTATGGAAACCCGTGGCAGTTAATCTGGGTGTTTGACGGGGATAATACTACGGACGTCGTGTGTGAAGGTTATGCCAAAGCATTCCAGTACCTGTGCGACATGTCAACTTTCAGCAACGCAGTATGTTATACGATATGCGGAGCGATGGACGGCGGCGGTCACATGTGGAACATTGTTACATTAGGAGGAAAGAACTATCTGGTCGATGTAACGAATTGCGACGTAGACAAAGCCGGCGTATTTAATGACGATCTGTTTCTGGTAGGAACAAAGGCCAATTCAGACAACAGTTATACATTCCCGATGTTTGTGACAGAAGAGGTTACGTATGTCTACGACGATGATCAGTGGGGATTGTTCGGTAAGGAGATCCTTACGCTGTCAGAGAAGAATTATATTCAGAAACCAACGCTTACGATCACCGCGCCGGCGATAAACGTTACATACGGCGATGCGGTAAGCACAGACCTCTTAAGCGCTGTGACTGTGACGGACAAAGCAGGTAATAAGGCTTCAGGTAAGCTTTATTGGGCGCTTGAGGAAGATTCTTACGGAGACGCCGGCAAGAAAACCTTGAAGGGTGTCTTTGTACCGGACGATACGGATTATGACGCGCAGGCATTTTCCGTAGAAGTTAATGTAAGTCCTAAGCCGATTACGGTTACGGCGCAGTCGGCAGAGAAATTATACGGAGAGGAAGATCCTAAGTTTGCGTTTACCGTAGACAGCAGTACTCCGTTAGTTGCAGGCGATGTTCTTGCCGGCGCTTTGGGACGTGAAGCGGGTGAAAATGTTAAGGAAGGCGGATATGCGCTCAATGCAGGAACGCTGGCGTCTTCAAATCCAAACTATAAGATTACGCTGACGGCAGGAAGCGTCCTTAATATCAAGCCGACAGGTAATTACAGCGTCAGCGCGGTAGATAAGCAGAATGTCGTAGCAGAAGTAGGCGAGTTTACGGAACCTGTATTTACCGGCGCGAATGATGAAGTGATATCCGGTTCCGTTGCATATAGCTACAATAATGTCGCAGGAATGAAGTATGAAGACGTAGTAGCAGAACTTGCTAAGTTAAAAGTGGGTGATACGGGAGAGATTACGTATACTTTTGTTCCAAGTAGCGGAAACTACCTCGGAAGAGAAGGTAAGATCAGCTTCACGGTCAGCGATATTGAATTTGTCGTAGGAAGCAATCCGGCTACTCTTGAGAATTCGGTAACGATTAAGAAGAACCCTACATACGGCGACGCATGGTCTGATATCGTAAAGATTGAGAAGATCACGGCAAAAGTCGGAGATGAGAGCGACGGCGAGGCCGGACATTTTACTCTTGATGTAAGCGGTATGCCGCAGGCAGGAGAAGGACAGGCCTTCCGCGTATTATACAACGGAACGGTCGGCGGCAAGGAGTTTAAGAATCAAGAGGTCTGCAGCGGCGTTGTAACGGTTGCTAAGAAGGCGCTGACATGGGATGTAAGCGGTTTAGAGGCCGTAGACAGTGAGAAAGGGCTTGTTGGCAGCAATGCGACTCTTTACGGAGAATTAAAGATATCAGGAATTCTTCCGGCCGACGCATCAGACGTAAAGTTCGTTCCGGAGAGCAAGTTAGTGGGTACATACGCCGCAACTACGCCGGGCGAGCAGAAGGTAACGCTTGCTTGGGAAGATCCTGATTACGTAGCGGTTCTTACCGGAACGAAGATTGACAATTATACAATGCCGGCAGCATTGCCGGAGATTACCGGAAGAATCAATGCAATCAGCGTACAGCCGGATGTTCCGGAATCAACGGACAAAGTGAAGTACAGGCTGGAATTTGAGAATGGAATTTCAGAGGTTCCGGAGACGTTAGCGCAGGTTGGATTAGACACTCCTTCGAAGATTGAAGGAAAGATGGAGACTGAGATTAAGAATAAGCTGCCAAAGGGAAGCAATAGCTTTGAAGTCTATGACGTAGTTTTGAAGGTTCAGGATGAAAACGGCAACTGGGTTAAGGTAGACGCACAGAACTTCCCGAAGGATGGTATTACCGTTACTATGTCATACCCGAAGGGAACCGGAAAAGCTACGCATGATTTCGAGGTAGTACACATGTTTACCGAAGAAATGAACGGGCATAAGCCGGGAGAAGTAGAATATCCGACGGTTAAGAAGGGCGATGCGATCCAGTTTAAAGTAACCGGTCTGTCCCCAATCGCATTAGGCTGGAAGGAAGTGAAAGCATCCGGTACGACAGGCGGGAACACGGTTTCAGGTTCCTTCCCGAAAAAATCCACAGCGCCGAAGACTGGCGATTCGAACACGATGATGCTGTATGTTCTCTTCATGATGCTGGGAGCGGCAGGCGTTGGATATGGTGTAAAGCGCAGAGCGATGCGGTAGATAATAATTAAGGTATACAAGGCGGAGGAGATTGATTCCTCTGCCTTTTCTATTGATAGAAAATGTTAATAAATGTCTCCGATACATGAAAAAAAGTGATTGGAATTCCTTTCGCGGGGCGGATATACTTAAGACAGTATTTATAATAGAAAGAGGAGGTAATCAATATGTCTATTACAGCGGAAACCGCGAAAGCCCATGCGAACGACCCGGCAGTGCTGTGCTGCAGGGCGGAGGGAGGTATCACCATCGAAGCGGCGAATCTGGAGGATCCGGCGATCTTTGACGAATTGGTTGATTCCGGATTGTTGAATCTGGACGGATGTCTGACGATCGGACAGGTATTGGGAGCAAAGCTTACTAAGACCAGCGATTCGCTCTGTCCCTTAACTGCAGATAATGTGGAGGGGTATAAAGACGCGGCGGAAACCACGGAAGAGGAAACGGCAAAAGAAGCGCCGGCTCCGGCGGTCGAGGCCGGGCTGAACGTACAGGGCGCGGTTACAACAGTAAAGAATGGCAAGGTATGGTGTTAGTATATAAGTGTGGACAAGAAAAGTTGAACAATCTATACTATCAAGT
>CAJTOH010000016.1 GCA_910577685.1 uncultured Dorea sp. | reverse complement strand
CTAATGGAGCCTATTTTTTTGACTCCAGTTTTTCATAGGCTACTTTACACTACCTCTGATATGCCGGATGTTTCCGTAAGTTTATTTTATCAGATGGCGGGGGGATATAGTATCGCTCTTTCTTGCGGTTATCTTACAGTTTTGAAAGATTACTGGGGTTCATGTATCTTCTTATAAGTTGTTAAAACATGATAAAACCGCACTTTTTTAAGTTTTCATTTCACATATTTTCTTATATCTTTTTATAGTTTTACAACAAAGTGAGGTAAAATGTGTTGTAAATTACAACAGATGTGAGGTAAAATGTGTTATATGGATTTATGCCTGGTTCTGTTGGTTTTTAAGGGAACTGAAAAAGTCTGGTTCTAAAAAAAATTGGGGCTTTTTTCAGTGTTGGTATTATAATAGAAGTATGGGGAAGGAGGATTCCGAAAGGCTGAAAGATCATTCACAGTTGAAACTAACACTATCGCCTTATCAGGGGATTTACGATGCGGTTATTCCTGCCAATCATCTTCTGCGGAAGATAAAAAGAGAACATAGATTTCAGCTTTGTTAATCCAATGCTGCGTAAACAGTATTGTGAAAATTTCGGACGTCCGGCAAAAGAACCGGCAATGATGTTCAAACTATTGTTCTTGAAAAAGCTGTATGACCTGTCTGATGAAACCCTAACCAGTAGCGCCCAGACAGATATGGCATTTTATCATGGTATAAAGTAAAAAAGGTGCAAAGCCTTTAAGAATTCAATAAAGACTTTACACCTTAGTTGGTAATTACTTGTAAAATTTAAAGTTCAAGTTCTGAATAATCAATACCAAAATTTTGTAATACAATCTTTGCAACTTTGATCTGATATTCAAGCTCTTTATTTTCGCCCGTTTCATGTGCCTTAATTCTCATAAGATTTACATATGTCATTATAGCAGCCTGTCTTTGTTCTTCAAGCGTCATATCCTCACCTACTTTCTACCAGTGCCGTTTACTTGCTACTTTTATTATATCAATCGGTGATTGTGGTGTAAAGCCTTTATTCAATTATCAAAGAACTTTTGGATGCTTTTGCTATCCCGATCCCCGTTTTGGGGATTTCGTCTTAATTTTCAAAGACTCATCAGGGGATTTCATTGATGATGAACGGTTAGCAACGGCATTATCAAGATTGCCGAAATTGCGTCAGGAAGCCTTGCTATTGTATTATTTTGTCGGCTATCGTGATGAAGCAATCGGTAAATTGTATGGGCGTTGCAGAAGTACAATAAACAGTCGGAGAAATGTTGCACTGAAACATTTGCGGAAAGAATGGGAGAAATTGAAACATGAGGAACAAAAAACTGATACCTTTTGAGGTAATCGAAAAAGCTGTTGCCGGAGAGCCGGAAGCAGTAGACGCAGTATTGCTGCACTACACCGCGCACATCAAATATATTTGATGTAAATATAGGTAAAATGCTTTCAAATATAGATTTTAGTAGACTTGCAACAATTGAAGAAGATGAATTGAATGATGAAAATGATGAAGAAGATAATGAGGAATCACCTACATAGTTAGGAATGGAATTGAAATAAACATGCAGAAAAAGAATATACTTAATCGTTTAAGGATGTGTTGGGTCAGTATCGTGCAATTAATCAATTTGTTGAGTTATCTAAAAGGTGCTTTATCGCAGATTATGATTCAGAAATTCATACAAGGAATAGTTTTATCGAATTGGCAACATAAAAAGAAATCACTTTAACAAGCTATGATTCTGAATATATGATTAATGCCATTTCAAGAAGTTATATTGTTAATGTGCATCTTTGCTTTGAAACATTTTTGAAAGAAATCTGTAATGAGATAAAAAATTTTGGCAACAATGTCTATCAAGAAAAATTACAGGAGGATTCTTGGTTAAAATGTGCAGTTAAAAATATTGTTAATGAAAAATTATCACAAGATAATCAAGCACTTTTTGATTTGTGTGAGTATTATAGGTTAGTTAGAAATACAGCTGTACATGATTTGTGCGACGTTAAATCTCACGAGAAAGGGTTTAGAAAATTACATAATTATAATCTTAAAAGAGATCCAAGATTTGCAAGATTGATTGCCCCGAATGAGTATGAAAAAATCTCCTTTGATGATTTTGTGATGTTTTCGCGTTCATGTGTGGAACTTGCAACATATTTGTATAATTTAGTCTTGTATGATTATATAAAAATCATAAATGAAATTCCACAATCTCAAATTGCGAGATGGAAAAAATATAAACCGGAACGATGTAAAAAAGCTATATTCGCTTATATTAATACTTCATTTAGAATTGATAAAGATTTAGAATCTCAAATATCATATTTAGTTGATTATGTTATGGCTCGATAGTCCATTGGTAGGACGTCCCCCTTCATAAGTATATTTGTTAAAATGTATTTATGAAGGGGAAAGATGTGGTTCGATTCCACATCGAGCCATTTTGAAGTTAATGAAAAATCTTCTTTTATTTTGTTGGATTTATTGTGGGATTGTTACGCGGTAGAGATTATTTATCCCTTGATTTATGCAGCTTTGCGAGCGATAAAATGATGAGGCGAGGGTTTTATATGTCTACCCTCAAAAAAGGCGTTCTATTGCGTAACAGAAAAGCAGAGAACCAACCACTAATGAAAGTGATATGTTCTCTGCTTTTGCTTACACCCTGTTCGTCAGCGTTGATGATAAGTTGTTGCAAATACTTCCTTATCACCGTAAAACTAAGGGTTTTAAGGATTTTTTATCTTACAGTTTTAAAGATTACTGGATTTCATGTATTTTCTTATATCTTTTTATAGCTTTACAGCAAAGTGAGGTAAAATGTGTTATGAGGGCACTGAAAACATCTAATTCTTTGAAAAATTGGGCTTTTTTCAGTGTCCTCGTATAAGTGGGGTTTGTAAGAATTGCATGGAGCATCCGGGCATAGAATCGTCATAACCTCTTGTAGAAGCTTCTTAACTCCTGTACCTTGCTTTCTAATTCACTCTTTGTAATACACATAATCTCACTCTCCTTTTCTCACATCATTTTGATTATTAGCAACCCATAAATAATCATCCGGACTATTGCCTATGCCCGGATGATTCACCAGTATATTGATTTAAGTTTGCGAGTGCTTTCGGCTACTCGGTTGCTTTATATTTGGAGAATAAAAAAGGTGCAAAGCCTTTAATAATTTAATAAAGACTTTACACCTTATAGGTTACTGCTTACTTATATACTATTACTCTTTGATTCTATCAAGTTCCGTGATATTAACGCCTAAAGATGACAATGTAACTTTCAATTCAATATAACGTTTGTGTATCTGTTCATATGTTTCAAGATCATCATTCTTTTTAGCTAATATCATCCAGTCTTGAATCCTTGAAAATTCGATTATTGAATCCCTAACAATATCTGCTTGACTCGGCATATCTTCACCTACTTTCTATAAATGCCGTTTGCTTTGGTACTTTTATTATATCAATCGGTAATTGTGGTGTAAAGCCTTTATTCAATTATCAACGAATCATGAAAGGGTTCACGTTACTGTTTACACGCCACTATTCCGCGAGGTGTTTCCGCACATTTTATACGGAAATCCCGAGTTTTTCAGCGCGAAATCGCACCTCTTATAGGTAGCAAGAGCAACAAAGTCCATATCATCTCGGGCAAATCTTCTGCCGATTCAAATCTCAAACCCCTCTTTTGAATTACAGCCCTTTACTCTCCCGATCCATAAACATAACATCCTTCCAGTCAATATCATTATATTCCTGAATATACTTCTGATATAACTGCCGCTTATATTGGGAATTTTCCAAAATACATTTCAGCATCGCATTGCTTGCCATCTCTGACAACAGCTCCAATTTTTGAGTAGTAAAGAAATTCGTAAAAAAGGAAATGGACTGGTTTGGATAAATATCAACCAGCTCGGCGGCAACCTTCTTAGCGTCCGCCGTATTGGAAAGGCACGAAGCAATAATATCAATCTTTTCCTCCTGTCCGGGTTCCCATTCAAACTCTAAAGTCCTCCCCGGCCTTCTCAGAGGTTCATATATCGCTTCAAAATTATTCCCGGTAAAAAATATGGGTACCCTGTTCACATTTCCTACATTTTCAATATAATACGGGTTATCGGAAATATGCATGAGAAAAGCCAAAACGCCCTGATGGTTGGATGCGTCCGTATTCTTATGCCCTTCGCCGACGATTGTGTCAATATCGTCAATCACAAGCACGGACGGCATCTTCTTTAAGATGTTCACGGAAGCATTGATATACTGCTGCTTTAACAATTTTGCCGCAGAGCCGTCCCGCTCACAATCAAGCTCGGCGGAACTGACGGAAAAGGCATCCACTCCAAGCTGCTCCAAATGTATCCTCAACTGCCTTGTCTTACCCATTCCCGGTCTTCCCATAATTGCTAAAATCAGAGGATAGTCGTCGATATCCAGCATATTTCCCAATAAATGCGTATTGATCTGCTTCTTGAATCGTTCCGGAATAAACATCTTATCTCATCCTCTCACTTCGCATAAATTTACTTCTTATTATACATTTTTCCCATTTTTTCGACAATTCTCGCACAACACAACCCGCAGGATAAAAGCCACATTTGGAAAATAAATCTTATAATAAAAAAAATTTATCCGATTCACGTAAGTTTTTCATAATCTAAGTGTTATACATAATAGGATGAGAAATTGAGGACAAAAGAAAAATGGACGTATTACAAGAATGGCTGCAGGAACTATCAAATAATCAGACTCTTCAACACCATCTGTCAGATTTTATCTCCCATTTTGGTATATCTAATGTAGAACAGGCGTTACAGCTCTACACCAATCTGCATCATGAATATATATGCAAGACAAAATCCTCAGTTTCAAAATTCAACGTATATGATATCTATTACCTGCAGATTCAGGGACACCATATCTCTGTCCATACGCAGCATGGAACCTACCGCAAATATGGGACGCTGGCAAAGGAATTAAAAATCTTATCCCCCTACGGGTTTTCAAAATGCAGCCAGAGCTGCATCGTTTCACTCAATAAAATCCGCTCCATCCAACACAGTAATATCCTTCTTACGAACGGCGCAAAACTGCACATGAGCCGGAGCTATGCCGCGAAAATACTCATGGCGTATTCCCAGCATAACCCTTTTCGCTTATATCATTAAAAATATAAAAAGAACTCACCGGGAATTCCAAGATCATCTTCGTCCCCTGCCCCTCTTTCGACTCTGCATAAATCTCAATCCCAAGCTTCCGGCACAGTTTCTTACAAAGATAAAGCCCCATCCCGGTGGAACGCTCCATCTTACGCCCGTTGCTTCCGGTAAACCCCTTTTCAAAGACCCGGCTTAATTCCTCCTCCTTAATCCCAATTCCATTATCCTGAACCACCAGCCGCACGCCGCGGCTGTGTTTTGCCAGACAGTCGCCCTCCCCCTTTTCGGAATCCCCGCCAAGCGCCTCCTCCTGCGTATATTCCTCCGTATAAATCCGGATCACGGCACCCTCCTCCCGACGGTATTTCGTACAGTTTTGCACGAGCTGATTCAGGATAAAGATAATCCATTTCCGATCCGTAAACGCTGACTCCTTGCAATCGACCTTGGCCTGCACCTTATTCTCTATCAGATAATGCTTGTTTCTCTTAAGGACTACTACCGCAATCTCATGAAGCTCTGTCTCCCGTATCACATAATCTTTATACACCTCATCCGATCTGGCATAGTACAGCGCCATATCCACATAGTTTTCTATTTTCTGATTTTCCAGACGGATCCTGCGGGCCATATCCTCTTTTGCTCCGCCTTCTTCTCCTGATTTCCGGATTCTGTAATTTTCACACATCAAGTCAATACTCGTAATAGGAGCCTTCACCTCATGCACCCAGCTCTCAATGTACTCCTGATACTCCTTGTGTTCATCCTCAATCCGGCGGATCCTCTCAATCACAGACTTGTTGGAAATCCGGAGCATTTCCTTATATAGGCTGTCTTCCAGCTTGTGGGAACTTGGCATCAATTCCCCTAGAAGATACCGCCTGTCCATCTTTTCAAGCATTGTCCATAATTCATGAAAATAACGTTTCCTGCTATAAAAATCACAGCCAAGCCACAGCGCCAGAATCAAGACCCAGAAGATAATAATCAGAAGGCAATATTGAGCCTCGTAACCGGTGGCATGTAAAAATCCTGCCAGAAGCAGCATACAACCCGTATGCAGCGTCAAAAGCAGGACCTTATCCCTCAAATATTCCTCTATTTTCATATTGCGACACCCCTATTTTTGCTATTGCCGCCTCCGGCATCAGATCCTATACCCCATCCCCCGCTTCGTTTCAATCAGGCCAAAAACCCCGATTTCTTCCAGCTTTCCGCGGATACGCGTGATATTTACGCTTAGGGTATTATCGTCAATAAATACTTGATTGTCCCACAGGTACTCGATCATATCCCCTCTGGGAACAATGTTCCCCTTCTTTTGGAAGAGCAGATGCATAATCTTAAGCTCATTCTTCGAAAGCTCCGCCTGCTTTCCATGAAAGCTCACCGTACCTCCGGCGATATTAAGCTCCACTTCCTTATGGGTAAATTTGACAGGCTCCCGGTCTGTCTCCCGGCAGGTCCTTTTTAAGACTGCGCCGATTCTTGCCAGAAGAATCGGCGCTTGGAACGGTTTCGTGATATAATCATCCCCGCCTTTCAGGATACCTGTCAGTTCGTCCATAGAATCCGCCCTGCCGGTCACAAAGATCACAGGCACCTCCGACTTTGCCCGTATCTTCGTACAGACGTCGAAACCGGACTCCTCCGGGAGGTTAAGGTCCAGAAGCACCAGATCAGGATTCTGCGACAATACAACAGACGCAACATCCGTGAACTCCTCAAGAGCCGTTACCTGATAGAAAGCATTTTCCAAAAGAAACTTTAATTCCTGCCGGATCACAGCATCGTCTTCCACAATTAGGATCAGCATACCTTCCTCCCTCCCGGACCTTGATCAGCGCCGTTGATTACAGCTTACTTTATCAGCAGGCTGTTTCCCGTCATCTCCTTCGGCTGTTCCATGCCCATCAGTTCAATGAGAGTCGGCGCGATATCCGCCAGACAGCCGCCCTCCCGAAGCTTATAAGCCGGATCTGCATTGACCAGAATAAACGGTACCGGATTGGTGGTATGCGCCGTAAACGGCTCGCCCGTCTCGTCGTCGATCAACTGCTCCGCATTTCCATGATCCGCACAGATAAACATCTGCCCGTCCGCTTCCTTAATGGCGTCGACCACCTTTCCTACGCACTCATCCACCGCTTCAATAGCTTTGACGGCGGCAGATTCCACACCGGTATGGCCTACCATATCCGGATTTGCAAAATTAATAATTATCACGTCATACTTATCGGAACGGATAGCTTCTGTCAACTTGCCGCACACCTCGTAAGCGCTCATCTCCGGCTTCAAATCGTAAGTCGCCACCTTCGGAGAATTGACAAGGATCCTATCCTCCCCCTCGTTGGGTTCTTCCACGCCTCCGTTAAAGAAGAAGGTCACATGGGCATACTTCTCCGTCTCCGCGATACGCGCCTGTTTCTTTCCGTTGGATGCCAAGAATTCGCCAAATGTATTGGTAATCTCTTCCTTAACAAATGCAACCTGCTTATTCTCAATAGTCACATCATACTCGGTAAAGCATACATAACACGTCTTGATTCTCTCTCCCCTGTCAAATCCTGTGAACTCGTCGTCACAGAAGGTTCTGGTAATCTCTCTTGCACGGTCCGGACGGAAATTAAAAAAGATAATGGAATCATTGTCCTTAATCGTTGCCATAGGCGCGCCGTCTTTCATCACAACCGTAGGAAGAACAAACTCATCCGTGGTATCCTTATCGTAAGACTCCTGGATTCCCTGAGGTCCGCCAACCGCTGTCTCGCCCTCTCCGTAAACCATAGCGCGGTACGCCTTCTCCACGCGGTCCCAACGGTTGTCGCGGTCCATAGCATAGTAACGTCCCATGACAGTCGCCACTTCACCGACACCGATCTCTTCCATCTTAGCAGCAAGCTGCTCCACATATTCCTTTCCGGAAGCCGGAGGCGTGTCGCGTCCGTCTAAGAAACAGTGTACATATACCTTCTCAATTCCCTGACGCTTTGCAAGTTCCAAAAGACCGTAGATATGCGTATTATGGCTGTGTACACCCCCGTCGGATACAAGACCGAACATATGGAGCGCGCTATGGTTCTTCTTTACATTCTCACACGCCGCAAGAAGCGCCGGATTCTCGAAGAAATCTCCGTCCTGGATTGCCTTCGTAATCTTTGTCAGATCCTGATACACGATACGTCCGGCGCCCATATTCAGGTGCCCGACCTCGGAATTTCCCATCTGGCCATCCGGAAGCCCGACTGCCAAACCGCTTGCATTACCTTTTACAAACGGATACTCAGCCATCAGCTTATCCATAACGGGTGTCTTACCCTCTGCGACAGCGTTTCCTTCCGCCTTCTCATTCAACCCATAACCATCCAAAATCATAAGTACCGTTGGTTTCTTGTTCATAATGCCTTAACACTCCTTCGCTCATTTTAATTACATTTACTCAAATAGAAAAACTATGCGAATAACCTCTCAAGCCATGCGTCCGCCAGATCAATCCACTGCGCGCACTCCGCCTGAACCCCCGCGCCGTTCGCACGCTCCACAATGGGGCTTGCAAGGCTCAATCCATGCTCCCCTTCCGGGAAAATGTGCAGCTCCGCCGGAATTCCCGCCTTACGAAGCGCCGCCGTCATCATCAGTGAATTTTCCACCGGCACAACAGCGTCTTCCATGGTATGCCAGATAAAACAAGGAGGCGTCGTCTCCATCACCAGCTTCTCAATCGCCGCCTGCTCTGCCTTACCGCCGCAATCTTCCCCCAAAAGATTCTCGAAACTTCCCATATGGGCATATGCCGGATCAGAAGTAATCACAGGATAGCTCAGCATAATACCCTTCGGCTTTATCTCCTCTGCCTTCACTCCGAGCGGTGAGAGCAGAAAATCCTGATTCCAGAATACGCCGTAACATGCGGCCAGATGCCCTCCTGCCGAGGAACCCTGCACAACGATTCGGTCCATATCTACATTCCATTCATCCGCATGCTGCCGAAGCGTCCGAAACGCCTGTCCTACCTCCAATACCTGTACCGGAAAACGAACCGGAGCGACGGAATAACGCAGGACGCATGCATGATATCCTTTGCTTAAAAAATGCAGCGCTATAGGCTCCCCCTCCCGAAAACTGGTTCTCTCGTATCCGCCTCCCGGGCAGATTATAATCATTGGACGCTTCTCAATCTTCAGGCTTCCGTCATGGGGAGTATCCTGAATATAGACCTGAAGCCTTGCATAATCTGCAGACCCTTCTACTTGTACCGGAACCTCTTTGTAAATCATAAAATCAACCCTCCCGCCAGATTACTGTTACCACCTAATTATACAATAAGAGATAAAAAATGAAAATAAGATTTCCAAAAAAACTGCCTGACCGGATACTTCTCTGATCAGACAGCCTTTTATAAATAACCTTACTTCCTACTTATAGTTCACAATCTTTCCAAAATCAGCCTTCAAAGAAGCGCCTCCGACAAGGCCTCCGTCGATATCAGCCTGGGCAAACAGATCCGCCGCCGTAGCCGCATTAACCGACCCGCCGTACTGGATACGGATTGCCGCTGCTGTCGCATCATCGTATACTTCTGCGATACATGCGCGGATTCCTGCGCAAACTTCCTGCGCCTGCTCCGTAGTAGCCGTCTTGCCCGTTCCAATCGCCCAGATCGGCTCATAAGCGATCACTGCAGTCTTCGCCTGATCTGCCGTTACATTCCGGAAACCAACCTTCACCTGCTGACGGATGAAGTCCATGGTCACGCCCTGTTCTCTCTGCTCTAAAGTCTCGCCGCAGCACATGATCGGAGTAATTCCATGCTCGAATGCTTTCAGAACCTTCTTGTTGACGTCCTCATTAGACTCACCGAAGTATTCCCTTCTCTCGGAATGTCCGAGAACAACGTACTTAACGCCTGCGTCCACAAGCATATTAGGAGAAATCTCACCTGTGTATGCGCCGCTCTCCTCGAAATACATATTCTCTGCTCCAACCTGGATATTGCTTCCCTTAGCTGCCTCGACAACCGGAACAATGTCAATTGCAGGTACGCAGAATACAACGTCGACCTCGTCGTTTGCTACTAATGGTTTTAATTCCTCAACTAACGCAACAGCCTCGCTTGGAGTCTTGTTCATCTTCCAGTTACCTGCAATAATTTTTCTTCTCGCCATGATATGAAATCTCCTTTAAAATATTTTCTTTACGGGTATGTTCTACTTATCATTCGCCGCCGCAACACCCGGTAATTCCTTTCCTTCCAGAAATTCAAGCGACGCGCCTCCGCCTGTTGAAATATGAGTCATCTTGTCGCCGTAACCCAACTGGTTCACTGCCGCCGCGGAATCGCCTCCGCCGATAATCGTTGTGGCCTTCGTATCCGCCAGCGCCTTTGCAACCGCCTCCGTGCCGTTGGCAAACTTCGGCATCTCAAAGCACCCCATCGGTCCGTTCCACACAACCGTCTTGGCATCCTGCACCGCATCACAGAAAATCTTTACGGTATCCGGTCCGATATCCAGACCCTGCCATCCATCCGGAATCTCGCCTGCTTTAACAATCTTGCTGTTTGCGTCATTGGAGAAATCATCGGCAATCACAGTATCCACAGGAAGCAGTAACTTAACGCCCTTCTCCTCTGCCTTCTTCAGCATATTGAGAGCATACTCGCAATAATCAGCCTCAAGAAGAGATCCGCCGACGCTTCCGCCCTCTGCCTTTGAGAATGTATAGGACATTCCGCCGCCAATAATCAAGGTATCTACCTTGTCAAGAAGGTTCTCGATAACAGAAATCTTGCTGGAAACCTTCGCTCCGCCGAGAATAGCAACAAAAGGTCTCTCCGGATTATTCACTGCATTTCCAAGGAAATCAATCTCTTTCTGCATTAAATATCCTACCGCCGCGGTATCAACAAACTGCGTCACGCCTACGTTGGAGCAATGCGCGCGGTGCGCGGTTCCGAACGCGTCATTTACAAAAACATCACACAGAGAAGCGAGATCCTTGCTGAACGCCTCGCCGTTCTTCGTCTCTTCAACTCTATAGCGGGTGTTCTCAAGAAGTACCACTTCCCCATCCTGCATTGCCTCTACGGCCGCCTTTGCGTTCTCGCCTACAACCTCTGCATCCGCTGCAAATTTCACTTCCTGTCCAAGAAGCTCAGAGAGACGCTTCGCCACCGGCGCAAGAGACAGCTCCGGCTTCGGCTCCCCCTTCGGCTTTCCAAGATGTGAACAAAGAATAATCTTTCCGCCGTCGGCGATCAATTTCTTGATTGTAGGAAGCGCCGCAACCAGACGATTCTCATCCGTAATCTTCCCATCGATAAGCGGCACGTTGAAATCACACCTTACCAGTACCTTTTTACCTTTTACATTGATATCATCTACTGATTTTTTATTGAGCATGTAAAAATGTCTGCCGTCATACATGAAAAATATCCATCCCTCAGGACCCGGATATTCTTTCAGACAGCTTTCCCCTTTCTATGATTTGAAAAAAAGGGTCCGGTCCTTTATCAGACCGGACCCTTTGGGTGTTCCAGAATTATGCTAATTCAGAGAAGTATTTGATTGTTCTTACCATCTGGCTTGTGTAAGAATTCTCATTGTCGTACCAAGATACAACCTGAACCTCTGTTGTTCCGTTGTCTAATGGGCAAACCATTGTCTGTGTAGCATCGAACAATGAACCATATCTCATACCAACGATATCACTGGATACGATCTCGTCTGTGTTGTATCCGAAGGACTCATTAGAAGCAGCCTTCATAGCCTCGTTAATCTGGTCAACCGTAACATTGCCTTCAACAACTGCCGTCAAAATAGTTGTTGATCCTGTAGGTGTCGGAATTCTCTGAGCAGCTCCGATCAGTTTTCCGTTCAATTCAGGGATAACAAGACCGATAGCCTTAGCTGCGCCTGTGCTGTTAGGTACGATATTAACCGCCGCTGCACGTGATCTTCTCAAATCACCCTTTCTCTGCGGTCCGTCAAGCGTCATCTGATCGCCTGTGTATGCATGGATTGTACACATAATACCTGACTTAATGGTTGCAAGATCATTAAGCGCCTTAGCCATTGGAGCAAGACAGTTTGTTGTACAAGAAGCTGCGGAAATAACAGTATCCTCTGCTGTCAGCTTGTCATGATTTACATTGTAAACGATAGTAGGAAGATCATTTCCTGCCGGTGCGGAGATAACAACTTTTCTTGCGCCTGCCTTAACATGTGCGGAAGCTTTCTCTTTAGATGTGTAGAAACCTGTACACTCCAGAACAACGTCTACTTTCAGATCTCCCCATGGAAGTTCTTCAGCGTTAGCCTTTGCATAAATCTTAATCTCTTTTCCGTCAACAATGATAGAGTCCTCTGTCGCCTCTACCTTGTCGCATAAAGCGTATCTGCCCTGTGAAGAGTCATACTTTAACAGGTGTGCAAGCATCTTAGGAGATGTTAGGTCGTTGATTGCCACAACCTCATATCCCTCTGCTCCAAACATCTGTCTGAATGCAAGACGTCCGATACGTCCGAATCCATTGATCGCTACTTTTACTGCCATGATTAATTCCTCCTAAAGTTTTATTAACTGTTTACGCAGTCCTATTGATGTGAAGCCTTTAACACAAGTAGATTGTTAAATAATCCTCAACTGGTAATAATTGTACTAAATCTGGTATAAAAATTCAAGTGCTTTTCCCATTTTTATGTAACTTGTTCAAAAACAAGGCTCCTTCCTATAAAAACTGCATAAAAGGGAACTTTTATACGATTCCCTGCGCCGTCATGGCGTCTACGACCTTCTCAAATCCGGCAATATTCGCGCCTACTACATAGTTGCCCTTTGCACCGTAACGCTCTGCCGCGTCCACCATATTATGGCAGATATTCACCATGATATCCTTAAGCTTCGCGTCCACCTCTGCAAACGTCCAGCTTAGACGCTCGCTGTTCTGGGACATCTCAAGAGCAGATGTAGCCACGCCTCCTGCATTTGCAGCCTTACCCGGGGCAAATAATATGCCGTGCTCCTGCAGATACTCGGTCGCCTCCAAAGTAGTCGGCATGTTAGCGCCTTCCGCCACGGCCATACATCCATTCTCCACCAGCATCTTCGCATCCTCCAGCAGAAGCTCATTCTGCGTCGCACATGGAAGAGCCACGTCCACCTTAACGGACCATACGCCGCGTCCCTCATGATACTCGGAATTCGGGCGGTACTTCTTGTACTCTGTCAGCCTTGCACGGTTGACTTCTTTGATCTCCTTAAGCGCCTCCACGTCGATTCCTTCCGGATCATATACCCATCCGTTAGAGTCGCTGGCCGTCACAACCTTCGCGCCCAGCTCCTGCGCTTTCTGCGCCGCATAGATCGCCACATTGCCGGAACCGGATACCGCAACCGTCTTGCCTGCTAACTCCTTGCCGTTAAGCTTAAGCATCTCTTCCGTAAGATACAGAAGCCCATAACCCGTAGCCTCCGTCCTTGCAAGAGAACCGCCGTAGCTTAATCCTTTTCCGGTCAGCACGCCCTCGTATAAACCGCGGATCCTCTTATACTGTCCGAACATATAACCGATCTCTCTCGCTCCTGTTCCGATATCGCCCGCCGGAATGTCCGTATCCGCGCCAATATATTTACAAAGTTCTGTCATAAAGCTCTGGCAGAAAGCCATTACTTCCCTGTCTGACTTGCCCTTCGGATCAAAATCAGAACCGCCTTTTCCTCCTCCGATCGGAAGGCCCGTCAGGGAATTCTTGAAAATCTGCTCGAATCCCAGGAACTTGATGATTCCAAGATTCACAGACGGGTGAAGGCGCAGACCTCCCTTGTATGGGCCGATTGCACTGTTAAACTGTACGCGGTAACCTGTATTCACCTGAACCTGTCCCTTGTCGTCTACCCACGGTACACGGAACTTGAATTGTCTCTCCGGCTCTACCAGTCTCTCAAGCAGGGCGTCTTTCCTGAATTTATCTTCATTCGCCTCAACAACCACTCTCAATGATTCCAATACTTCCTTTACTGCCTGGTGGAATTCTGGTTCGGCCGGGTTCTTTGCAACTACCTTCTCCAGGACTTCATCAACGTATGACATACCTTTCTACCTCCTAAATATAATCTTCTCTCTCATTTTAAAGGTTTTTTGTCCGAAACACAAGGCTTTTTTTATATTTTTTGCATTTTCTGCAATTATACTTTTATTTTCCTTCATTTTTATACGAATATTGTATATTTTATCTGAGATTCTTTGCGTATTCTTGCAACAGAGTACGCTCTAAATTTCATTTTATTCTGATACTCAATATAAAAACGCCTGATGCGCCGTCTTCATAATAAAGCCAGACGGTACATCAGGCGTACTCTCATTACGCCAGCTTCCGGATACACTCCATCGCAAGCGTATAATCCTTCTTCACTTGTTCCAGAAGAGGCTCTACATCCGCGCCGTATTCCTGACCGTCTCTTAAACGGTCGGCCAGCTTAGCGGAGGAATGATAAAGGGTTGTGATCGACAGGTTCTGGCACACGCCCTTTAGTGTGTGGGCCGCCCGAAACGCTTCATTCATCTCCCCCGCCTCCATAGAATTAATAAGCAGTTCATAACTCTTATCGTTCAGCAGTTTCAACACGAATTTCTGGATTCTCTCCTCTTTCCGAAGTCTTCCCAAAACATCCTCATAGTCCGCACCCATCGCTTCGTAACATTCTTTCACTGTCATTGTGATTCTCCTCCTATCTTTCTTCTGAACTTTATTTATGGTAAAAACAATAGTTATTCCTGCCGCTGCGCTTTACCTCGTACAGCGCCTCGTCCGCCATATGGAACAAGGTATCATAGTTGCCGCCGCAGTCCTTCGCACATGCAATCCCCATACTGACGCTGATATTAAACTTCTCATACCTCGTAGACAAAAGACGGAATATACGTTTTACAGGAGGTTCCACCTCGTCCTTATAAGGCATGAAAATCAAAAACTCATCGCCGCCCATCCTAGCGACAATATCAATAGCTCTGGTGTTAGTCCGCAGCTTATCGGATACAAACTTAAGCACCTCGTCTCCGAACAGATGACCGTATGTATCATTCGCCAGTTTGAAATGATCCAGATCAAACACAAGCAGGAGAAATTTCTTCTCTTCATCCTCATTAAGCCGGGCAATGATCTGGGATTTCGCCGCCTTGTGGTTCAGAAGTCCCGTTAAGGAATCGTGGGCCGCCATTACTTCCAGATGATTCATCTTCTCCATATCCTCATGGATATCTACGATCTTGCCGATAGCCCCCACATACTCCGGCGGCTCCCAGCCTCCCCACATAGAACGGGCAACAACCTTGCTCCATCGCTCCTGCCCGTTGATATTAAGCACATACCGTTCTTCCACAACCGGGTCCTGCGGCGACGTCTTCTCAAGTCTATTCAGCAGATGCTCAAAATCGTTCTGCGTAAAGATCTCCGTACCAAAGCAATCCTTCCGCGGGTTCATAATCGTCTCCGGCATACTCAGATAATTCGCACCCCATTCCGACAAGATCAGCATCTCCGGAGAAACCGTGTACTCAAACTGAATCTCCTGAGAAAGTTCCGCAAAGAACTGGTATTTTACACGTTCGCGTTCCAACAGCTTAAGCGTCCTGTCCGAAACATCCAGCTCGCCCTTCTCTACCATCTGCTCAACGGCGTCCAGCACCTCTTCCTGCATTTTTCTGCCCTCGGAGCGTACACGCATCTCTTCTTTCAGCGCGTCCGAAATATCCTTGAGGCACTCTAAAAGAGTCGGGTTAAAGGCTCCGCATTCGCCGTTGATGATCATCTCCACAGCCTTGTCATGGGAATATGCGTCCTTATAGACACGCTTACTGGTCAGCGCGTCATACACATCCGCCAGCGCGACAACCTGCGCAGAGATCGGGATCTCGTCTCCTTCCAGTCCGTCAGGATACCCTCTTCCGTCGTAACGCTCATGATGCCACCGGCAGATCTGGAATCCCAACCGAATCAGGGGCTCATTCTCCCTGAAGGGGATATTGCTCAATAGTCTGGCTCCCTCTGCCGCATGCTCCCTCATAATCTCAAATTCTTCGTCGGTAAGCCTCCCCGGCTTATTCAGCACCTCGGTCGGTATCGAAATCTTACCAATATCATGGAGCGCAGAAGCATTACAGATCAGAGAGATATCCTCCGTAGAAATCCCATACATCTTCTTCTTAATCAGCCACTTTAAAATCAGCTCCGTAAACATTCTAATATGCAGCACATGAAGACCGCTCTCACCATTACGAAACTCTACGATATTAGACAAAATCTCAATCATGAGCTTATTGTCGTTCTCCTTCTCCATGATCTGATTCGTCACCATGTGAGACAGTTCCTTCTGTTTTGTAAAAAGAATGATCGTGTTGATTACCCTGCGCCTGACAGTCCTCTCGTCAAACGGACGGCTGATATAATCCTGTACTCCCAGATTATATGCACGATCCACATATGACGGGACATTCTCCGCCGATATCATGATAACCGGAATATCCTTAATCCACCCATTCTTGTTCATGACCACCAGCGTCTCGAAACCATCCATAACCGGCATCATGATATCCAGCAGAACCAGAGCAATCTCCTGCTCCCTGTCATGCAGAATCGCCGACGCCTCCATACCGTTCTCTGCCTCTAAGATCTCGTACTCGTCAGAAAGCATATCCGATAACAGTGAACGGTTAATCTCCGAATCATCAACAATCAAAATCTTTTTCATTTCAAAAATATTCTTCTTTTTACTCATCGAAATCTTTTCCTCAATCTTCTGCCTTCTACATTATTGATATTTTTATTTAAGATAAGTTTTCAAAAGCTTCATAAGTTTCTGTATATCGATCGGTTTCGCCACATGTTCATTCATGCCGCAATCCAGACATTGCTGAATATCCTCCGAAAATGCGTCCGCCGTCATTGCGATAATCGGCAGCTTCGCATCCGGACGGTCAAGGGCCCGCAGCGCTTTCGCCGCTTCATATCCGTTCATAACCGGCATACGGATATCCATCAGAACCGCATCATAATACCCCGGCTGAGACTCCTTGAATTTATCGACACATATTTGTCCGTTCTCCGCCCAGTCTACCTCGAACCCGGCCTCCGTAAGAATCTCATTCGCAATCTCCCAGTTCAGCTCATTGTCCTCTGCCAACAAGATATGAAGTCCTCCAAAATCTATCCTCTCCGTTTCAAGCTTCTCTTCCGGAACGCCTCCATTCATATATCGGCTCAGTCCCAGATACAGATTAGACTTAAATAACGGTTTCGATATAAATCCATGCGCCCCGGCAGCCCGTGCTTCGTCCTCGATATCGCTCCAATCATAGGCTGATATGATAAGAATCGGAAGCTCGTCGCCTACAATCCTGCGGATCGCCCTGGTTGTCTCTAATCCGTTCATTCCCGGCATCTTCCAGTCTAAAAGCACGACGTCATACGCCGTATGCTTCCTGTAATGCTCTTCGACCATCTGAACCGCACGTTCGCCGTTCAGCGCCCATTCCGCTTCCACACCGATCTCTTTCAGCGCCGACACCGCGCTGCGGCACAGGTCCTCATTATTATCCACTACCAGCAGACGCCACGGCGGAAGCACCATATCCATCTCTTCCACGACTGCCTTTTCAAAATCTACTATAATATGGAACTCGCTTCCCACGCCCTGCTCGCTTTCGACCTCAATGGTTCCTCCCATCATATCCACAATTACCTTAGTGATGGACATGCCAAGCCCTGTTCCTTCAATCTTCTGTACCTTAGAATCCTCTCGGGAAAATGTGTCGAATATTTTCTTCTGGAATTCCGGAGACATCCCGATTCCCGTATCCTTCACCCGAAAATGACAGCGCACATGGCCGCTTCCCAAAGGCGAATCCTCCTGATTCAGATATACGTTGATCCTGCCGTCCGTCGGGGTAAACTTGATCGCATTGGAAAGCAGATTAATCAGCACCTGATTCAGACGCACACTGTCGCAGTATATATTCTCTACCTGAATATCCCGGATAAAGATATCAAAATGCTGTCCCCTCTCCCTGACCTGCGGCTGTACAATATTCACAATATTCTCCATGGTCTCCCTGAGAGACAGAATATCAATGTTCAAAGACAGCTTTCCGCTCTCAATCTTCGACATATCCAAGACATCGTTAATAAGTCCAAGGAGATGTCTGCTTGACAGGCCGATCTTCTTCAAGCAGTCATGTACGCGTACAGGATCCTGCACATTCGCCAAAGCAATCGCCGTCATTCCCACAATCCCGTTCATCGGCGTCCGGATATCGTGGCTCATGCTGGACAGAAATTCGCTTTTTGCCTGACTTGCCTGAAACGCTTTTTTCTCTGCCTTCTCAAGCTCTCTCATCTGCTGCTGGGACAGATTGTAATATCGGATAAATATAATTGTCAATGCAATCAAAATGACGCCGCACGCTGCCAAAACAGTAATCTGCTGGGTATGATTCAGTTTCATGATGACGCCGTCCAACACCCCGTAAGGCATAACGGATACTAAATACCAATCGGTCCCCACAAGGGGCGCCGCATACATATGCTGATGGACTCCGGATGTATCGATGGTCAAGGCAGAATAATTGTCGCCTTTCTTGATGGCATTCTTAAATTCTTTCACATATTCTTCCGGGCTTGTATTGCTTTTATCTGAAACAGTCTCTTCAATACGCGAAAAATAATTCTCACGGAACGCGTCGCCCGTTCGAACCACGAATTCCCCGTTCAAACGAATAATATGGGAATATACCATGGTGCCGTCGCCCTCTAAAACAAGCGCGTTCTCCAGATACTCCATGGGCAGGCCTGCCACCACTACGTCGCTTACCTTCCCGTCGCTCATAGGATAAGATACATCCACTACAAGCAGCAAAAGCTTCTTTCCGCTCTCGCTGTAACCGCTTGTAATAATCTTTTCTCTTATATTTAATGTATCCTGAAATTCCTCCTCACTCAGAAACTCTACCTCTTCGCCGTAAATCGTCTCGTGCCCGCCGTCTTTACGGTACATACCGAAATGCACAAACTCCCGAACCTCCGCGCTCAAATAAAGATCCTCCAGCATCTCCTGCCCATAGACGGCCTCCTGCGGCGGAGTACGCTTGATCACAGCCTCTACTCTTGCGACCTGAAGGTCTATGACAGCATTAAACTTCTGTTGTAATTGGACACTCATCTCAGACATGTACAGCATACCAACTTCGTTGATCGCATCGTAACTCTTTGTGCTCATTGCCGAGCCGAGCCAAACAAAAATAACGATACACAGTATCACCAAACCGCACACACTGCTTATAAGAAACTTTTTTGTGTTTTTAAACATGCTTATATCCCTCTTCTTAGTTCCTATATTATCCGGGCATCCCCACTTCCGGACTTTGCCATGCACTGTTTCAATAAAGGCATTAATATCTGCATCTTACCAAACTCATTATAAACAATCCTTCCAACGAAATCAATTCATTTCTGAAATTTCTCTGCTTCTTATATATTTCTTATGTTTTTTTCAAAAATTCAGGTCCACAATTCGTCACCATTATTTTAAAATGTCATTGCAATTCATGAATCATCATGATAGAATAAGTCTAGCCAAATGGATTACTTCTAAATAAGGAGGAATTTTTCGAGTCATGATCTTAAAGAATTGCAGCTCATGCATAGTTTATGAACCGGATTCCGCATCAGAGATTCTGTTAAGGGCCCGTGTTAGATGCATGGAGGATAAGATTACTCTTCATTTTGAAGACGAGAGTGGACTAAGTGAACATACCGACCGGCTTCGGATTGATTTTTGCGACAGTCAGGTTGGCTATGTCAAGACTTTTTCCGAACTCGAAGTTCGGAAGAATACGGATCCCTACATACTAGAGCCATGGATCGCCGACTGTAAGATTCTTGAAATGATCGAGATCCTGCAGCGTCAGAAAGAACTTCGGGTAAGGATGGCCAAAGAATCCACCTTTATTTCCGAGAATCACGGACGCTTCACCGGTACTATCCAGAATATCAGCGTGGGCGGCGTCTATCTTACTACCAACACAAGGCTGGACATAGGCGAACACTTTGAATTCGAGTATAGCTTCATGAAGAAACCTCAGGAGATGCAGGCTTCTGTGTTGCGTGAAACGGTCATCCGAGATGATTATTTTGGTTATGGATGTCAGTTTGCGAATCTGCCGAAAAGTGCAGAACGAGATGTCCGTCAGTTTGTATACCGACAGCAGTTGAATAAGATGTGGTAATCAAGGGGCTGTTGCAAAAGCAGATAATAATCTGCCAAAGCAGCAGCTCTGTTTTTATGTCCAAAAGAAAACGGGGCTGCCAAAACAGCCCCTTCCTGCTATTTAAAATACGCAACTCCTGACTCAAAGATCTTTAGATCCTGTTCGCCGTAAATATTCACGGCCACAGACCTTCCACGTCTCTCCGAATGTGCCATCTTACCGAATACCCGTCCGTCCGGACTGGTAATCCCCTCAACCGCACAGTAGGAACCATTGACATTCCACTCCTCGTTCAGCGTGATATTCCCATCGGGATCACAATACTGGGTAGCCACCTGCCCATTGGCAAAAAGCTTTTCAATCCACTCGGAATTCGCCACAAAACGTCCCTCTCCATTGGACGCAGGATTGACATATACCCCGCCAAGCTTTGCCTGCAAAAGCCACGGCGACTTATTGGAAACCACCTTTGTATACACCATCTTAGAAATATGACGCCCGATAGTATTATAGGTAAGAGTCGGTGAATCTTCATTTTGTCCCGTAATCGCTCCCTTTGGAAGCAGTCCAAGTTTTACAAGGGTCTGGAAACCGTTGCAGATTCCAAGCGCCAGACCGTCCCTCTCGTTCAAGAGACGCTCAACCGCTTCCTTCATCTTCACATTCTGGAATGCGGTTGCGAAGAACTTAGCCGAACCGTCCGGCTCGTCGCCCGCGCTGAAGCCCCCCGGGAACATAATGATCTGCGACTGGTCGATAGCCTTCTCGAAGACGCTCACGGAATCCAGAATGTCCTCTGCGCTCATATTGCGGAACACCCGGACAATCGTCCTGGCTCCCGCCCTCTCAAATGCCTTTGCACTGTCATACTCACAGTTCGTCCCCGGAAAGACCGGAATAAATACGGTCGGCACCCCAATCTTGCGGTTACAGATATGGACCTCCTTCGCGTCATACAGCCCCTTCTCAACCTTCTCCTCCTGCCCCTGGGCGTTGGAGTTCGTCGGAAATACCTTCTCAAGGGTTCCCTTCCATGCTTCCTTTGCGTCTGCCGCCTCAATCCTGACATCCCTATAAGAAAATGCCGCGTCATCCGTGACCTCGCCGATCACGGTGTACGTAATACGAAGCTCCCCGACTTTTTCTGCCGGAACCTCCGCTATGATATCGCCGAACGACGGGGTAAACAGATCCCTCTCGTCTACGTTATGCTCGATCTTAACGCCCATCCCGTTTCCAAACGCCATCTTGCTGACCGCAGCCGCGATTCCATGCCTGTCAAGCGCATAGGCTGACCGAATCCTTCCCTCACGGATATCCTGAGTAAATTTGCCGTACTGCTCCATTACCTGTTCATATACGGGTATATCGTACTCGTCCGTCATGATCCGCAGCCAGATCAGCTTACTGCCGGCCTGTTTTAGTTCCGGCGTAATAATATCCTTCTCCCGGGCTACATCCACGGCAAACGAAACCAGCGTCGGCGGTACGTCAATATCCTCAAAGGTTCCCGACATACTGTCTTTGCCTCCAATGGAAGGCAGGCCGAATCCAAGCTGCGCATGGTACGCTCCCAGAAGCGCCGCAAACGGCTGACTCCATCTATGCGGATCCTCCGTCATACGGCGGAAATATTCCTGAAATGTAAACCGAATCTTACGATAGTCGCCGCCGGCCGCAACAATCTTCGCCACTGATTCGGTCACGGCATAGATTGCTCCATGGTATGGACTCCAAGTTGACAGATATGGATCAAACCCGTAACTCATCATGGTTACCGTATCGCAATCTCCCTTGGGAACAGGAAGCTTCGCAACCATGGCCTGCGTTTCCGTCAACTGGTACTTTCCTCCGTGGGGCATGAACACAGAAGCCGCGCCGATGGATCCGTCGAACATCTCCACAAGCCCTTTCTGAGAGCAAACGTTCAGGTCTTTCAGCATAGACATCCAACGTTCCCTCACATCCCCCACTTCTTCACGCACAAGAATACTGTTCTTCCTGCTGGGGATATCGACCGCAACCTTTGTCTCCTGATGCGCTCCGTTCGTATCCAGAAATGCACGGGAAAGATTCACAATCTCCCTGCCCCTCCAGGACAGCACAAGCCTCGGCTCCTCTGTCACGACTGCCACACAGGTAGACTCCAGGTTCTCTTCCTTGGCATATCCCATGAATTCATCAACATTCTTCGGATCCACAACCACGGCCATACGCTCCTGAGATTCCGAGATCGCGATCTCCGTTCCGTCAAGTCCCGCATACTTCTTGGGAACCTTATCCAGATCCACACGCAGGCCGTCCGCCAACTCTCCGATGGCAACAGACACTCCTCCGGCCCCGAAATCATTACATTTCTTAATCAGCCTGCTGACCTCCTCACGGCGGAACAGACGCTGGATCTTACGCTCTGTCGGCGGATTGCCCTTCTGTACCTCCGCGCCGCAGGTCTTAGTGGATTCCTCCGTATGCACCTTTGAAGAACCGGTAGCGCCGCCGCAGCCGTCCCGTCCGGTACGTCCCCCAAGCAGAATGATGATATCTCCCGGATCGGAAGTCTCCCGGATCACGGCACGCCTCGGCGCAGCCCCTAACACGGCTCCAATCTCCATGCGCTTAGCCACATAATTAGGATGGTAGATCTCCTTCACGGCCCCGGTCGCCAGCCCGATCTGATTGCCGTAGGAACTATAACCGTGAGCAGCTTCGCGCACCAGCTTCTTCTGAGGAAGTTTTCCCTTCATCGTATCATCAACAGATACGGTAGGATCTGCCGCGCCTGTCACGCGCATTGCCTGATAGACGTAGGTACGGCCTGACAGGGGATCCCGGATAGCCCCTCCAAGGCAGGTGGCGGCGCCTCCGAAAGGCTCAATCTCTGTGGGATGATTGTGGGTCTCGTTCTTGAAGTTCACAAGCCACTCTTCCTCCACACCGTCCACTTTGACCGGCACAACGATACTGCAGGCGTTGATCTCGTCGGATTCTTCCTGATCGTCTAACTTTCCTTCCTTCTTCAACTTCCGCATCGCCATCAGAGCCAGATCCATCAGACACACAAACTTGTCCTCTCTTCCCTTGAAGATCTCGCTGTGATCCTCCAGATATTGCCGATAAGCCGCCTCCATAGGTTCCCGATAGTCTCCCTCTCCAAAGGATACCTCCGTAAGCTCCGTAGAGAAAGTCGTATGACGGCAGTGATCGGACCAATAGGTGTCAAGAACGCGGATCTCTGTCATAGTCGGATCCCGATCTTCCTCTTCTTTGAAATAGTTCTGAATATGCTGAAAATCCTTAAAAGTCATAGCAAGTCCCAAAGAACCGTATAATTCCTTTAACTCACCCTCTTCCATATCTCTGAAACCGTCAAAAGTCTTCACATCTTCCGGCTCGTCAAACTCTACCACCAAAGTCTCGGGCTTTTCCATCCCAGTCTCTCTGGAATCAACCGGATTGATACAGTGCGCCTTAATTCTCTCGAATTCCTCCTCTGAAATCAACCCGTTCTTTCCCCGAATCACATACGTCGTAGCCGTCTTGATCACAGGCTGCTCATCCTCCCTGATGAACTGCACGCACTGAATTGCGGAATCTGCACGCTGGTCAAACTGTCCCGGCAAAAATTCCACAGAGAAAACCCGGCAGGCTTCTGTCATTGGAAACTCTTCCTGATACAGCGTATCAACCGGAGGCTCCGCGAAGACGCCCCTGCAGGCCTTCTCGAAAGTCTCATCCGAAATATTTTCCACATCATAGCGGATCAGGACGCGTACTTTCTCTACATCCTGAATACCGAGATAACCGCCGATCTCATGCTGAAGATCCTGCGCCTGTACTCCAAAGCCAACTTTTTTCTCTACATACACTCGTCTTACTCTGCCCATACCTTCTCCTCCATACCTGGTTTTTGCTGCTGTTCTTATATGCCGCCGGCCGACCGGCCGATGACAATGCACGCGTATGTGCGCTATCTCATTGTATCATATTTTTAGTTAATATAACCATTTTTTCTTTATGATTTACATATTTTCTCCAAATTGCAAGTCCTATTCCCACCCCAAAGACCATCGCCATAAATATCAATCCGATCCTGACAACCATATCGGAAAAGAACCCTTCCGGAAGCATACGGATCATGTAATCTTCACTGGGATTAAACATCCACAGGTCATTGTCAAAAAAAATCTCGTGAAAGATCGTAAAGCAGCGCGTAAAGTCCGCGGTAAATGCAGCCGCAAGCAGGGCGCTTACAGCAAACAATACAATGACCGCGCCGAAATAAGCCTTCGGAAGAAGGGACCTGCAATCTTCCTTCGTGACAATTAACCCCAGAATCAGAAGCGCTGCAAGCACGGCGCACACGTTGCGCAGCTTCAAACCTCCCAAGAACAGATCCCGCACTTCTCCCATATGAAATCTGTCCTGTTCGTTGAAAAAATCCTGCGTCCTGCCGTCTACCTCAGTTACAACGGACAGCTCCTCTTCCCTGCCAATCAGATAATCCATCATGTAATCCGTAACCTTCATGACATCCGCAAGCTTCATATCAAGGGCGTCCGTAACCCGGTATTTCCGATATTCTTTCTCGTAGAATTTATAATCCGAATCTCCATAGATCGCCAGTTGAAAACTGGTCAGAAGCATCGCTAAGATCGCCAGCAGCATCGCAAGGGACGCCGCAAGACGAGCCGCAAGACGCCTTCCTGTTCCTTCCTTTTTTATCATATTCCTAACAATTCCCTCCATCTGTCCGTCGTCCGGCTATATCTCCTTGTGAGCCGGCATCATTAAACTGCGCCCAAAACTCCTCCGTCTGACCTGTCACATTATCCACGGAACAGATCCCATACTCCCGCCATTCCCGCGGGAACGTCTCCTGATATCTTGCGTCGGTAAACCTTTCGTCCAGCAAAAGAATCACGCCTCTGTCTTCGTCGGTACGAATCACCCTCCCCGCAGACTGCAGAACCTTATTCATGCCCGGATATAAGTATGCATAATCAAATCCCCGATAACCATGGGCATCAAAATAGGACTTCAATAATTCCCTCTCCCGGCATACCTGCGGAAGCCCCGTACCGACAATCACCGCTCCAATGAGCTGGTCCTGCGCAAGGTCGATACCCTCCGAAAAAATACCTCCCATCACACAGAACCCCACCAGACTGTTCCTGCGGGATTCCCCGAAATTCTCAAGGAAGATCTCTCTCGCCTCCTCCGTCATATGGCGGGACTGCATTACATATTCGATATCCTCCGCCTTACCTTCCTCTTCATCTGCAAGAATACCGAGGAATTCCTCATAAACTTCCTCCATGAATTGATAGGAAGGGAAAAAAGCCATATAATTTCCTGCTTTCCCATGAGCCGTTTGTATCAGATACCTTGCGTACCGTCTATACATCTCTCTGCTCCGTCTTGTATATTTCGTGCTGACATCCGTTCCAAGGAGGAGCCTCCTCTTCTTCGGATCAAAGGGGGATTCCGCATAAATCGCATAATCCTCCTTCGATGTACTGAGAAGCTTCTTATAATAATGAATTGGAAGCAGCGTCGCAGAAAAGAATACGGTACTATTCCCCTTATCCAGAAATTCCTTAAGACAATTTGCCGGATTCACACAGAACAGGCAGAGCCTGAACTTTCCCGTATCCTCAATCTCCGAGTATATCAAGTAATTCTCATCCAGCCCGTCATGGACATTAATAAACATTCTTACCGTGAAATACAGTTCCAATACTTCCTTGCGAATCTCCTCTTCCCTACATTCCTCCAGAAAACGCTCCATCTCGGTCATCAATGACATTAATTTCAAATAAACGTGAGAAACACTGTTCAACACCTGACAGCCCTCGCACTCTCTCTTCAAAGCAAGAAGCTGCCGGTTGCAATCTTCCAATCTTCCCGCCAGTTTTCCATCCCTCACTCTGACCAGCTTCTTAATGCGCAGGAAGTCCTCTTTGCAGATCTCTGCGCTATACATCTTCCTTCCCCGTTCCACCAGATTATGCGCCTCGTCGATCAGGAACAGATATCCCCCTTTATTCCCCTCGCCAAAAAATCTTCTCAGATGGGCGTTGGGATCAAACACATAATTATAGTCGCAGATCACCGCATCCGCCCACTCAGAGACGTCGAGAGTCATCTCATGGGGACACACCTTCCACTTCCTCGCCTGTTCCTCCAGAAGCTCCCGATTCAGCTCGTCGGAGGATGTAATCAACTCGTATACCGCGTCATTAACCCTGTCAAAATGCCCCTTGGCGTAGGGACACGCATCCGGATTGCAGTTCGTCTCCTCACAGAAACAAACCTTCTCCTTTGCCGTAAGCACAATAACCTTCATGCGCAGACACTGCTCCCGCAGCGTCTCAAACGCCTGCCACGCCACTGTCCGGGTGATCGTCTTCGCTGTCAAATAGAAGATCTTCTCCCCCAGCCCTTCCCCCACTGCCTTCACAGCCGGAAATACGGTCGAAATGGTCTTCCCTACCCCTGTAGGCGCTTGAATAAACAGCTTCTTCCTGCGCAGAATTGTCCGATATACGGAAGATACCAGCTCCTTCTGTCCCTCCCTGTACGCAAAGGGGAACACAACCTGCTTAATGGACGCGTCCCGCTTCTCCTTCCACTCAATCTGGTATCTCGCCCACTTTTCATAACGTCCGATTACCTCCAGAAACCACGCCTTCAATGTCTCGAAGGTATACACGCTCTGAAAACGTTTGATCTCTTCCGATTCCAGATTACAATATGTCATCTGAACTCCGATCTCTTCCAATTCATGGTCGTAAGCATAGATATATGCATAGCACTTCGCTTGGGCTAAGTGTACCTTCACCGGCTCTTCCAGATATTCCAATTCCCTGAAAATCCCCTTAATCTCATCGACCACAATCCCTTCCGTCCTCCGGATTATTCCGTCTGCACGGCCCTCTACCGCCAAAGTAAATCCCCTGCATGTAATCTCATGCTTCAGCGGTACCTCCGCCTGATATTCCGCCCCCATCTTCCTTTGGATCTTTCTGTGGATCTTTCCGCCCAGCAGCATGGCGTCCCGGTCCGCCCCCGCCGCCCGGTTATCAATATCGCCGCTTCGAAGAACGAATTCTACCAGATTCCGTACCGAAATACGGATCAACGGCTCTTCCTTATCCATATACTCCAATTTCAACCCCTCCGAACTGCCCTTTAAGGGCAGAACCATAATATGATATGTCCCATCCGGGTTCATCCAATAAAGTATTATATCATGGACAAGGCGTTTGCAGTGCATTTTTTTAAGGATTACTATAATTTGTGAATTCCACCATATCCGATCGGTAGCGGTAAGGGAGATGCTGACGCTGACACTTAGGATTCATGCGGGATTCAATAGCGATCGTCCGGCAGAAGCCGGCCCACAGTCTTGCATATTCCTCCTCCTTCTCAGACACGTCGTCAAAAATCTTCTCGTCAAACTTATCCCCCCACACGATCACCCACCGTTTCCCCGCCTCATGGACTGCAAACATCTTATGGTTCCTGTCATGAATCATCCAGTTCTCCACAGGCAGCCGGTCGGCAAAATGAGGAGCCAGACAGGTTAAGACCTGATTCTTTGGCGCAATTTCCGCATAAAGCACGCCGTTTTTCAACTCCCGAAACCGCAGAAATCCTTTATAACTATGAGCCTCCCCGAACACATTCCTGCCAAGCTCAAAGACCTTCTCTACCTTCGGATGTCCGAGGTGATCCATGATCTTCCGGCTGTCCGGAATCTGTCTGGCTGCAAGCATCGTCCCTAATACCGCGTCCCCTTTGCCCTTATCCGCCGACATAGCCGCATGGTAAATGGCTCCGTATGCGTGTTCTCCCAAGTGCTTCCTAATTAACGCCTCCACCGCGATCGCCTTATGCTCTGTCTCTTCCACTTCCACATAATCGCAGAACAACTGGAAATCCAGCATCCCGCGCAGGGCAATCTCACAATCTTCTTCCCCTTTTCCGGCTTTCCATGCATCATAAATCCCGGAAAAAATACCTGTTATCGTATCGTTACACACATAAACCGTCTTCATATCCATCCCTCAAAAACTATGCGCAATTCTCACAGTGCCATCTCGCTGCAGTTACCGAATCTCACGTCATCAAACAGGGAAATCTGGCGATATCCCATACCCGTCACTTCCGAAGGCAGCTTCTCCCCTGCGCTTAGGAGATTCCTCGTTATATAATCCTCGTCTATCTTCGTAGGATACATCATCCTGCCGTTACAGGTAATAAAGTACAATGCACGCTTAAGCACCACCCCGATCTTCTTAAGATCTGCAAAATCCAACAGTCCCAGCCGCCTCGCCTTTACAATACGCACAGCCGACTTATAACCAATCCCAGGCACACGGAGCAGCGTCTTATATTCCGCCCGGTTCACCTCCACAGGAAACTCTTCCAGATGCTTAAGCGCCCAGTTGCATTTCGGGTCGAACACTACATTAAAATTCGGATTCTCCTCCGACAAAAGTTCATCTGCCTGAAAATGATAATACCTTAACAGCCAGTCCGCCTGATATAGACGGTGCTCCCGCAAAAGAGGCGGACCTTCTCCCGTCCTTGCCGGAAGGGCGCTGTCTTCGTTGACGTGCACGAAAGCAGAATAGAATACCCTCTTTAGTTCAAACTTCTGGTATAGGGATTCCGCCACCTGTATGATCTGATAGTCCGTCTCCGGCGTCGCTCCTATAATCATCTGCGTACTCTGTCCTGCCGGAACAAACCGGGGCGCATTACGGTATAACTGAATCTCCTGCTTATTCTCCGACATCCTGTTCTGCACCAGCCGCATGGGCGCCAGTATATTCTTCCTAGTCTTGTGGGGCGCCAAAAGCCTCAAACTCTCCGCCGTAGGAAGCTCAAGATTCACGCTCATCCTGTCCGCCAGAAAGCCCGTCCTGTGAATCAGCTCCTGATTCGCCCCGGGTATCGCCTTCACATGGATATATCCCTGAAAATGATGTTCCTTCCTCAAACGGTAAAGCGTAGCGTAGAGAAGCTCCATGGTGTAATCCGGGCTGTTCAAAATACCTGAACTCAAGAATAACCCTTCTATATAATTCCTCCGATAGAATTCCATCGTAAGCGTACATACCTCATCGGGCGTAAAAGAAGCCCGCGCCACATCATTGCTTCTGCGGTTGACGCAATACTTACAGTCATAGATACACTCGTTCGTAAAAAGGATCTTGAGCAGAGAGATGCATCTCCCATCCGCCGAAAAACTGTGGCAGATTCCCGACAGCTCGCAGCTTCCTATACCAGTGCCGTCACTTTTACGCTCCGTACCGCTGGAAGTACACGCCACGTCATACTTTGCGGCGTCCGTTAGTATATTCAACTTCTCGTACATCGTCATAGCTTCCTGAATTCTCATCTTTTCTTTCCTCTCAGTCGGATTCGCGTAAGGTTCTTAAACATACATTTTAGAAATCCTAGTGTAGTGACACATTTACATTTGTCTGAAAGTAAATGTGTCTAATATTCTTCAAACAAAAAAGAACATTTGTTCCTTTCATTATACAAACAAACGTTCTTTTTGTCAATATATAATTTTGTTAATATACTAAATATGCACTTTAATCACCAACCACTTTCGACTACATCATCAAAAAATCCCCTCCATGTCTCTTCTCATACACCACTTTTACCACTTCCGTAATATCTCCAATCACTTCAATCAACGTATTCATATCCCCTTCCCTGTTCCTCTGAAACGTATGGTACGCCCCCTGAATACAGTAACTCAGCACAATATTCCAGACCGTATCGTCCCTATAATCCGGATATTTTCCAAACACCAGCTCCTTGATACTCGTTTCAATCCTGTCCACCAGGTTATTCCGCCGGCTTCCGGAAAACAGGATCATCGCCAGACTGTTCTGCGACAAATATGCAAGAAACAGTTCCTTCGTAAATTCCGCCGGGTATTCCATAATATATTCAGGATGGGAAATGCTATTAATAATCGAACTCACCAACTCGTTCTCAAGACTGTCCGCCAAGTCGTAGATATCCCTGTAATGAGAATAAAATGTAGACTTATTAATACACGCCAATTCACACAGTTCCCGAACCGTGATCTTCTCCAAAGGCTTCTTAGAACGCAGTTCAATAAATGAATTCTTAATCCCCCTCTCCGTCTTCTCAATCCGCAGATCCATGCCCTTTTCCTCCTCATATATTACTCTCCAATCTTCATCCGCCGGCATCCGAAAAAAATTCTGTCAGCTTCCCCGCCATTTTTCGCAAATCGTCGGTTATCCGCCTTTCCGTCCGGATTGTTGGTAGATGTCCTCCCAGATTGTCAGTATAATCATTATAAATCAGATAAACGACTACTGTCTATTATTTTTTTATAATTCGGAGGAAACACTATGGATTTTTATGGATTCTACACTGGAAAAATATTTGACGCATACCAGTTTCTCGGGGCGCATCCCGAAGCCGAAGGCGTTACTTTCCGGACGTTTGCACCGGGAGCGGCGAAGATCTCCTTGATCGGGGAGTTTACTGACTGGAAGGAGTGGGAGATGCACAAGATCTACGACGGCAATTTCTGGGAATGTTATGCAAAAGACGCAGAACCAGGAATGATGTACAAATACCGCATTTACAAGCAGGATCACTCCTTCATTGACCACTGCGATCCCTATGGCTTTGGTATGGAGCTTCGTCCAAATACCGCGTCCATCATACGCAATCTCAAAGATTACACGTTTCAGGACGAGGTCTGGATGCAGAAACGTTCGGACTGTAAAGACAAGCCGCTGAACATCTACGAGATCCATTTCGGTTCCTTCCGTAAACCGTCCGAGAAAGCCGACGAATGGTACACTTACACGGAGCTGGCCCCAATCCTGATACCCTATCTGAAAGAGTACGGTTACAATTATGTAGAGATCATGCCGCTTAGCGAACATCCCTGCGACGAGTCCTGGGGATACCAGAATACCGGGTTTTTCAGTCCTACCTCCCGCTACGGCACGGCCGCAGAGTTAATGGAATTCGTAGATCAATGCCACCAAAACGACATCGGCGTAATCCTTGATTTCGTACCGGTTCATTTCGCCGTAGACGGTTACGCCCTTGCGAACTACGACGGAACCTCGCTTTATGAGTATCCTCACCATGACGTGGGCGTCAGCGAATGGGGAAGCTGCAATTTTATGCACTCGCGCGGGGAAGTCCGAAGCTTCCTGCAATCCGCGGCCAACTATTGGCTCGCCCAATATCATATCGACGGGATCCGAATGGACGCCATCAGCCGTATCATTTACTGGCAGGGCGAACCGGCAAGAGGTGTCAATAACACGGCCGTTGACTTCATCCGGGAGATGAACCGGGGGCTTAAGGAGCTGCACCCTGAGGTCATGCTTTCCGCAGAGGACTCCACCTCCTATCCCGGAGTTACCCGTCCCGTTTCCGAAGGCGGGCTTGGCTTCGATTACAAATGGGACATGGGATGGATGAATGATACTCTGGATTATTTCCGTACCGGACCTGAGTACCGCACCGAAAGCTACCACAAGCTGACGTTTTCTATGATGTACTATTATAACGACGCCTTCCTGCTTCCCCTCTCCCACGACGAGGTGGTCCACGGCAAGGCAACCATTATGCAGAAAATGTATGGGGATTACGATGCAAAATTCCCCCAGGCAAGAGCCTTTTATATGTACATGTATGCCCATCCGGGCAAGAAACTGAATTTTATGGGAAATGAATTCGGCCAGCTTCGGGAATGGGATGAAAAGCGGGAACAAGACTGGGACATCCTCTCTTTTCCGGTTCACGACGCCTTTCACAGGTTTATGAAGGATTTAAACCGGCTCTATCAAGAACATCCTGCCTTCTACCAAAAGGACTATGAAACGGATGGATTCCGCTGGATTGACTGCCATCAGGAAACACGGTGTATCTACGCGTTTGAGCGCACCGCCCCGAAGGAACGGATTCTGGCCGTCTTTAATTTCTCCGATCAAGAGCAGGAAGAGTATGAGATTGAGCTGGACGAAGCAAAAGAACTGACGCTTCTATTGGCAAGCGATGCGCAGGAATATGGGGGAATAAAGAAATACGCCGCCGCAGATTTCAAATTAAAAAACAAAAAGGCCGTTCTATCACTGACCCCTTATTCTGCAATCTACTGCCAAATTCTTTAAAATGCGGCTCTAAAGAAGCTTGGCCGTCTATAGCCCTGACAATGAGACAGGGCCATAGACGGCCAGATCATATGATGTATTCTCCGCTATCTTACCCGGGCGCTATTGTGAGGGAAAGAATATGTTAATGAAAATAGTGTGCTCCAATCTTCATCCCATATCCCCCCTGATCAAAATAGAGGCAGTCGCCGATAGGATTCGCTCCCGCAAGGGCGTCGTTTGCCGCCTGCATAGCCGCCGCCGTATAACCCCTGGAACTTCTTACCCTGTCAAGCCATCCCGTAGACGCAGGACCGAACTGGCCCGACTGATAGATCACATCTTCGATATTGTCAGGATAGGCGCTGCTCCTCACACGGTTCATAATTACCGCACCGACCGCAACCTGACCTTCATACGGCTGGTTACCCGCCTCGCAGAAAATAATGGACGCCATCAACTCCTGATAGTTTGACTGAAGCGCCGCCGCTTCCTGCGCCGCCTTCTCCTTGGCTTCACGTTCCGCCTTCTCTCTGGCTTCACGTTCTCTTCGCTCAATGTCCTCAAGCTTCTGTCTGTGAGTTTCTTCTATCTTATCTTTCGTTGACACCATAAGGGTTTCCGGCGTGACCTGAAGCGTCTCGCGCTGCAGGTTCACGATCTGCTGCGTATCTCTCGCGCTCATTGCCAGACTCGCTTCCGGCTGCACCGAAGCCGCCTCGCTGGTAAATCCCACAGTCATCAATGAACACGCCGATACAACCGCAACCACAGAATTAAATTTTTTGTTTTTTATCATAAATACTTCCCTCCTATTGTTACAATACATGAATATTGTTTTAATAAAGTATATTCAATAATTTCAACTTTATTACAATTATTACAAATTTGTTACATGTATTGTGCAACGAAGGGTATGGTATCATAACTTTATAAGTATGTCAATAAAATATCAACCATGGGTATAACTCCCATAATTACACTTTTCTTCAAATCAATCCGAAAATTTTCCTTAATCACGGCGGAAAATATCTCGTGTATACACTCTTTCTTTTACATCATCCAGACAACTATCATATCTGTTTGCAACAATCGCCTGACTCATCTCCTTGAATTTTTCAAGGTCATTTACCACCTTACTGCCGAAAAATGTGCTTCCGTCCGCCAGCGACGGTTCATAGATTACGACCGTTGCTCCCTTGGCCTTAATCCGCTTCATCACACCCTGAATGGAACTCTGACGGAAATTATCAGAATTAGATTTCATCGTCAGGCGATACACACCGACAACGACCTCCCCCTCCATTCCGGCATTATATTCGCCGTTAGCGCCGTAACCGCCGGCAAGCTCCAATACGCAGTCCGCAATGAAATCTTTCCTGGTCCGATTACTTTCCACGATTGCAGACATCATATTCTGAGGAACATCGGCATAATTCGCCAAAAGCTGCTTGGTATCCTTCGGCAGACAGTAGCCGCCGTATCCGAAGGACGGATTATTATAGTGGCTTCCGATACGCGGGTCGAGGCACACGCCTTCAATAATCTGCTGCGTATTAAGCTCCTTCATCTGCGCATAGGTATCCAGCTCGTTAAAGTAGGATACACGGAGAGCAAGATAGGTATTTGCAAACAATTTCACCGCCTCCGCCTCGGTAAATCCCATGATCAGCGTGTCGATCTCCTCTTTGACCGCCCCTTCTTTAAGCATGGCCGCAAATGTATTGGCAGCCTTTGTAAGTCTGGCGTTCATCACGTCCGTCCCGACGATAATACGGCTAGGATAAAGATTGTCGTAAAGCGCTTTGGATTCCCGCAAAAACTCCGGACTAAAAATAATGTTGTCACAGTGATATTTCTCACGGACAGACGCCGTAAAACCTACGGGTATCGTGGACTTGATTACCTGGACCGCATCCGGATTGTACCGGATTGCCTGCTGAATCACCGACTCCACGGCGCTGGTGTCAAAAAAGTTCTTTTTGCTGTCATAATTAGTAGGAGCCGCTATGACGACGAAATCCGCGTCGGTATACGCCGCCTCCGCATCCATCGTCGCCGTCAGGTTCAAGTCTTTTTCCGCAAGGTACTTCTCGATATACTCGTCCTGAATCGGAGACTTTCTCTGGTTAATCATTTCCACCTTTTCCGGGATAATATCAACGGCTGTTACTTCATGATTCTGTGATAACAGGGTGGCGATCGAAAGACCCACGTACCCTGTTCCTGCTACTGCTATTTTCATTGAGTTTTCACCTTTCTTCTATTATGATTACTTTGAAGGATCGTTTCATAACCTATGTATGAATAATCCGCTGCGCAGCTTCGGTTCAAACCATGTTGATTTTGGCGGCATGAGTCTTCCCTCGTCCGCCACCGAAAGCAGCTCCTCCATAGATGTAGGATACATGGCAAACGCTGCTCTAACTTGTGTTATATCTTTATGTTCAGTCTCATCTACCAGCCTCACAAGCTCTTTTAGGCCGCGGATTCCGCCCACAAATTGAAGCCTTGGTTCCGCCTTCGGGTTTCGGATACCTAGAATGGGGTTTAGAATCTTATTCTGCAGAATAGAGACATCCAAGTCATCTACAGGATCCCCCGTATACAGATTCTCACGAGCCGACAGACGATACCATCTTCCACCAACGTACATTCCAATCTCACCCTTACGTTCCGGTTTGAAAATCGAAGCGCTCTCTTCTATATAAAAATGCTCTCCGATACCTTCTAAAAGTTCCTCAAACGTATGCCCGTTTAATCCTGTCACAACACGATTATAATCGAATATCCTTAATTCTTCCGCCGGAAACAGCACGGACAGAAAATAATTGAATTCTTCCGTTCCGTCGTAATCCGGATGTTCCTCGCGGCGTTTTATCCCTACCTTCACGGCCGAAGCCGCCCGATGATGCCCGTCCGCAATGTACACGCACCCAATCTTAGAAAATATCTCTGTAATTTCCCCGGCTTCCCTTGTGTCCGGATCAACCTTCCACACCTGATGCCTGATGCCGTCCTCTGATGTGAAATCATAGAGCGACGCCGTTTTCTTTACTTCCTTCATGATACTATCCAATTCGGACTGCCTGCGGTATGCCAGAAAGATCGGCCCTGTCTGGGCGTTCATCGTATCCACATGGCGAATACGGTCCGTCTCCTTATCTTCCTTCGTATTCTCATGTCTGCGGATCGTTCCGTTCAGATAATCGTCAATGGACGCACATCCCACAATCCCCGTCTGGGTTCGTCCGTCATAGGTTAGTGCATACAGATAATAGCATCTCTCTTCATCTTTCACAAACGAACCGTCTTCTATCATCTCCTCCAACGTCTCTCTCCCACGCTGGTATACCTGCGGCGAATACATGTCCGTATCGTCCGGAAACTGCGTCTCCGCGCGGTCTATCTTTAAAAATGAAAGAGGGTTGCTTTGGACGGCTTCTTTTGCCTCCTTTCGGCTATATACATCATAGGGCAGAGCGGCAATGGCAGATACCTTGTCCTCTGCGGGGCGTATACATTTGAAAGGCCTGATTACCGGCATGTGAATCACTCCTGTCTTTTTAAATTTGTGTCCGAAACCATTAAAAGAACGGAATAGTTTTCCTTTATGTTTCGTCACATTACAATGCAGCCGCAGGGATACGGCTGCATTGAGTAATAGTATAACACAAAACTACTTTTTCCTCAATATGGCCACTGCCTTTGCAATCACCTTTTCATCAAGCCTTGGATTAATAACCCCCGTCTCAAATTTAATTTTCGGTGTCAGAAGACTGTTTTCCGGAAGCGGAATATCAAAGAGACATGCCTCATCGTCCAAAATCCATTCCTGATACTGATCTAAGTCTTCATAAGAATCCAATGTTACCGCACGAATACCATACGCTTCCGCAATTCTCTGAAAATTCGGAACCGTGTATCCGCCGCTGGCGGCAGTATTCGCGAATCTGTCTCCATGGTTAAAATGCTGAGTTTCACTAATCTTTCCAAGCACACGATTGTTGAGAATGAATATCTTAATGGGAAGATTTTCCCTATGAACGGTCTCCAATTCCTGAATATTCATTTGAAAACCACCGTCACCTACTATGCAATACACGGGTTTCTTTCCCTCAGCAATAAAGGAACCGATTGCATAAGGCAGCCCACAACCCATTGTTCCGTATCCGCCGCTGATATGAATCCGTCCATCGTACCCTTTCAGCACGAGAGACTGTGCGCACCAGCACTGGTGCATACCAACATCAATGGAAACATTCGGGTTTTCCGGCAGCAAAGAAGCTATCTTTTCCACAGCCATATTCCCCGGCTGTTTATCAAAAGCTGACAGGAAGTCTTTGGCTTCAAGACACTGCTTTCTCCAAATTGAATAATCCGGCACCTTCTCATCCATAAGCATTCTCATGAAATCACGGGCATCGGTATGATATTTCTCCTCTTCTTCTTTGACGTTACGACTCAATTCGTATTCGTCAATATCACATCGGATCAAATGCGCATAGGGTGCGAATTTTTCATTAAACTGGCCAACCTGCCGGATTCCCAGACGAGCGCCCACCGAAATAATCAAATCGCACTCATTCAGTATCATGTTTGCTATACGGTTTCCGTGCGTTCCAATAAACCCAATATGAAGATCATCCTGTGCCAAATCAACGCCGTTCATTGTTGTAAGGACAGGAATGTTCGTCTTTTTTGCAAACTCATGAACCATGTCTGCCGCGCCGGCACTCCTGATTCCGTTACCGACCAATAATATCGGCTTGCTGTATGTCGAGCGGAAAATCAATGATAACTCCCCCTTTCCTACCTAATAAGGCTATATTGTATGCGCGGCTTACGATGTCCGGGAATCCTTTACTCGTGTTGGCAGTAACCGAATACTTTGTGATATTCCTTGTCATAGATACTATATCCATCTCTTGGAATCCATTCTGCCTGATCCCGGAAAACCCTTTCATCTCATTTGTAGGAACATTTCCGCAGATCCCCATGACAGGAAATCCATCAAACCAAGCGTCCGCTAGACCGGCGAGTCCATTAACCGCGCCGGGACCGGACGTGGTAAAATATACGCCAATTTTCCCGCTTGTCCTCGCATAGCCATCGGCGGCAAGCGCACACCCCTGTTCGTGATAACAGACATGAGTGTTTATTTCATCCTTCCTTTCGTATAGCGCATCCATAAATGGCACTATGTAACCTCCTGCATAACCAAACACATCTATAACTCCATGCTTGATTAGGAAGTCTGTTAAATACTCTGAACAATTCATATATTTTCCTTCCCTTCTTATATCTCTAAAAAAGTCTTGAATATTAACTAAATAGCAGATCCTCCGGCACCTTCAGCAACGCAGAAAACAGGGCTAAATCTTCTTTTTGCGTAACCTTTATGTTACAGGTTGTCCCCTTTGCAAAATAAACCCTTTCTCCACAATGAATAAGCAGAGAACTTGTAAATGTGAAATCGCATCTGTTTTCCCGCTCCGCTTGTTCATAGCACTTTAAGGCAAGTGAATACTTGTATACCTGTGGAGAAGCAGTAAGCATAACATGGTCGCGGTCAACGTCTTTAATTCCGGACTTATAGTCATCCGTATATACAATCGGAGGATGGCATACTGTCGATGACGATGCGTTTCCCTTCGTGTGAGCCACATGCAGAACCTCATCGATGGCTTTCTGCGGAAGCAGCGGACGAACCGCATCATGAATAATGATGAAATCATCGGCGGCAACTTTGTCCCTCAAAAAGAACACTCCGTTACGAATCGAGTCATGTCCTGTATTTCCGCCCTCGGTAATCCAACTGACTTTGGACAAGGAATACTTTTCAATCAATCCACGAAGATATTCAATCCAGTCCTTGACGCACACAACAAGTATTTGATCGATCTGCGCATTTCGCTGGAAATTTTCTATGGTGTAGACAAGAATAGGTTTCCCATCAACCTCCATAAATTGTTTGGGGATTTCTGATCCCATTCTTTTCCCTACTCCACCCGCTAATATAATTGCATAGTTCTTCATTATCATCCCTCACTCGTATTCCTTATACTACTGCAATGATTTAAGAATTCTTATTGTCCTCTCCATACCGGTTTGAATATCATATTGGGGGATCCAGCCAAGCTTTTTCAACTTGCTTCCATCAAGCCGTGCCTTTGTCGCCTTGCTATACCCTGCCGCCTCAACAACACCGGGTTTCTCATATACGACCTTTTTGCCGTTGATCTTTGCAATAATTGCAGCAAGGTCTTTGAGCATGACGTCGCTTTCTTCGTCAGCAATGTTATACGCTTCTCCGCTCTCGCCTGCTAACAGTATCCATAACAACCCGCTCACGGCATCAGCCATGTATGTATAACTGTAATACTGCGTCCCTGCAGACTTCAGAACAATATCCTCACTGGCAATGCCATTTTTCATGAATTGACTAACCGCTTTTGTATCTGACATCATCATTGTCGGACCGTAAGAACGAGTCAGTCGAGCGATTGCCACATCCAGCCCGGTTTGAGCCTTATACGCCTGACACAGGGCTTCGCCGCACCGTTTGCTTTCCGGATATGCCGCCCGTAATGTATTGCAGTTGATATATCCGCAATAATCCTCATCAAACAATTCAACGTCACTGCGATTTTCTCCATAAATCTCATTAGACGAAGCGAACAGAAAGCGTGTTGATTTATGTTCTACGGCAAATTTAAGCAGGTTTTGAACTCCAATAATATTCGTCTCTATCGTGCCAATCGGGTCAGTAGCATAAAGCATCGGATGCGTATTCGAAGCAAGATGAAGAACATAATCCATTGTTTTGACATCATCACACACCAGCGGCAGCCTTACATCGTTTGGAATGAAGACGAAATATGGATTCCCATCAAATTTGCCGAATCTTTTTTTCGCTTTTTCTTCGCTGCGTCCAAGCGTATAAACCGTACAGTTCAATCCATCCGCAAGATTTTTCTCAAGAATAACATCAACGAAAAAGCTGCCAATTAAACCGGTTGCGCCTGATAGCATGATGCTTTTGTCCTGTAAACGATTCCATGGCAGATCAAGGCCACAGACATACCGGACATCTTCCATATATATTTCATTGTCGTATAATTTCATGAATATTCTCCTGATTCTTAATCTTCTTAACTGAACCCTTTTCTATTCTTTCTGGTTTGTTACTCGCTTGTGAAATAAAAACAGCTAACTATTTAAATATGATTTCTCTAAGTCTAGAGTAACTAAATCGTGTTTGGTATATCGTTTTTCAACTGGAGGTAATTCTCGCCAATTCGAATATATTCCTGATAAATACTCATCGTATTTTTCCGGTCCAAAAATCTTTACCCCCTCAAACGGATATAATGTAGGTTTCCCAAAATATTCTCTTAATGTTATTTCTCTATATCTATATGCTCCCATCATATTTGCAACATACACCGAAGATTCATCATTTATATGTGAAGCAGTTTTATCAACAGAAATAGATAATTTTTTGTCATCTAAGGCAAAACTAGGGACAGCCCGTGCTAATATTATTGATGCATTTTTATACCAACTTCTATCATCCTGAATTACACATGTTCGCGCCATCAGGAACATATTTTTCCTATCGACTTTCTTAAAAGCTCTTTCAGCTTCTTCTATGTTGTTTCCTATTCCATCTAATGGAAACACATCAATATATACCCCTCTCTTGCAAGGCACTCGTGTTCTTTCTACTAATGTGGTGCTTGTATCATACAGTTTCGCATACGAATAAAGAAAATCAGGATTTCCAGAATATGGAGATTCCAGTACGTAACCATCAATTATGTTCGTAAAAGTTCTAATTAGTTTATTATAATCCCCTCGTGGAATTGCTATATCTATGTCATCGTCCCAAGGAATAAACCCTTGATGCCTTATAGCGCCTATCATGGTTCCTCCAATCGCATAATATTGAATACCTTCTCTCATACAGTATTCATGAAACCACTTAAGCATATAAAACAATTTTTCTTGAATAGAATTCAAGCCAACAACCCTCCTTTTTCAATGTAACAACCTAAAACTCTTTTCTTGAATAAGTAGTTGTGTTTGCCTTGCTATAGCTGCAGCTTAAAATGCCATAAAATCAACTACTCCTCGGCTCTATTTTTAATTCTTTGCGTATTTTTTCCACGATTCGTTCAGAAGCGCGCCCATCATCAAAAATCCTGTATTCTTTCTTAAAATTATTGATCTGATCTACATAATTTTCTTCATTAAAGTTTAAAATGATTTCTATCAACTCATCTTCATCCTTCGCCAAGGGAAACGGCAGAGAATTCATAGAAAAATATGTATCCCTATCTCGTCTGTACTCTTCTATGTCTATTGCATATAGAATCACATTCTTTTCAATATTTAGAGCGTCAAACATACAACTTGAATAATCCGTTATTAAAATATCACAAATTGATATCAATTCATTAATATCCGGATAGTTGGAAACATTTATTACATCCTTGGAATATCTCATTTTTTTATCCATTCCCAATAGATTTGGATGTAATCTCACCATCACTTTCCATCTCCCACCCCATTTTTCCTGAGCTGCTCGAATTAATCTATCGAAATCCATCTTGTAGCAATCTATCCCGCCATCCGCTCTAAATGTTGGCGCATATAAAATAATCTTGTCCAAATCATCAATAGTATATAGTTTTCTTATCGTTTCGTCTGTTCTTTCTACTTCTTTATAAAACACATCAGACCTAGGTAACCCTGATTCAATAATTTCTCCGCTGTACCAAAATGACCGTCTATATTTATCTGTATTCCATTTACTTCCTGAGACGAACAAGTTTGCCATTTCAGAGTCATGTTTTGCGCCTGCTATATACTCCATTGACAGTACATTCTCCGTATCCTTTTCGGCTTTCTTCACACCAATACCACCATGCCAGGTTTGAATATAATACTGTCCTTTGCGTTTAACAATCCAAGCACTTTTGCGACAATTATCTATCCATAATCTTGCGGTCGCCTGATGAAACAGCCCCCGAAAAGATAATGGTTTCACTACAATTGCATTTGGAATCTTTACACTGTCCTCTTTCATCAGCCAAATGTATTTCATATCAATATTTTCATTTAACATCTCCTCATAGATGGCTCTTGGATTGTCGCTATAGGATTTACCAAAAAAGCTCATAAAAACTGCTTTATTTTCTATTGGAAATAAACGGCAAAGATACATAAAAATATGCCTCAGATAACCTTTTCGCCCGTATATTTTTAGATTCTTCATATAATTAACACCCCTTAATAAATCAATACTATCGTTGAGAACCTATCAATTATTTATTTCTTTTTATATAATTCAATAAATACTCGAAAGCGTCTACTTTCAGTAAACAAGATAAAAACAAGTAAGTAACGACTCCCGTTATTATTTCCAGAATAATTAATGTAATATTCGACAGCTCCATAAGCTTCCACATCGAAGCAATCATTCCCATCAATATCGTCAGTACGAACGGCATTCCAATATCTTTTAACTGTTCTCTATAAGAATAGTCCAACAGTTTTTTTAATGGCTGTGCATTTATGATTGTACTATAAAGAGAATAAATCAGCATTGTTATCGCAACCGCCCTTACACTCTGCATTACGCCTATCAGCAAAAAAACAACATATACAGGTTTCTTGATAAATTCTAATTTTAACACAATATCACTACGACCTATAGCTTTTATAGATTGTAAACTTATACTTCCCAGTAATGCGATTGCTGATGAAGCACTTAGAATTTGCAGGAACAAAATGCTATTTTTCCACTTTTCAGTCAATAACAAAATCACAAGAGGTTTGGCCACAACAATCAGCCCACCTATTGCCGGAAAGATTATATATGACATCACCTTAATTGTGGTTCTCAATGTCTGTTTGAGTTCCTTTGGAGCGCCACTTTTATTTGACATTGCAGGGAAAAGCACTGACATCCCGGCTGTACTTATGTTATCTATAATCAGCGAACCAAAACTTTTTCCACGATTGTAATAGGCAAGATCAGATGCCATATACACTTTTCCTATAATCAGTGTTCTTAACTGGTCAAAAAAAACGCCGGAAAAATCAGCCGCTAAAATTTTCCATCCATATGACATTAATTTCTTGGCGGCCGGCAAAGAAAACAATCTTCTCGGTCTCCACCGTATAGTAAATGACAAAATAATAGAATCTATAATTGTATTGGTCAAATACTGTATAACCAATGCCCATACTCCAAAACCGACGACAGCAGACACAATTCCAAAAACACCGGATATCAATGTTCCAAACAGCGTAGAAAAGAAAAACTTACGAAACAGCATGTTCCTAGACACATATGCATGCTGTACAGAGTTATATGCGCTAATTGGCAAGCGAATCGCCAAGACTCTAAGAACAGGACACAGCATCTGCATTTTATAGAACTTCGCAACGTATGGAGCAATAAGAAACAAAAACAAATAAATCGCTCCGGAAGTCAACAAGCTACAATAAAAAATGGTCGAAAAATCTGTCTCATTCGCATCTTTCTTCTGTATCAATGCAGTGCTGAATCCACTAGTGACAAATACATCGGCAAATGATATGAAAACCAGTACAATCGAGATGATTCCATATTCATCCGGTAACAATATCCTTGCTAAGACAATAGATACAACGAATGAAATTAATTGTGCCAGTATACGCTCACTGAACTTCCATATTAGATTTGAAACAATAGAACCATCTTTTTGTTCTTTCATAAATTAAACTCTCCAATTTTCTCGGGTAGTTATTCAGTCATGTTTCGTTTTCAGATGTGCTTTATTTTTCTTAATAAATGTGAGTACATATCTGCCGCGAACCATAATCTAAATTTTGAACACCATAGCAAAATTCGATTTTGAACAACTACGTCCGCCAAATGTTTCATAGACGATTCCATCAGTTTATTTTCCATTATCCTTTTCGAATAACTTATTTTCTCTTCCCGTGTACAATCAGATTCCCACAACGTTCTCATCATACCGGATAACTTCACACTGTAAGCACTCAGTATTGCCTTTTTAATATTATCTATCAGCAGCCCCTCTTGATGCATATATTCTACAAAGTATTCATACACTGCGATTATGTCCTCAATCTGCTGAAAATTGAATACATGAGACATACTATTTCTAAGAATTCTATATCCATAAAGGACATCATCGCACATAATAATTTTATCAGCCTTTGCAAAAACAGGTATGGTTTGCAATAAGTCTTCGCCTAATTTGATTCTTTTAAATTTCTCGTAATTACAGGTATCTTTTAGCAAGATTTCTCTTTTAATTGCTTTACAACAAAGATGGTTGTACTCAAAATTCCGACTAAAATCTACAAACAATCTTTCGCGATCATTCAAATAGATTCTCTTCCCAAAGTCCCTTGAATCCTTATTCTCACCGTTTTCATAAATAAACCGGAACCGAAACATGATCGCATCCGGATTTTCCTTCTCCACTAACTTATGCAGCGTAAACAAAGATTCACCCAAATGGAAATCATCTGCATCTAAAAACAATACGTACTCGCCTTTAGCTAATGATAGACCCTTCCTCCTTGTCAAAATCAGCCCATGATTCTCCCAATGGATAACCTTGATATTTACATTTCTTCCTCCATACTCATCAGCTATGCTGCCAGTCGCATCCGTTGAACCATCATCTATAATAATAATCTCATATGAATCAAATTGCTGACACAGAATGGAATCTAAGCACTTTTTTAAATACTTTTCCTCATTGTAGGCTGCTATAATTATACTAAATTCTAATTTCTCATCCATATTGTATCTCCTCATTGATTATAAATATCTGTTATCCCATCACTACAATTATATCTTTTCATGTATTCAATAAGCATATAAATTGTCGACAGTGGTACAATCAATACATAAGTATAGTTAGATTCTACCATCAATGCGGCAAACAAAATAGCACAATGGCATAACCACAAAAATGAAATTTTCTTTTTCTGCCACAACAGTATTAATGGTCGGATTAGTAATAAGATGAAGGGAATGGATCCTATTATACCCATCTGCACCATGTATACTAAATATGTATTATGGGCAGTATAATTAATTCCGTTTCCAATCGCTAATTTCATTACTATCTTCATCGGCGCCATAAGCCCATTGCCAAACCAAGGATGATGTTCAATAGCCCTTATTCCATACATCCAATCCAAGAATCTCTTTGATTCCGTACCGACATAACTATCTCCAATAAGTCTTTCGATGATATCTTGTGGCAAAAGAAAGGTTCCTGCAAAAATAGTTGCCATAACAATTGCAATTTTCCCCATAGATACTTTTCTGTCCTGCATAATCTCGAAAGCAATAATTGCTATTACCGGTGCAAATGTTCCTCGTGACCCAATCAGCAAAATAGCCAACAAATTGATAACTACAGAAGCCAAATACAGCAATCGATTTTTTGTTTTACATTTTGTTGCAATGTAAAATCCAATTAATGTTGGCAGTAAAAGGTACATTGCTGTAAAATTGATATCATAATAATCGTTCTCCGAGTAAAATAATGCATATCGAAAAATTCCGTATGCGCTGTACGGGGTTCTCCTCTGAACAATCAAAATCAACGACATTATCACGCTAGAAAAAATATATGCATCCAACAGATGTTTTACTTGTATTCTTTTAAATGACAGAGAAGATATACAGGCCAAAAACAGATACAGAACACTTACAAATAATATATAAAATGGTTCTGTTTCCTTCTCCAAAATGTACTTTAAAAAGAGCATATATCCTATAGCGCTAAGCACTAATATCATAGTTAGATTGAACCGGATTTGTTTTTTTACGAAATATATTATAATGATAATTGTGCCAACTGCCACTGCCAAAAACAAGCCATTGTGGTAATTATTAATATTAAAGTATTTTTCATTGCACCGGAACATAAATACATACAATAGTGAACTCATAGCAACAAATAATGATTCGATTGACAGTTTCATGTTTCTTTTCATACCGATTTAGTACCTTTCATTATTTTTATGCATTACAGTGTCCATTTTACTCCCACATCTCGGAGCATATTCAAAAATGCTCCTATTGACATTCTATCTTCTTCGGTCTTATCATATCGACCACGAATAATTTTTTTTACCTCCTCATAAGAGCAATCATTAAGTAATTTATGTCTCCAGAGGCGAGTCCTGAAATTTAGATATAATATTGGTGATAATATTTTCGGATAGCACAATTTACGAATAATATGATTATTGATAATAATGTTTAGCTTTCTTTCATTACCATATACGCGCGCTATTTTACTGGGTAAATGAAGTACTCGGACATTATCAAGATAAAGCATCCGCTTCCTCATACCCCAAATTCGATATGCAATATATGCTTCTTCAGATCCGAATGTCAGCTTTTCAGGATATAGTTTTTTCCCTGCAAATACTTCGCGCTTTAATATATGCGCGGCGCCAATATAAGAATGTGCATATGAAACTCCTTTTTTCTCATAAACCAACCCTTTCAAAAAACAGCCTGTTTCCGGCTCATATATTTCAACTGCAGCTGCAATAGCATCCTTAACAGCAGTCATTTTATTATAGATCCTGTCGAAGAAATCCTCTGTTTGTATAACTGCGTCATCGTCCAGACAAAAAACATATTCCCCTTCACATAATGAAAATGCAAGATTTCTGCCGGCGGATATGCCAAGATTCTCCGAAGCGTAGTAATATTTATAGGGCATTTTATTCTCCATTAATAGTCGTTCAGCATCTGCTTGCGTCCCATCTTCGGAATGATTATCTACTATTATTATTTCCATTTTTTCTATACGATTTTTAACGCATGACTCAACAGCTCTTAACAATTCCTTTTTTCTATTAAATGTAATAAACATTACGGACATTTTCATATAATTTTATTCCGTCCTCTCATTTTTAGCCACTCGCTCTATAAGTTTTACTCCTTCGTTTTGCAGTCGTACTTCTTCTTCACGACTTATTTTTCTAAGATTCCAAGTATATGGTCTGCTCTTTTCTGCAAAAGACTCCCATGTACTTATCCTTCTCGCCGGGTTTCCACCTATAATAACATTGCTCTCATCAAAACTTCTTGTTACAACGCTCCCCGCTGCAACAATTATATTATCAGCCAAGGTCACGCCATACATAATCACTGAAGATTCACCGATAAAGCAATTGTCTCCTATCCTTATCCTTCCAAACAAATCAGAGGCATCTGGTAAAACCTTGCTAATGCTATTATCGTGCGTGACAAATTTAACATCTACGGATACTGTTGTATTACTTCCTATTTGTATCAAATGTGGTTCAGATGTTACTGTATTGGAATATATACGAGTATCCTCCCCCAGACTAATTCCCTCTTTTCTAAAGAACCTCAAAAGCGTTTCTTGATTTTTTTCACGCTTTAGTTTGCTAATAATTTTTAATATATAATACAACAACGTTTTCATTCCGCACCCTCTTCTCTAACTATTCAATAAACACTCATTAATTCAACTGATATATCCTTCTTAGAAAGTGTGGGTTAAACACGGCACAGATAGCAATAAGGCATTTCTTTTTTATAGAAATATTAGATTTCACAATCATCCGGATATTTCTTCTGAGATTTCTGTGTATATCATCAATTATGATTTTTGCATCACTAAAACCTTGCTCAATATCAAATTTAATGTATCTGCCTATTATCGAATAGTCCACCACGGCAAGTCGTGCCTTGGCTAGTTCATTCACATCAGGATTTCCCTTTGAATTCTCAACTAAATATTTATACGAATCATAGAGGTCAAAATCTTTTCTCTTGAACAGACTACCGGATACACTCCGAGGATTAGAAAAGTAATAATATAAAATCAAACTGCTCTTTACTATCCGTTTTGAATTCGATAATACCTGAAAATTAAATAAAACATCCTCTCCGATTTTGCCAGACGGAAATCTAAAATTCCCTATTACCTCTCGACGATATAGTTTTCTACAACATGAATATCTATCAACTTTGAAAAAATCTATTAGAATATCATATTCTTCTTTTATACTGATTTTCTCTCTTCTGTTTTTATATTCCGATTCCGTCGCTGTACTTAGACTGCCTACATCACAAACATCCGCCATATGCTCAAGCAAATGCCGCCGCATGATTTCATACATTGAGTGATCGATCCAATCATCACTATCAACAAAACCAATGAAATCTCCCTTTGCAATACCCAAACCGGCATTCCGTGCAGTACTTGCACCACCATTTTCTTTATGTATCACTCGAATTCTAGGATCCAGTCGGGCAAATTCATCACAAATCTCCGGACTTAAATCCTGCGAACCATCATCCACTAAAATAATTTCCAGATTTTTATATGTTTGATTTACAACAGAATCCAAGCATCTCTTAAGGTATTTTTCTGAATTATAAACAGGGATGATGATTGATATTAAGTCCATATATGCACTACCTCTCATTTCTTAAACAGCCCAACTATTCTAAATTTTTATGAATATCCAGTAAGCCAATCAATGTCCCCACGCCATACACAGTATGTAACAGCAAAAAAATTATAGGAAGACAAATGAAGTAAAGATTTTTATCCTTGCTATGAATTGTTGCCAAGGCAGTCATCATAACATTAACAAATCCATAGGATACCAACATAATCATAGATGGTGTATAAATTCCAAAAATAGCAAGAAATAATACGAGAATAATGCTCGTCACAAAAACAAATGGAACAAAGTGATATATTGAAAAACACCGCGGCTCCATGCCAATCGTTCTTCCAATCCAATATCCATTCAAATATTTTTGTCTTAAAAGTTTGCCTAAGGTGGATCTTGTCTCTCTATAAGATACAATCGACGGATCATAAAAAAATTTATATCCCGCCTGCTTCATACGATAGTGCATCTCATTATCCTCTGTTCGTGTAAGTTGCTCGTTATATCTTCCAACCTGATCAAATACAGACTTCCGATAAATAGCAAACGCTGCGGTACTCACGTATTGAGCAGACTCAGCATGCCGAAAGGTTGCAACACTCCCCCCAAACATAGAATTTTCGGCTTCATTAAGAGTGCAGCTCCACCTGTTTTTATCTGCAGGGATACTAATGACTTTTCCTCCGCAGATATTTTCACCTTTATCCAAATCGCGCACACTTAATTCAATAAACTCCGGAGGCAAAATTGTATGAGCATCAACACGGAGTACCGCATCTCCCTGAACTGCATCTAACGCAATGTTCCATCCACATGGCAATGTTCTTTGGGGATTATCCAGAACTATTATTCTATCAAAATTATTCTTTGTATCTTTGAAGATGAGCATTTTCTCTTTTGTATTATCCCGAGAGTCACTATCTACCAATACGACTTCAATCAAATTGTGTGGATATGTCTGTTTGTTTAGACATTCAAAGAGATTGTCTAAATTAGAAGTTGCATTCAATGCAATTACAACAAATGAAACCTTTATATTGCCCATTCTGCTACCTCACTTATATTCCTTCCCCATCACCGCAAGCACTGTTCGGAACACAGTGGCTATCTCGTCGAAAAAACTGTACTTCCGAATACTTTCCAAATTCCACTTCATCTTCCCTGGAAGAACTTCCTCCACATACACCTTATCCACTCCATCTGCCCCATTCAGCAACCTGTCCTCGTCCTTATACCTGATGCTTGCTTCACTCGTTATTCCCGCCGGCATAAGCAGCGTAGCATACCATTCTGCTTCGTACTGTTCCACATATTTTACAGCCTCCGGTCTCGTTCCCACAAAACTCATAGAGTGTGATATCACATCAAATATCTGCGGAAGCTCATCAAGACGCAGCTTACGCAACCTGCTCCCAGCCCTTGTGATTCTGTTATCATTTTCAACTGTCACTGCAGAACCAAGCTTATCGGCATTGCTGACCATAGTACGGAACTTGTGAATGCGAAAGTGTCTGCCATATGTTGTAACGCGTTCTTGACGATACAAAATCGGTCCGGGACTATCCAACCTGATCCATACCGCAATAATAAGCATCGGTATTGCAAGAACCAGAAGCAACACCAAAGCAACAATGAGATCAAAGATACGTTTCAAGACGAGCTGACCCCGACGGCTGTTAAGCGTTTCCCAATAGGGACGAACCTCCGAGGTCTTCATAAAATCAGGAAGATCATCCCATTGCCTTAGCATTTTCCTGCCTCTTTAATCACATCTTTCAGGCACTCACACACATACTCCACATCCTCATCCGTCAGCTTTGTATGCAGCGGCAGCGTGATCGAGTTTTTATAGTAATCATACGAGTTTGGATATTTCTCAATCCCGCCGCTCATTTTCTTATACGCTGTCATCATCGGCAATGGCTTATAATGGACATTGGTAGCCACGCCTCTCTCAGCTAGCTTTTCAATAATTTCGTTACGCTGTCCCACATCAATCCCCGGCACACGAATCAGGTACAGATGGTTGGAGCTGTCCATAGCATCGGAGTGGTGGACAAGGTGTGATATTCCAAGTTCATCACAAGCCTGATCGTACCTATTGATAATCTCCCCCCGCCGCTCCAGAAGCCGTGGATAACGGTCAAGCTGTCTTAGACCTATCGCCGCCATGATATCCGTCATATTGCACTTATACCATGGACCAATAATGTCATACTCCCAAGCGCCGATTTTCGTTTTCGCCAGAGCATCCTTATTCTGACCATGGAGAGACAGAAGCTGGTACATCTTATAGATTTCTTTACTGTCTACACCCTCTATCGGCAGCCACGTAGACGCACCGCCTTCTGCAGTCGTAAAGTTCTTCACTGCGTGGAAAGAGAACGATGTGAAATCAGCAATAGCACCACAGTATTTCCTTTGCTTCTCGATTTGTCCTTCACCTGTGCGGGAAACAACTCTTGAAGCCCCTAAACTGTGGGCACAGTCTGCCACAACAGCTACGCGGCCGATTGCTTTCTGTATTTTGCCTCCCAAGTCGGTTAATGGGTTACTGTGGTCATTAAGCGGAGTGAAGAGATTTCTCTTCTTCTCTGCAATCTCGAACACACGGTCATAATCGCAGACGATACCACCCAGATCTACCGTAATAATTGCCTTAGTCTTCGGAGTAATTTCCGCTTCCAGCGCATCATAATCCATCTCGGGAGCGTGACTATCTTTGTCCCTGTCCTTTTGAATGTCCACAAATTTCACCGTAGCCCCACAATGGATAGCGGCAGATGCAGATGCAGAATATGTATATGCGGGTACGATAACTTCATCACCCGCTCCGATTCCAAGAATCCGCAAATTGAGTTCTTCCGCCACTGTAGCGGAATTCAAACATACCACCCGCTGGCTATACTTTGCTATCGCCTCTTTGCCGGAACAATCAATATCGTTCTTCCCGGTCTCTATATATGCCGCCAAACGGCGCTCCAACATCTTCGTCCTCGGTCCTGTGGTAATCCAACCGGAACGAAGTACGTTTGCTACTTCTGAAATTTCCAGTTCGCTGATGTCTGGCGGGCTAAAGCTGATTGTTCTCTTATCCATATTTCATTAACCTCTGCTTCTTTGCTCTGTCGTCCTCATAGGACGCAAGTACTTTTCTTTGTCCATCGTCTTTTCTGCTCCTCCGTTTACTACGGATATTCCTATTTTTTATCTATAATCTCAAGCCCCACCGGAACGCTCCTTAAAACGAAACTTTCTGATGTCATGTTTCCCGCTAAATTATGATGAAAGGAACTCCCCTGTGGAACCGCAAGCCTCGCCAGCCTCTTATGCCTGTCAATTCGACATATTCTCTCTTCCATTCCCCGAAGCGGCCCTTCTGTGATCTGAGTAATCCCATCCTGAATCACACCTTTCGACATGCCAAGATGGCGTGACTCCCCGCAGAGAGACTTAAGGAACATTTCCTCACTTTTCTTTACAGGAGCTAGGGCCTTAAACACTGCGCCCGGCTTTGCTTTTTTGCTATACCGCCTAAGCTCCTCCATCAGCGTCGCTTCATCATCACTTTCAAGGAACACGCCTGCCGGAAACATCAACTGCTTCTCCATATGCCATTCTCCCTGAAATCTGCGCATCCTGTCATAAGTAAAGACAAATGCATTCAGCAAGACGCCTTTCGACATATTCTGTCTACAGATATCCAAGGTCTCCCGCTCATTCTGTTTATGGCAATTAAAAAAATACCAAATAACAACCACATCCTTCGCAGAGTATCCTACTCTGCGAAAAATTTAAAATTATTTTCCGGAGTTATTTTAAGAAAATTCAGAAAAAATACAGACTATACGTTTCATCGCCTTAAATAGAGCGAATTTATCCCGTATATTTTTGAATGATTTACGCATAACTCTAGCAAATATTGATAAAAACCCTCTAAAAGCAATTTTGCTATTGAATTATTCAACTAAGGTAGTTATAATAGATATGCTATTTAGAAATATTTCTTAGAGTAGGATACTCTGCGAAAATTTATAATAAAAAAGATTGTTGTACCAGAAATTTTCTACTACAACAATCATTTTAAAATAATATCTTATAAAACGCTTAATTCTCGGGCAGGACCCCCCCCCCTAACCGCTCTTTTATTAAATCGATGATTTCATGATCTATTATACAATTAAACTTTCTTGCCCAAAGCATCTCACTTTCCATTAACTCTTGATAATCAGCAACAGTGAATGTATATGGATTACCTCTTTCCCAATCAATCTTACGCATTATAGCATGCGAATCATTATCATATTGCAAATGATATAAGTTTCTTTTGAACTCATCGTTACAATTCACCAATGTTTGTATAAAAATTTCGTCACAGGCACGTGTATATGCAAAAGTATATTTTATCCACTCTTCCCTGCTAATAATATATCTAGCCAGCTTGTCCGTGATGCTAAACCAGTTCGTACCCTTCTGAAAGGCGATACCTCGGTGTCGATTAATGCGAATCATTCTCTGGAAACAAACCAAAAATTTATCAATCAATCTCCATATATTTAGGTTTCTTCCAGCTTTTTCCTGAAAAAAATAATAGTATCGTACCCTTTCCCAATACTTAAAATCTTCTGATTGAAATCGAATAAACTCCTTGCCATTGTTTTCTTTGAAAAAATTTTGAATATACTCATTAGTTTTTATTTGCAAATCCTCTCCGGACAGCAAATGGTAATATAAATATTTTTCTTTATTGACCGCAGCTTTTAATAGTACTAATTCTGCATTGATCTGTGAGTACCCACCCCAAGAAACATTCGTTCTGTCTACTAGGGTAAAACCAGAATATACGCATTTTGGCATTATATTTTCATTATATTCTTTGCATTTTATATCCATATGAAGAAAAATATCATTCATAGGATGATCAAGCATGCTGATTAGCGATTGTAGTGTGTAATCACATTTATGTGCAAGAATCAAATATGCGTGTTTTTCCATGTATCATATCTCCAAACTATTATCACAATCTCCACCATTGCATACCAGATGACTTCAAATCTTCAATTCTATATAATCCCTTAACATCAATCAGGACTTTCCTATTATCGACGTTATTACGATATAACTTCTTAATATCGTCCAGAGTGAGCGCCTTAAACTCATTATGAGCAACTGCCACAATTACACAGCCAGCATCAGATACACTCTCCAACTTTGAGAGCTTAACTCCATACTCATCCATGGCATCTCTCTCATTTGCCCAAGGATCCACTACGATCGGTTCTATGCCATATGTATTAAGCTGCTTGATGATATCGCCAACCTTGCTGTTTCTCGTATCAGGGCAATTTTCCTTAAATGTTAATCCAAGAATTACAACCTTGCTCTTTTTCGGCGCCTGTCCGGCTTCAATCATTTTCTTAACAGCCTTGTCTGCCACAAAGGCTCCCATGGAGTCGTTCACAATACGGCCATTCAGAATAATCTGAGAATGGTATCCCAACTTTTCGGCTTCGTAGGTGAAATAATACGGATCAACACCAATACAATGGCCGCCAACAAGTCCCGGCCGGAAACCAAGAGCGTTCCATTTGGTATTCATTCCATCCACCACTTCGTTTGTGTCGATAGCCATGCGATCGAACACCATGGCGAGTTCATTCATAAAGGCGATATTGATATCTCTTTGGCTGTTCTCGACGACCTTTACCGCTTCTGCCGTGCGGAGGTTAGAAACAGGGTGAGTACCTACTTTAATTACAAGATCATATACAGCCTTGATTTCCTGTAAACTTTCCTTATCAATCCCGCTTACAATCTTGTGAATATTTTCGAGCCTATGTACCTTATCACCGGGATTAATGCGTTCAGGGCTGTAGCCGGCCTTGAAATCAGTACCACATGTAAGCCCTGATTCCTTCTCAAGGATAGGAATACAAACATCTTCCGTGCATCCTGGATAAACGGTAGATTCATAGACAACAATAGCCCCCGGAACAAGGTTACGCCCAACAATCTCGGAGGCTCCGATAACGGGAGTTAAGTCCGGAGTGTGATCAGTATTCACAGGAGTTGGGACAGCAACGATAATAAACTTAGCTTTCCTCAATTCAGTCTCCTCTGCAGTAAACCGTATTCTTGTATTCTTAATCTCTATGTCTCCTACTTCATTAGTCGGATCTATGCCGGATTTATACAGTTCAATCTTCTCCTTATTCAGATCAAACCCGATAACATTGAGTCCTTTTTTTGCAAAGGCATGAGCAATAGGCATGCCAACATAACCAAGTCCTACGACTGCCAGATTCTCATCACGAGTTAATAACTTATTATAAAGTTCCATTTCGCCCGTTTCTCCTCTTCATCATATTTTTTCAAATCTTTCCGTTCAGTTGTTCATTTACATACTCCGTAGTCAGAATCTTCTTCACAGTGCCGTCAACATCAAGCCTTGTTGTATTATGACTTGTATACGCATCATCCGCCTGTGTTACCGCGCCATAAGTAGCAAGGAATTTATCATAGTTCAATCCACGTTCATCGGGCGTTACGCGGAAATAATCGCCCATATCCTCCGAGCGGACACGCTCTTCATTAGTCAGCAGTGTTTCAAACAGTTTCTCTCCATGACGTGCACCTATAATCTTTATTCCTGTGTCACCGAACAATTTCTGGACTGCTTGTCCTAACACGCCGATTGTGCTGGCATCGGATTTCTGCACAAAAAGCTCCCCCGGCTTTGCATGTTCAAACGCAAACATAACAAGATCCACGGCTTCATCCAAATTCATCAGGAATCTTGTCATATTTGGATCGGTAATTGTGATTGGCTTCCCTGCTTTAATCTGATCGATAAACAGGGGAATGATTGACCCCCGCGAACACATGACATTTCCATATCGGGTACAGGAGATAACGGTTCCGCCCTTCTCCACAGCCCTCAACGCATTGGCCCTGATAACCTTCTCCATCATCGCTTTGGAAATGCCCATCGAATTGATCGGATATGCCGCCTTGTCAGTAGAAAGACAGACAACATTCTTTACCTTTGCCTGAATGGCAGCGTTAAGCATATTTTCTGTACCAAGTACGTTTGTTTTCACCGCCTCAATGGGAAAAAACTCACAGGAAGGAACCTGCTTTAATGCAGCGGCATGAAAAATAAAGTCCACGCCATCAACCGCATCCCTTATAGAATTAAAATCCCTGACATCTCCAATAAAGAATCTGACTTTCTCAGAGTGTCCCGGATACTTTGCCTGCAGTTCGTGCCGCAAATCATCCTGTTTCTTTTCATCTCTTGAAAAAATCCGTATTTCTTCAATTTCGGATGTCAAGAATCGCTTCAGCACCGTAGTGCCAAACGAGCCGGTGCCTCCTGTGATCATCAAGGTTTTCTCCTTGAAATATTCCGGTGAGTTGTACTTTGCCATACCCATTTTCTTCCTTTCTATACGAGAGATTTTTTTGTTTAAATTATTCCATCCCTACGATATAAACATAATTTGTTGTCGCGCTTCCGCCGATATTCAGCATCAAAGCATTTTTAGCGCCCGCCGTTTGATACTCGCCAGCCGTTCCTGTCACCTGTTTATAAAGGTCAAGGAACATACGGGCACCTGACGCTCCTACGGGATGCCCGCATCCAATCAGGCCTCCGCTCGGATTGACCGGCTTCTTCCCATCAAAGGCAATCAGCCCGCTCTCCACAGCTTCATACTCTTTTCCGGGCTCCGTGAGACCGAACGCGCTTATCGCCGCATATTCGGAACTTGTAAAGCAGTCGTGGGTTTCAAATACGTCGATATCCTCGACAGTCATCCCCGATCTTCCGTAAGCGTCCAATACGGCCTGCCTTGTCCATGGGAGAATATATGCAGACCCCTCATTATTTCCCATCTTCTTCTCAAACAGCATGGGAGCAACCCTATGTCCATAGCCCTTGACGATCGGCTTATTCTTTATCCCCCGCTCAGCAATAAACTTCTCGCTGCACAATACCGCAACCGCCGCCCCATCCGTAACCTGTGAGCAATCGGAAACGGCCAGTTTTCCGCCTACAAGCGGGTTTGTGTCCGTACCTCTCGCGCTTGCCTGCTCGTAACTCATGAACCACCTACGGGTTTGTGCCAGAGGATTGCGCTTTGCGTTTCCAAAATTGATGACACTGATCTGAGCCAGTGCGTCCAAGTACCGCCTTTCATCAAGTTCCGAATATTTCTTCAACGTCTCGTCTGCCAACTTACCGAATAACTTCGGGAACGGCAGAGCTATCCCCTTACTTTCTCTGTCGTAGTAGGCGGCTCTGCCAAGGAAATCGCCGCCAACCGCCGAATCAACGGTTTTCATCAATTCCCAGCCCACTACAATCGCAACATCATATTCATCTGCCCTTATCTTTGTAGCCGCCGCATCTATCGCTACGGAAGAGCTGGCACAAGCCGCCTCGTACCTTGCCGACGGAACGCCATAAAACGCCGCATCAACCTCCGTCAGAAAAGCTCCAAGATGCCCCTGCTCCGTGTATTTTTCTGCAATGAAATTTCCCACAAAGCAGGAGACACGGTTATCTTTATTCAATTGTTTTATATCATCAAAGGAAAGCTTAGCATCCTCCAATCCGTCTGCCATGACTTCCTTGAGAAGCGCCGCCATTCCCTTTCCTTCTTTAGTCCAGTTGCGCTCGAAATCTGTCTGCGCTCCACCTAAAATGTATACCTTGCTCATTACTCTTACCTCCCGGATTTGAAATATGGTCTGTAATCATATTTTGACGGCTTTACTTCGTCAAGAAGCCCATCAATATCTATCTTCTCACAGACATCCGGGATGTTTTCACGAATCAAGACAGATACATCCGTAACCGTGGACAATGCCTGATACATTGCCAAAGGCGGACACCAGTTAAATCCTGCAGCCATCACGTCATCTGCGGCTGTAATGTCATGGCCCACTTCTTTCGTGGCATACAAGGAATAAACAATATAGTTCAGCAGGAAGCAAAGGCAGATATCAGCCTCCTGGCTGTGGTTATTCACAAGCCGCTCAAAAGCTTTCTGATAATCGCCTTCCGCGATATATTTCTTCATCTTATCGGCAAACGGGAATACATAGGGTATCACATCCCTGTACAGCCCTGTGTCAATATCCAGTACCGTCTGCCGTTTTAAGCCGTTATCATAACGGACTAGCCGATAGAGTCCTTTGCCGCTCTTGCGTCCTAACTTCCCATCAGACGCCAGCTTATCCGCATATCTCGGAAAGACAAAGGTTTCATGGGCGTAATCCTGTGTATTTTCATAGATGTTATCCACAATCGCCTTGTGAACATCAAGGCCGACAAAATCGGACGTGGCAAGCGGAGCCATCGCGCGCCCGGTGAAAGAGCCGAGGATTGCGTCGATATAGTCGATTCCGCCGTTGTCTTTATATTTCTCCGCATACCGGAGGGCTTCATTGACAAACTGAAATCCGATGCGGTTACCAAGGAAAGCAGGAGAATCCTTAACCTCGACAACCGTCCTGTACAGTTTGCCGCCCAGATATTCCTTCAGTTCTTCTTTAAGCCGGCCATCGCTGTATTTCGTCGGCGTCAGCTCGCAAAGATTTAGCGTATACGGCGGATTGAACATATGGATACCGAAAAACCGGCTCCGCAGCTCTTTTGGATAGCGCTCTGCAATTGCATGAATAGACAAACCGGAGGAACCTGTCCCAGAAACGGCATGAGGCTTCATAGCTTTCCCGACCACAGCCGCAATTTCCGTTTTAACCTGTATATCCTCTATACTGCTCTCAAAAATCAAATCGCTCTCCGACACACATTTCCCTAACATGGAGAAGTCAGCGGGAATCAGATTTCTGGCAATCGCGTCCGCCCTCACGGATTTCACGATCCGTGGAATCGTTCTTTTCACTTTTTCAATATCACGTCCGACACAGTAAACCTTCGCATTTCCAAATGAGGCAAAGATTCCTGCAACATTCGCACCCATAGTACCTGTCGCGCCTATGACGGTAACTGTTCCTATATTCATTGATATCACTCCTTTAAGCAGCCTTAATATTATTCATGAGTCTTTGCCGGACTGCCGTAAACAACGGTATATGGAACAACATCTCTCGTTACAACACTTCCCAGACCGACTTTCGCGCCTTTTCCAATCGTCACTCTGTTTAAGATAGATGAATTGGGAGCAATCCATGCTCCATCTTCAATAATTGAAGATCCACATGTTATTACATGGGCAGTTATAACAGCTCCATTTCCAATGTAGAGATTATGGGCGATGTGAACCAGATTATCAATTTTAGCTCCTTCCCCTACATACGTCTCGCCTTCAAACAGGCTATTGCAAATGCATGTGTTATCCCCGATGTAAACATTAGAACAGATATGACAGCGGCCAACATGCGTAATATGCATTGGCGCATTGCTGCCATCTGTAATAAGCTGGAAACCTTCCGAACCAATTGTTGTATTGCATCCTATCGTAGTATTATCTTCGATCACGCTTCCCGAACGCACCACTGTGTTATGACCAATCGTTACATGGTTTCCAATAACAACGCCTTTCTCAACCACAGCAGTTTCAGCAATGCGGCACTCCTTACCAATAACCGGCTCAAAGTCGTAACATTCATATAATTCGCCTGATTTGCACAAGGCCTCATGAATGGAATAAAAGCACATTTCAGGTTTTTCGGATATGATATACGAAATATCTCTGCCAATGTTTTCTTCCGAATATAATTTTTTCAAACTTTCGGATAATACAAGACATGAAATCGCTTCGTTTTCTTTTATGTTGGCAATGTATTTATTATCCACTACATAAGATAGCATTGACTTACATGACGTCTCGCGATTGCACAATCCTAATCCATCAAATTCAATATCTTTTCCTTCAAATTCAAAGCCAAAATTTGTAGCCAACTTGGATAAACAAATAGTTTTTTTCATAGCATCCCCCATATTTTATAAATTTGAAATAAAACACAGAATGATGCTTTCAAATTGATAGAGCCTTTAGAAATTCCTCGACAGGCTTATCATATGCTTACTTTCACCCGCCGCCATTCTCAATGGGTCATAAAGCATTATTATATGCCCGTATGGCTGACCATTAATAGTAACTTGTTGTGGAGAAAGTACTTGCCAATTTGAGGATTCGTAAAAAGGAATCAGCTTTTCTTTACATAGCAGAATACCGCAGGAGGAAGACTGTCTGATAAATGAGTTAATGCACGCCATTAATATGCCGCCTATTCCTTCGTGCGTATGTTTTTCATCCACACACACATTCCCTATGCCCATCATTCTATGCTGAGAATAATTAATATCTACTTCAACATTGACCGCATTTAAGTATGCGCACAATCCCCCCCCCCCGATAAATCAAGACGTGGTAATCATCGGCAATGATATTTTTTCCAAACCATTTTTTCTGTTCATCAATACTATAATTCCAGTATTGCTGTTTCAAAGCAGTAAGTGAATCCATATCATACGCATTAAGCTCTTTTGTCTGTTTTAGATACATATTCAATCCCGTCATTCCATCCACCATCCACATGGCACAGCCACAAATTTTTTATAAAACTCGTCAACACCGGGTAACTCATCCTCTTGTTTCCCGAATACACTATAAATATCATTTCTGATATGCACACCGGACGCGTAATACCCCATCTTTCGGAAACTCTCAATCGTCCCCACTTTATCGTCCGTCAATAATCCAAAAACCCAATAGTTTGGATTACAGTCCTTACGATATAGCGGAATCAGGGACTTCTGTTCTTCATATATGCCTCTCCACTTTTCCGCCTGTAAACGATGCTTTTTCAGTAAATCATCAATAACATCCATCTGGCACAGCCCTATGTACCCATTCACATTGCTCATAGTCGCGCTGTATCCAACAAGACTGATATCGCAATCCGTACTTATCTCTCCAAGCTCATCCCTGAATCTGGTTCTGTCAATCCCGCAATCACGGATCATCAGACACTTTTCATACAAACCTTTATCCTTGAAAATTACCACACCTCCATCGATGCAGTTGCAGAACCGTACGGCGGTCAAAGAGAAAATCGTCACATCCGCTCCACAGTTTCCAATCTTCTTTCCGCGATACTCTGAGCCAAAACACTCAATACCATCGTCAATTACCGGAATGCCATGTTCTCTTCCGATCCCATTGATTTCGTCTATATAACCCGGATAACCGCAGAAATGATTATGGATGATGGCCTTTGTTGCTTTTGTAATCCTCTGCCCCACAGATTCCGGATCAAGCGTTCCTGTTTTCGGATCCACATCAGCCCAGTAAACATTCAGACCGTAGGATAAGTACGGCTGTGTAGAAGCCAAGCAGGCCATAGGTGACGCAATGATATCATCTCCGTTTTTTAAACCCATGGCAGTCAACGCCACAGATATTGCCAGATGGAAACTCGTTGTGACAAGTAAATATGACACCCCGAAATAATCACGTAGTTTTTCCTCAAACCTCTTTGTATAATTGCCATAAGCCAATGCACCCGAATGAAGTATTGCATCCATCTCCGGCAGATCCGGCAGATATGGCTTATATAATGGAACCATTCGTTTTTCCTCCCAACAGTTTTTTAGACGCCGCAGAATAGAGTCTGTTAAAAACAACTGCGGCGATAACTGATACAATAAAAGCGGCGGCGAAACCAACCGCCCAATTTTTCACCAAATGCCGAATCACACATAGAATTGGCCAATGAAACAAATACAGCGCATAAGAATAATCACCCAAAGTCACAAACAGTTTTACACTTTTATTCGTCTTTATCACCTTTTCATCATGCAGGCAAAGCAGTCCTACAAGACCAACCGTAAGCAAAGAGATAAACACGTAAATATTTCCCGTATACCAATTTTTCAAATAATTCTCCGAGGATGAGAGCAGCTTATACCCCTCTATAAATCCCATGCCGTTTCTTTTTGCCATCACAAAAATACATACAACTATGCCAGCTATGCCAACTACAGATATCAACCCTATCTGCTTTCCAACCTTCTCTTCCCTCATACCTATTGCCAGCAATGCCCCACACGCAAACGCGTCAATATGGGCAATCGGGCATAAGGAAACAATCCAAACATTTCCCCCGCATATAATCGCTATCAGCCTATAAGCAATACCGACAGCAAGCATGATATACATAGCAGACTTAAACCGTTCTTTTGTCAGCATTTTCAAGAGAATCAACATAATCAATCCCTCCCATATTTCAATAGACAGCGTCCATGTATGGGCAGTCATTGGCTGCATTGGCGATTTGTATCCCCTAAACATCCACTGATAATTCTGTGCTGACAGCAGGTGTGCCGCCATGTCCCATGGTATCGTTTTCATAAGCAGCGCATACAATGCAGCAGCAAACAGAACCACAATATATGGCGGATATAAACGGATAATCCTATGCCTGATTTGCTCCTTCACATTCAAAGAAGCATTTCCCCACTGCTTATGCACAAGGAAAAATGCACTGATTACAAAGAACGCTTCCACCCCCCCCCACCCGAAATTGGCGAATGGGACATTACAATGGAAGGCAAGTATAAACAGGAAAAATATACCTCTGAGTATCTGTATACTCGGATAATACTTCTTCATTTTTGTACCTTTCCGAGGTTACTACCTCACCAGCCTCTCTTTATCGCCTCTACAATCCTGCCTATCGTTTCTTCATCAACCCACCATCCGCAAGGAATATGCACATACTTGCTATACCATTCCTCCATATTTGGCAGGTCGCACCTTGATTCCGCAAATACACTATGTGTATCGCTTCTGTGGTGAAGCGGAGACGCCGTCACACCGATCCCCGCCATCATCTTGATAAAGTTCTCTCTATCCTCGACTTTCATAGTGTAGAGCCAATATGATGGCTCCGTATGCTCATAATACGGAACCAGTTTCACGCCTGAAATGCCCTTAAGGGCTTCATCATAATACTTACCATTTGAGATGTACTTACTTATTACCTCCGGCGCATGTTTCAACTGGATTTGTCCGATTATGCCTGTCAGGTTATTGATGCCATATTTATATCCTGCCCGAGCGATATCATTCTCAAGCCGGGATACTTTCTTATCAAGTCCAAACCACCGAAGCTTACGAGCGGGAGTCGCATCATTCGAATCACTAAAAGCAATCGCCCCTCCGTCAACCGTGGTCATATGCTTGATCGCCTGAAAAGAAAAGCAAGTGAACCTAGAATTAGATCCAATCATCTTTCCCTGGTACTTTGCCCCTAAAGCGTGGGCGGCATCCTCAATGATCGGGATTCCCGTTTCATCGGAAATTTTATGAAACTCGTCCATGTCGCAAACCATCCCGGCATAATGGACAAGCATGATAGCTTTCGTCCGTTCTGTGATTTTCTTCCTCACCGATTCCGGATCGAGCAGCCCGGTATTCGGATCAACATCCGCCCACACAACCTTTGCACCTGTTATCGCAATTGCTGTGTTCGTAGGTTCGGAGGTCATAGGTGTGCTGATTACCTCATCGCCCGACTCGACATTCAACAGGAGCAGCGCAAGATGCAATGCGGCCGTTCCCGACTGAACCGCAAGTATATTAGGATTGCCTAAGAAATCTTTCAGCCCATCTTCAAATCTCCAAGCCGCCTCTCCCTCGGCAATATAGCCGCTGTAGAGTACATCTTCAATTGCGGGCATTAATTCTTCTCTTGGAGCCATATACGGTTTTACTAATGGTATCATTACTCTACCTCCAACTAACTTCTATTTTTAAATCTGTCAATGACAATCTTTACTTCCTTACGCGCTAAAATCCCGAAAGATAAACATAGCGAAATCCCGCCTGAAATAACCGCTAAAATCACTTGAAAAATAGCAGAATCTGTTACATGCGAAATCACATAACGAACGAAAATCGCAAACGCCAATGCTACAAATATAGGCAGCACCGTATCCTTTAAGATAATTGCTAATGGTTTATCACATATATATTTTTTTATCACCATATATTGATAAACAAACGTTTGGACTGTCATAGCCGCAATGTATACTACCGCTGCACCAATAAGCCCAAAACTTTTTATCCCCAGCCATGTGGCGGCTGCTATCAGGGGAATAAATGCTGACCCTACGATTACATTTATTTTTGTGTTGCCATGCGCCAGCGCCAACGCATATGATATCTCCTGATATTCAATCATTGCAATAGCCATGACAACCAAAGGACCAACAATAGTAAGCGCGTTAGTATATATTGTCGAATGAGTCCAAATATATATTAAAGGCACGGCAAACAATGCAATGAATGTACCCATACAGGAAATGCAAATACTAGATAATTTGTTGATTATTAGAAATTCTTTTTTTAATTTAGAATTATTGCTGTTTCCGGTAACTTTGCTGGTAAATCTCGGAAACACCGATACATATAAAGCTGCCGGCAATATAGTTGTGAGGCCTCCTAAGGTAGTCGCCACATTATATGCGCCAAGCTCTGTAAGCGTAAGATATTTGCTGATAATCACCTTATCTAACTGCTTGTTAATCAAAGCAATAAATGAAATGAGAAGTATGCCTGCAGCATATTTCAAAATCGTCTTGATATTGACGATATCATGAAACGTCCATTTATCATTTTTTTCAAAGCTCAAATTCCTGAGTATAGATATTCTCAGTAATATCAGATAAATAATATCTGAAAGAATGTGCCACGAATAAAACAAGATGAGATCCTGTTTTATATAAATAATAATCAATAGAGAACCAATACTTTTAAACGCTGACCAAGCGACGCAGTATGCATTAGCCCTTACTTGTAATTCAAGGCCAAACAGGCATCCTGCATACAAATTTGCAATGAACTGCAATGCAATGCTTAGACCCATCAATGTAATAACTGCGGAAACCAGTTTCTCGCCTAAATTCCCAACATTCAACCAATTAGTCGAGATAAATCCGCTTCCAAATGCGCATATGGCAAATATAATGATTGCCAGCCCAAAATAAATCAGTTCCGTACTTCTTAATAATTTATATTTTCTAGTTCCATTCTTAAGTTCCTGATCGTCACCAACAGCGAACTCTCTTCTTAATGTGTTCGAAAGACCAAGCCCAAGAAGATTCATTGCAGCCTGTAATGTGGCAAAAAAGGAAACAAGGCCATATGCCGTTTCTCCAAGATATCTAATATAAAGCGGAACAAATAAATAGATGGAAATAGTGCTCCATAACTTGGAGACAATATTTGAAAATGTATTAACTTCTAATCTCCGCATCAGTAATCCTTGCTCCCACTATTTGAATGAATATTCAACAATCTTTTTCCTCTCATCATAGACAATCCGTTGTGCATCAGCTAAAGTGCTTACACCGTTAAATTCTTTGTAGTTTTTCCCTGTATGAGTTTTTTGATAATACCGAATATATTGTTTTCTTTTTATTATTCCTGCAAAAAATTTTAGAACTCTCACAGGTTTTTTTATCAAAAAGTAAAGCATATACCCTCTTGCTTCGGCGTGTCTCACAAAGAAAACAGCATATAAAATCCCATAAGAATATCTTTTAAGCAAATCCTCTCTGCCTAAAGCGCGGAGACATCTTGAAAGTGACTCTGCGATAATTGTTTCTCCCGAAAAGATCCTGGGAATCTCCTTATCCCATTTTTCCTCCGTATCCTTTGGCAGCCAGGGTTTTTCACTTATTTTTCCATAATGTGCTTGTCTGTTTCCCTCGCCTCTTGCGCTTTTAAATCCATATCCGGAAACCATCAAATAATCACTAATGTATACGGCTTTTCTTGCAAATAGTGAAATTGCCAACGAACTTGCCATATCCGGAGACGGTCCCGGAAAGTATGAACCTGTCTTTTCCTTAATCTGATCCAGGCATTTTCTTGAAGTTAGTCCGTGGTATACTCTAGGCATATCTTCCGGTATACCATCAGCATATTTCAGCGCAAATCGGACTTGTTTTTCTGTGTTTATTCTCCTGACTTTACCTGAAATTTTCTTTGTCAAGAATAGATTAGCTTGAGTCTCGCGCCCCTTAAACTGCATATCAGGCCAGTTAAAACCGGGGAGTTCCGAAATGCATGTGTCAATCTCATGCTTTCTGCAGAACTTTGCGGCTTGAACAAGCGAACTGCACACTGTGTCGTCGTCGCCTATGAAAATCACATATTCACCTTTTGAATTTTCAATTGCCATGTTTGAATTTTCAACAACAGAAATATGTTCTGATTTATGAAAATATTTGATCCTTTTATCATCGTAATCTTTCAGGAATCCTAAAATCTCAGAATTGTCTTCCGTATTATCTTGGATTACAAATTCAATCTCATCACTTTCCACATTTGCGAATGTGGATATCGCTCCCTTCAAATACTTATACCTGTTATATGTTGGAATCACGACACTCACTAACACATTATCGCTCATAAATAACCTCCGGCAGATTCTTGAATCATCTCCATTGCAGATTCATTTTTAGTCATCAAATTCGAAAAATACGCCAAGTAACCAAAGAAAAACAGATTACTATTACCGACCAAATCTCCTGAAAACATTGCGCTAATAAATGAAAAAACATAGAGCGCAAAAAATAACAACGTATGATTCGTATATCTTTTCTTTGTCAATATTGAACCAAACCATTTCATAAATATTATGAGTATGGGAATTGTGATAAACAATCCTTCTTCCAATAGCATTTCAAGTATAATATTATGTGGATAGTTATTATTGAAATAGCTATTGATACTCATAACTCCAATTTTGGAATTTCCAAATCCCACTCCCCATGGCAAATGCTCCTTTATAGCCTGTATTGTAATCGGGTATAGGAAATATCTTGTTTCAATCCTTTCACCGGTTCTTAGCATATTCATCTTTAATACTATACGCTCAAGATAACCTGCATCCCAAAGGTATTTAAAGCCCAATACGGCTATTAAAATAAATACGGAAACGCCAATTAACATCCCTGAATTAATATATTTTTTCAAGTTATCCTTTGCGGATTTAAACCACCACATAATAAAAGCTGCCGCCGCAACAGAAAGAATAGGTCCTCTGCTCTCAAACAATAAAATCTGCAATAGCAGAAGCGCAAGATAGATCAACGTCTTTAAATCATATTTTCTCAAAAGATCACATATACAGATGACAGCGCCAACAGCCAAAATTTGAGCTGCAAATATAACATTTTTGAGTTCCGCGTAATTCAGCAGATATGTTTCCCTAAATCCAAGAATACCGGCTAAAAAATAATTCTTAAACGCATATGCCATTATTGCATAAATGAGAATCGGTTTCCAAAGATCGTATGATTTAATAATTGTTTCCCGGTAATGCATGATTACGATCATTGGAATAATCAGCGTATAGATAAACCCAAAGAGTTTGATTCCATAATAATCCGTTGTAACTCCCATGACATATTTTGTACAGAGAGCATAAACCAGTATTACCGCAAGCATAATAAGAAGCAAGCCGTCTCCCTTGCGTATTCTTAGAGTATGATCTTTGATAATTCCCGCAATGGGAATCAAGCACATAAATAAAAACACTAAAACAAATGTCCCTGGTATTCCATATGCATCAAGAATGATAAAATCCGGGACTATCGTAAACGTCATAAACAAGCCAACTAAGGCCTCTCTCGATTTCCCTTTGTTTATCAATCTGTATACGGTATATAACATAAGGAAAACAAACGCTATATATAGTAGTAGAAAAATGTCCTTCATCTTTTCTCCGCTTTTCTTAATTGTTGTAAATGTTTTTTTACCTTGGTTCTATATGTAAGCTGTATTACAGCATCGATCCATTTCTTTTTATAATATTTAAATTTATCGCATGAAATAGTTGACTTACCGTAAAAAACATTCCATATCTCTTCGATCTTGGGAAGAAGTGTTTCTATTATTTCCCGGTCATTAACATAAATTAGTTTTTCAAGCTGATAATTTGTGTGCTTTACACCAGTCAAGTATGCATAAGAGCAACATTCTTTACCTGCGTTGTGAGATTTGTAAAAATCAACAGCAAACTCTATTGATTTTTCTATATCAAGAATACGATCATCCGTTACATGGCTGATACTTTGGTTGACATATCTGTAATGAAAAAAAGGATACTCAACTATCTTTACATCATGTGAAATCCCTAAAAATTTTAAATAGAAATTAAGATCTTGAGCTAAACGGATTTTTTCAAAGAAAATACCATTTTCTTCCAATATGGCTTTCTTAAATACTTTGCTGTTAGGTGAAGGTGTGAACATATAAAGATCAAACAAGGAATTTATCCATTTAAGATCTTTATACTCCAATTGCGACTCATTGCCGTCAAATCGATAAAAATTACCAATATAGCAATCATGTTTGGATTTTCGAATCTCAGCAAGGATTCTATTTACTGCTCCTTTGGCATAAAAATCATCCGCATCAAAAAACTGTACATACTCGCCTTTTGCTTCACTCAACCCTTTATTACGTGCCGCAGGCGCCCCACTGTTTTCTTGCCGCAGCAAACGAACTCGTTTGTCCCCGTAGTCTGCGCATACTTTATAAGATTGATCCTTGCTTCCATCATCAACAACAATTACTTCCACGCTGTCATCTATACCCAATAAAGCAGAATCCAGAGCATCCTTAATATACGATTCTGCATTATACATCGGGATAATAATGCTCAGTAATACACCCATTCCTTTTCTCTCCTTAATTAATGCCTACTAAGCAATTCATAAATCCGTTTTGAATTATTTGTGTCTAAATATTTGAATATTGCCCTGCAGCCATCTATGTAATTATCATCAACAATAAATTTATTTTCAGCAAAATCCTTCAGTTTATTTATCAGTTCGTCTTTTTCGGAATAAGAATCGCTGAATACATTATTATGGTAGTCGAACCACCCCTCTTGATACTGATATTTGCGATATTCTACTTCATCAAATTGATAGAATAATATGGGCTTTTCCATGTATATCATATCAAAATACACGCTTGAATAATCCGTAACCATAATCGCAGAAGTTCTTATAAGTTTTTGAATGTCATATTTCTTCCACGATGCAATATTGATATGTTTTTTTACTCCACTAAATGCCGCTATATATCTTTGCATATTTCTATGAAGAAAAAAAATGATTTCTAAATTGTATTTATCCGCTAGTTCTTCTAACGCTTGATCGTTAAGAAAAGCAAGCCATTTTTTTAAGTAATCAGACTGAAGGAAGTCCTCCTTTACATCGTCTCCGCCTTTGGATTTTAGGTTGAACCAATATCTCCATGTCGGCATTATCAAAACACGATTCTTTTTCGTATCTGTTGAATCCAAAGCATCGTATCTGGGGAATCCGGTCAGCTGCACTATGCCTTCGGGGTAGCCATAATCTTCCCTTATCATCTGATCTTCCGGAATCGCTGCTGTTATAAAGTATTTAAATTTGCACTTATCTGCATACAACCATTTAGCGTGATCTTTCGTTATTCCATGTTGTAAAAATACATTTTGCGGCTTAAATATTCCATTCATCTCCATGAACGCACACATTGGTGCATTGGGCTTTCCACCCTTCTGTGAGCTGATGTTATACTCACAAAGAAAATAAGCCAGCCAATGCCGTATGCTGCCATATTCTATTGTCTCCCCTAACTCCCAAAGCTTTTTGGCATCCACAGATTTTTGCTTAATGGCATAGAAGCACTTTTGTTGAGGTTGTTTCTCACACATATATTTAAAGAAATGATAACCGTTGTCCCTAGCCTCCGCAGGCTCTTCACAAACAAGCCAAGCGCCTGCATATTTTTTCTTATAAAATGGCTTCATAAGAAATGCTGCTGTCATTGGAAATACGGACAAATAGTCCGATGGTTTCACATCTCTTATTCTGTCCAGGATGTAGCTCAGCTTTATCATCTAGTCACCTTATTCCTCTCAACTTCTTGCAAATTTCTTAAACACCCAGCCTCTTATGCTGTTAGGTAATGCTTTCTGCAGAATAAACCTTTTAACGCAGTTACTGATATACGTCTGTTTATCAATTAAGCCTTTTTCAAGCATGAACTTCTGGATTCCTATCTCACTCTTTAAATACTTGCCGCCGCCTCGTCTGGCGTACATATCCTTCCCCACGCGGACATTCACAAGAATCTCCGGAATATTTGCGAACTTCTGGTTATTCAGAGACATACGAATCCAAAGATAATAGTCCTCATTACAATACCAGTCAAGATACCCTCCTGCATCTTGAACTGCCTCTTTACGAAACATCACCGTCACCTGATTCATAGGACAGCGTTTTTTCATATAAGCTTTTATATCTGAGTCTGATTCCGGCACAATTCTTTTACCGACACAGTTATCTGAGGTTCCGACAAATTCACAAATATTTCCTCCAACTATTGCAAGCTCACAATTCTGTTCAAAATAGGACAACTGCTTTTCAAACCGATCCGAAACGGAAATATCATCTGAATCCATCAGTGCAATAAACTCATTTGTACAATTCTCCAAACCGATTCTGCGTGCGATTCCATGTCCGGAATTTTTCTCCAACTTAATGATTATGAACTTTACCCCCCCCCCGCATTACATAAAGAGATATATTTATCTATCACAAGTTGGATGCTTTCGGGGATTGCTCCATCCACAACCAGCACAATCTCATCGGGTGGAACGGTCTGGTCAATCACGCTGCCAAGCGCCGTATCAAACCATTCCGCTTTATCTCCTCCGTATACGCACATTGACACAGAAAACGGAGGGTAATCCTTTTTTTTCGATCCACAAATATTATCTTTGCTTTCTATTTTCGAATTATCCGGAACATACTCTTTTCTTGTAAATTTAAAAAGTCGGCTTCTCATGCTGTTTGTAGCTACAACCTCTCCGGCAAATCTAATTGCTACATTGTATAAATACCGGGAAAAGCTGATCATTTGCTTACTAAGCATATATCGCTGCAATCTTTCCTCACTTTTAAAATACTTCCAACCACCTCTACGAGCACTCATTGCATCGCCCGTTCTTACATTCACAAGATTGGCTTGTATATTTCCAAAAGTACATCCTCTTTCAATCATCCGGATCCAGAGATAATAATCTTCATTCCAAGGCCAATCTAAATAGCCGCCTGCATTCTGAACGGAGCATTTTTTATACATCACCGCCATATGATTCATCGCACATCGCTTTCTCATATCTTTCTTTATTTCCGAGTCTGTACTTAAAACTGCTCTCCGCCCCGTGATGTTATTTGGTTCTCCCACAAACTCTGTAATGTTTCCGCCGACTATATCTAACGAATAATTCTGAGAAAATTGATTCAGCTGTAACTCAAATCGATCTGGTGCAGAAATGTCATCACTATCCATTCTCGCAATTAAACTATATGTGCAATTTTTCACAGCTTCTCGCAGAGCATTTCCAAGCCCTTTATTTTCCGGAAGATATATGGGTTTAAAATCAATGCATTTGTCCATTGCACAATCTCCTACATTAATTATCTAAAAATAATTCTTTTGCTTCATTCATCTTCTCGTCGTATACCTCTTTGCTGACTCTGCCCACTTTCAGCAGATAATCACCAAAGTCATCCGTAATATCCACTTCATCCACATCAGAATCCTTAATACCTTTATCTTTGAAGAATACCTGTTTTACAGTATCTATAATGATTTTTAAATCGCCAATAAAGGTAATATGCGCTATATACTCAAGGTCAGCAGCTAACTTTCTATCCCAGGATAGGGCGTTACGCCCTCTGGTCTGCGCCAACCCGCTCAATCCCGGTCTGACCATGTGCCGTTTCCGCTGTTCATCCGTCATGAAAACCATATCCCGGACAAGCTGTGGACGAGGACCTATCACACTCATATCTCCTTTCAGGATATTAAACGCCTCCGGCAATTCGTCCAACGAAGCCGCCCTGAGAGCCTTTCCGAAACCGCCCAGCCGAACCTCGTCCGGCAGAAGATTTCCGTTCTCATCTCTTTCATCAGACATGGAACGAAACTTGTACATATAGAAAATGCTTTCCCGCCCTGTCTTCGGATCAACCTTTCCGGGACGGGGCTGTTTGAAAAGAATAGGAGAACCAAGTTTGATACGAACCAAGGCAGCCACAACGATATACAGCCAGCCAAACACGATGATTGCAGCCAGAGAGCAAATGATGTCAAACAACCGTTTGATATACTTCTCATAAAACCCGCATTTTCGTTCTGCTTGTACGGGATGAATCTGCGCGGCTGATTTATTTACCTGTGTCTGCTGCATCATCCATCCCCTCTACTCAAAACACCTTTTCACTATCTCAATTACCACATCCTGCTGCTTTGCCGTCATCTTGTTATCACTTGGCAGACAAAGTCCCCTTTCAAAGATATCCGCCCCAACATCAACCAGCCCAGTCTCACTTATGTAAGCATTGCTTTGGCCCCTCCCGTTCCCGTCCCTCGTCACAAACGGGTTCATTCGGTAAACCGGCTGCATATGCATGGGCCGCCAAATCGGTCGGCCTTCCGCATTGAAAGCGCTCAACGCTTCCAGAATTTCTGTTGGACAGCTCTTTTTGGACTCACTGATATACAATGCATCCTTCTCGCCTCTGACCTGCGGACACATTGCGTCCTCGTCGATAATCATGCAGCTGAGCCAGAAGTTTGGATTCGACTTTGCAGCATCATACGGATTCATCCTCACAGGCAAATCTTTGAACCCTTCTTCATATCTACGGTAGATGGCGGCTTTTTGCCCAATATGCTCTTCCAAATACGGCATCTGCCCTCTAACCACCCCGGCAATGATATTGCTCATCCGATAGTTGTAGCCAAGCTCCTCATGAAGATACCATGGAGCGTCTTCCCTGCTCTGTGTACTCCACTTTCGGATCTTATCCGCATCCTCCGGTCTATCCGCCAACACAGCTCCGCCAGAGCTTCCGGTCACTATCTTATTCCCGTTAAAACTGATCGCCGCCACGTCTCCAAAAGTGCCGGTCTGAACGCCCTTATATGCAGCCCCCAGTGATTCCGCCGCATCCTCCAGAATCAACGCCCCGTGTTTGTCCGCTATGGCTCTGATCTCGTCAATTTTCCCCGGCGTACCATAGAGGTGAGCCGCTACAATCAGTTTCACATCCGGGTATATATCAAACGCTCGTTCCAGTGCAGCCGGATCCATATTCCAAGTGTCGTACTCCGTATCGATGAAAACCATTTCGCCGCCCTCATAAGCCACAGGATTCACCGTGGCATCGAAGGTCATGTCAGAGCAGAATACCTTGCGTCCTTCCAACGTTCCGTGTCCAACTCTAGGCTGACCATAGAGGCGTTCGCCAAGGAGCTTCACAGCCAAATGGAGCGCCGCAGTTCCGCAGGAGAGTCCCACAGCGTACTTAACACCGACCATTTCGCAGATCTGTTCTTCGACTCTTTGGATCGACCTCCCCATGGTCGACACCCAATTTGTGGATATAGCCTCTTCCACCCATTTCAGTTCTTCCCCATGCATGGTAGGGCTTGAAAGCCACAGTTTATTCTCAAATGGCTCAATGCCTGAAAATCTGGGATCTTTTAAGAATTTGTTTGAGATATTTTTCATGTTCATTACATCCTTATCAGAATCTTGTATTTGGATATTTCTAACTTTTCTCTATAATCTCAAGTCCTACCGGAACACTCCCTAAAACGGAACTTTCAGACGTCATATTTCCTGTTAAATTCTTCTTAAGGGAAATACTCTGCGGAACCGCAAGCCTCGCAAGCCTCTTATGTCTGTCAATTTGGCATATTCTCTCTTCCATTCCCCGAAGCGGCCCTTGTGTAATCTGAGTAATCCCATCCTGAATCACACCCTTCGACATACTGAGATGAAGCCCTTCCCCGCAGAGAGACTTAAGAAATATTTCCTCACTTTTCTTTACAGGAGCCAGGGCCTTAAACACCGTGTCCGGCTTTGCTTTTCCTCTATACTGCCTAATCTCCTCCATCAATGACGCTTCATCATCGCTTTCCAGGAACACGCCTGCCGGAAACATCAACTGTTTCTCCACATGCCACTCTCCCTGAAACCTGCGCATCCTGTCATAAGTAAGGACAAAGGCATTGAGCAAGGCTCGCTTAGATAGATGCTGTCTGCAGATATCTAATGTATTCCATTCATTCTGTTTATGGCAAAAAAGCAAATACCAAATAACAACCACATCCTTCGCAGAGTAATCTACTCTGCGAAAAATATAAAATTATTTGCTAGAGATATTGAAAGAAAAATCAAACAAAATACAGAATATAAATTCGCACCATCTTAAATAGTGCGAATTTATATCAGATGTCTTCTAATTATTTACGTATAACTTGTAGTAAATATTGACAAAAACTCTCTAAAAGAAATTTAGGTATTGAATTATTCAACTAAGATAGTTATAATAGATATGCTATTTGGAAAAAAATCTTAGAGTAGATTACTCTGCGAAAAATTTCAGTTCTCATAATTTATTTCAACAAATTCCCACACACTGCTTAACAAAAAAGACTGTCATACCAGCAACCTCTTCCCTACTGACATCACAATCTTTTCGTCTTCCTACACATACACCCGACCAAGCCTCTCCCCAAGCCTGCTCAAGATCTCATTAGAAATCGTTCCCGCGCTTCCTGCCATTTCGCATGCCTGAATCTCCTTTCCCCCGCTTCTCCCAATAAAAACCACTTCATCCCCGGCATGCACCTCGGGAATCCCCGTCACATCCAACAGCAGCTGGTCCATACATACGCGCCCAATCACATTCGCCCAGCAGCCGTTCACCAGCGCATACCCTTTGTTAGACAACTCTCTGGGAATCCCGTCCGCATAACCAATAGAAACCACGGCAATCACCATATCTCTCTCTGCCTTAAATGCAAGCCCATAGCCCGCCGCCTCATTCTCATGAAGTACCTTCACGCAAGTAACCCTGGCTTTCAGAGATAACACCGGCCTAAGCTCCACCTCCGCCGCAATCCGTTCCCCCGGCATACTAAGAACCCCATATAGGGCAATCCCCACCCTCGCATAATCAAACTCAAGCTCCGGATAATTCAGCACCCCATAGCTTCCCTGCAAATGTGTCCGAAATCCCCTGATCCCCCTCCTGTGCAAGGCATCCACCACCGCTTGAAATTCTGCAATCTGTTTTCTGGTAAATGCAATCTCCTTCTCAGAATTGCCGTCCGACGCGCAAAGATGTGAATATACCCCCGTAATTTTCAGATGTTCCAGCTCCCAGACTGCACAGATATGATCAATCTCTTCACTGCGCACGCCCAAACGATGCATCCCCGTATCAATCCCCACATGGACGCAGACCGGATGTCCATAATCGTTTAATAATCTGGCATAGGGCAGATCCACTACCGTCTGTGTCAGCCGATACTGCACAAGTTCATGAAACTGGCAGGGCGGCGTATATCCCAGAATCAAAATCTGCCCCTTAATCCCGGACTGCCGAAGCTTTACGGCCTCGCTGGCCGAAGCCACGCAATAATCCTGAATCCCCATCTCAGACAAAACTCTTCCAACTCCTTTAACGCCATGTCCGTAAGCATTTGCCTTGACCGCCGGCATCAGTGTGCAGCAATCCGGCAGGAGTTTCTGAAATTGTCTCACATTATGAGCCAGATTTTCCATATTTAATTCAACCCATGCCCGCCCTTTTTGGTAATAATCACTTTTTACACACATACCGTCCTCCTCTTCTTCTGCCGCCATAAGAAATCCGTCGAATAAAATCTATTTAACAAACGACACAACCCTCTCTTTAAGTTCCATATATAAGTACGCCGCCAAAAGGGTTCCAAGGCATACCGTAATATACTGGACAAAAGTATTGTCAACCAAGAACTCCGTAAGTCCAAGTATCTGCGCAAGCCCGCGCAGTATCACGATCACAGCCGGATGAACCACATAAAGGATCAGGGAATATTTTCTGCAAAAGGCGGGAGCCTTCCCCGGAATCATCAGTAATAGCTGAAACAGAAAATACATTGCCGGCGCCAGGAAAAAATACATACTATTATGCCTCTGCCATTTCAAGCCGTACGTAAGCAGCCCCTCTCCCATCAGTAAGACCAGCGACAGCGTCAATCCCCATACACATATCTTCTTCGGGAGCCTTCTCCTCGTCAAAGCGATTCCAACCCCCATCATAAGAAAAATAGGAGCAAAAAATATGCCGTTCCGTGTAAAGCTGCTGACCTGAAAGATCGCGCCGTACACAGCCTTTATCCAAGGCGTCCCCTTAACCGCCCCGTAATAGCTGTCGCCAAAGAGGCCGATTAAGTAGGACGCCGCCGCATACGCCGCCGCTGCCCCGGCAGAAAACCGAAGACTGCGGCCGCTGCCAAGCATCCAAACGACCAGCAGACAGCCAAGCAGGACGGCGGGAAAATACCACAGATGATAAAACGTTCCGTCAAACACAAGCGCCTTTCCCCATTCCCCCACATTCTTTGGCAGATTGCCGGAGTAAATAGTAAGCGGCAGATACAGAACCGCAGCAGCCAAATACAATACCGTATTCTTCACCATATACTTCCCAAAAGAACGCTTTTTACGAAACCCGCTTTTCACATAAGGCGCAAGAACGAAGTATCCGGTGGTCATGAAGAAAAACGGTACGGCAGTTCTTCCAAGGCAGTAGGTCAGCAGGAAATCAATCTCTTGATTCCACCCGGAAAACGGCGCGATATGGATTGCGATTACCATAAAGGCTGCTGCCATCCGGAAATAATCAATTCCGGCTGACCTTGCCGGACGAGCCTTCTCATCACAGCCAGAATACGGAGGTCGCTCCTCATTTCTCATGCGGTTTTCCTCCACAGGCAGACTACGGCGCAGCCTTCATTGGTTCCCGAAACCTGATACCCCGCCGCTTCCGGCAGCTCAAGAACCGTCTCTGACTTTTGGGCCAAAGAAATGCAGGAAATCTCAACCCAGTTTCCGCCGTCCCTGAAAATATAGGGACGCCCCCATGCCGTATCATTTTTCAATAATTCGATATATTCTTCCAGAGCCATGCCTCTGTCAGCCATAATTACGGAATGGGGATAGCCTACATAACGAAAATGCCATGGCTCGGCCCCGATCCCCGTAATCTTTTCTTTTCCGGACGGATAGCGCTCTATAAAACCGAAATACGGCATCCTCTCCCGAAATTTCTGAAAGATCCCGCTGCGGGGGAAATTAGGGCAGATGAAATCAATCTCTTTTACGTTCTCCGCCAGATCTACCGCATACCCGCTTTGATGCTCGCTGTGTCCCGGAACCGCGACGAATTTTCTGGTAAATATTTCCCCGTTTTTTGCCATAGAATCATCCCAGATCTCCCGCTGTTCCCTCTGTGTCCGGAATCCGCTGACCGCCGTGATTTCATCCTTACAGCCTACGTCCGCAAGCAATTCCTTCAACGCCGCGGCCGCCTGTTTCCGGATCCAAACGGTATCGCCAAAGCCCGCTCTCCTTCCCTGTCTGTCCGGTACTGGCTGCAGATCGGACCTCTCAGGGAAGGTTTGCAAAGGAATGTCCGGCGTTACCAGTATCAGGCTGCCGCTATATGTATCTTCATTCGTTAATACAAGATTTCCCATCTTCATCCCTCCAACCTATATCCGTCCTTCATATCTGCCGCCCGTTTTCAAGAATACGCTCGATCACTTCTCCAAACTCCATTCCCGCCGCCTTTAGCATATTCGGATAACGGCTGTGGGAGGTGAAGCCCGGAATCGTATTCACCTCGTTAAAATAAATCTCGCCCTCCTGCGTAAGGAACATGTCTACCCTCGCAAAGCCGGTACACTTAAGCATCCGATAGATCCTAAACGCCGTCTCCTTAATCTCCCGGGATTTCTCCTCCGTAATCCGCGCCGGAACATGGATAGCGGAAGTTTTCAGCGTATATTTCTCCGCATAATCAAAGAAACCGTCTGACAGCTCAATCTCGTCCACCTCTCCGATGATCACTTCCTTCGTCCCAAGAACCGCGCATCCCACCTCGAAACCGCCTATCATCTCTTCAAGGATCACCGCGGAATCATGCCGAAAGGCTTCCCGAACCGCAGGAAGAAGCTGCTCCTCGCACTGCACCTTCGTAATTCCAAAAGAAGAGCCGGAGCGGACCGGTTTCACGAATAAGGGATATCCTAACTCTCTCGCTTTCTCATAGATTCCTCCGCTTTCCTCTAAAGAAACGTCCTCCCCGCAATCCTCAAGCAGGGCGGACCCTGCCGTCTTGATTCCTCCCATCCGGACGATCCGGTGAGCCAGTTCCTTATCCATACATAGAGCCGACGACAGCATGCCGCACCCGATCACAGGAACTTTCATCAATTCCAGCAGTCCCTGAAGCGTTCCGTCCTCCCCGTTCTTCCCGTGCAAAATCGGCAGCGCCCCATCCAAAGAAATGGTCTTTAATTCCGTTCCGTCCGGATAACAGATGCCGTGAACGTTTCGGTCGACAGACGGAAATACCGGCGTACAATCCTTTTCATTCTGCCAGCAGTCCCTCGCGATCGCCTCGACCTCTCCCCGATACCAGAACCATTTTCCCGTATTGCGGTCAATCCCTACCAAGATCAGATTATATTTATCTAAATTCATATTTTGAATCACGGAACATGCCGATTGCAGAGAAACTTCATACTCAGTGGAACAACCGCCGAAGAATACCGCGATCGTCCCGCCCGCCTTTTTTACTTTGAGATCATCCATTTCACTTTTTCCTCCTTGTTGACTTCTTGTATATCATAATAATAGATCCTCCCTTTTTATACTTTGCTATTCCGTTGATTTTTTCCTAAGATAACATGAACAGTTATTAAGATTTTATTGCGGTCTTACAAGAAGCCGAACTATTGATACCGTACAAATGCCCTACACGCTCTCTCGCCTGCAGTAAACCCTCACTGTCAGAATCAAAAACAGCGGAATCTCAACCGCAGCCGCGCCAATAACCAGATAGGGCGTCCAGACGGCCGCCGGCCCCACATGAACAAAATTCGTTTCCAATAGTTCAAATAAAAAGGCGTTGGTAAACCCGATTCCACCGGACGGCAGAATACACCGTACAATCTCCGCCACATTCGCCGCCGATATCAAGTTGATGACGATCGGCAGCAGCCCGATCAGTATCCCGATCTTCAGGGAATCCTGAACATTCTTGCATCTTGCCGACAGAAACAGCGTACAACTTACCACGGCAAGAATGGTCAGAAAATACCCTGCCGTCACCGCAGCCTGAGTCTGGCCCGCCGTAAACGCCGGAATATTGAAGAAGCCCCACATGATCTGCACAGACGTCCCAAGCCCTTCCACGCCAAATGTCAGATTCGTGATCAGAAGAAACACTCCCGTTCCGGCCATAAACACCGCCGCATACACCAGAACCGCCGTCACAATCTTCGCAATAGCCAGATGAGCCCTTCCATATTTCGTACATCGAAGGATACTGTCCGCCCCCGTTTGGTATTCAGCCGAAAAAATAGGGGAAATAATAACCACGAATGTCAGCATCATAAGCAGAGCATACAGCGTCAGATATTCAAAAGACGCGAACTCACATCCTGAGACATAGGTAAACGGCATCTTGATATCCTGACTCAATTCCCTGATCTTCTGCTGCTCGCCGTCCGTTTTCCCTTCCATAGCCAGTCTCTCCCGATACAGTTCATAAAACCGGGACGCATCCTCCGGCGAAAGATCCTCGTCCGTCATGACGTATAGACTGACGCCCTCCGGAGCCAACACTCTAGCCGCCATCTCCAATACCGGATAAACCGGCTCAATCCTTCGGATATACTCCTCCGGCGGCATATCCGGCGGAAATATCGCCCCATACTCCCGGTAACATTCCTGAAACACAAGGATCGCCTGCCGGATCTTTTCCTCCGTAATCTCTCCGTTTATCTCCCTTTCTTTCTGTTTCAGGCTCTCGATTGCGGCTTTTCCTTTCAGCAGGCTTATATTCCCCTGTTCATCTATCTCCTCTGTTTTCACAAAAGAGATCGGGAAATATGCCATCACGGCCGACAAAATCAGAAGTATCGCAAGCAGCGCCCATGTAGATCTGGTGGTGACCACTCGTTTTAATTCCAAATATATTAATCTTCTCATCTATCATCTCTCCTCTCTTTCAGCAACTATGTCAGAATCCTTTCGCTCTGTCCGGATAAATCTCCTCTCTTTCAGCAAATCCTTCCGAACCCCTTGCTCTGTCCGGATAAATCTCCTCTCTTTCAGCAACTCTGTCAGAATCCCTTCGCTCTGTCCAGATAAATATACATATCCGTGACATGCAAAAAACTTGCTACTCCTTCTCGGAGCCTTCCGGGAACAACCACAGATAAAGATCCTCCATCCGCGGCTCCTCGCTCACAGAACCGGGAATAACATCCGTCTCAGCAAGATATCTTACTTTCACCTTTCCATTTTCTTCATTATAGACGTTTACCATAGGAACCTGCCGCTCATAAACGCCAAGCTCCCCGCCGTCAATGTCGGCTGACCAGACCTTTCCGGCCACCATCTTAACCAGCTCTTCCGTCTTTCCCGTCGCAATAATTTTCCCGCCTTTCATGATCGCGTTACAGGTGGCGATATACTCAATATCCGACACGATATGCGTAGAAATGAGCACAATCCTGTTATGGGCAAATTCTGACAGCAGATTCCGGAACTTCACACGTTCTCCCGGGTCCAGTCCGCTGGTAGGCTCGTCCAACACCAGCACCTGCGGCTCATTGAGCAGCGCCTGGGCAATCCCCACCCTCCTCTTCATACCTCCGGAAAGCTTAGAAATCTTCTTTTTCCTGACCTTAGTAAGGGATACCCGGTCTAGAAGCGTCCGGATCCGCTCCTTCGTCTCAGCCTTTGTCAGCCCCTTTAACGCCGCGATATATTCCAGATAATCCTGTACGCTAAAGCCCGAATAGAATCCGAATTCCTGAGGCAGATATCCAAAGATGTCCCTGTACGCCTCCTTCAAATCTCCAATCTCAATTCCGTCATACCTGACGCATCCCGACGTAGGGCGCTGAATTCCGGCAATCATACGCATCAGAGTCGTCTTCCCCGCGCCGTTCGCCCCCAAAAGTCCCCATACGCCCGGTGTAAGAGTCAGCGTAACATCGTCAACGGCGCGTTTATCCTTATATTGTTTTGTGATTCCACAGATTTCCAGTTCCATGTAATTCTCCTCCATTTCATATATCTATTCTGCGGCGGCGGCTTTGTCAGCCACCTCCTCGCTCTCCTTTACCCACATGCAAACTGACCGAATCAACAGCGGAAAAATGCATACTATGAGTATCGTCCACAATCCGGTATTATCATAAATAACCGGCTTCATTTTATAAAGAACGGCCAGCGCTGCGACAAGACAGGTACAGAATCCCTCGCAAGCTCCGACTCTTTGAGACACTTCGTCCCATTCGCCCGTATACCTGATAATCTGTATGCATCCGGTACACGCTGCAAACAAGGGGAGCAGGAAATGCAAAGACACCCTGACCGCCGACACCCCGGCTATGCCGGTCGACAAAACCACGCAAAACACAAAAACCGCCATGTATTCGATTGACAGAAGCGCCATTTTCGCCATAAGCAGCCTTGGAAACGACATCCGAGACACCAGCTCAATCTCATACATCTGGTAACGGTACGACATTAACAAAGGCGGGACGGAAGCCATCACCTGCATAACCGCCAGAGTTCCCACAAAAAGCGGGATATGGCGTATGCTAATATCGTTCGGGGCAAGATACAACATTCCGAACACGGCAAACGCAGCTATACCCTGAGTGATCCACAGCGGCTTTCCTATAAAGGGGATCTGCCGTACCATGAATTCCAAGAATCCGATCCTTTCCTTTGTAGGCTTTACAGACTCCATATTCCTTACCGACATCAGGAGTTGTTCTTTATGGGTCCACGCATCTGTTTCCTGTTCAGAAACTCCTCTGTTCAAAGCTTTTTGACATTGCGCCGTATCAATTTGCAAAGCCTCCCTAAGCTCCTCATACATTTTCCTCTTCATCCCTCACACCTCTCTTTCCATCTCATGTCTCATCATCTTCAATGCCCTCCGCAGTCTTGACTGCACCGTCCGCATGGGCAGTTCCGTCACCATGGCGATCTCCCTAAGAGTCAGCTCCTGAGCAAACTTAAGATACACAATCTCCCTCAGCTCTTCCGGGAGCTTGCGCACCATATACTGGAAATTCACCTGGGATTCCGATCTGGCAAATCCCGTCTCCAGGAATTCCATATCCTTTGGCAGCTCCACGGCTTTTCTCTGCCGCCACAGGTCCGTGCAGGTATTAGATGCCACTTTGTACAGGAATCCACGGAATTTCCCCTTGTTCCGATACCGTGGAAAATATCGGATTACCTTGAGAAATGTTTCCTGTACCGCATCCTGCGCCGCCTCCATATCCGGTGAATGATAGATACAATATCTAAGAATCTCTTCGTAATACATTGATACAAGCTCTTCCCAACACGAAGTATCTCCCTTTTTAATCCGATGCAGTAATTCATTTTCACGCGTCAAAAATTCTTCCTCCTTGTGCGGGCACGATTCTCTCTAAGAAAACCGGTACATATGGACGCCCCTATTATAGATAACGTACTATAAAGAGAAAATGATTTCAATCAACACAAAAAACTTCCGTTATCAGGCCGGCCTGTAGAAATGGCAGACCGCCGAATATAAAAAAAGGGCCTATAAGCCCTTTTCCTCTTTATCATTAGTGTAATTTCAGTAACCGTGATATGGTGTTCTCCTCTAACGCCATCTCCTCCATTTCCAAATTTACGCCCTGAAATCCACTTCGCCGAACGCCCGTCAAGCCGGTCTAAAATACTTGTGGCAAAAATATCCCCCCCCGTTGGTCTAACGACCATGAAGCAGAGCCGCGCTGTTTTGAAGGATTTCATATTGTTACTGCTGATATTTATATCCTCGTCTCCTCTTATATCTTCAAATCCAGATTTGTGCCAACCTGTGCCTGCTCTTTTACAGTTGTTTCGCCTGCATCCTCTTCCTTTACTACTTTCTTTTCTTCCGACTTTTTGCTTTCCTCTGCCCTTTCTTCCATTTTCTCTACATTTTCACGGGCGTTTTCTCGTGACTTTTCAATCCGTTTTTCGGCGTTTTCCTGTGATTCTTTACGGAGTTTTTCATTTAACGCATCCTTTTTTACCGAAACGGTAAAATTGCTGTACTTCCCATTCTCATCCAAATAGGCATGACGGCATACAACCGTACTTCCCGCCGCCGCCAAAAAACTATCCGCATACTTATGTGCAGCTTCCACATCTTTCAATCTCTGTGTATATTCCTTTGCTGCCTTTGGATCATTCCGCATCTTCTCTAAAAGCTTTGGGTTAATATTTAAAACATCTACTTTACCGTCGTTTTTTGTATTAACCCCGTACCCCACTTGTAACTTCATATTAGAAAACTGTTTTTGCAGATTTTTAAGATATTCCTCATCAGTGCTTTTCTGTGTAGATGATATTTCTTTTGTTTCTTCTTTCTTTGCTGCTTCCCTTCTTGATGAAGCATATGTTTTTTCATAAACACCGCTGTAATTGCCCACTCCTGTAATTTCCATGATCATATCCTCCTTAAAATATAGGTATTGTAAAGTATTACAATCCTATTTTTCTTAAAAACCTCATGTTTTCAGGGA
>CAJTOH010000015.1 GCA_910577685.1 uncultured Dorea sp. | reverse complement strand
ATTGAATATGAAAATGAGCAGTACCAGAGGCTTGGCAGTGTTGTTACAAACCATGGGTATTCTGACTGGGCAACGACAGATATTGATGCATCGGTGAAATCTATGTGGTACCGGCTTAGCCGAAGGGAATCAGACTATTGTATTGAGTGCAGTACAGATGGCATTACATTCCGGCAGATGCGGATATGCCATTTGTGGAAAGGAAACGAAGAAATTTCTTTTGGAGTTTATGCCTGCAGTCCTGTAGAAGGTTCTTTCCGGGCAAAATTTACGAATATGCAGATTACAGAATGTATGTGGGAAGCCCATAAATAAAAGAATCATTTAGCGGAAGCCTTGCGGCCTCCGCTTTTTGCTTTTATGCCTGCTTGAAAGGCTCTCCGCAATCCCCGCAGATTATTCTTCCAATAGCTTTTCCGCAGGTGCAGAAAATACCTGATATTTTTTCCACACAATAGCCAGACCAGCCTCCACTATGGGCGAAAGAGGACGAAAACAAAGATCAGGATTGACGGTGGTATTTGCGAAGTTATCAACTGTTACCATGCATCCCATTCCCTGTTGAACCATAAACATAGCATTATAGACAAGACTGAATGTTGCAATAATATTCATTTGTTCCGGTTTTTCACAAAACCAGTCTGTAAATGTATTTCCTGCTATTTTCTGAATAGACTGCCTTGAACAGATAAGAGGAAGCCCAATCAAATCTATTTTTAATATCTGCAGGCTGCATTAAAAGCCCGAAGTCAAGAAGTCCTTTTTGTCAGGATGATAAATTTCAATTCCGATAAAGCATATTTGACTCTTCTAACTTTAACGAATGAATCCACATCAAATTGAAATCCAATATCTTTGTTCTATATTACCATTTGAATTTACGAACTCGTTTTCAAGGATGCCGCCGTTTTTTACAATGGATCTGGCAGAACCGATATTATCCTTATCGCATACCATCAGCACCTTATCTATACCTAACTTCTTACATTCAGTCAATGCCAGACGAATCATCTCCGTCGCATAACCCTTCCTTCGCTCGCTGGGCCTGATTCCGTCTCCGATATGCCCGCCTTCTCTCAGGAGAAAGTCGTTCAGATAATGGCGGATATTTACAGCTCCAAGAAGTCTGTTTCTGTCTTCGTCCAGCAGAAAGAACACCGAATCGGGAACAAGGCCTTTCGCAGCTTCTTTTAATTCGAGGTGCTCCAGATAGTAATCGAAATCGTGATAATCATTTTTAAAGATTGCCCATGGTGAGTGATTGGTATGATTGGTCTCCTGATCTAATTTCCACTCATCGATCATTTCACACAACTGTTTCTCATATTCCTTTGTAAGTTTTATCAATTTTAAAGCCATAGTTTTCTCCATGAATTCAGATTGTAATCGCTCAATTTTACAGTGTTTCTCATAATTGTGCAGAATTTTAATAAAGTCTCCTAAAAGCCTTGAAAAAGGATTGATCGCAATGTATCCGCCTTATCCCTCTTAAATATGATTTTGTAAAATATCATATTTGCTCTGCTTGCTTATGTGGGAAAAATCGAGAGCAAGAAAAAATGATAATAAGATATGACAGTGTGCGGCAATCGAAAAACTGTGATGTATTTACTAATATATTATCCCGTTCTAAAGGGAAACAAATATTTCTGTGAAATCAAAGAAGGAGTCAGTGAAAAAATTAGCATTGTAGCAATACCCTTTAACGGGATACGATCATTTCTACGGTATCCACTCAGACCCCGCTAAAATCAAGGGCTACAAGCCGCATTTTTGCAGGTATTTATCTGAATATTCTGACATTAACCTTTTTCAGCTCATTTTTTTGTCTTTTGAAAAATTGTACTGAAATAAGTACAATCCTACAAATTTTTCTTATGTCATATTTTATCATATTCTCTATCTTCGTTTCAAGACTAAAATACATATTAAAAGCATATTAAAAGCATTTCTCAAATTCATTATGACATTACCGCACATAAAAACAGATTGACATATAAGAATGTGTATGTTAAAATAATTTAGCGCTTTAAAGTGCAACGGTTTAAAGCGCAACACTTTAAAGTAAAACCTTATTACACAGTTTGGAGGAAACAGGAGATGTCAAAAGAAATATTATGTCTGATTATGCTGGTTATATTCTTTGCCGTCATGATCTATGTAGGATTCTACTCAAGGAAACATACAACGGATGTAGACGGGTTCGTATTAGGCGGCAGGGGAGTAGGGCCGTGGCTGACTGCATTTGCATTCGGAACATCTTACTTTTCGGCAGTTATTTTCGTCGGCTATGCCGGACAGTTCGGATGGAATTTTGGTATGTCCGCCACATGGGCGGGGCTTGGCAACGCATTTATCGGTTCTCTGCTGGCATGGAACATTCTGGGAAGAAGAACACGGGTTATGACGCAGCATCTGGATGCCAAGACTATGCCGGACTTTTTCGGGAAACGTTTTGATTCGGTTCCGCTTAAAGTTACGGCTTCGGTGATTGTGTTTATCTTCCTGATTCCTTATACGGCGTCTCTATATAACGGGCTGTCCAGTTTATTCGGATTGGTTTTCGATATCCCATATTGGGCTGTGATTGCGGCGATGGCTGTGCTGACGGGATTTTATGTCATCTTCGGCGGATATATGGCTACGGCGATCAACGATTTTATTCAGGGGATTATTATGCTGTTCGGAATCTGCGCCGTGATCGGCGCGGTTTTATCGGAGAACGGCGGGCTGCTTGAGGCGACGAAATCTCTGGCGTTTGTCACGGGCGACGCCGGTTGGCAGGGGGCATATGCCGCCTTCCTTGGGCCGGATCCCCTTGCATTGCTGTTCGTGGTGATCCTGACCTCTCTTGGAACGTGGGGCCTTCCGCAGATGGTGGGGAAGTTCTACGCCATTAAGAGTGAGAAGGATATACATAAGGGAACCGTGATTTCGACGGTATTTGCTATTATCGTGGCGGGAGGCTGTTATTTTCTGGGAGGTTTCGGGCGGTTGTACAGTGATAGAGTAACGATGAACGAGGCGACGGGAAAACCGCTGTTTGATACCATTGTGCCTACTATGCTGTCTTCCCTGCCGTCAGTGGTGATTGCGGTGGTGATTGTGCTGGTACTGTCGGCATCCATGTCTACGCTGTCTTCTCTGGTGCTGACTTCCAGTTCAACATTTACGCTGGACGTTATTAAACCGGCGGCGAAGAAGGGAATGTCGGACAAGAAACAGGTGACAGTTATGCGTATTTTTATTGTATTCTTCATTCTGGTATCGGCTGTGATCGCAATTTTTAAGGATGCGCATCCGGAAGTGACGTTTATTGCGCAGATGATGGGTGTGTCTTGGGGAGCCCTTGCAGGGGCGTTTCTTGCGCCGTTTTTGTATGGACTCTACTGGAAGGGGATTACGAAGGTATCCGTGGCGGTGTGTTTTATCTGGGGATGCGCAATTGCGCTCCTCCAGTTGTTCGTGACTCTGGGCGGCGTCGATGTGACAGGGTGGGGGAGTGTCCTTGGGTACATCTTCAAATCATCCATTAATTCAGGCGTGATTGCTATGGTCGGCGGACTGGTTATTGTCCCTGTCATCAGTTTGTTTACGAAGAAGCAGGACGGGGAAGCACTTGGAAAAATCTTTGAATGTTACGATGAGACGGTGACAATTACGAAGAAGTCCTCCCTGCAGGAGTAAGATATAATAGATTAAAATACATCAAGGAAAGTGATTAAAATTATCACTTTCCTTTTTGATCTTCTTATGTTAGGATAAGAATGTGTTAAAAAAGAACAATAGATTTGATTAATATTATGCAAGGAGAGAATAATCACTATGAGGAATTTTCAGAAATATGAGAGAACATATTTTATGCCCCCGGAGGTCACTTACGACTGGGTGAAAAAGGAGTATGTTGACAAGCCGCCGATCTGGTGCAGCGTCGATTTGCGCGACGGTAATCAGGCATTGATCGAGCCCATGAGTCTGGAGGAGAAACTGGAGTTTTTCCAGATGCTGGTGGATATCGGTTTTAAGGAGATTGAAGTGGGATTTCCGGCGGCTTCGGAGACGGAATACCAGTTTATGAGGACGCTGATTGAGAAGGACATGATCCCGGACGACGTGACGGTTCAGGTGCTGACTCAGGCGCGGGAGCATATTATCAAGAAGACCTTTGAGGCGGTCAAGGGCGCGCCCCATGCCGTAGTGCATCTGTATAATTCGACGTCGGTTGCACAGCGGGAGCAGGTGTTCCGCAAGAGCAAGGAGGAGATTAAACAGATCGCCGTTGACGGCGCGAAGCTTCTGTTGGAGCTCGCTTCGGAGACGGACGGGAATTTTACGTTCCAGTACAGTCCGGAGAGCTTCCCGGGGACAGAGGTGGAATATGCGGTGGAGGTCTGCAACGCAGTTCTGGATGTATGGAAGCCCGGTGCGGAAAATAAGGCGATCATTAATATCCCGACTACGGTTGAGAATGCTATGCCCCATGTATTTGCCTGCCAGTTAGAGTATGTGAATAAGCATCTGAATTACAGGGATAATGTGATTCTCTGCCTGCACCCGCATAATGACAGAGGGTGCGGCGTTGCGACGGCAGAACTTGGGATTCTGGCGGGTGCGGACCGTATCGAGGGGACTCTTTTTGGAAATGGAGAGCGTACCGGCAATGTGGATATTGTGACTATGGGAATGAATATGTATTCCCACGGTGTGGATCCGGGCTTGGATTTCTCTGATATGAAGCAGATCCGGGAGACTTATGAGAGGCTGACGAGGATGCATGTGTATGACAGGCAGCCCTATGCGGGAGATCTGGTGTTCACCGCATTTTCCGGCTCGCATCAGGACGCCATTGCCAAGGGAATGACTTGGCGGGAGGAGAAAGAATGTGCTACATGGACGGTTCCCTATCTTCCGATTGATCCTCAGGATGTGGGAAGAAGATATGATTCGGATGTAATCCGTATTAACAGCCAGTCAGGCAAGGGCGGCGTCAATTATATTCTCAAGCAGAGTCATGGGATCAACCTGCCCCAGAAGATGCGGGAAGAGGTGGGATATCTTGTGAAGGATGTCTCGGATAAGGCTCATAAGGAACTGACGCCCGACTGGGTATATCAGATCTTCTCAGACCACTATATCAATACCAGACCGGTATTCCATATTGATGAATGTCATTTTAAGCAGGTGGACGGAATCACGGCGGATGTGACCATTAACCACGGCGGAGAAGCCAGAGTGATTACGGCGATGGGGAATGGACGTCTGGACGCGGTCAGCAATGCGATCAAGCAGTATTTTAACATCAGCTATGAACTTCGTTTCTATGAGGAACATTCTCTGACCAGAGGCTCTTCTTCCAAGGCGGTCGCCTATGTGGGGATAGTCTGCAATGGCAGGACCTTCTGGGGTGTGGGAATCGACGCGGATATTATTAAGTCTTCCATGGAGGCGCTTACCGTGGCCGTGAATAAGATTGAGGAGATCGGAAGTGCGGACGGGTGCAAGGACGAGAGGATGATCGAGATCATGAATTATATTCAGTCCAATTATATCGACATCACGCTTGATGACCTTGCGGAGAAGTTCTACCTGTCAAAACCGTACATTTCCAAGTATATTAGGGAGAAATCAGGGCTGACGTTCGGGGAGCTGGTGAAGAAGATCCGGATGAAGAAGGCGAAGGCCCTGCTTAAGAGCAGTAATATGACGGTGGAGAATATCGCATTGTCCGTAGGGTATCAGAATGTGGAGCATTTTAACCGGATGTTCAAGAAGGCGTATAATTCTACGCCGATGCAGTTCCGGAACCAGAAATAGCAGAATATAGATAACAATCGGGCAGGAGGACGAGAGGATGATTATAGCGGCAAAATATCTGATGACGGGAGACGGGAAGACGGTGCTTGAGAATCAGGCGGCGCTTGTGGGAGAGGACGGAAAGATTGGAAAGATCGCCCCGCTTGCAAAGCTTACGGAAGCATTTCCCGGGGAGGAAGTGAAGGATTATAAAGACGCGACCCTTCTTCCGGGATTATGCGATATGCATGTCCATCTGGGTTACTGGTACTCCCAGCCGGACGGCTTTAATTACGGCCCCCAGTTGATTACGCTCTATGCCCTTTCGCATGCGCAGGCTGCGTTTGAGCGGGGGATTACGTCCGTGCGGGATATGTCCTCCGCCCATGGAGTCTGCAGGAACCTGAAACTTGCGGCGGAGAAGGGATTTGTCACGATTCCGAGGATTACGCACACGGATACCGGGATCTGCATGACCGGCGGGCACGCATGGGAAGAAGTGGAGCAGGTGGACGGTCCTTGGGAGGTGCGCAAAGAGATCCGCAGACAGATCCGCGACGGTGCCGAATGGATCAAGGTGCTGACGACTCATCGGACGCATACGCCGGAGCTGACGCAGGAGGAGCTTGACGCGGCGGTGGACGAGTGCCACAGAAGAGGAATCAAATGCGGCGTCCACGCCGGGACCAATCCGGGAATCCAGATGTGCATCGACGCGGGATTCGACACGATAGAGCATGCCACTTTTATGACTCTTAGCCATGCGCGGCAGATGGCGGAGAAAGGGATTGCATGGACGCCGACTATCATGGCGTACACCCTGCTGTATGATATTTGTAAGGAGAATATGGAGAAGCATGCGGGCGCTCCGGCACAAGACCCGGTAATGCAGAAGGAGATGAAGGATTATCAGTATTTTGAACCGGCATACAAGGCGTACAGGGATCATTTCAAGGAGTTCTTTGATACGGGTGTGACTGTGCTTGCGGGAACGGATATGGTTATGTATCAATCCCCGCTTCTGCCTTTAAACCGGGAATTGCAGTATATGGTGGAGTATGGGATTACGCCGGCTCAGGCCATTCAGACCGCGACCTCCAATCCGGCCAGGGTTCTTGGCGTGGAGGATGAAAGAGGATTGGTGAAGGAAGGGCTGGATGCGGATCTTTTGGTGGTCGGCGGAGACTTGAGTAAGGATATTACCCGTCTTAATGATGTGAAGCTGGTCACGCTCGGCGGGAAACGGGTATTTGAGAATGGAATCCGTTATGTGGGGACGTGTAATATGGCGATGTAATCCGGCCGTTTTTAGCTTGTTAAGAATGAGTGGGAATGATATCAAAAAGGAGCTAATATATGGGACGCATGAAATATTATGATATCGGGGTGAACCTGTTCTGCAGGCAGTTTCCCGACCCTGAAAAAATAATTCGGGAGGCGGAAGAGAATAACGTATGCTGCATTTTGACGGGAACGGATATGAAGGAGAATAAGAAGATTCTTGAATTTGTAAAGAACCATAATGTTTTCGGGACTATTGGGATTCATCCCCATAATGCGGACCGGGCAAAGCAGGAAGACTTTCAATTCATTGAAAAGGTCTTATCTGAGAACCGTAAGCTGGTCGCCGTGGGGGAATGTGGTCTGGATTATGACAGAATGTTTTCGGCAAAAGAGAATCAGATCAGATGTTTGGAAAAGCATATTGTTCTTGCGGAAAAGTTAAAAAAGCCGTTATTCCTTCATGAGCGGAGCGCGTCCGATGATTTTATAAAGAGGTTTAAAAAGCATCCGGATCTGTGCGGAAGGTCAGTTGTGCATTGCTTTACGGGAGATAAGGCAACGCTGGAAAGGTATCTGTCAATGGGATTTTCCATCGGCATTACAGGGTGGATCTGCGACGACCGGCGGGGGAAGGAACTGCGGGAGGCTGTACAGATCATCCCTCAGGATCGGGTTCTGGTGGAAACGGACGCCCCTTATTTGACGCCCAGAAACGTCTCCGGGCTCGGCAGGACGAACGTGCCTCAGAATATTAGGTATGTAGTCAGAGATTTGGCTCATTATATGAAAGTACCCGAAGACGTATTGATCGAAAATGCAAGGAAGAATACGGAAAGAATCTTTCAAATTGATTAGGCGGCCTATTTGCTATAGCGCTAAATCCCTATTTTAAGAAGTTCCGTCATTTCCCATGGAGACTCCTGCATGCCTCTGGTAAACCATTCTTCGATCCAACCGTAAAGGCCGTAAGCAATAAAAGCAGACGTGTAGGCGCTGAAATTCGGGGAATCTGGTTTGGGGCCGCAGATTTCCATAATGATATCCTTTAAAAGATAGAACAGGTTCCGCTTTCTAAGCAGAAGAAAGAAATCTTTGTAATCAATCAGATATGTAAATATATCCGCCAGTATATCCTGCTCCGGATGCATATTGTCCGGGTTATGCTTGGCCGTCCAGTCCGCCATTAATTCCTTCGTATATGTTCTCAGGATATCTTCTTTGTCCTTATAATTCCGATAAAATGAGATACGGCTCACCCCTGCGTCAGCGGCAATCCGGCTGACGGAAATGCCTTTTAACTCTTCTGTTTCAAGGAGAGTTAAGAGAGCGTCCGTAATCTGCTTTTTTACAAATCTGTTTTTTTCTGCGTTGTCGATATCGTACCTCCTCCCGGTCTGTTTTTTCCTAGTGTGTTGTCTGAACGTCCCATCTCATTACCTTATGCTATTAAGAAATGGGAGCATAATAGACCGCGCTATAGATGTAACAAATGTTTCATCTAGACGTTACATTTGTTACAACTATAATTTTACTACGAAAAATATGAGGCGTCAAGAAGAAATATATTGACATTCAACCTACTTCATCCTTTACTATAGAGCCAGAAACGTAAGCAACGTTCTATCGCAGCCATGAGGGAAGGAGGATTTGTAATGAAAATAAAAGAAGTAGAGGACCTGATTGGAATCACAAAAGCAAACATCAGATTTTATGAAAAAGAAGGACTGCTGAATCCCGGGAGAAATGAAGAAAATAACTACCGTGAATATACGGAGGAGGATGTCAGGAGTCTTGAGCGTATTAAGACGCTGCGGCTGTTAGGCATAACGATTGCGGAAATCAAGCAGATGAACGACGGACAGGTTCCGCTGAAAGACGTGATAGAGAACCGCCTGAAAAAAATACGCGAAGAAGAGCAGAATCTTCAGGAAATCAGGCAGATCTGTAATCTTATTTTAGAAAATAACATTTCTTTTACAGCAGTTGATGAGAAAATGTTAGACGGCAGGAAGGAGAGCTGGAAGGCGGAATTTGAAAGGATATGGCATGAGGATATTACGAAGGAGATGCTGACCCGAAACCAGTTCAACCGGAATATAGCCGCGATGCTGTTTTGGGGATACCTGCTCAATGAGGGGATTGCCGGCCTGTTTGGAAACCGTATCCGGTCTTTCCCGGAGGAGGGGCTGATTTGGTGTCTCGTAGCCTCCGCAGTGGTCGGAAGCCTTTGCTATATAGCCGTAAACTTCACGGCGGATATGAGAATACACATGGCGCTCTTTCATGGGTCGGCGCTCATTCTGACGCCGTTGGTCATGAGCGTATACCGGTTTTTCCAAATGTTATTTTACCCTTCCAATGTTTCGGCAGGAACCGTCGGCAGAATACAAATGCAGGTATTTTGGGCTATGCTGCTTGTATATGTTGCAGTATTCTTCTATTTGGCTGAGAAATGGGGGCCGGACTTGAAGGACGTTCATATGGTGGTTCTTTCTGCCGCCTATTCGGCAGTTATGACAGCCTTATACGGCTTTGTCTGGGGAAAATGGCTTTTTTGGGCCGCGGCGTTTTTAGCGTTTACGCTGTACATCGGAACGGTCTGGAAGGATGCTTTGGCGGTAGAAAAAAACTGCAGCCGTTATTATGCGGTCAGTACCGGCTGCAGAATCATCAATATATGCGGTTCCTTCTGGAATATGTACGGAAAGACCAGCGTATCCGGATGGGTCAGGAGATAAGAGTCAACGAAAAATATCAGGCAGGTCTGTTATGCGGACCTGCCTGATATTCGTTCGGCTTTTCGAATCACTGCAAAGTAACTGATTACCAGTATAATGGTCGCCCCTGTCCACGCCATGATTTCCGCATAGAAGATGCCGTTTTCGCCGATCACCATAGGAAGAAAGACGGCCGTAACGGCCCGCATGACAAATTCCGCAATACCGGAGACCAGCGGTAGGACGGTGTTGCCCATTCCCTGGATGGCGGAGCGTGTAATGTGCAGGATGTACAGGATCGGCAGGCAGACGCTCATGACCGACAGATAATAATAGGCAATCTCCAGCGTCTGTTGGTATTGTTGTGGCGTACCGGAGATGAAACAGCCAAGAATCGTCTTTCCGGCAAACAGCATCAGCATTGCAATTACCAGAGAGGTCAGCAGCGCGATCAGGACCGCCGACTTTACGCCCTTGCGGATGCGGTCCGTTCTCCCTGCGCCCAGATTCTGGCCGGCATAAGTGACCATGGAATAACCGTAGGAGGTAGCGGCGACTTCCAGTACTCCGTACAGCTTGTTGGTAGCGGTAAAACCGGCGATAAAGATGACGCCGAATCCGTTTACCACAAATTGTACGATCATGCCGCCGACGGATATGATCGCATTCTGGAAAGCCATAGGGAATCCAAGCATCAGCAGGCGTAAGGGGAGCTGCCGGTCCGTGATGCAAAAATCGGATGCCGTGAAACTTAACAGTTCGATCTTCCGGATATGGTACAGGCAGAACAGGCTGGAGGCCAGCTGTGCAATTAAGGTTGCGGCTGCAGCTCCGGCAATTCCGAACCCAAAGACCAGCACGAACAGAAGATCCAGTCCGATATTGATGACGGCTGCAGCGATCATTGCGTGGAGGGGAGTCTTGCCGTCCCCTAAGGAACGCAGAATTGACGCCAGCAGATTATATGCCGTCACGACAGGGACCCCAAGGTACATGATACGCAGATACAGCAAGGTATCCGGGAGGATATCCGGCGGTGTCTGCAGAATGTTTAAGACCGGACGGGCCAGAAGCTGTCCGGCTGACAGCAGCACAAAAGAGGATATCAGTGACAAAACTGCGGAGATGCCGATGGACTTGCGGAGGCTGTCGTACCGGCCTGCGCCGAACTCCTGTGCCATCAGGATTCCAAAGCCCTGGGTAAGTCCCTGGATGATTCCGAGCATCATCCAGTTCAGCCAGTCCGCAGCGCCAAGGGCGGCAAGCGCTCCTACGCCAAGGGCTTTTCCGACGACCATGGTGTCTACGACAGTATACAGTTGTTGGAATACATTGCCTACCATAAGGGGGAGGGCGAATGTGAAGATCAGGGAAGCGGGCCTCCCTTCTGTCATATTTCTAATGCGCGCCGCCATGATACCACCTCAACTTTCCGCAGGAATTTACGACAGATCATAGCATATTTCCCGAGGGGATTCAATATAAAAATTGTACTTTCAAAGGTTTTATGATACAGTATCCATATATTATTTTTTATCGAGGAGGTTTCAGTTATGAACGCAGCAGAAAGGATCCTTGCACTCCGGTCGCTTATGGAGGAAAAAGGGATTGACGCCTATGTCGTGCCGACCGCTGATTTTCACCAGAGCGAATATGTGGGCGAGCACTTTAAGGCGAGAAAGTTTATTTCCGGATTCAGCGGGTCTTACGGGACGGTGGTAATCACCAAGGACGACGGGGGGCTTTGGACGGACGGAAGATACTTCTTCCAGGCGGAGAAGGAGCTTGAGGGAAGCGGTATCCGGCTGATGAAGATGTTTGTGGGGGATACGCCGTCGATTACGGAATACTTGTGCGGCTGTGTGCCGAAGGGCGGTACGGTAGCCTTTGACGGACGAGTGCTCTCCATGGGCGAGGGAAGGGAATACGAAGAGGCGCTGGCCAAAAAGAAGATCCGTATCCATTATTCTGTTGATCTGGTTGACGCCGTATGGAAGGACCGCCCGCCGCTTTCCGATAAACCGGCGTTTTTCCTTGAGGAGAAATACTCAGGAGAGAGCGCCGCGTCGAAGCTTACGCGCGTGCGTAAGGCTATGGAGGAGTATGGGGCCGATTATCATATTATTGCATCCTTAGATGACATCTGCTGGCTTCTGAATGTCAGGGGGGATGATATTGAGTTCTTCCCGCTTCTGCTCTCATATGCTATTGTGAAGCAGGACGGGGTGGAATTGTACGTGGATGATTCCAAGTTAAACGACCGGATCCGTGAAGAGCTTAGGAAGAATCATGCGGCGGTTCACCCGTATAATGCGATCTATGAGGACGTAAAGACTTTGGAGGCTTCAAAGACTGTTCTGATTGATCCTATGAAGATGAACTATGCTCTCTATAAAAATATCCCTTGTAAGATTGTGGAAGCCGCAAACCCCACGATTCTAATGAAAGCCATGAAGAATGAGACGGAGCTTGAGAATATCCGGGAAGCGCATATCAAGGACGGCGTCGCTGTCACGAAGTTCATGCACTGGATCAAGACCCGCTATGATAAAGAAAAGATCACGGAGCTTAGCTCCGCCGCAAGGCTTACGGAGTTCCGCGCCGCCCAGGAGGGCTATATCCGCGATAGTTTTGAGCCGCTGTGCGCGTTTGCGGATCATGCTGCAATGATGCATTATTCTCCCAGTGAAGAGACGGACGTTGAATTATCCTGCGGAGCATTCTTTTTAAATGATACGGGCGGCGGTTATTATGAAGGGTCTACCGATATTACCAGAACTTTCGTATTGGGTTCCGTAGATATGCAGATGAAGCGGTATTTTACGGCTGTGGTAAGGGCGATGATGCGCTTGTCGCGGGCGCGTTTCCTCTATGGATGTTATGGATATAACTTGGATGTGCTGGCAAGGGGCCCCATCTGGGATTTGGACTTAGATTACCAGTGCGGTACGGGGCACGGCGTAGGATACCTTGCTAATGTCCATGAGCCGCCTACAGGTTTCCGCTGGTATGTGGTCCCCAGTAAGAATGAGCACCATCAGCTTGAAGAGGGCATGGTTATTACCGATGAGCCGGGAATCTACGAGGACGGGAAGTTCGGAATCCGTATCGAGAATGAGTTTATCGTGAGAAAAGGTGTGAAGAACAAATACGGACAGTTTATGTACTTCGAGACGATTACCTTCGCTCCTATTGATCTGGACGGAATCGACCCTGAGGATATGAGCCGGGATGAGAGGGAATGGCTCAATCATTACCATGAGCAGGTGTATGAAAAGATCGGGCCGCGTCTTACGGAGGAAGAACGGGAGTGGCTTAAGGAATATACACGTCCTATTTAATATACATCCTAAGAAAATATTTCGGGAGATGTTTGGACAGGGAGTTTGGAGATGGAAAAAGAGATTTCTGATCGGCAGAGACGCATACAGCGGCGTTTTTCGGTCATTATGTATCTGCTTATTTTTGCAGCGCTGTGTTATCCGTGGATCATGGTGGGGGAGAAGCGTTATAATCTGGTTTCCTTTGCCTTATGCCTGAAGGCGGAGGGGGCGGAAAGCATCGTAAGGCGCGCCGGACTTTTGCCGGATCCTTCTTATTACGGCGGGCTTTGGGCAAGCCTTTGGATTTATCTGGCGTTTGCCGCCGTATGCGTGCTGTATCTGGTAGTTATGCTTTTGGGAAAGAGCTGGCATGTGAATGTGGCCGTGATTCTGATGGCGATTGTATTTACCTACGTCAACATGTGGGATTATATGATCGGGACGGTCTGTACGAATAGGGTTGAAGCGGTCCTGTATCCGGGCGTTCTCATGCTGCTCGCAGGAGTGGAATGTATCGGACGTAAGATGATAGAGATCTGGGAGAGAGAAGTCGGGGACCGGGCTGAGTACGAGAAGCAGGAAAAGCTTAGGAAGGCGGAGCGTAAAAGACGCCTTTATTTTCCGGGGAGATACAGCCGTCTGTTTTTCAGCGTTGTCTGGAAGAATTTCGTAGGAAACCTGAAAGAATATTCGGTGCTTCTTACCTGCAACGGGCTGGTGTTCGCTTTTGTGACGGCAGGTTTTGGTATGCAGTCGCTGATAAAAGCGGGGGATATGAGCTACAAGACCGGTTATCCGGCAGGCGCGGGGCAGGTTCTGTTTCGAGGGCTGATCGAGCTGGGGCTTGTAGGGCTTTTGATGCTTGTCTTGCTGCTTCTCTATTATCTGAGGAAGCGGCTTCCGGAATACGGCGTGTTCAAGACTCTTGGAATCCGTACGAAGACTATGTATTCCTGTATGGGGCTGGAACTTGGCATCGGGGCTGTCGTCTCTCTAATCATTGGCGGTATTCTGGGACTGGCGCTGGTAGCCGTGTTCAGGGAAGCGGCAGGAGGACCGGGGGGTTGGTTTTCACCCCTTCTCTTCCTGAAAACGGTTCCGGTCATGCTGCTTATTTATCTGACGACGTTTTTTGTGACCCACGACCTGTTTGTAGGTCTGCGGATGGGAAGTTCTACGGATCTGCAGATGATGAAGGAGAAGATTCCCGGACATTTCCATATTGTGTTCGTTGCGGCCGGCGTTTATTTGACGGCGTTGGCGCTTCAGGAATACCAGGAGAACGTGAACGCAGAAAACGTAGAATTTTTACTGCAGTGTTTTCTGGGCCTTTACCTGATTCTCAGGTATGGGATCGCGGGATATCTGATCCACCGGAAAAAAAGAAAGGGCGCTTTATCGAAGCTGTTAAAGCACCACCCTTTTTACCACCGGTCAAGAAGCGCTGTCTGGTATATTTTCGGACTGTGCGTGCTGCAGACCTGTATCGTCGCCCTTTTCGGCGTGCAGTTCTTCTCGGCGCGTCTGGTGACGAATACGGAAACCTTGTTTCCCTATGATCTGGTGCTGATTGCAGGGGAAGGGGAGGAAGACGACGCGCTTCTTAGGAAGCTTGAAGAGACGGACGGAGTGGATGCGGAAGTGTACCCGATGGTACGGGTGTCGGGAAGCGAGTCGGATACGGCGGGAATCGGAAGCCAGAATATAGGGATTTCCGAGTCTACCTACCATCTGCTGAAAAAAAAGAGGAATCCTGATTACCGGAAGAGGGACCTTGGGCTGGACAGCAAGGGTGAGAAAATCTACATCGTACATCAGCAGGATACGGGGACGGAGGCTAAGCCCATCGACTATTACGATACTTACGTGCCGATGGAAACGCCGGTGCTCTATACGGGGCCTGTGTGCGAGGGATACAGCCCGGATAATTTTCCGGCTGAATTCGCCCATTCGCTGACCGTGACGTCCTATTATGTGCGGCAGATTGCGGGGGAAGAGACGGACAGCCTGATAGGGATCATGTGTCAGGGAGACAGGGAGAATCTGGTGGTGTTTTCCGACGCATATTTTGAGAAGGCAAAGGACGAGTGGAAGACGACGAATCCTTTCTCCGGCGAGATTCAGACTTTGGAGCAGATGCGTATGGAAGGATTTGAGCCGAATCAGGGACCCACAAGACTTGCGCTTGTCAATGGGGACGAGGAGGCCTTAGCAGGGCTTGAGCCGGAATTTTCGGCGTTCAAAGAACGGCACAGGCAGGAGGACAGGTATGATTCCAAGGTAAAAAGCTATTATCTGAAAGGGGAGGTGAAGGAGAGAGCAGACGCAGAACTTCGGATGCGGAGGACCATGGCGGCCCTTCTTAGGGCGGCGTTTTTTGCAGCGTCCATCCTCCTTCTTGGAATAAAGATGATGACGGAAAAGAAAGGGAATATACGCAAGGTGCAGTTCCTGAACTGCATGGGCATGAAAAAGGCGGAGCGGGCGGCGCTTTTTAGAAGTGAAATCAGAACTTACTATATTTTGACGGTGGCTGCGGCGGGAACCTTAAGCGTCGGGCTGGTTTATGGAATCGTCGCCGCAAGGCTCTATGATGCGGCGGATGCAAAGCGTTTCCTTAGGATGCTGATTCCTTCGGCAGTGTGTGAAATGGCAGTTTTCGGAATCGTAACGTGGCTTTTGACGGAATGGAACATCCGGCGGATTGAGAAAAAAGCAGGCGAGGTGTAGGTATGTGCAGTGTATTGAAGGCAGAAGAGCTAATACGTAATTATAAGCTTCCTACTGCAGAAGACGGCGTGGTTAAGGTGTTAAAGGGGCTGGATTTCCGGATTGAGGAAAATGAGTTCGTGGGAATTATGGGAAAGTCCGGATGCGGAAAGACGACGCTTTTAAAGCTTTTGGGGCTGATCGACCGCCCCACAAAGGGCGAACTGTATTTTAAAGACAGGAAAGTAAACGAATTATGGCAGGATGAGCTTGCGGACATCCGCCGCCGGAACATCGGCTTCGTCTTTCAGGATTTTTATCTGATGGACAGTCTAACCGTGGAGGAGAATATTATGCTTCCTTTGATTCTCGATAAAGCAAGCGAGGAGAAATGCTTTTCCTGTGCCAGAGAGCAGGCCGAGCATTTCCGGATTGACCATCTGATCAGGAAGTATCCGTATGAACTGTCCGGCGGGGAACGGCAGAGAGTCGCGATCTGCCGCGCCCTTATTAACGAGCCGGATCTGATTCTGGCGGACGAGCCTACGGGCAATCTGGATTCCAAGTCGGGGAAGATTGTAATCGAGGCGTTGAGCCGGATTAACCGGCAGTATAAAAAGACCATTGTAATGGTCACCCATGATCCTCAGGTCGCAAGCAGCTGCAGCAGGATCATCTTTCTAAAGGACGGCTTGATATTGAATATGCTGGAACGGGGGGAGAGTCAGGAGGAGTTCTATCAGCAGATTCTCGGGCATATGGCAGATCTATAGGAGGAGCGGGAGAATATAAAAAAATTATAAAGAAATTTCCGGAATTACTTAAACTTTTCTTAAAAGTTTATATTGTGTTTTTGTTCATATCATGATATTATATATTGCACCGAGGGCTTTTGTTTGTGGTATTTTGCCAAATGAAAGCAAATTATATCATTGGAGGATGAAAAGTATGGGAAAAACAAAAAAGAGTTTTCCATTCGGCTTCTATGTATGCTGTCTGTCCTTTACATTTGAACGACTTGCATACTATGCTGCTAAGTGGGGGCTCACGATTTTCATTGCCGCAGAGGCAGTGAAGGGCGGACTTGGAATGGATAAGTCCGTGGCGACGACGATGGCTGCGAATCTGGTGGCTCTGACTTATATTACGCCGATCATCGGCGGATATATTGCCGACCGTTGGATCAGCCCCCGCCTTTTGGTTCCGGTAGGAGAGATCTTAATGGGTCTGGGTTATCTGTGCGCATGGAAAGCGAACGGAATCGGAATGATCTGGGCAATGGTAATTCTTGTTGCGGTCGGCACAGGTTTCTTCAAAGGAAACGTTTCCGGTATTAACGGACGTCTGTTCCCTCTTGCGGATGAGGATGAGCTGGATACGGTATTCAGTCTGCAGTATACGTTCGTAAACATCGGTTCTTTCAGCGGTACAACGTTCCTTTCGCTCCTTGCGGGAGTTGCGGGATATCGTATGTTATTCCTTGTATGCGCGATCGCACTCTTTGTTGACTGCGTATGGTGGATCTTCGGAATGAAGTTCTTCGGCGATGCCGGTAAGAAGCCGTTCCTTGTTGATAACCGTGTAGAGAGTGTTGATAAAGCAGAGAAGGATACGGCTCCGCTTACGAAACTTGAGAAGAACCGCGTTATTGCAATCATGATTGTAACCGCGTTTTCCGGTATTTTCTGGCTGATCTGGTATATGGTTTACAATCCGGTATACTTCGAATTCGGTCCTACCAGCGAGGCTGGTCTTGGATGGGCGAACTGGAACATCGGTTCTTTTACGATGCCGACGGCATGGTTTGACTCCATGAACGGTCTGCTCTGTATCATCCTGTGTCCGATCTTTGCGGGAATCTGGGCGAAGTTACGGCAGAGACCTCAGGGAGATCTGGGTATGTTCAAGAAGACGGCTCTCGGAATCATTATCCTTGGGCTTACCCCTGCGACGATGGTATTCGCTGCAATCCTTGCAGGTTCAGGAACAAAGGATCCGGTAGGTATCTGGATTATCGTTCTTGCGGCGGTATTCATGACTGTGGGCGAAGTTATTTTCTCACCTCTGGGAAATTCCTTCATCAGCAAGTACGCTCCGAAGAAGCTGCTTGGTACGCTGCTTGGAATCTGGCCTCTGGCAATTTTCTTCGCTTCAAAAGGAAGCGCGATGCTCTACAACTGGCTGTCAAAGATCGACTTCATCAAGGGTTACGGCGGAGTTGCGGTAGTAATTATTGCCTGCGGAGTTATTATGTTTATCTTCTCCGGTAAGGTTGACAAGATGGTTGAAGGAGAGTAATTCTCGATTTTACATAAGTATAATAATTTAGGAAGGGGTATCGTGAGATAGTTAGTGATTAGCTATTAAGCGGTACCCCCGCTTTTTTGTAAGGCGGCTGTTTGGAGATTGATTTTTTTGGAAGGGAAAAGTTATATGGCGTATAATTACCGCGTAGTATATGAGGAGACGATAGAGACGCTGGAGACGGTCTGTGAACTTTATGACGTGGACAGCAGCGATCTGACGATGAAGTTTATTGCCGCGGGGCTGGGGATCCTGGTGCTGGTCTTCATCTTTATCTATGGAGACCCAGGCGGGGGTACTGTGCCGGGACTTTTGTTTTTCCTGATTAAGTATCTGCTCGGGTGGGCGGCGCTGTCGGCCGCGGCTATGCTCGTCAATCGGACGGTCTGGAGAAAAGCAGTCCGTGCGACCGCTGCCGGGGATGCGCAGGAGATGTATCAGCACAGAAAGGCAAAAAGCGGGAAGGCGATTATCGCACAGATTGATTTCTATGAGGACCGTTTTGAGAGCGTCACTAAGATTAAGAAAAAGGCGTTTGAATACGGGCAGGTGGTGCGCCTGTTGGAGTCGCAGAGAGGGCTGGGGCTGGTCGTTAAGAAGGATTTGGACATGCCGGGCAGTCCAAGGGCTATGATCGGGTTTCCGAAGGATGCGCTTTTGGACGCACAGATCGAAGATTTAAAGGGATTCCTGTTGGAAAAGTGTAAAAAGGCGGACGGGAAAATCAAGAAATTATAAAATCAGGCAGAGAAAGGGGCGCGGCAGCCCCCTTTTTCTGTGTGAAGAGATTAACAAAAGTATAGAAAATTGTTGCAGGAAACTGCCAAAAGGGATATAATATAATTGGCAAAAATTTGGTTTTGCTTTTAATGTTCTATAGCAAAACCTATTTTAATATGTAAGAAAATGGAGGGCTTGACTATGGGCAAGATGGCAACAGAGAGTGCGGCAAGTATAAGAGTTACATCTTTACTTGATGCAGGAAGCTTTGTTGAGATCGGCGGGGCTGTTACTGCCAGAAATACAGATTTCAACATGCAGGAAAAAGAGACTCCTGCCGATGGCGTGATCACAGGTTATGGAGTAATTGATGGGAATTTGGTGTACGTGTACAGCCAGGATGTGTCTGTTTTAAACGGGGCGGTAGGCGAGATGCATGCGAAGAAGATCGCGAACATCTACGATATGGCGATGAAGATGGGAGCGCCTGTGATTGGGCTTGTGGACTGTGCGGGGCTCAGACTTCAGGAGGCGACGGATGCGCTGCACGCATTTGGGAATCTATACATGAAGCAGACCATGGCTTCCGGAGTAATCCCGCAGATTACGGCAATTTTTGGGACATGCGGCGGCGGATTATCCGTTATTCCTGCACTGACTGATTTTACGTTCATGGAGGCTTCCAAGGCGAAGCTGTTCGTGAATTCCCCCAACGCCCTGCCAGGCAACAACGTTTCCAAGTTAGATACTTCTTCGGCGAAATACCAGAGCGAAGAAGCGGGCCTTGTAGATGCTGTGGGGACGCAGGAGGAGATTCTTGCGAATATCCGCGCGCTGGTATGCATGATTCCGGGCAACAATGAGGAGAACGGGGCATATGAAGATTGCACGGATAGCTTGAACCGTCTCTGCGAGGGCATCGAGAATGGGGCGGAGGATACTTCGATCGCGCTTTCCATGATTGCCGACGACAATGTATTCTTTGAGACAAAGAGGGATTATGCTAAAGACATGGTAACCGGATTCATTCGTTTGAACGGAATGACCGTAGGGGCGGTTGCCAACCGTTCTAAAGTATATAATGAAGAGTCGGAGGTTACGGCTCAGTTTGACGGTTCTCTGTCTGCCGACGGCGCAAAGAAGGCGGCTGAATTTGTGAACTTCTGCGACGCGTTTAATATTCCTGTGCTGACGCTTACTAATGTGACGGGATTTGCGGCATGCGAGTATGAGGAGAAGAACCTTGCAAGGGAGGCTGCTAAGCTTACCTATGCCTTCGCCAATGCGACCGTACCTAAGGTGAATGTGGTAATCGGCAAGGCGTTTGGAAGCGCGTACGTCACCATGAACAGCAAGTCTATCGGCGCAGACATGGTTTACGCATGGCCGACGGCTGAGATTGGCATGATGGAAGCGAACCTTGCGGCAAAGATTATGTATGCAGGGGCGGATGCCGACACGTTAAAAGAGAAAACTGCAGAGTACCGCGAACTGCAGTCAAGTCCGTTATCTGCAGCAAGAAGAGGTTATGTGGATACCCTCATCGAGCCGGATCAGACCAGAAAGTATGTGATCGGCGCGTTCGAGATGTTATTCACGAAGAGAGAAGACCGTCCGATGAAAAAGCACGGGTCGGTTTAGAGAGGTGAGGCAAAGTGAGGAAAAAAATTAGCTTATTACTCTGTGCTGTCGCTGTGATGCTTTGTTTTACCGCATGCGGAAGCAGCCGGGAGGCTGAGGATGCCGGATATAACGATGCGGCTATTGAGCAGACCATGGAGTTTATGATTCAATATTGCACGAATGCTGATGAAAGCATGCGCGAAGAGTTCCGGAATATGAAAGAGCTTAATCTGGATTTCCAACTGATTCAGTCCGGAATTCCGGTTACGGCAGAGAGTTTCCTTGGAGCGCTGGATGCATGGGATGCGGCTGTAAAGGAGTGCGGGGAGTATGAAGAACACGGTGAATTTACTTCCGAGGTCACGAACGACGGATACAAGGTTTCCGCAGACGCTAAGTTTTCAGACCGGGATGCGACGATTACGTTCATCTTCGACAGCCAGTCCTATATGGAGACTATGACGGTTGATGCGAAGTATACGACGCAGGAGATTCTGACGAAAGCGGGGCTTAATACTCTTCTCGGAATGGGAACCGTGTTCGCGGTGCTGATCTTTATTTCTTTATTAATAGGCCAGTTCAAGGTTATCCCGGCGCTGTTCGGACCTAAGAAGAAAGAGGAGCCTGTGAGTACGCCGTCTGTCAGCGCGCCTGTGAGCGTTCCGGAGGTGGAGACTGCGCCGGAGACGGATGATGCGGAACTGATTGCGGTCATTGCGGCGGCGATTGCGGCGGCAAGGGAAGAGTCCGGCGCGGACGAAGCCGGAGAGGGCGGATTTTTTGTGAGAAGTATCAGACGCCGTCCGACAAATAAATGGAAATCATAATACCCAAAGGAGGATTATTTAAAATGAAAAATTATACGATTACGGTGAATGGCAATGTATATGATGTTACGGTAGAAGAAAACGGCGCGGGCGCGGCAGCGGCTCCGGCTCCAAAGGCGGCCCCGGCAGCGGCTCCGAAGGCAGCTCCGGCTCCGAAGGCGGCCCCGGCGGCAGGCGCAGGCTCTATTGAAGTAAAGGCAGGCGCGGCAGGTAAGGTATTCAAGATTGAGGCGAGCGTCGGACAGAGCGTAAAGAGGGGCGACGCAGTAGTAATCATTGAGGCGATGAAGATGGAGATCCCAGTTGTGGCGCCGGAGGACGGAACCGTGGCAAGCATCAATGTGGCAGTCGGAGATGCGATCGAATCAGGCGCTGTTCTTGCGACATTAAATTAGGATAATCTTTATGGTTATCTGACACGACTGGAGGTTAAAAGATGGAATATATAACAACGACATTAGGAAACCTCATGCAGCAGACGGCATTTTTCAGTCTTACAGGAGGCAATCTGATCATGATTGCGGTTGCATGTTTTTTCCTGTATTTAGCAATCCGGCATGGGTTTGAACCTCTGCTCCTTGTGCCGATTGCATTTGGTATGCTGCTGGTGAATATCTTCCCGGATATCATGCTGCATGCGGAGGACGCTGCAAACGGGACGGGAGGTTTGCTCTATTACTTCTATATGCTGGACGAGTGGTCTATCCTGCCTTCCCTGATTTTCCTCGGGGTAGGGGCGATGACAGACTTCGGGCCGCTGATTGCGAATCCTAAGAGTTTTCTTCTGGGCGCTGCCGCACAGTTCGGTATCTTCGCGGCATATTTGGGCGCTATGTGGATGGGGTTCTCGGACAAGGCTGCCGCGGCGATTTCGATTATCGGCGGCGCGGACGGACCGACTTCTATTTTCCTTGCGGGCAAGCTGTCGCAGACGGCGATTATGGGACCGATTGCGGTCGCGGCATATTCATATATGTCTCTGGTGCCGATCATACAGCCTCCGATTATGAAGCTGATGACGACGGAGAAAGAACGTAAGATTAAGATGGAGCAGTTAAGGCCGGTTACGAAGTTGGAGAAAATCCTCTTCCCGATCATCGTTACGATTGTAGTCTGCGTGATTCTTCCTACGACGGCTCCGTTGGTGGGTATGCTGATGCTTGGGAACCTGTTCCGTGAGTCCGGCGTGGTAAGGCAGCTGACGGAGACGGCAAGTAATGCATTGATGTATATCGTCGTTATTTTGCTTGGTACTTCCGTAGGCGCGACAACGAGCGCAGAGGCGTTCCTGAACTGGGATACGCTTAAGATCGTGGCGCTTGGTTTAATTGCGTTTATGTTCGGTACGGCGGCGGGCGTTCTGTTCGGTAAGATCATGTGTGTTGCTACGGGCGGCAAGGTGAATCCTCTGATTGGTTCCGCGGGCGTATCTGCGGTTCCGATGGCGGCAAGAGTATCCCAGAAGGTGGGAGCGGAGGCTGACCCGACCAACTTCCTTTTGATGCATGCTATGGGACCGAACGTAGCCGGAGTTATCGGTACGGCAGTTGCTGCCGGAACGTTTATGGCGATTTTCGGAGTGATGTAAGCAAGCGGACTTTGTCCGATAAGGTATATTAAAGTATGGAGGATAGAAAATGGCAGAGAAAAAACCAATTAAAATAACAGAAACCATTCTGCGTGACGCGCACCAGTCTCTGATCGCCACACGTATGACGACGGAACAGATGCTTCCGATTGTCGAGAAGATGGATAAAGTGGGATATCATTCCGTAGAGTGCTGGGGCGGAGCGACTTTTGACGCGTCTCTCCGTTTCCTGAAGGAGGATCCGTGGGAGAGGCTTCGTAAGTTCCGCGACGGGTTCAAGAATACCAAGCTTCAGATGCTGTTCCGCGGACAGAATATTCTGGGATACCGTCCTTATGCGGACGATGTGGTAGAGTATTTTGTTCAGAAGTCAGTGGCGAACGGAATCGATGTTATCCGTATCTTCGACTGTCTGAATGATCTGCGCAACCTGCAGACAGCGGTTACGGCGGCGGTAAAGGAGAAGGCGGACGCCCAGGTTGCGCTGTCCTATACGCTGGGCGACGCTTATACGCTGGAATACTGGGTGGATATTGCAAAGAAGATTGAGGAGATGGGCGCTACTTCCATCTGCCTTAAGGATATGGCGGGGCTTCTGGTTCCGTATAAGGCTACTGAGATGATCGAGGCTCTCAAGGAGGCTACAAGCCTTCCGATTCAGCTTCATACTCATTATACCTCCGGCGTTGCTTCCATGACTTATCTGAAAGCGGTGGAGGCCGGCGTAGATGTAATCGACACGGCTATGTCGCCGTTCGCGCTTGGAACCTCACAGCCTGCGACGGAGGTTATGGTCGAGACGTTCAAGGGCACGCCTTATGACACAGGATTCGATCAGGGGCTTCTTTCCGAGATTGCGGATCATTTCCGTCCGATCCGCGACGCGGCCTTAGAGAGCGGTCTGCTTAACCCGAAGAATATGGGCGTGAATATCAAGACTCTGCTTTATCAGGTTCCGGGCGGTATGCTGTCCAACCTGACTTCACAGCTTAAGGAGCAGAATGCGGAAGATAAGTATTATGACGTTCTGGAGGAGGTTCCGAGAGTGCGTAAGGATCTTGGAGAGCCGCCGCTTGTTACGCCGTCCTCACAGATCGTCGGCACGCAGGCAGTATTCAACGTACTGATGGGCGAGCGCTACAAGATGGCGACCAAGGAGACGAAGGATATCTTAAGCGGCAAGTACGGCGCGACCGTAAAGCCGTTTGACGAAGAGGTGAAGAAGAAAGTCTTAGGGGAGAACCCGGAGGTTATCACCTGCCGTCCGGCGGATTTGATCCCGGATGAGCTTGATACCCTGCGCAAGGAGTGCGAGCAGTGGAGCCAGCAGGAAGAGGACGTGCTTTCCTATGCATTGTTCCCGCAGGTTGCTACGGACTTCTTTAAGTATAGAGAGGCGCAGCAGACGAAGATTGACCAGACGATGGCGGATACGAAGAATGGGAGTTATCCGGTTTAAACGAGGATAGAGAAGAGGGGAAGGGGGCTGCCGCAGGGCAGTCCCCTTCCCTGATTTGCGTTATTTTTCATTTGGTGGCCGGCGACCCGGTTTCGTCTTGAATAACCGCCGGAAAAGTGTCTTGAATGTTTCAGGACTAGGCTATATAATAGTAACGGTGTGAAAGATTAAGAAAGAGGCTTTTTGGTGTATGCTTAGCAAGAATGAATTGTGGAAGAAAATAGAAGACGGTTATCCGAAGTTCAGTAAGGGACAGAGAAAACTTGCGGATTTCATTCGGACGGATTATGACAAGGCGGCATTTTTGACGGCCGCCAAGATGGGAGAGGAAGTGGGCGTCAGTGAATCTACGGTAGTGCGTTTTGCCATGGCTCTTGGCTATGACGGGTATCCGGGATTCCAGAAGGCGCTCGGCGAGATGGTGCGGACAAAGCTTAACTCCATCCAGCGGATGGAGGTGACGTACGGCAGGATCAGCCAGGGGGAGATTCTGGCAACCGTTCTTCATTCGGACATTGAGAAAATCAAACTGACGATGGAGGCCATCGACCATGAGACGTTTGAAATGGCTGTGGACACGATTCTGAACGCAAGGAACATCTATGTGGTGGGAATCAGAAGCTGCGCTCCTTTGGCAAGTTTCTTAAGTTTTTACCTGAATCTGGTGTGCGACGGAGTGGTGGCGGTAAATACGAACAGCCCCAGCGAGATTTTTGAACAGATGCTGAGGATTAATGAGGAGGACGCTATCATCGGAATCAGTTTCCCCAGATATTCAATGCGTACGCTGAAAGCGCTTGAATATGCCAGCAACCGGAAGGCGAAAGTAATCACCCTGACGGACAGCGTCCATTCCCCGATGACCCTTTATTCCTCCTGTAACCTGATCGCAAGGAGCGATATGGCCTCGATCGTGGATTCTCTGGTGGCTCCTCTGAGCGTGGTAAACGCGCTGGTGGTGGCCCTGTGCATGAAGAAGCAGAAGGAAGTGATCACGACCCTTGAGACGCTGGAAGAAATCTGGGACGAGTATCAGGTGTACAATAAGGACGAGCTGAATATGGTGGGGGAGAAAGTGGAATTGTCCGGCGGGCAGGAGGAAGCTAAGCCCGCAGAACCGGAGGCGTCCGGCGTAGGGGAAGGATATACCGGTGTGAATGGAGAAGAACTGAGAGGGTAAGAGATGAGCGAGGTTTTAGTGGTAGGCGGAGGCGCGGCGGGAATGTTTGCGGCGATTACGGCGGCGAGGAACGGGCATAAGGTCTGTCTGGCGGAGAAGAACGAAAAGCTGGGGAAGAAATTGTTCATTACAGGAAAAGGCAGATGCAATATTACCAACGCATGCGGCATGGAGACGTTGTTTGCGTCGGTGGTCAGTAATCCCAGATTCCTGTACAGCAGTTTCTACGGATTGACGAATGAGGACGTGATTTCTTTCTTTGAAGAGCTGGGAGTACGGACGAAAGTGGAGAGAGGAGACCGTGTGTTTCCGGCGTCGGACCGTTCTTCGGATGTAATACGCGCCATGGAGCGCGAGCTGAAACGGCAGGAGGTCCGGATACGGCTTCATACGAAGGTGACGGGGATTTCCGTAAGCAACGGAAGGTTTGCGCAGGCAGAACTGGAAGGCGGGGAATGTCTCAGGGCGGATGCATGTATTGTGGCGACGGGAGGCCTGTCTTACCCTTCCACCGGTTCTACGGGAGACGGCTATCGTTTTGCGGCCGAATGTGGGCATACGGTTACCCCGTGCATGCCGTCGCTTGCGCCGATAGAGACAAAGGAAGAATGGGCGGGCAGTCTTATGGGGCTTTCCCTTAAGAATGTGTCGGTCTCCATTTATCAGGGGAAGAAACGGCTGTATCAGGAGTTCGGGGAGATGCTGTTTACTCATTACGGAGTCAGCGGCCCCCTGATCATCAGCGCAAGCAGCTATGTGGGGCAGAAACTCAAAGATCAGGAGTTAAGGCTTGAGATTGATTTGAAGCCCGCGCTTAATGAAGAGCAGCTAGACCAGAGAGTGCGGAGGGATTTTGATGAGAACCGCAACCGGCAGTTTAAAAATGCGGTTGGAAAATTGTTCCCTTCCAAATTGCTCCCGATTATGGTAGAATTAAGCGGGATTGATCCTGAGAAAAAAGTGAATGTCATATCAAAGGAAGAGCGGCTCAGCTTCGTACATCTAATTAAGCATCTGACGCTGACTTTAACCGGGCTTCGGGATTATAATGAGGCGATTATTACCCGGGGAGGGGTAAAGACGAAAGAAGTGGATCCTCAGACGATGGAGTCCAAATACGTCAAAGGCCTGTTTTTTGCCGGGGAGGTGTTGGATCTGGATGCTCTCACCGGAGGATTTAACCTGCAGATCGCATGGTCCACAGGATATGCGGCAGGGAACCATATTCCTTTTTCTTAAATGAAGCATCCGTGTTAGTTGTAGATTATATATCAGAACAGGAGAATATGAAGATGGGATACAATGTAGCGATAGACGGGCCGGCCGGCGCGGGTAAGAGTACGATTGCCAAGCTGGTGGCAGAAAAAAAGGGATTTATTTATGTTGACACAGGCGCTATGTACCGCGGCCTTGCCATACATTTTCTGGACAGGGGAATCAAGGCGGAAGAGACGGAAAAGGTAATCGAGGCATGCGGGGATGCGGACGTAAGTATCCGCTATGAGGACGGGACGCAGCAGGTATACTTAAATGGTACGAATATTACCGGAAGGCTCCGGGACGAGGCCGTGGGCCGGATGACTTCCAAGTGTTCCGTGATTCCCGAGGTCCGCGAGAAACTTCTGGATCTTCAAAGAGACCTTGCCAAAACCCAGGATGTGATTATGGATGGAAGAGATATCGGAACCTGCGTGCTGCCTGACGCGGACGTTAAGATTTACCTGACCGCAAGCGTGGAGACCCGCGCAAAACGCCGGTACGACGAACTGACGGCAAAAGGGGAGAGCTGTGATTTCGACGAGATCGCAAGGGATATTAAGGAGCGGGATGAGCGGGATATGAACCGTGAAACGGCGCCCCTTAAGAAAGCCGAGGACGCCGTCCTGGTGGACAGCTCGGACATGACGATTGAGGAAGTGGTGCATACGATTGCGGGACTGTGCAGATAAGGCAGGACTTTTGCCTCCCGGACATAAGGGGGCTGAAAGGCGCGAAGGTGTGTCAGAACAAGAAGGAGAAAACCATGCGCATTGAATTAGCGAAAACCGCCGGCTTCTGCTTCGGCGTCAAGCGGGCGGTAGAGAAGGTCTACGAGCAGGTAAGAGGTCGTCAGGACAGTAAGATATATACATACGGTCCTATCATCCACAACGAGGAAGTCATCAGGGATTTACAAAAACAGGGAGTTGAGGTTATACATTCTGAAGAAGACCTTGAAAAGATCGGCCAAGGAGTGGTGGTCATCCGCTCCCACGGAGTATCCCGGCGTATTTATGATTTGCTGGAAAAAAAGAATATCGCCTGCATCGATGCAACCTGCCCCTTTGTGAAGAAGATCCACCGGATCGTTGCCGACGAGAGTGAAAAGGGATCCCATATTGTAATTATTGGAAACAGTATCCATCCGGAGGTGGAAGGGATACGGGGATGGGCCAAAGACCGGGTGAGCGTGATTCAGTCAGCGGAGGAAGCAAACCGTTTTCGGATAGAAGACGAGGGCCGGAAAGTGTGTATTGTGGCCCAGACGACATTTAATTACAATAAATTCAAAGAATTAGTTGAAATTATTGATAAAAAGGGTTATGATATAATTGTTTTAAATACGATCTGCAATGCAACGAAAGAACGACAGGAGGAAGCACGCCGGATTGCAGGAAGAGTAGAGGCTATGGTGGTAATAGGGGACAGGCGTAGTTCGAATACTCAGAAGCTATTTGAAATATGTAAGAACGAATGTTTGAATACGTACTATATACAGACGCTTGACGATTTGGATGTGAATCAATTAAGGTCCGTGGAAACAGTAGGTATTACAGCAGGGGCATCCACGCCCAATATTATAATTGAGGAGGTTCAAAATTATGTCAGAATTAACTTTTGAACAAATGTTGGAAGAGTCTTTCAAGACAATAAGAAATGGAGAGGTTGTAGATGGTACTGTCATCGATGTGAAGCCCGATGAAATCATCTTGAATATAGGTTACAAGGCAGACGGTATCATTACAAGAAGCGAGTATACGAACGAGACGAATGCAGATCTGACTACAATGGTGTCAGTGGGGGACGCCATGACTGCAAAGGTCTTGAAGGTTAATGATGGCGAAGGTCAGGTGTTATTGACGTATAAGAGGCTTGCTGCCGAGAAGGGTAATGAGAGACTTAAGGAAGCGTATGAGAATCACGAAGTGCTGAAGGCTCCTGTTGCGCAGATTCTCGGAGGCGGTTTGAGTGTCGTAGTCGAAGAAGCAAGGGTGTTCATCCCTGCGAGTCTGGTTTCCGATACTTATGAGAAGGATCTGAGTAAGTATCAGGGACAGGAAATTGAGTTTGTAATCAGTGAGTTCAATCCAAGAAGGAACCGTGTAATCGGCGACAGAAGGCAGCTGCTTGTTGCGGAGCGTGCTGAGAAGCAGAGAGAGCTTTTTGCAAGGATTCAGGTTGGCGACAGGATGGAAGGAACTGTTAAGAATGTAACGGATTTCGGTGCGTTTGTGGATCTTGGAGGAGTGGACGGACTGCTTCATATTTCAGAGATGTCCTGGGGACGTGTCGAGAATCCGAAGAAGGTATTTAAGGTCGGCGAGAAGCTGGACATTATGATTAAGGAGATCCATGAGACCAAGATTGCACTCAGCCTGAAGTTCCCGGAGAGCAATCCATGGGCTAACGCTGCGGATCATTTTGCAGTGGGTACGGTGATTGACGGAAGAGTTGCAAGGATGACAGATTTCGGCGCGTTTATTGAGCTTGCGCCGGGAGTGGACGCGCTGCTTCATGTTTCCCAGATTGCAAGGGCGCATGTGGATAAGCCGTCGGATGTGTTATCCGTAGGTCAGGAGATTACGGCGAAGATTGTAGACTTGAATGTTGCGGAGAAGAAGATCAGCCTCAGTATGAAGGTTTTGGAGAATTCTTCCGAGGCTCCGTTATCTGCGGACGATGCCGAATAAAAAGCCAGACAGCCTATAATTGGGATAGGGGTCCTGCGGGATCTCTATCTTTTTTACGTTTTTTGTTTGTATTTCCAATTATCGGATGCGTTAAAATTTCGACAAGATGTTCGGGTAAATGTACAAGGAAATACTGGAATCTACTAGATAATTAGGGGATTTTGTTGTATAGTAATAAAGAGAAAATAGGAAGGAAGGATAAAGGGATGGCATTGTTAACGTTTAAGGGTGGAATCCACCCGGATGACGGCAAGAGCCTGGCAAAGGATAAGGCGATTGTCGAAGTAAAACCCAAAGGGGATCTGGTGTATCCGGTTTCTCAGCATATAGGCGCTCCTGCCAATCCGGTAGTAGCAGTTGGAGACCGCGTTTTAAAAGGCCAGTTGATCGCAGAAGCCGGGGGGTTTGTGTCTGCTCCGATCTATGCGTCGGTTTCGGGGAAAGTGAAAGCGATTGCTTTGCATTTGAATCCGACGGGCGGTACCGTGAACAGTATCGTGATCGAGAACGACGGCGAGTACGAAGAGGTGGAGTATCCGGCTGTTAAGCCTTTGGATGAGATGACGAAAGAGGAGATACTGAACACGATCGGCAACGCCGGAGTGGTAGGTATGGGAGGAGCAGGTTTCCCCACCAAAGTAAAGCTCTCGCCGAAAGAGCCGGATAAGATTGATTATATTATAGCGAACTGTGCGGAGTGTGAGCCGTATATCACAGCGGATTACAGGTGTATGCTGGAGGTACCGGAAAAGCTGGTCGGCGGTATGAAGATCATCCTCAAGCTCTTTGACAATGCAAAGGGTATCTTCGGCGTAGAAGATAATAAGCCGGATTGTATCCAAAAATTAAAAGAGCTGACCAAGGATGAGCCCCGTATGGAAGTGCTTGCGCTTAAGACGAAGTACCCTCAGGGCGGCGAGCGTCAGTTAATCTACGCGACGACGGGAAGGGCAATCAACTCTGCGATGCTTCCGGCGGACGCAGGATGCGTGGTGGATAACGTGGCTACGATGATCAGTATCTACGAGGCGGTTGCGGAAGGAAAGCCCTCCATGGAGCGTGTGACTACCGTAAGCGGCGACGCTGTGAACGAGCCGGGGAACTTCCGCGTCCCGTTTGGTCTGAATCAGGCGGAGTTAATCGAGGCGGCGGGCGGATATAAGAGCGAGCCCGAGAAGGTGATTTCAGGAGGCCCTATGATGGGATTCTCCATGTTTTCCTTGGATGTGCCGATCACGAAGACGTCTTCCTCCATCCTTTGCCTTACGAAGGACGAGGTTGCAAAGTTTGAGCCTACGGCGTGTATTAACTGCGGCCGCTGCGTGGACGCCTGTCCGAGCCGTTTAATCCCGTCAAGGCTTGCGGATTATGCGGAGCATCATGACGAGGCGGCGTTTACGAAGCACGAAGGTCTGGAATGTATGGAATGTGGTTCCTGCAGTTTTGTGTGTCCGGCGAAGCGGCCGCTTAAGCAGGCGATTGGTTCCATGAGAAAGATTGCGTTGGCGAACCGTAAGAAGAAGTAAGAATACTTTAAGAAATGAATAGAGAGGAAGAGGTGAACAAACGTGAGTGAGAACAAGTTAAAAATGTCATCTTCACCACACATTCGTTCCAAAGTTACTTCAAGCAATATCATGCTCTATGTGACGATTGCGCTCCTGCCGGCGTCTGCTTTCGGCGTATGGAACTTTGGAGTGTCAGCCCTTGTGATGCTGCTCTGTACGACGGCGTCCGCGGTTCTGACAGAATATATATACGAGAAATTAATGCATAAGAAGATAACGGTCAATGATTTCAGTGCGGTCGTTACCGGATTGCTTTTGGGCCTTAACATGCCTCCGACGGCGCCGTGGTGGATGGGCGTACTCGGCGGTATCTTCGCGATCCTGATCGTGAAGCAGCTCTTCGGAGGGCTTGGGCAGAACTTCATGAACCCTGCCCTTGGAGCAAGATGTTTCCTGCTGATTTCATTTACCAGCCAGATGACTACCTTCGTCTATGACGGCGTGACGGGACCGACCCCGCTGGCGCAGTTAAAGAGCGGAGAGATGGTGGACAGCATGAGCATGCTGATCGGGCGGATTCCGGGAACCATTGGAGAGACGTCTGTGATCGCCGTTGTGGCCGGAGCGATTTTCCTGATTATGACGGGTATTATCGATCTTCGGATTCCTGGTACATATATTGCTACGTTTGTGGTATTTATCGGTATCTTCGGCCAGTTTGCGAATCCGGAAGTAGGATTCTTTGACCCGCAGTATATTACCGCTCATCTTTGCGGAGGCGGTCTGATGCTCGGCGCATGGTTCATGGCGACCGATTATGTTACGTCGCCGATTACGAAGAAAGGGCAGATTGTCTACGGTATGCTTCTTGGTATCCTGACAGGCCTGTTCCGTCTTTTCGGCGGTTCTGCGGAAGGCGTATCTTATGCGATCATCATCAGTAACCTTTTAGTTCCGTTGATCGAAAGGGTTACTCTTCCAAAACCATTTGGTAAAGGAGGAGAGAAATAATGAATAAAATAGTAAAAAATACATTGATTCTGACGGTAATCACACTGGTCGCAGGGCTTGGTCTGGGGCTGGTGTACGAGGTCACGAAAGCTCCTATTGCCCAGGCGAAGGAGAACGCGAAGAAAGAGGCGTGGCAGATGGTGTTTCCGGAGGCGGACATCAATGATTTTGAGCAGGTAGAGATTGATACGGCTGCTGCCGATCAGGCGCTTAAGGACATGGGCGTAAACGGTACCATTGACGAGGCCTGTACCGTAGGCGACGCGGGTTATGTTGTTACTGCGACGGACAAAGACGGATTCGGCGGAAGCATTCAGGTTACTGTGGGAATCACCAGCGACGGCACGGTGAACGGCGTTTCCATCCTGTCGATCAACGAGACGGCGGGACTTGGAATGAAGGCTGCGGAGCCTGCGTTCTATGGACAATATGAAGGAAAACAGACGGAGAAGTTTGTGGTATCCAAGGACGGCGGGGACGGCGAGCCTATCGACGCGTTAAGCGGCGCGACCATCACGTCAAGATCCGTGACGGGGGCTGTCAACGCTGCGCTTGGATATTATCAGGCTGCATTTCAATAGGGAGGTAGAAAGATGAATAATTGTGCCGAAAGAATTTATAACGGTCTGGTCAAAGAAAACCCTACCTTCGTGCTGATGTTGGGTATGTGTCCGACCCTGGCGGTAACCACGTCCGCCGTGAACGGCGTAGGTATGGGACTGTCTACGACGGTCGTGCTTGTGCTGTCAAATATGCTGATTTCTATGCTGCGTAAGATTATCCCGGATTCCGTCAGGATGCCGGCGTTTATCGTAGTCGTGGCTTCATTCGTAACGATTGTGCAGTTCCTTTTGGAAGGTTTTGTCCCTAGTTTGTATGCTTCCCTCGGACTGTACATTCCTCTGATAGTGGTAAACTGTATCATCCTTGGCCGCGCAGAGAGTTATGCCTCCAAGAATCCTGTACTGCCGTCCATTTTCGACGGTATCGGTATGGGGCTTGGATTTACCGTGGGGCTGGCTGCGATCGGTATTGTCCGTGAGTTGATCGGTACGGGCGCGATTTTCGGACAGCAGATTCTGCCTCTTGCGGACGCTGCTGCAGGAAAGGGCGGCTACGTGCCTGTTACCATCTTCATCCTTCCGCCGGGAGCGTTTCTGGTGCTTGCATTCCTTGTGGCTTTGCAGAACAAGGTGAAGATCAATGCGGCTAAGAAGGGCAAGAAGGTCGTAGAGTCGGCGGGATGCCAAGAAGGATGCGCTTCCTGCGGCAACGGCGCGTGCAGCGGTAAGGTTTTCCCGACGGGAAATGAAAAGTAGGAGGGGTGCATAGATGAAAGAATTATTGATTATTGCGATTGGATCGGCCCTTGTGAATAACGTTGTACTCAGCCAGTTCTTGGGAATCTGCCCGTTCCTCGGCGTATCCAAGAAGGTAGATACGGCGGCCGGCATGGGCGGGGCGGTTGTGTTCGTTATCACGATCGCATCACTGGTCACGGGTCTGATCTATAAGTTTATATTGTCGCCGCTGGGATTTGAATATTTGCAGACGATTGTGTTCATCCTGATTATTGCGGCGCTGGTTCAGTTTGTAGAGATGTTCCTTAAGAAGGCTATGCCGCCGCTTTATAACGCGTTGGGCGTGTACCTGCCGCTGATCACGACGAACTGCGCCGTACTCGGAGTTGCATTGACCAACGTGCAGAAAGAGTATAGTATTCTTCAGGGCGTGATCTATGGTATCGGAACATCTATCGGTTTCCTGATCGCTATCGTGATCATGGCGGGAATCCGTGAGAAGATCGAATACAATGACATTTCAGAGTCCTTCCAGGGGACGCCGATCGTGCTGGTGACAGCTACTCTTATGGCGATTGCGTTCTGTGGATTCTCAGGACTGATATAGGAGGGGCAAACGATGAGTGTTACAGGTATTATCATTGCTGCTGTGATCGTGGGCGGCACCGGTTTGTTCATCGGTGTGTTCCTAGGAGTCGCAGGCAAGAAATTTGCGGTAGAAGTAGACGAGAGGGAGGAGGCCATTACAGGCGTGCTCCCGGGGAATAACTGCGGCGGATGCGGTTATGCAGGATGTTCCGGTCTTGCCGCCGCGATCGTCAAGGGCGAGGCGGAGATCGGGGCGTGCCCGGTAGGAGGCGCGCCGGTAGCGGAGAAGATCGGGGCTATCATGGGTGTGGAAGCCGGCTCTAAGGCGCGTCAGGTGGCGTTTGTCAAGTGCGGGGGAACCTGCGATAAGGCGGGCAGGGACTATGAGTATCACGGCCTGAACGACTGTATTATGGTCAACATGATGCAGGCGGGGGGACCGAAGTCCTGTAATTACGGATGTCTCGGCGAGGGAAGCTGTGTGAAGGCCTGCCCGTTTGATGCGATCCATATCGTGGACGGGGTTGCCGTTGTGGATAAGGATGCTTGTAAGGCGTGCGGCAAGTGTATCGCCGTATGTCCGAAGAAGCTTATCGAGCTTGTGCCGTATGACCAGAAGCATCTGGTGCAGTGCAGTTCCAGGGATAAGGGTAAAGACGTGATGAAGGCTTGTTCCGTTGGATGTATTGGCTGTAAGATGTGCGAGAAGGTCTGTGAATCCGATGCGATCAAGGTAGAAGGCAACGTTGCGCATATTGATCCGGAGAAATGTACGGATTGCGGCAAGTGTGCGGAGAAGTGTCCGAAGAAGATCATTATGTAGGCGCGCCGGGAGATCATCGAAGAATGGAAGTGTTGCATATGAAACGGACTTTCAGGCAGATTGTGCGGGATGCTTTCGAATTGTTAGTGAATGATATGAAAGATATAAAATGGGCGATTATATTAGTAATCGCCTATTTTGTATTTGGAAAATATTTTTTGTATAGTTTATGTCCAATGGTGGCCGTTACAGGATTTCCATGTCCGGGGTGCGGGCTTACGAGGGCGGGCTTACGGCTTCTTAGGTTTGATTTTGCGGGGGCGTATGAGATACATCCTATGATCTATCCTATTGCTGTCTATGCAGGGGTATTTGGATGGAATCGGTATATTCGGAGGCGTAAGACGGGTATTTGGATGAAGAGGTTTCTGGCGGTTCTTTTTATTCTTATGATCTTGTTTTATGTGTGGAGAATGATGCGTTATTTTCCGGACAGACCGCCTATGAATTATTATGAGAGAAATTTAATTTGGTTTTTAAAGAAGATATGAATTTTTACTGCCAAAATGATAATATTATCAAATAAGCCGGATTTAGATGCAAACATCACGAACATGGGATTGGAGAATGTACGGGATGTGGCGGAGAGGAATGTGTGGGACATAAAAGTGAAAGGGGATATGACCGGGAACCTGTTTGTGTGATTTCCGGCCCGCCGTTTCCAGATCTGTATAAAATCAACGCTTATCTATAATTTTATCAATCAAGCCAAAATCCACCGCTTCTTTTGCCGTCATATAATTATCTCGATCCGTAGCAATAGAAATCTCATCAATATTTTTACCAGTATTTTCTGCTAAAATAGTATTTAATCGTTCTTTGCTTTTTTGTATGTGGTCGGATGTAATTTTTATATCGGCTGCCTGCCCTTGGATTCCGTTTCCATGAATAGCAGGCTGATGTATCATAATTTCTGCGTTAGGCAAAGCAAATCGTTTCCCTTTTGTGCCTCCCGCCAATAAAAACGCTCCAAAGCTGGCGGCAAGACCGATACAAATCGTAGAAACATCGCATTTGATATATTGCATTGTGTCATATATAGCAAGACCCGATGAAACGGAACCTCCAGGACTATTTATGTATAATTGAATGTCTTTTTCCGGGTCTTGCGATTCTAAAAACAACATTTGTGCAATAATTAAACTTGCTGAAACCTCGCTCACTTCTTCTCCTAAAAAAATAATTCTGTCGGACAATAATCTTGAAAAAATATCATAACTACGTTCTCCGCGGCTTGTTTGTTCAATAACATAAGGAATTGTGCTCATGCTGTTAATTTACCTCCTGCCCAATAATAAATGAATGAATATCCGTTAAGCGGACTTATCATGCCGATCTTCGATTGTTTAGGATAGAACATGCCGTTTTTCCTATAAATATTAGGCGTACATCCATATAGTTGTCTGAAAGCTAATGTGAAAGCCTGCTGTGAATCATAATGCGCTTCATAGGCAATTTCGATAATGGGCCGTTTGGTTTCCACAAGTTTTTTAATGCGGGCGTTGCAGGTTTTCGGTATTAGAAGTTTGACAGGCATGGAGAGGGCGACGCCCTGTTTACGTTAAACTGTTACGTTTACCGCGGTCATAAGCCGTTTATTGATTGAAATTATATCATTTCCGTGTTAAAATGAATAATAAAGTAATCAGAGCAGTACGAGGAGGTTATACAATGGAAAATAATTACGATAATACACCAAAGGAGAATGACGGCTTAACCACATCAGCAGACAATTCAAATACAGGGAAGTCAGGCGCTGATGCGGCGGCCGGCCAGCAGCCGGTCAAGGCTTCGGATACGGCCGGCAAGTATACGGACCCGAACGCAGGTGTGCAGCCGGACTATTCCCAGCAGTATTCATATACCGGTCAGAACACGTATGACAACAATCAGCAGAATAATGGCTATCAGTATGGCCAGCAGGGGTCCAACAGCCAGAACAGCGGTTATAATTACAACCAGAATTATAATCAGAATTATGGCCAGAATCAGAACTATAACCAGAATTACAACTCGAATTATAGTCAGAACAATGGTTATAATTATCAGGACAACTATAACTATAATACCGGCAATCAGTACGATCAGACGTATGAACCAGGACAGGATACGTCTCCCATGACAATGGGGGAGTGGCTTCTTACCCTGTTGGTAGCAATGATTCCGTGCTTTGGTATCATCATTTATTTTGTGTGGGCGTTTAGCAAGACGACCAATGTGAACCGCAGGAATTTCTGTCGCGCACAGTTGGTTATTATGGGTGTCGTGTTAGTCATTTATATTATTTTCATTGCGTTGTTTGGATCTATACTCTTTAGAGCCGGGAATTTTTATTATTAATTTACAGATAAAAGGGGACGCTGCAAAATGGTGGATTTTGCAGCGTCCCCTTTTTCTGACATAGGGAATCCTGTGGAGGCATACTATTTCATGACCTTCTGTTGAAAATTCTTGGAATATCGTATCTTATTGTCGTTCGTGATAAAGACGGCGTCCACATTATCCAGTTGTTCGATCAGCCGCATGCTCTTGTCATATCCAAGCAGGAAGCATGTAGTGCTTAACGCATCTGCCGTGAGGGACGAGTTGGTGATGATCGTAACGCTGTTTAAGGTATTTTCACAGGGATAACCTGTGCGCGGGTCCAGAATGTGGTGATAAAGCTTGCCGTCAGCCTCAAAATATCGCTGATAAGTACCCGAGGTCACGACGGATTTGTTGGAGATCCGTACGGAAGTGATGGCTTCCCCCGTCATGTCGAAGGGTTTCTGGATGCCGATATTGTAGTCGCTGCCGTCCAGCCGGCTTCCGATAGCCAGTACATTTCCCCCAAGATTGATGATAGCGTGTTTGACGCCGTGATCCTGCAGGTACTGTTTCAGAATATCTGCAATATACCCTTTGGCTATGCCTCCTACATCAATGGCGGCGTTGGGATTGAGGAGCCTGACCGTGTTGCCGTCTATGAGGATATTCTTGTAATCCACGTAACTGGCAGCCTCGTAGATTGCTTCGGGCGTCGGCGGGGCGGGCGTCTCGGCATGAAAATCCCACAGGCTTGAAACAGGGGCGATGGTAACGTCGAAGGCGCCGTTGGATAGGTCGCCGTAGTAGATCGCTTTTCTAAGGAGGGTAACGGTCTCGTCGGAGACTTCCACAGGATTCCCGCCTGCGCTGTTGATCCGGGAAATCTCGCTGTCTTCGATCTTGTTGGAGAACATGGAGTGGTATTTTTGGCAGATATTTTCGCAGCCCTTCAATACATCCTCGTCAACCCCGTCAAGGATCTCGACGCGGACGACCGTATCGAAGAGGGTGTCCGTATAGACCTGATTGTGTCCTTTGGTCAGTTCCGAACAGCCGGACAATAGAAGTACGGCGCATATAAGCAGCGCGGTTAAACTTTTATATTTCATAAATACACCTCGTTTGCGATATGTTGAACGCAGCTCAGGCGCAGCCCGCCTTAAGCGTCCTTAACTATTATAACGTAGCTGTTGGCTGCAATCAAACTCTTTTTTATAAAAGTTACTGTTTGTAAAATCCATTTTATCTATGTAATCGAACATGTGATTGCAGAACCGGATTTCTTGTGTTAGAATATTGCGTAGAGAAAATAAAGAGGTTGATGTATATGAAGAATGGTTTGAAGAAAAAGGACTGGATTTTGATTGTAGTCATCCTATGTGTGGCAGGCCTTGCCGTGCTTGTACGTACCTTTGTCGGCGCAGCCGGCGCCAACAGAGTGATCGTTAAGAGGGAAGGCGAGATAGAAGGAATCTATAGCCTGTCGGAGGACAGGGAGGTGGAGATTAACGGAGGAACGAATCTGCTCCAAATCAAGAACGGGGAAGCGTCCATGGTTCAGGCGGACTGTCCGGACCAGCTCTGCGTCCACCAGAAGCCGGTGTCTTTAAACCATGAGAGTATAATCTGCCTTCCCAACAGAGTGGTTGTGGAGGTGGAGTCCGGTGCGAACAGGGAATTTGACGCCGTGACGAATTGAGCGGGGAGGAACTTTGGTGAAGAGCAGGGTAGCATATTTCGGGGTATTTACGGCGCTGGCGTTAATCTTTAGTTATGTTGAGACATTGATCCCCGTTCATTTCGGTGTTCCGGGGATGAAGCTTGGCCTTGCGAATCTGATCATTGTGATCGCGCTGTATAAGATGCGGGTAAGGGAAGCGTTTTTGCTGTCTGTGCTGCGGGTTTTGCTGTCGGGGTTCCTGTTCGGCAATTATTTCAGTATTATTTACAGTCTGTCCGGAGCCTTGTTAAGCCTGTCGGCAATGACTCTGTTAAAGCGGGCGGGCGGTTTCAGCGTGACGGGGGTGAGTATCGCGGGAGGCGTGTTCCATAATATCGGGCAGCTTATTGCCGCCATGGTGGTGGTGGAGACGTTCAGCGCCGCGTACTATATGCCTGCGCTTCTGGTCGCGGGGGCGGCGACAGGGTTTTTGATCGGCGCGGCGGCGGACGGGATGCTTAAGAGGCTTAAGAATCTATGGCAATAAAGAGGGAGGAATGGTATGATATCATATCTAAGGGGAACACTTGCAGCGTTTGAGGAGGATAAAGTAATCGTCGACGTGGGGGGAGTGGGATATGGGGTCTATATGTATGGACAGGCTATGGGGAGGCTTCCGGCGGTGGGAAATGAAGTGAAGCTCTTTACATACCTGAACGTGAAGGAGGACGCCATGCAGCTCTATGGATTCCTTACGCGGGACGATCTGTCTGTGTTTAAGCTGCTTATTGGGGTGAATGGAATCGGTCCTAAGGGTGGGCTGGGGGTACTGTCGGCTCTGAGTCCCGACGACCTGCGGTTTGCGGTTCTGGCCAACGATGTGAAGGCGATCTGCGCAGCTCCGGGTATCGGGAAGAAGACTGCGGAAAAGTTGATCCTTGAGCTTCGCGATAAGCTGAAACTGGAGGATGCGCTGGAACACATTGCCGTTTCTGAGTCGGAAGCGCCTGCGGGAATGGAATCCCAGAGCCAGATTCAGAGCGAGGCTGTTCAGGCGCTTGTGGCGTTGGGATACGGCAGTACGGAGGCATTAAAGGCGGTTAGGAAGGTGGAAGTAGAGGGAGCCATGGAAGTAGAGGACGTGCTGAGATCGGCGTTGAGATATATGAATATATAGTATAATAATGAGGGTGAGTTAGGGTAATGGGCAGACGAATAATTACGACGGAGAATCTGGAAGAGGATGTGAAGATCGAAAACCATCTTCGTCCGCAGATGCTTGCAGATTATATAGGGCAGGAGAAGGCGAAGGAGACGCTTAAGATCTATATCGAAGCAGCGAAAGCCAGAAAGGAGCCGTTGGACCATGTATTGTTCTACGGACCGCCGGGGCTTGGGAAGACGACGCTTGCAGGGATTATTGCCAATGAGATGGACGTGAATCTTAAGATTACCTCCGGTCCGGCGATCGAGAAGCCGGGGGAGATGGCGGCGATCCTGAATAACCTGCAGGAAGGGGACGTCTTGTTCGTGGATGAGATCCACCGCCTGAACCGGCAGGTGGAAGAAGTCCTGTATCCTGCGATGGAGGACTATGCGATTGACATTATGATCGGGAAGGGAGCCAGCGCAAGGTCGATACGCCTTGACCTTCCCAAATTCACGCTGGTAGGCGCTACGACAAGGGCGGGTATGTTGACCGCCCCTCTGCGGGACCGTTTCGGAGTGGTGAACCGGATGGAGTTCTATACGGTGGAAGAGTTAAAGACGATCCTTCTGCGTTCTGCGAAGGTGCTTGAAGTTGGGATTGACGGCAGGGGCGCCGATGCGCTGGCAAGAAGGTCCAGAGGGACGCCGAGGCTTGCCAACAGGCTTCTGAAGCGTGTGAGGGATTTTGCCCAGGTCAAATATGACGGCTATATCACAGAGGAGGTAGCCAACTACGCGCTGGATCTTCTGGATGTGGACAAGGAGGGGCTTGACCAGACCGACAGGAGGCTTCTGCTGGTGATGATTGAGAAGTTCCTTGGAGGTCCTGTGGGGCTGGATACGCTGGCTGCGGCAATCGGAGAGGATGCGGGAACCATTGAGGATGTCTATGAACCCTACCTTCTGATGAACGGATTCATCCAGAGAACGCCGAGAGGAAGGCTTGTAACGGATCATGCATACCATCATCTGGGAATTTCCCGTGAAATTATCGAAAAATAGTTGGTTTTTAGAGAAGTATCGTTTATAATAGAATGAGAGAGTCGGAAAACTGCTGTCGGCAGGTTTTCTGCGTACTAAGGCATAAGAATTTCGAGGAGGCTTCTAATGGCATCATCAAAAAACTTTACGGAAGTATTAATAGGGGGCAAGGTATTTACCCTGAGCGGTTTTGAAAGTGAAGACTACCTGCAGAAAGTATCGACCTACCTGAACCATAAGATTGAAGAGTGCAGCAACAGCGACGGTTACCGGAAGCAGAGCGCCGAGACCAGAAGCATACTGCTTGCACTGAATATTGCAGATGATTATTTTAAGGCAAAGAAGCAGGGCGGCACACTGGAAAGTGATATAGAGGCGAAGGATAAAGAGATGTACGATCTGAAGCATGAACTGATATCTGTTCAGATCAAGCTCGAGAATGCGGAAAAATCTATGGACAAGCTTAAGGAAGAGAATAAGGAATTTCAGATGAAGATTGTCCAATTGGAAACGGAGATAAAGAATAATCGTAAGAAATAGGCTGTCTTTTGACAGCCTTTTTTAAAGGGAGGTCGGGAGGTTTCAAAATCTGCCCCCAGACGGGCGGACGCGTTGGGTATGCCTGACAGCCCATAAGGAGGGTGTATGACAAAGAGACATAATTCCGGGAGTCGGGGTAAGGATAAGCCGATAGGTTTTGGGGAGACGGTTTCTAAAGGGGCTTATGGGCGGGCCGGCCGGATTGAGATTCTTGCGCCGGCCGGCTCTATAGAGAGCCTCAGGGCGGCGGTGTGCGCGGGGGCGGACGCAGTCTATATCGGCGGGACGAGATTCGGAGCGAGGGCGTTTGCGAAGAATCCGGCCGAGGATGAGCTGCTTGAAGCCATTGACTATGTACATATCCATGGGAGGCGGATTTATCTGACGGTAAATACACTGCTTAAGGATCATGAGATAGAAGGGCTGTACGAATATCTCCTGCCTTATTATCTGCGGGGACTCGACGGAGTGATCGTACAGGATATCGGGGTACTAGAATACTTACGCAGATATCTGCCGGATCTGCCCGTCCATGCAAGTACCCAGATGACGGTTACGGGAGCGGAGGGCGCGGCGTTTCTAAAAGAGCAGGGAGTGGTGCGGGTCGTACCCGCAAGGGAGCTGTCGCTTGAGGAGATCCGTCGGATGAAGGAGCGGACCGGTATGGAGATCGAATGTTTTGTACATGGGGCGCTGTGCTATTGCTATTCGGGACAGTGCCTGCTAAGCAGCATGATCGGCGGCAGGAGCGGCAACCGGGGGCAGTGCGCCCAGCCCTGCCGCCTGCCATGGCAGGCAGCGGGGAGAAAGCCTGCGGATTTGATGAGCCTTAAGGATCTGTGTACGATTGATCTGCTTCCGGAGCTTATGGAGGCGGGGATTGATTCTTTCAAGATCGAGGGGAGAATGAAACAGCCGGACTATGTTTACACGGTGACCCGCATTTACCGAAAGTATGCGGATCTGTATCTCGAGAAGGGGCCGGGGCGCTATAAAGTGGAGGAGGAAGACAGGGACAGACTCTACGGCGTCTATCGGCGCAGGGGGTATACGGAAGGATATTACGGGCGGCATAACGGGAAGGATATGGTTTCCTTCCGGCGTATGCAGAAGGATCAGGAAGCGAAAGAGGTTCCGGAATATAAAATACAAGAAAAAATTAATGGTAATTTAATACTTTCCGTCGGAGAGCGTGCTAAACTGTTATTAACCTGCGGTGATTGCCGGGCAGAGTGTGCAGGCGAGGCGGTGCAGCCTGCCCTGCGGCAGCCTCTGGACGCTGAGAGGGTAGAAAGGCAGATGCAGAAGACCGGTAATACGGAGTTTAGTTTCGGGGAGTTTCGCGTGGAGATGAACGGAGAAGTATTTCTGCCCATGCAGGCGTTGAACGAGCTGCGCAGGGAAGGACTTTGCAAGCTTTCGGAGGCGATTACGGACCGGAACCGGAGGGAGGAGCCAAAAGAGAAGGCCCCGGAAAGTATCCGGGAGGCGGAGGAAGGGCTTTTGGAATACGGGACGCGGAAGCCTTGTTTATCCTGTTTTGTCCAGTCGTTCCCACAACTGAAAGCCTTGATTGACTGCGAAGACATAAGGACGATCTACGTAGATGATGAGATTGGATTACAGAGCCAGGTCAGGGAATATCTGGCGAAGCATGGCAGGGAGCATGCATATTTTCTCGTAATGCCGCATATTTTCCGCATGGCGGACGCCCGGAAGTGGGAGCGGTATTATTCTATGATAGAGGCGTCCTATGACGGTGTGCTGATACGAAACTGGGAGAGTTATCAGTGGCTTTCGGACCATGGCTATGAGAAAGACATTTGTACGGATTCGAATCTGTATGTATTTAACAGATACGGCAGGACTTTTATGAAAAAGCAGAGAATACGGCGGTATGCGGTGCCTGCGGAGTTAAATGTAAAGGAGCTTAAGAGCCTTGACATTCGCGGGGCGGTCTTACCGGTCTATGGATACCAGCCGGTTATGGTGTCGGCCAACTGTATCCGGAATACGTCGGGGGAGTGTCAAAGAGAAGGAGGGTATCTTTATCTGAACGACAGGTACCGGAAGCAGTTTGCCGTGCGGCTTTGCTGCAGGTACTGCTATAATGTGATATATAACAGCGCCCCGCTGTTTCTGGCGGATAAGGCTGAGGAGGTTTCGGGGCTTATGCCGTGCGAGCTGCGGCTTGATTTTACTGTGGAGACGGGGGAGAAGGCGCGGGAGATCCTGCGGCTTTATCGGGACGCGTTCCTTTTCCGGCGGGATGTGGAGCCGCCTCGGACAGAGTATACGAGAGGGCATTTTAATCGGGGAGTAAAGTAGGTGAAGATTTGGTAAATATTATTGTAGAATTATCAAAATATTTAATGATCGTATTGATTACGATGTATACATATCTGTGTTTCAGCATCTTCGGGTACAGCGATCCGGACAGGCAGAGGAGTATGTTAAGAAGGCAGAATGTTCTGATGTTTATGATCCATATCATTGCATTCATGGTAATGTATCTGGAAAAGGAGGATATCAAGATCCTTGCTTTCTATGTGATACAGGTGATATTATTTATCACGACCATAGCGTTATATACGAATATATATCCAAAATCCTCCAGACTGGTGGTTAATAATATGTGTATGCTGCTCTGTATCGGCATGATTATACTGGCCAGACTGAATTATGAGAAGGCTGTGAAACAGTATGTTATCGCGTCGGGGGCCATTGCGGTCAGCATGGCGGTTCCTGTTATTATTCGGAAGTTCAAGAAGCTTTCGGAGTGGAGGAATCTGTATGCCATTGCCGGAATTGCATCCCTTGCCGTCGTTATCGTAGCGGGGCGGGTATCCTACGGGGCGAAGCTTGGATTCACGGTTGCCGGAATCAGTATACAGCCGTCGGAGCTGGTTAAGATTATATTCGTGTTTTTCGTTGCTTCTAGTTTCAAGATGTCGATGGAATTTAAGGATATTGTAATTACGACGGCGATTGCGGCCTTCCATGTGCTGATTCTTGTGGCGTCCAAGGACTTGGGAGCGGCGCTGATTATTTTTGTGGTATATCTGGCTATGCTTTATGTGGCCACTCGTCAGTTCCTCTATGTAGCCGCCGGTCTCGGCGCAGGCAGCATAGCGTCTGTGGGAGCCTTTTATCTGTTCAACCATGTGCGTACCAGAGTTGAGGCGTGGAGAGATCCGTTTGCGGTTTACGACAATGGGGGATATCAGGTAGCGCAGTCGCTTTTCGCCATTGGTACGGGAGGCTGGTTCGGCATGGGGCTGTTCCAGGGGATGCCGGAGAAGATCCCGGTTGCAGACGAGGACTTTATCTTTTCTGCCATCTCGGAGGAGCTGGGGTTAATATTTGCCCTGTGTATGATACTTATTTGTGTCAGCTGCTATGTGATGTTCCTGAATATTGCGATGCAGCTCCACAATATGTTCTATAAGATGGTAGCCCTTGGACTTGGGACATGTTATATTTTTCAGGCTTTTCTGAATATCGGAGGAGTGACCAAGTTCATCCCGTCTACGGGAGTGACGCTTCCGCTGGTGAGCTACGGGGGAAGTTCTCTGCTAAGCACGTTGATTATGTTTGCGATTATCCAGGGATTATATATTGTAAGGGAAGATGAGGAAGACGATATTGAGAGAAGAAAAAAGGAAAGGTTACGAGCAAAGAGAGGCCCAGAAGCGGATGAGGGCAGAGCGGGAAAGAGAAGAGATGTCCCGAAAGGAGCGCAGAGAAGCAGACCGCCAAGACCGCCAAAGATCCAAGGCAAAGCGCGCAAGGAACAAAGAGTTCGCTAGGGTTACTTATATCTTTGTCGCATTGTTTCTGGCTATGATGGGATATATCAGCTATTTCCAGGTTACGAGGAGTAAGGAGTATATCCAGAGTCCTTATAACGCAAGGAAGGATTCCCTGGCGGACCGGGTGGTGCGGGGGAATATCTTGGACAGGAACGGGAAGGTGCTGGCAAGGACGTTGGTTTCGGAGGACGGAACTGAGACGCGGGAATATCCCTACGGCAACATGTTCGCCCACACGGTAGGCTACAGCGACCACGGTAAATCAGGGCTTGAATCTGTGGAGAATTTTGAGCTGTTGACATCCAATGCTTTTTTCTTGGAAAAGTTAAAAAACGAGTTTCAGGATAAGAAGAACATGGGGGACAGCGTGGTTACCACGCTGGATGCGGATCTTCAGCAGACAGCGTATCAGGCGATGGGAGACGCAAAAGGCGCGGTTGTGGTGATGGAGCCTTCTACGGGGAAGATTCTTGTGATGCTTTCGAAACCGGATTTTGATCCGAATAGGGTAACTCAAGATTGGGAATACTTGAATACGGACGCTGACAGCGCCTTGCTGAACCGCGCCACCCAAGGGCAGTATGCGCCGGGGTCTACGTTCAAGATGATCACGGCCCTGGAGTATCTGAGAGAGAATCTGGGAGCGTCGGATTACGGCTATAACTGCGCCGGAGCCATTGAGCAGGACGGAACGACGATCCACTGTTTCGGAGGCCATGTTCATGGGCAGGTTTCCTTTGCGGACAGTATTGCATATTCCTGTAATACATCTTTTTGTAATATCGGCCTGAACCTTGATGTGGGGAAATTTAAAAAGACGTCGAAGGAGCTTTTGTTTGATTCCAAGCTCCCTTGCATACTTCCTTATAGTAAGAGCAAGTTCATGCTGGATACCGGGGCTTCCAGCGCGGATAAGATGATGACTGCCATGGGGCAGGGAAAGACTCAGGTAAGCCCCTATCATCTGGCGTTGGTTACTTGCGCCATTGCCAACGGCGGTATCCTGATGGAGCCATATCTGGTAGATTCCATTACGAACTACACCGGGCAGGAGGTAGATAAAAACCTTCCGTCGGAGTATAAGACGCTTATGACGGCCGACGAGGCCGCCCAGCTTAAGCAGTATATGGCCGGCGTGGTGGATTACGGGACGGCGACGGTCCTCAGCGGGCAGAGTTATACGGCTGCCGGAAAGACCGGGACGGCGGAGTACAGTTCTGATAAGGAGAAGGATCATTCATGGTATATCGGTTTGACCAATGTGGATAACCCGGAACTGGTAATCAGCGTGATTATCGAGTCCTCCGACGGGGAAGGAAAGGCGGTCAATGTGGCGAAGCAGGTGTTTGACGCTTATTATTAGATGGAAATTTTTTGATATTTTAGTGTACAAGAGGAGCGGAATATGAGATACTATAAACATCTATATCTGGCTGACGGCATAAAAAAGAAAGAGAAGATTATCCGAAAGCTGGAGGAGAAGAAACTGCAGATGAATATCCATATCATAACGCTGGCGCGTAATGAGAAGAATCAGTTGGAGATCTATAATTCCATGATTTTTTTACAGCCGGATTTTCCCCATGATGATTTTTTTGTTGTCGGGCTTGCAAAAGGTTATGAAGATGCGGTAGAAATGGTGGAAGAAATCGCTCGGGAAGTGTATAATAAGACAAAAGGAGCTGACATTCGTTCCTATATTTTAGAGAGAGAACAGGAAGAGTAAGATGCTACATATTCTATTGCTTATCTTGAAAATCATAGGGATTATAATTGCAGTGATACTGGGGATACTTGTATTACTGGTTTGTGTTGTTCTTTTTGTGCCGGTCAGATACGATCTGGAGGCTGCAATGGACGGCACGTTTGCCAAGACCCGCATGAAGGCCAAGGCGACTTGGCTTTTGCATCTGGTCAGGGCGGATTTGCTCTATGAGGACAAGAAGTTCGTCTGGCAGGTCCGGATTGCGTGGAAGAAGGTACAAAGCGGCCAGGAAGGGAAGAAGACTATAGAAGCAGAGGTGGAGACGTATGAAGAAGAGTTGGAAGACGATCGGGAAGATTTTGAAGAAGAAACCGGTGAAAAAGATGCCGGGGTGGAAAAAGAGTCGGGGGATCTTGGGACTGTTCAGGAAGAAGAAGGCCGGCGGGATTGGCTTGTGGAAAGGCTTGAAGAAAAAGAAAAAATACGGGAAGCTGTTTCAGAAGAGCCGGAGCGGCTGGTTGACGAGCTGGAACGGGAGATGGAAAAAATCCTGGAAGCCGGAACTAATCCGGAAGAAGCAAAAACCGCTGATGCAAACGGGAAAGATGCTTGGGAATCTGACAAAGAAGAAGGGGAAGGCGTTTTCGCAGACGGCAGGGAAGAACGGAAGGCGGATAGCGCAGACGGCAGGGAAGAACGGCAGGTGGATGGCGAAGACGGCAGAGAAGAACGGCAGGTGGATAGCGAAGGCGGCAGGGAAGAACGGAAGACAGATCGTGAAGGCGGCAGGGAAGAACGGGAAGAGGATTCTGAGGACAGTGAAGAAGAACGGTCCGGAATATGGCAGAAGATTACAGGCGTCTGTCAAAGCGTTTACCGGAAGATTGCCGGTATTTGCCGGAAGATAGCAAAGATTCCGGAGAAGATGGGCAATACCCTGCAGGGAATCGGCAGTAAAGTTCAGAGATTAATAGAGAAGAAGGACAAGATCATCGGATTTCTTTCGGACGAGGTTCATCAGACGGCATTTATGAAGGCAAGGGATGAAGTGCTGTTCCTGCTTCGCAGGCTGAAGCCGCGGACAATCCGGGCGGATATTCGATATGGATTTGAAGATCCGTCCCTTACGGGGAAGGTACTGGCGGGGCTTAGTATATGCTATCCGTTTTTTGGCGACGGCGTAGATATCCGGCCGGATTTTGAGAAGAAGGTATTAGACGGGCATTTGACGGTTAAGGGAATCATTCGTGCAGGCAGTTTCTTTAAACTGTTGTGGAAGCTGCTGTGGAGCAGGGAAGTGCGCATGACGTACCGTCATGTGAGAAAATTTGAATTATAAGCAGTAGGAGGAATCGGATTATGACAGATAATCAATTTAAAGGAACAGTGGAGGCTTTGTTTAACGGAATGGACGGCGTGATCTCATCCAAGACTGTGGTAGGGGAAGCAATCCATATCGGGGACACGATCATCCTGCCTCTGGTGGATGTGTCGTTTGCCGTGGGCGCAGGCGCATTCAGCGGAGATAAGAAGGAGAAGGGGGCAGGCGGACTTGGCGGTAAGATTACTCCCAGTGCGGTGCTTGTAATTCAGAACGGACATACGAAGCTTGTGAATGTCAAGAATCAGGATATGATGACGAAGATTCTGGACATGGTGCCGGATATGATTGACCGGTTTGGTTCTAAGAAGGAAGAGAAGATGACGGAAGAGGATGTAATGGACATTCTGGACTCTGCTGATGACGACAAATAAGTTTTAAGTTTTGCAGCCGGACGCACAACTTGCAGGCGGGAGGTATTTTTTAGGAAATACACGCATATAATATAGAAAATGCGGGCAAGGGTGGCTGTGATGAAGCGGGTATTGGGATTTGCCCTGTTCTGTGTGGCGCTTGGGATGGCTGTGGCACTGATACTGCCGAATATATTTGTGACGGTATTGTGTATTTTATTGTGTATTTTGATAGGATATAACTTGTTTTGCTGTTAGCGGTATTATAAGGAGCGGCAGGATCGTACGGGATTCGTACTATGTGAATATGGATTTACTTTGGTTTCAGACACCCTTCGGGGTGTCTTTTTTTTCGCTTGAACGGAGCGGTTTTTTGCGCCGACGCAGCAGCCGGCAGGAAAGAGAAAGGATATGCACATTTCCGTTGATTTAAGGTTGGCTTAAGGTTCTTTTTATGACGTCTTATACTGAATCGGTTACACTTAGTCTTACAAGAGGTGAAGGAATTAAACCGGTAACCGCCGGCGTCAAAGGAGACGGGACCTGGCGGCCGGCTTCCTGTTAAGATTAGTAGGAGGAAAGAATATGCTGAAATGTGAACATTTGAGAAAAGTATACCAGAAAAAGAATGTAGTTGAAGATCTCAGTTTTTCGGTCAAGAAGGGGGAAGTATTCGCCCTGTTAGGGAGCAATGGGGCGGGGAAGACGACGACCATTAAGATGATCCTTAATCTGATACCGAAGGATGGAGGGAACATCCGGAGGGAAAAGGATGTGCAGATGGGGTATTCGCCGGAGACGCCCTACTTCCATCCCTTCCTTACCGGTCAGGAGGTACTGGAATTCTACGGCGGCCTGCAGAGGATTAAAAAAGAGGAGTTAAAGCGCCGGATTCCGGAACTTTTGCAGCGGGCAGGGCTTTCAAAGAGCAGTACAAAAGTAAAACACTATTCCAAGGGGATGCTGCAAAGGCTGGCTTTGGCGCAGGCGCTGCTTGGAGATCCCCAATTTTTGATTCTGGACGAACCAACGGCGGGGCTGGACGCAATGGGGCGTCTGGAGATGATGCATACGATTCAGGCATTGAAAGAGGAAGGAAAGACGATACTTATCAATTCCCATATCCTGAACGATATAGAGCGGGTATGCGATCGCGGGATCATCCTGAAAAGCGGACGCCTGATCTATGAGTGGGAGAATGGAGAGAGTGAAAAGAGCTTAGAAGAGATTTTTGTAGAACAGATCGGAGGTACGGACTAATGATGGGAATTATGAAAAATGCGCTGCGGGAGAGACTCCGCAGAAAGGATATTTATGTGGTGATGGGGATCGGGCTGCTGATCGTACTTCTGTGTATGAGCGGAACGGTCACTCTGTCAATCGACGGGGTTCCGGTGACAGATATCAGCATGCTGTTGCCGTTTGTCCTGAACGCGGTGTCGGTCATCGGCGGAGGAATAGCCGTTGCGTTAAGCCTCCGCACGATTCCCAACGAGTATGAGAAAAAGACCAGCCATTTGGTGTGGATGCGCGGGATTAGCCAGAAAAATTATCATGGGCAGCTTGCATTGGCAAATGTAATCAGTTCGGCAGCGGCTGTGTTTGTCTTATATGCCGGTGTGATGATCTTTGCAGGAATCAAAGGAGAGACGGATGTGCTGCTGCGCAGTATCCCGGGATTTTTGATTTTCGTGTGCGGGACGGCGGGCGTCAGTTTGTTTACGAGCGCCATGAGTCTGGCGCTTCCCGGTATGGCGGCAGGGGCCGTCTCGGTTGCGGTAATGCTGGCGGGGACGATGCAGCCGCTCCTGCGGACGCTCTCGGGGATTGTGTCCGGCGTATCAAGGGGCATCCTGAGGGGGATTCTTATCCTGACGCCGGATCTCTATGCGGCAGAATCCCAGGCAGGGGAATTTTTGGTTGGAAACCAAGTGGATATACACAGTATTCTTGGCGGGATGTTGTTCTTGTATGCGGGGGCGATGATGATAACCGTGTTTCAGAAGAAAGAGGCGTAAAAGGAGGATTTGTAATGTATAAAGCAGCGATGTGTATTCTTGGCGCGGCGCTTTTGTCGGCGTGGCTGTTTACGGGAAATCAGGGAATTTCCGAGGAAAATAAGAAGATTTATAAAGAGGCTGTTGATTTACAGGAACAGGCGGACACGTTGGGATTTGAGGGATTTTGCCTTGCGGATTACCCGGTGGCAATGTATGACGGAACATCAGATTATGTGTTTTATAGGGGTAAGATTGAGAAGCGGACGCCGGTATTACAGACCTTTGCCGGGACCGCGTATCCGGTGGAGGATCATTTTGAGGTGATTATACCGACTTTGGAGCAGTTCGATCATCTGATGGCGCTTACAGGCGGTGTGGAGGGCGTGGTTTCAGGCAGCGGATACGGCCCTTTAGAACAGAAAGCCGCCATTTGGCACGAGGCGTTCCACGCATACCAATTGACTGATTTTGCGATTCTGGGAGAAAAAACGACGGCGGAGGAGATGTATGAGGAGTTAGAAAACGGCGGGCAGGCAGGGAACTCGGAAAATGATGTTCTTAAGGATGGCGACGGCGTCCGGCAAACAGATATGGAGAAGGAAATGAAACTTTTGAAAAAAGCGGTGGAAACGGATCCCTCAGCCATTGACGAGATTCAAAGAATCGTATTAGAATATAGTGAATGTCGCAGGCGGCGGATGGAAGGGATGGAAAAGGCGGCAAGAGACGCGGAGATCCGCTGTGAGCTGACAGAAGGGACCGCGTATTATGTGGAAGCTTCCGTCTATCGGACGGCGGCCGGCGAAAAGGCATATAAGGAGCGCTATCTGGAGAATCTGGATACGTATGAGGGAGGGCGGGGAAAATATTACCGCACCGGGTTTGCGAAATGCCTGATTCTTGACAGGCTGAATCCGAACTGGAAGGAAACTTTCGATTTTACCCGAGGACTGGACAAGGTGTTGGAGGAATATGGAAGAAAATAAGATGGATTATAAGATTCTGGCGGCCGACGATGAGGCGGAGCTTTTGGATATTCTGGAGTTATATCTGGAGCGGGAGAGGATTGGCATCCGGAAGGCAAAGGATGGGATTGAAGCAATGAAGTTATTTGGCCGGGAGGATTTCCACCTGGTGTTATTGGATATTATGATGCCGGGGCTGGACGGCTTTGCCGTGCTGCGCAAGATCAGAGAGAGCAGCCGGATTCCGGCGGTTATGCTGACGGCGAAGGATCAGGATTATGATAAGATCTTAGGACTGGAACTTGGAGCGGACGATTATATTACCAAACCTTACAATCCGCTGGAGGTGGTGGCGAGGATTAAGGCGCAGCTCCGGAGAAATTATGATTATTGGCAGGAAACGAAAGAGGAGAAGAAAGAACTGGAGCTTAGGGGAGTGAAGCTGAATGTGGAGGAAGGAACCGTAAATAGGGACGGCCGGGAGATCGAGATAACGTCCACAGAATTTCGGATACTCAAGATGTTCATGGAACGTCCGGGAGGCATATTTACGAAACAGCAGATTTTTGAAAGGGTTTGGGAGGAACCCTATGCCGGGGATGACAATACGGTTATGGTCCACATCAGCAATCTGAGAAAAAAATTGGAAGAAGGGGAAGGCAAAGAACCGTTAATCAAGACGGTTAAAGGACTTGGATATAAGGTAGAGAAGGAGAAGTAATTAGAAAGTGGGAAAGATAAAGAAAAAAGGCAGCGTATTCCGGCAGCTTGTAGTAAGTTATATCGTGTTTGCGGCGGTATCGGTCATTCTGCTTTACGTGTGTATGTTCGGGATGCTCTTCTTTGTCGGCGGCGGACAGCTGGAATCTCTTGTGCCCTATGAGATGGTGGACGAGGAGGGAAACGTAGGCGATTTCAGCTCTTTTGAACGCCTTGGAGGGTGGATTGAACGTCTCGACGGTTCTTTCCATGTGACGGAGGTGTATGGAGACAAGAAAGATCAGATTACGGCCTATTCTATGGAGGAGCTTACGGAGTATCTTATGACGGACAATCAGGTAGAAGCGAATACCTCTGCCGGTGAATACAGGGGATATCTAAAGGCGGTGCGGTCAGAGGCAGAAACCGAATATTACCTTATGAAGATTGCGAGGAACGCATTGCGGATGAGTTATATTTACAATGTGGGGAAGGACACTCAGACTACGAAAACGGCGGTGACGGTGATTCTTTCCTTTTTCCTCCTGTTTCTGGTAAACTGCCTCCTCATGAGCGCATATCTGTCGCGGAGAATCCGAAAACCCCTCCGGAAGATTACGGAGGGCATGGAACAGGTAAGGGCCGGGGGCAGTCAAGTGAGGCTTGAGTTTGAGGCCCAGCGGGAATTTGCGGAGATCAGGGATACCTTTAATATGATGATCGGACAGTTGGAGTCAGAGAAGCTTAAGAAACAAAAGGCTGAGGATCGAAAGAACCGGATGCTTCTGGAGATTTCCCATGATATCAAGACTCCGGTGTCCACTATTAAGAGCAGTGCAAATGTTTTGGAGGAAGGGCTGGTGAAGGAGGGCGAGCTGCCGAGGTATTACCGGATGATAGACCAAAAGGCGGAGCGTGTCGATACCTTGGTGAATGAACTTTTCCAACTGCTCAAAATGGAAGATACCGGTTATCGGCTTCAGAGCGTGCGGACGGATCTCTGCGAATTAGTCAGGCAGACCTGCGCGGAGTATTACGAGGAGATTACGGAGAAGGAGCTGGATTTTCAGATTCAGATACCGGAGACGCCTGTTTATGCTGAGATTGACCGAAAAGAATTCCGGCGGGTGATCGAGAATCTTTTGGGAAATGCGGCAAAATATAATCAGACGGGAACATGTGTGACCGCCGAAGTACGGAAGATGGATGAAAATACGGAGATTTCCGTGTGGGATGATGGAGAACCCGTTTCAGAAGAGCTGAGGCCGTCCCTGTTTGATCCCTTTGTACGGGGGGACTGCGCCAGACGAAGCATCGGCGGGACAGGATTAGGACTTGCGATCGCATATAAGATTGTAGAAAAACATGGGGGAGAACTTTGGTATATCCGTCGGGACGGGAAAAATATTTTTATTATTTGTTTATAATAAGCGGAAGACGTTCAGAGGGTTTCGTATGTTTTTGAACGTCTTTTTTTATGTGCCCAAATGTAAGATTTTTATAGATAATTGACATTTTATTTTATAGGAATAAAGTATTGACAATGCTATCATATACCCATAGACACAACCGGTATCTGATACCGGAGGAAGAATCAAGTTAAAGGAGGAGAAGAGATGAAGAAAAGAGTTGCAAGGCTTATGGCGCTTTCTATGGCGGCGGCGATGACGGCATCGCTGGCCGGATGCGGCGGCGACAGCGGAAGCGGCAGCGGAAGCGGCAATGACGGCGGCAGTAAAGACAGCGGGGGAGCTTCCGGCGGGGACAAGGAGATCGTCTACTGGAATATCGGGACGGAGAGCCCGGATAAGGATGTGATCACGAAGGCTGTGGAGAAATTCAACTCTGAGACAGACAGCGGCTACACGGTTACGAGTATTCCAACCCAGAATGATACATACAAAGAGAAGCTGGTAGTTGCCATGAGTTCGGGGGAGTGTCCGGATATGTATTCCTGCTGGTCAGGCGGCCCTATGTATGAATATATTGATTCCGGTTTCGGTCAGCCGATCGACGACCTGTTCAACGCTTCCGACATCAAGGATAAGCTGATGGAATCAGCGGTCGGTCAGGCTACGTATAACGGCAAGATCTACGCCGTGCCTTACCAGAACGTATCAATGTCCGGTATCTTCTATAACAAGGAGATGTTTGACAAGTACAAACTGGAAGAGCCAAAGACCCTTAAGGAGCTGGAAAAAATCTGTGATACTTTGAAGGAAAATGATATTACGCCGTTTGCGCTGGCAAACAGTTCCAAGTGGACGGGTTCTATGTACTATATGAATCTTGCCGCACGTTACGGCGGGCTTGAGCCGTTCCAGAATGCGGTAGCAGGAGAAGGAAAGTTCACGGACGAATGTTTCATTAAAGCAGGCGAGAAGATTCAGGAGTGGGTGGAAGCAGGATATTTTCCGGACGGCGTGAATTCCCTGAGTGAGGACGACGGACAGGCGAAGCAGCTTATGTATCAGGAGACGGCGGGCATGCTGTTGTGCGGTTCCTGGTATACTGGCACATTTGCGACTGACAGCGCGGAATTCTACGAGAAGATCGGGTGGTTCCCGTTCCCGGCAATCGAAGAGTCTGACGCGGACGCGTCTATCATGATCGGTACGGTCGGCGACCAGTTCTTGGTGTTCAACTGTGAAGGTGAGAAATTAGAGGCGGCTTTTGAGTGCGCGGAAGCCCACCTGTCTGATGAAGTGATTGATTTTGAAGTTGAGAACGGAAAGATTCCTCCGGTTCTGGGCATTGAGGAAAAGCTTACCGATTCTATTACGAAGGAAGTCGTGGAAGCGGCGAATAATGCATCTGAGATTCAGCTATGGTATGACCAGTATCTGCCGCCGGCAGTAGCTACGGCGCATCTGGACGGCCTGCAGGAGGTGTTCGGTCTGACGAAGACTCCGCAGGAGGCGCAGGAAGCTATGCAGAAAGCCATGGACGAATATCTGGCAAATAAGGCAGAGTAGAGTATAGTTTATGTAAGAAGGGGCTTCCGGGAAATGTTTTATATAAATTATCATTTTCCGGCGGCTCTTTTTTGGATACATGAGCATTTGAGAGGTACTGTTTATATTACAAAAAGGAGGGATTTTAGGAATGGGTGGAAAAGAGATTTCTCTGGAGAAGCTCAGGCAGAGGGATACCAGAAGGGTTGCGATGCTGTTTCTGGCGCCTGTGGCGGTTTTGATGGCAGTCTATGTCATTTACCCTATCATAGATACTTTTATTACGAGTACATACCAGTGGAACGGAATCTCGGCTGCGAAGAAATTCGTAGGGATCGGGAACTGGAAGACTCTGATTGCGGATGAGAATTTCTGGATTGCTTTCCGCAATAACTTGGTGATCATGGTGCTGTCTATCTGTATCCAGATTCCGATCGGGCTGTCATTGGCGACGTTCCTTGATTTTGGCGGGAAGAAGCTTACTGTTTTTAAGGTAATCTGGTTCATTCCGCTTCTGATGTCATCGGTTGCGATCGGTTTCTTGTTTACCTATGCGCTGGCGACCAACGGCGGTCTGGTAAGCACGATTTCCGGCTGGTTCGGCGGGGGGAACGTCGATCTGCTCGGGAATCCGAAGACGGCGCTTCTTACGGTCATCATGGTTATCTGCTGGCAGTTCACGCCGTTCTATATGGTGTACTTTATGGCGGCGTTTACCAATATACCTTACGACGTGTTTGAGGCCGCAAGGATTGACGGGGCTACCAGAGGGCAGTATTTCTGGAAAATAGCGTTTCCGCTTTTGGTTCCGTCTATGAAAAGCGCCGCGATCCTGTCTATGGTCGGGTCTTTGAAATACTTCGACCTGATCTATGTTATGACGGGAGGCGGCCCTGGTACTTCGACGGAGTTGATGGCTACTTATATGTATAAGCAGTCTTTCAGCGTATTTAACATGGGCTATGGTTCTGCGGTGGCGGGAGGCATGTTTATCCTGATCACGCTGGTATCTTTGATTACCATGAAGATTCTGAATGGGAAAGAGGAGGCATAGAGGTATGGATCTTTATAAGAAGAATAAAAGAAAGAGTATTATTTGTTGGGTGATCGCGTTTGCCTTGGCGGTTTTTTACCTGATCGTATCGTTTATGCCCTTTATCTTTATGGTGCTGAACTCTTTTAAGGAGAAGTTCGAGATGCTTACGAAGGGAGTCTTTAACCTCCCGGATTCTCTGAATTTTACTAACTATAAAGAAGTGCTGACCGGCGGCTTCGGCAGGTATTTCATGAATAGCGTGATCGTGCTTACAATCTCGCTGGTGCTGCTTTTGTTTATATCGGCATGCGCTTCGTATCCGCTGGCAAGGTTCAGGTTTAAGCTGGCGAACCCCATCTATGCGGGGATTGTGGCGTGTATGTCCATCCCGGTGCATATCACGCTGATCCCGGTATTCAAGATGTCGAAGGCGACGGGGCTTTATGACAGTATCTGGTCGCTGATTGGGCCGTATATCGCGTTTGCAGTGCCGATCTCCGTGTTTATCCTGACCAGTTTCATGAAGGAGATCCCAAGGGAGATTGAAGAGTCTGCGGAGATTGACGGCTGCGGGAAGGTTCAGATGTTTTTCTCTATGATCCTGCCGCTGGCAAAGCCCGGGCTTGCGACGCTTGCGATCTATAACGGCGTGAATATGTGGAATGAATTTTCTTTCGCCTATACGCTGACCCAGTCCTCGGCAAACCGGACGCTTCCGCTGGCAATCTGGGAATTCCAGGGGCAGTATTCCATGAATACGCCGATGATCATGGCAGTCCTCACCCTGACTCTGTTACCGATGATCGTTATGTTTATTATCTTCCAAGATAAGCTGGTCAAAGGTATGACCGCAGGCGCCGTGAAGGGATAGCGGTATGTTTTAGCCGCTAAGGACGCCGGAAATCATTGAAAACTGCCCTTGTCGGTATTTTCCGTATATTTCCATGTACAGAGATGCTGACAGAGGCGGTTTTTTTAAGGTATACTCTTGGTAAGGCCCGGGAGGCCGGGGTGTCTTTAAATGGCTTGGGGGTTGGGAAGCCCCGCAAAAGTTGAGGAAAAAGTTTATGAAAAGATGGAAAAAACGTATCGGAAGATGGAAGTTTGACAGGAAGATGCAGGCGCTTATCAGCGTGTCTATCACTTTCACGGCGCTGATCGTCCTGATTGTGTCTACTATATCATCTGTTTCTTCTCTGAGGGATAAGTCGATTGAGCTTTTACAGGATAAGAATTCCACCCTTGCGGAAAATTACCAGAATAAGCTGGAGGAATATAAGGCGATGGCCGTAGCCCTTGTCATCGACGGTTCCGTGCAGCGGTATCTGAAATGCGGAGATAAGCATCTTCCGGAGTATGCTTTGGCGACAACGGAGGCGAATAACGTCTTATCCAGCGGCCTTAATATGGCGTCGGATATGAATTTCGTCGCTGTCATCAGCTATCAGATGGACGATTATCTTTATCGGGGGAGGGACGCGCTTGCGGCTTCGGAGTTCCACAATGTGTATGAGCGGGATCTGGAACAGTGTAAGAACGGGCAGGACAGTACGTTGAAGATCGGATTTTCCAACGCCTACTATAAAGGAAAGCAGTATACGGTAAATGTGTATTTTCCGGTCTACAGCCTCGAGAAGCTGTACGAGGAGCGGGGGCTTTTATGCATGAATTTTTCTAACCCGGTTTTGAGCCAGATCGTGGGGGAGGCTCAGGGCGGGAGGAGTACGGAGGTTTTGAGTACGGACGGGACTGTGGTTGCCGCAAGGGATACGAAGAAAATCGGGGAGTCTGTCGACTATATGGGGCGGCTTGGGGACGGGCAGGGGAGTTTCTACCAGAAGGGGAGGCTCTATGTCTACCAGAAAGTACATAACTGGAATTTTTATATTATCAGCAGTATTGCGTCCATTGAGCTGTACCGTCCCAGCATCCGGATGATCGGTCCTATGGCGGGGATTTTGCTGGCGCTGGTGGCTGTCAGCTATGTTATCGTGAAGAAGATTATCCGGAAGGTGTATGAGCCCCTCGACAGGGTGGTGCAGAATATGGACGACGTGGCGGCGGGGTTGCTGTCCGTGAGGATTGACGCCGGACATATGGGAGAGGATTTTGCAAAACTGGCGACGGGATTCAATTCTATGATGGAGGAGATCGTGGTGCTGATGGAGCAGGTCAAGCAGGAGCAGCACCAGATCGAGCAGATACGTTTTAATTCCCTGCAGTCCCAGATCCAGCCCCACTTCCTGTATAACACTCTGGACTGTATACACTGGCAGGCAGTGGCGGACGGGAATCAGGAGATTTCGACGCTGGTGAAGGCGTTGGCGCGGTATTACAGGATCTGTTTAAGCCGGGGGCACGACGTGATCCCGCTGGAAATGGAGGTTGAGCATGTGAGGAATTACCTGATTATCCAGAATATGCGGTACGACCACATTATCGGGATGGAAATCGGGCTTGGGGAGGACTGCAGAGGGGCGATGATCCCGAAGCTTACGCTGCAGCCTTTGGTGGAGAATTCTATTTACCATGGCATTAAGATTAAGCAGGGGAAGGAAGGGAACATTTCTCTTCAGGCGGTGCGTCAGGGGAATATGGTGAATCTCTCCCTTGCCGATACGGGGACGGGTATGACCCAGAAGCAGATTGACGAGATGAACCAGCAGTTGTCGGAGTATGACGAGTCCTTCGGATACGGGGTGCGGAATGTGAATAAGCGGATCGAGCTTCTCTATGGCGCGGGCTTTGGACTTCATTATCTGAGGAATTCCTTCGGCGGGGTCACTGTGGAGATCAGGATCCCTTACGTGACGAAGGTGCAGGAGGATTTGATTCAAGGGGAGATGATTCATGTATAAGGTATTGATTGTGGACGATGAGAAAATGATCCGGATGGGAATCAAGAAGGTGATCCCATGGCCGGAGCTTGGGGTGGGAAAGGTCTTTACGGCCGGTTCGGCCAAGGAGGCGCTGGAGCTTCTGAGGGAGTACCGCCCGGATATTCTGATCACGGACATCCGGATGTCGGAGATGTCGGGGCTTGAGCTTATCGAGGCGGCGAAGGAGCTTTCTCCGAAGCTTAGGGTGCTGGTGCTGACAGGGTATGACAGTTTCGAGTATGCCAGACAGAGCCTGAGGCTTAAGGTGCAGGATTTTTTCCTGAAACCGGTGGAGGAGTCGGATCTGTCCCGGGCGATCCGGGAGCAGGTCCAGTATCTTACGAAAGCGGAGGAGGAAGAGAAGAGTTCTATGCTGGCGCGCCGGACGCGGGGCATGGCGGAGCAGATACGGCTTGAGACGTGTATGCGGGACTTAATCCACCGCAGGGGGAACAGTGCTCGGCTGCTTGAAGAATTGCGTGAATTTTATAATCTGGCCAGTTTTTCCGGGTTTCAGGTGATGCTCATTGCCCCTGCGCTGTGTCTGGAAAACCAGCCGACGGAGAAGAATTTCCGGGAGATGTCTATGAAGAATATCTGCATCAGCATTGTAGACGCGGAGGAAGAAGGGATTACGTTCCCGGACGACGACGGTGCGGTGGTGGTAGCGTATTTCCTGAGAGAGAAAGAGGAGTCCGTGCTGGAAAAGACCCGGAAGCTTTCGGACATCCTGCAGGATGAATTCGACTGCAAGCCTAAGATGGTGATCGGCAGCGTTGCGGAGCGGATGGAGGGGCTTTATGTTTCTTACCATGACGCAAAGCACCTTCTGGACACGGAGAAGGAAGGGATACAGGATATCGTGCAGCTTTTGGGGGAGCAGAACAAGAATCATATTTTTAAGGATATTTATGCTGAGCTGAAGGCGATCATGTGCGGCAATATCGGGAATACGGATTATGTGCTGAAAGCTTACCGGACGTTTGCTAAGGCGGCGGAGTCCTATAATCTGTCCGGACAGACGGTTCGGAGACTGTGTTTTGAGCTGGCTTCCTGCGTTTATTTTTCTTATGCGGGGGAAGCCGGAGAGGCGGATTCGGGGAAGCTGGACGCGCTGTCTAAGAGCCTTCGGGCCGCGTCAAGGGACGAGGCCTGCAATGTGACGGAGATGTTCCTTGTACAGATGCTCGGCGGACAGGATGAGAATGTGCATGAGATTATTGCCAAGGCGAAGTATTATATTTCCGAGCATCTGACCGAGGAGCTTACGGTGTCTAATATCGCCGTGTCCCTGTATATTACGCCCAATTATTTTTCCCGGCTTTTTAAGCGGGTGACGAAGGAAGGGTGCAATGAGTATATTGTGCGGAAACGGATCGAGAAGGCCAAGTCGCTGCTTGACACGACCAGCTTTAAGATCGGGGAGATCGCATTGATGGTGGGATACCGGGATACCAATTATTTTTCCCTTGCTTTTAAGAAGCATACGGGGAAGTCGCCGACAAAGTACCGGGAGGAGCTTCAAGGGGGCGGCGAGGCGTAAGGGAAAACGTATATAGTAAAGGAGTTTGAAGGATGGGAAATCATAGAAAAGAGAGAGCAAAAGCGAGAAAAAAGGCGAAGGAACTGGTTTCAAAGATGACGCTGATGGAGAAGGCGGCCCAGCTTAAATATGACGCCGCGCCGGTGAAGCGGCTGGGTGTTCCTGCATACAACTACTGGAACGAGGCGCTGCACGGCGTTGCAAGGGCGGGAACCGCTACCATGTTCCCTCAGGCGATCGGTATGGCGGCCGCATTTGACGAGGAGGGGATGGAGAAGGCGGGGGATATTATTGCCACGGAGGGAAGGGCGAAATATAACGCTTATTCCCGGCATGGCGACAGGGATATCTATAAAGGGCTTACGTTCTGGTCCCCTAACGTGAACATTTTCCGCGACCCGCGCTGGGGCAGGGGGCATGAGACTTACGGGGAAGACCCTTATCTGACTTCCCGCCTCGGCGTCCGGTTTGTGGAAGGGCTTCAGGGGGACGGCCCTGTGATGAAGGCGGCGGCATGCGCCAAGCATTTTGCCGTTCACAGCGGTCCGGAGGCAGTACGCCATGAGTTTGACGCTGAGGTCGGTATGAAGGATATGTGGGAGACATATCTCCCGGCGTTCGAGGCGCTGGTCAGGGAGGCGGATGTGGAGTCTGTAATGGGAGCCTACAACCGCACCAACGGGGAACCCTGCTGCGGGCATAAGTACCTGATGGAAGAGGTGCTCCGCGGCAAGTGGGAGTTTGACGGGCATTTTACATCGGACTGCTGGGCGATCAAGGATTTCCACGAGAATCATCAGGTGACGAGAAATGCAAGGGAGTCGGCCGCGCTGGCGCTTAAATGCGGCTGTGATGTGAACTGCGGGAATACATACCTGCATCTTTTGGCCGCCGTCGAGGAGGGGTTGATCTCGGAGGAGGATATTACCGCCTCGGCGGAGAGGCTCCTGACCACAAGGTTCCTTTTGGGGCTGTTCGACGGAAGCGAGTATGATGAGATCCCTTATGAGGCGGTGGAGTGCCGGGAGCATGTGGAAGCGGCGCTTAATATGGCGAGGAAGGGAAGCGTGCTGCTTAAGAATGACGGCGTACTTCCTTTTGACAGGCAGAAGTTAAAGACCATCGGCGTGGTGGGGCCAAATGCAGACAGCAGGGCGGCGCTCATTGGGAATTATCACGGTACTTCTTCAAGATATATCACCATACTGGAAGGGATTCAGGATGAAGCGGGCGACGGGATCCGCGTGCTGTACTCGGAAGGATGCCATTTGGAGAATGACCGGGTGGAGAGCCTTGCGTGGAGACAGGACCGGATTTCGGAGGCGGTTATTACGGCGGAACACAGCGACGTGGTGGTGATCTGCGTAGGGCTTGACGAGACGCTGGAAGGGGAGGAAGGAGACGCGGGAAACAGCGACGCTTCCGGGGATAAGAAGGATCTGCACCTTCCGCGGGTTCAGGAGGAACTGATCGAGAAAGTTACGGCTGTGGGGAAACCCACTGTGGTCGTCCTGACGGCGGGAAGCGCCGTTGACATGACCTATGCCCAGGAGCGCTGCGGCGGAATACTGATGGCGTGGTATCCGGGGGCAAGGGGCGGCAGGGCCGTGGCGGATATTTTGTTTGGCAATGTGTCTCCGTCCGGGAAGCTGCCGGTTACATTCTATAAAGACCTTGAGGGGCTGCCTGAATTTACGGATTATTCCATGAAGAACCGTACTTACCGGTATATTGAGGAGGAACCCTTGTACCCCTTCGGGTATGGATTGTCGTATGGGGACGTGCGTGTTTCAGGAGCGGAGATTCTGGGGCAGGTTACAGAGGAATCGGATATCCGTGTTCTGGCGGTGTTAAAGAATCAGGGGCAGAGGGATACGGAAGAGGTGGTTCAGGTCTATATCAAGGATACGGAATCAGATCTGGCAGTGCCGAACCACAGCCTGTGCGGATTTAAACGGGTATTTTTAAAGGCCGGGGAGGAAAAGTCTGTGGAACTTGTGATTCCGAACCGGGCGATGACCGTGGTGGACGAAGAGGGAGAACGGTATATTGACAGTAAGAAGTTTAAGCTGTTTGTCGGGACGTCCCAGCCGGATGCAAGAAGCAGGGAGCTTTCGGGGAAAGAGGCCGCGGAGGTCTTGGTGACGCTGGATTCGTAAGGCGGACGAGGGGAATCAGTCAGGAAAGGAAATTAAGAAACATGGGAAGACAACATGGGAAAAGGGTCGCGGCATTTGCTGTCTGCCTGACGCTTCTTTTATCCTCCGGGTGCTCCAAGGCGAAGGAAGAAGACAAGGGAGCGGATATAACCCCGGCGAAAACCGGGACGCAGGAGAGCGCAAGGGATGATGGGGCAAAGACGTTAAAACAAGCGTCTGTGCCGCAGTTTATTCCCAACGGGATCCGCAGCGTCTCCCTTACTAAGGGCGGGGAGGAGATCCTCTGTATTTCAAGGGTACCGGCGGATTATAAGATGCAGTTTGACTACTGGGAGATTTTAAATCCTTACGACGAGAATGTTACGATGAATACGGAAGTTATGTTTGAGATGTTTAAGGAGCTGTGCGGCCTTACGTTCGATACGCCTGCGGAGGTTGAAGAAGGCGTTGACACGGGGATTGCGGATTCGGATATGGGCTACCGTGTGGAATATGTGGATACTTTGGAGGATACCGTGGCCCAGAATACGGATGACGCGGATACCTGGGCCGAGGTTATACTCGGAGAGGAGGACGGCCATGGCGGGCGTTATGCGGCTGTGGCAGGCAGACCGGAGCAGGTCTATGTGCTTTCGGACGCCGTACTTGAAATGATTTTCGGGAGAGAGCCTTTTGACTATATTTTGAAGATTCCCGCGCTGGTTTCTGCAGAGACGATAAAGGGGCTTGAGATTACGGCAGAGGGCAGGGAGTATACCGTTGAGGTGGACGCGGCGGCAGGCTCGTACAAATTCGGCAGGAAAGAAGTGGGGAAAAAGGAATTTGCCGCGCTGTATCAGTTGATTTCAGGCGTCGGGCTTGCGGCGGAGATAGACGGTGATGGAAGCGCCGGAAAAGAGGAGCCTTACCTTACGGTTGTGTTCCGGAGGAATATGGAAGGCGCTCCCGATGTTTCTGTATCTTACAGGGCTTATGACGATGAGTTCGATTCCGTAGCGGTTGACGGAGCAGAGAGGTTTTTGGTAAGAAGGGAAGATGTGGAGTCTGTAATTAAGGGAATTGAAGAGGCGTTTTAGAGTTTTAGAAAAGGGGGGCTGCTTAATGGGACAGCCCCCCTTTTTTGAAGCTTTAGCCGGCGGGTCCTTTGTCCATATAGCGGGTAAAGATCCGGTTCAGACAGAATGAGCTTAGGTAAAACAGCAGGGAAAATCCGGTCAGCACCCAGAACAGCAGGGAAAACCGTAAGATTCTTGTGCTGATTCCGAAGCTGGCGGCCAGAGGAAGCGCAACGGCCAGATAGGAAGCAAGCGCCCACGGAAAGTGGGAGACGGACATAATAAAAGAATTCTTTGCAATATTTAAGAATGTATTGCTAAACGTGGCGGTGAGGGGGAATACGAACAGGAAGTACAGGCTGTACAGGATTCCCAGCGCCCACGTGATTATCGTATAGGCCGTAAGGATTCTTCCGCCGTTCACGGCTGCCGCAACATAAAGTATCCGAAGATGGGCATAAAGAAGCAGCTCTATTATCCAGAACATGGTAGCCTGCCTGAAATTTTCCGCAAAACCCTTGAAATACCCGCGTATGACGTACCCCTCTTCATTCCGGGCCATTTTCAGCGTGACGGAATAAAGGGCGGCAACAGACGCCCCGATGGTCAGCACCGGCAGGCAGGTTAAGATGAATATAAAGTTTAATAATACAAGCTCGGTCAGCCGGTTAAGGATCCGTGAGAACCTGCCGTCAAAATTCATAAAGCCAAATTTCAAGTCAATCCCTCCTTTTTTACCAGTATAACAATTAAAGGAAGGGCGTACAAGGGAAGGGACATACAGGGCTGAAAATCCCAGAAAATGCACAGAAAATTTAAGGGCGGGAAGAAGGAAAATTTTAATGAAAAATTAGTATACAAAACATGGAAAGTTATGCTAGAATGGTGCTAATCATTTGTTGTTATGGAGGAAGTATTATGTTACAAAAGGAAAAGAATGTTAAGGCGGCCCGCACCGGCAAAAGTAAGAGCCTTAGCAAGAAGATTATCTCAAAGATGGCGCTGATCGTCGCAGCCGTGTTTCTGATGACCGTGTTGACATCCGCCTTTCTTGCCGCAAAATCCTTGATCCATGTAAACCGTGAGAAACTGGCGGCAGTTGCCTATGAAAACGCTTTTCAGGTCGTCAATGATATTGAACGCGCATATGGGAAAGTAGTAGGTTTTGCCGGTTCTCTGCGTAACATTTCCACGCTGCCCCCCGAAGAACAGAGAGGCGCCATTGATACCGCCTTGGTCGGGCTTTTGGAGGAAGGGGACGGTTTCACGACGGGGTTTGCTTATTTTGAGCAGAATGTCATTGCGGATGCCGACGGGCAGCCCTACAGCGTCCATGGGAGAGATATTGCCTATGAAGCCATCTCGTATCCTAATGAGGATAAGACCGATTATGTGTTCGAGAAGCATGAAGATGCGTTTGACAACTACGAAAAAGAATATTATATGCAGATTAAGCAGACGGGGGAGCCGTATATCATGAATCCCTACATATATGAACTGATGGGAAAGAATATTATGATGATCAGCATCATCGCGCCGATTGTGGACGCAGAAGGGATCTTCTTCGGCGTGTGCGGCGTGGACGTAGGGCTGGAAACCATGCAGGAGAATCTTATGGTCAGCACGGATTATGATTCCGCCCATCTGGTTGCGCTTGCGGAAGACGGGACAATCCTCGTTGACTCCGCAGACGCCGCGAAGGTCGGCAAATCTGCCTCCGAAGCCGGATACGGCCAGATGGAGGAGGACGCCGCGAATATCCGGTCCCTGCCGGAAGGCGAGAATCTTAACAGCAGATCTATTATAGAAGAAACCACGAATTTTAGTTCCGGGAAGAGGGGCATCTCCGTAGCCGTTCCTCTGACGGTATACGATAAGACAAACTGGACGCTGCATCTGACGGTGGACGACATCGAGTTCTATGGGCCGATTATCATGGATGCGGGGAAACTGACGCTTATGGTGATACTCCTTGGGTTCATACTGCTGATTGCAGTAAACAGCATCATCAAGAGATCCTTAGGGCCGATCAGGCAGATTACCAACGGGGCCGCAAGTCTGGAGGCGGGGGACCTGAATATACATATCGATATCCAGTCCGACGATGAGCTTGGGAGGCTTTCGCAGGCGTTTAACCATATCAGCGCAACTATGAACAATTATGTGAAGGATATCTCCGGACAGCTTTCCCAGATGGCGGAGAATAACATGGACATCGCCATCACCCAGAACTACATCGGGGATTTTATCCCGATCCAGAAATCTATTGAGAAGATTTCCTATTCGCTGAATGACACGCTTCATCAGATCGTGCTTTCGGCCAATGAAGTTTCTTCCAGTTCTGACAACGTATCGTCCGGCGCTCAGGTTCTCTCCCAAGGCGCGGCGGAGCAGACGACGGCCATTGAACAGCTTGCGGCATCTATTGAAAGCCTGTCAAAGGACGTGGCGGCAAACGCCAATGATGCGCGCACTGCCAATACCACCGTTTCTGAGGTAGGCAGGAATATTGAGGAGAGCAACAAGGAAATGGAACAGTTAATCCTTGCCATGTCGGATATCAGCCGGTCTTCCGTAGAGATCGAGAAGATCGTCAAGACCATCGAAGATATTGCGGAACAGACGAATCTTCTCTCTCTGAATGCTTCCGTGGAAGCGTCAAGAGCGGGCGTAGCAGGAAAAGGATTCGCCGTCGTAGCCAACGAGATCCGCGAGCTGGCTACAAGGAGCGCGGAAGCGGTCAACCATACGGCCGCGCTGATCGAGACTTCCCAGCGCGCGGTGAAAAACGGTATGGGGATTACGGACAATACCGCCAAGTCCCTTGCGGCCGTGGTGGAAGGTTCGGAGACGATACTGACCTTTATGGAGAAGATCAGCCATGCGTCCCAGAATCAGAAGAACGTACTTGAGGAGCTTACGAAAAATGTGGAGCTGATCAGCAAGGTCGTTCAGTCCAATTCTTCTTTTGCCCAGAACAGCGCCGCGACCAGTGTGAAATTGACCCACCAGTCCAAGCGCCTGCATGAACTGGTGAACCGGTTCCGTCTGAAACGGATGTAGGAGCATTGTGATTATTTATGCGGTTATAAGGGGTTCTTTTCCATTATTGAAAAACCCTTTGACCCATGATATAATATATAAGAATACGCAGGAATGTGCGCAGGTCACCAATCGGCTGGTTGGTGGCCGATTATAATATTTGTGGCGAAGGAGAATAAGATGGAGGCATATACAAGGTTTGCTGAGGTATATGATACGTTTATGGATAATGTACCTTACGAAGAGTGGGCAGATTATCTTCAGGATATATTGAAGGAATACGACATCTCCGACGGTCTGGTGCTGGAGTTGGGCTGCGGGACAGGAATTATGACGGAATTGCTGGCAAAAAGAGGCTATGACATGATCGGCGTGGATAACTCTGAGTCCATGCTTGAGCTTGCTATGGAGAAAAGGATCAAAAGCGGCCGCGATATCCTGTATCTTCTTCAGGACATGCAGTCTTTTGAGCTGTACGGTACGGTCAAGGCGGTGGTCAGCGTCTGCGATTCGATCAACTATATAAAAGACGACGCGGAATTAACGGAAGTGTTCAAACTTGTGAATAATTATTTGGATCCGCAGGGTATATTTATCTTTGATTTTAACACAGAATATAAGTACCGGGAGATTCTGGGGGAACGTGTGATAGCGGAGGAGCGGGAGGAATGTAGTTTTATCTGGGAGAATTATTACAGGGCTGAGGATAAGATGAATGAATACCAGTTGACGCTGTTCGTTCAGAGTCAGGAGGATCCGGATCTTTACCGGAGATATCAGGAGGTGCATCGGCAGAAAGCATATACGCTGGAGAAGATCAAGACTCTGATTGAGAAGGCGGGGCTTCGCTATGTTGCGGCTTACGACGCATATACGAAGAAGGCTCCGATGTACACCAGCGGGCGTGTCTGTGTGATTGCGCAGGAGTATGGGAAGTGAGGCGGACAATGGAAGATTATATAGTAAGAGCCACGGCTGCAGACCGTCAGATCCGGGCGTTTGCCGCAACTACAAGGCAGTTGGTTGAGACGGCGAGGATGCGCCATAATACCAGTCCCGTAGCGACGGCTGCGCTGGGGCGTCTCCTTACCGCAGGGGCGATGATGGGAAGCATGATGAAGAACGATACGGATATGCTGACGCTGCAGATCCGCGGGGATGGGCCGATTGGGGGGCTTACGGTCACGGCAGACAGCCGCGGTAATGTAAAGGGATATGCAGGGAATCCCGGCGTGATGCTTCCGCCGAAGAACGGGAAACTGGATGTTGGCGGGGTTGTCGGGATCGGCCTTCTTCAGGTAATTAAGGATATGGGTTTAAAAGAACCGTATTCAGGCCAGACTATTCTGGTGTCCAGTGAGATTGCGGAGGATCTGACCTATTATTTTGCGAATTCCGAGCAGGTGCCGTCCTCCGTGGGGCTTGGCGTACTGATGGAGAAGGATAATACCGTGGGCTGTGCGGGCGGGTTTATCATACAGATGATGCCCTTTGCACAGGAGAAGACCATCTGCCGGGTGGAGGAGAATTTAAAGAATGTTCCGTCGGTCACTTCTCTTTTGAATGAGGGGCGCACGCCGAAGGAGGTTCTGGAGATTCTTTTCGACGGATTAGGCATGGAGGTTACGGATACGATGCCGGCCCGGTTTGCCTGCGGCTGCTCGAAGAAGAGGGTTGAGCAGGCGGTCGTGAGTATCGGGAGGAAAGAGATTCAGGCGATGATTGAGGACGGGGAAGACATTGAGGTAAAGTGCCATTTCTGTAATACGGCATATTGCTATACGGTAGAAGAGCTAAAGGAGATTATCAAACGCAGTAAATAAGCATAAGGAGTGAACCAGCAAGATGAAGGATGGTTTTTTGAAGGTGGCGGCGGCGACGCCGGATATCCGGGTTGCAGATGTTGTTTATAACACGGGAAAGATATGCGGCCTGATTGACGAGGCTGTGGAAGCCGGAGCGAAGATTGTGGTGTTTCCGGAGCTTTGCGTGACAGGATATACCTGCGGCGATCTTTTTTCACAGGATGTCCTGCTTAAGGATGCAAGGCTTGCCCTTCACAGGATTGCGGAGCATACGGCGGGAAAAGACGCTTTGGTTTTTGTCGGAGTCCCGGTTGGGATAGGCGGCGAATTGTATAATACGGCGGCGGCATTGAACCATGGGAAGATTCTGGGGCTTACCACCAAAACATTTCTGCCGAATTACGGAGAATTTTATGAGATGCGCCAGTTCTGTCAGGGGCCGAAGAAGGCGAGGGAGATTTTATTTGACGGGGAGACGGTTCCGTTCGGACCCCAGCTTTTATTTACGGCATCGTCCATGGAGTCCCTTGTAGTGTCCGCGGAGATCTGCGAGGATGCATGGGCGGCGGTTCCGCCCAGCGTTAAGGCGGCAAGGGAAGGGGCGCTGGTGATCGTCAACTGTTCGGCAAGCGACGAGACCATTGGGAAGGATTCTTACCGGAGGAGCCTCATTGAAGGACAGTCTGCCCGCTTGATTTGCGGCTATATTTATGCCAATGCAGGGGAAGGGGAGTCTACGACGGATTTGGTGTTCGGAGGCCATAATCTGATTGCGGAGAACGGGACGATCTTAAAGGAGAGCAGCCGTTTTGTAAACAGCGTAGTTTACTCGGAGATTGATTTGGAACGGCTGGTGAGCGAGAGAAGAAAGAATACGACTTTTAAGCCCGTAGGAAAGCCGCGGCTTAAGCGGATCCCCTTCCGCATTTCAGTGGAAGAGACAAGCCTTACCCGGCCGATTTCGTCCCGGCCCTTTGTTCCGGAAGACGGGCGGCAACGAGCGGGACGCTGTCAGGAGATTCTTATGATTCAGGCGATGGGGCTTAAGAAACGGCTGTGCCATGCTCATGCCAAGAGCGCCGTGGTGGGGATTTCAGGAGGATTGGATTCTACCCTCGCCCTGTTAGTGACTGCGAAGACATTCGATATGCTGGGATTGAACCGAAGCGGGATTACGGCCGTGACGATGCCTTGTTTCGGAACGACAGACCGGACATACAACAATGCCTGCAAGATGTCGGTGAAACTGGGAGCCGAATTGCGGGAGATTCCAATCGGAGCGTCGGTAAACCAACATTTTGAGGATATTGGACATGATCCTAAGGATCACAGCGTGACCTTTGAGAATTCTCAGGCGAGGGAGCGTACTCAGGTTCTTATGGATGTGGCGAACCAGAACGGCGGCATTGTAATCGGAACCGGCGATATGTCGGAGCTTGCTCTGGGGTGGGCGACCTACAATGGGGACCATATGTCTATGTATGGAGTGAATTCCTCCGTACCCAAGACTTTAGTCCGTCATCTGGTGCATTATTATGCGGATACCTGCGGGGACGAGGAGTTAAAAGCCGTGCTCTATGACGTGCTGGATACTCCGGTGAGTCCTGAATTGCTTCCCCCAAAGGATGGGGAGATTGCGCAGAAGACGGAGGACCTTGTGGGGCCTTATGAGCTTCATGATTTCTTTTTATACTACCTGTTAAGGTTCGGATATGAACCTGCTAAGATCTACCGGCTGGCCAGATATGCATTTCACGGAGAATATGACGACGGTACGATTTATAAATGGCTTGAGACGTTCTTAAGGAGATTTTTCACACAGCAGTTCAAGAGGTCCTGTCTGCCGGATGGTCCGAAGGTAGGCTCGGTTGCGCTGTCTCCGAGAGGGGACTTAAGGATGCCGAGCGACGCCTGCAGCGAAGATTGGCTTTTGAACTTAAAGGGCGTGCTTTAATTCAGGCGGATCCTGCGACAGGCCGCAGGGAATTTGTTGGTTTTGAATCGAAAGAGGGAAGGATCGTAATGAAAGCAAATAAAGAAGCTGCAGTTGAGAAATTCAAAAAGGGTTATAATTGCTGTCAGGCGGTAGTCTGCGCATATTGTGAAGAGCTGGGTGTTAAAGAGGAGGACGTGTTCAGGATGACGGAAGGCTTCGGTCTTGGCATGGGGGGACTGCGGGATACCTGCGGGGCGGTCACAGGAATGTTCCTTACAATCAGCCTTGCTAACAGCGCCGGAGATATGGAGAATCCGCTGAAAACGAAGATGGACACTTATGCCAAATTCCGCGAGGCGGCGGCAAAATACCGTGAAAAAAACGGTTCTATCTACTGCCGGGAACTCAAAAGCATGGACGGCCCCCAGCCGCTGCCATGCTGTATCCGATGCGTAGAGGACGCGGCCGCTCTGGTGGACGAGTATTTTGGAGAGAAATAACGGTTACTGCCGTGGGGCTTATTCCTTAGCCCCACGGCAGTAACCGTTATTGATCGCGGAGTGAACGTGACAGTATTCTATCCGCGGGAGAGATCAATCTGATCCCGAATCTTCTGCATCTGATAATCCAGTTCCTCAATGGAATCTGCGCATTTTCTGAGCTGATCTACGATCTCGTTAGTATTTTCCACGTCTTTTTTATATTTTAACTTATGTTCCAGACTCGCCCAGAAATCCATAGCGATTGTACGGAACTGAACCTCCACTTTCATATATTTCTTCCCGTTGGATAGGAAGATGGGAACGTCTAGAATCAGATGAAGGCTACGGTAACCGTTGGATTTGGGAGACTTTATATAGTCTTTTTGGCGTACCAGAACAATATCGTCCTGCTTGACGAACAGTTCGGCCAACCGGTAGATATCATCCGGAAAGGAGCAGATGATGCGCAGGCCGGCTACATCGGCCAGATTCTCGCGGATGCTGTCTAAAGTAATGGGATAGCCTTTCCGTTCTAATTTTTCATAAATGCTCTCCGGTGATTTCAGGCGGCTCTTGATTGCCTCAAAGGGATTCCTGTTATATACCTGCGAGAATTCTGCGTTCAGCACCTTGAGCTTTGTCTCTACCTCAAGGATTGCAGAGCTGTATTCCATCATCAGGTGTTTGAAGGATCGTGCGTCCCTTAACTGTTTTGCCTGCATCTGGATAATCTGGTCTTGCTTTTTCAGTGTCAAAGCCTGCTTTTCTACCGTCTGTTCCAACTGGTTCTTACAGGCGAATAATTCGATTGCATTTTTTACCCGGTTAATTACGATAGAGCTCTCAAAAGGTTTGTGGATAAAATCCGAAACGCCCAGATGAAAGCAGCGGTTTTCAATCTCAATGGCGTGTTCTCCGCTGATAATGAGTACGGGGATGTGCTTGATCCAGCCGTTTTGCCGCATCTCTTCGATTACGGCAAGGCCGTCGAGCTTAGGCATCCGAAGATCCAGAAGCAGCGCCGAGATCTCGGTCCGGTATTTCCTGAGTTTTTCCAGCGCTTCGACGCCGTCCGATGCCATGTCGATAGTGTAATCGTCTTTAAGTATATCGTATAATAAATCACGGTTTAATTCCGCGTCGTCTACGACCAGTATTCTGTCCATGTTTCTTTCCCTCTTTTTCTGGTGTATTCATTGTCGTTTCCAGATACTAATAGTATACTTTATTTTTCATGAAATGGGAAGGAAAAGAGCAATATGTCAACAAAATTTTAACATAAAAAAGATATTTTTTGGTAAGATTATGCATTGTATTCGTGCGTCATATTTTATATAATAGATAAAGTTTTCTTTTTTTACATAGGATTACGGATAGATTATAGATATAGGAGGAATATGGATATGGAGAGGGATATGACCACGGGGAAACCGGCGAAGATCCTGCTGAATTTTACGATACCTATTTTTATAGGCAATGTTTTTCAGCAGTTCTACAGCATGGCGGATACTGTGATTGTAGGGAAATTTGTAGGGAATACGGCGTTGGCGGCTGTGGGGGCCTGCGGGACGCTTACCTTTTTGATTCTTGGTTTTTTGATGGGGATGACGGCGGGATTTACCGTTGTGACCGCGCAGCACTATGGGGCGGGAAACCATAAGTCGATGCGCCGGTCCGTGGCGTCCGCGGCGATTCTTTCGTTGATTGTTTCGGTGATACTTACTGTGCTGAGTATGGTATGGATGCGGGATATCCTGAATTGGATGAACACGCCGCAGGATATGTATGATCAGGCTTATGAGTATATTATGGTGATCTGCGGAGGAATTGTCGCTCAGGTCTTGTATAACCTGCTGGCGGGCATCCTGCGGGCAATCGGAGACAGCAAAAGGCCGCTGTATTTCCTGATTCTGGCCGCGCTTCTGAACATCGTGCTGGATCTGGTATTTATCATCGTTTTCCATTTGGGCGCGGCCGGTGCGGCTTATGCCACCGTGATTTCCCAAGGGGTTTCCGGCCTGTTATGCCTGATTTACATTATAAAGTATGTGCCTGAGCTGCATCTTTGCAGGGAGGATTGGAAGGCGGACCGGAATCTGATGAAATGGCAGATGAAGATCGGGCTGCCGATGGCGTTTCAGTTTTCTATCACGGCAATCGGAACGATCGTTGTGCAGACGGCGCTGAATGTGTTCGGCTCCGTTGCCGTTGCGGGATATTCTGCGGCTGTGAAGATTGAGCAGATCGTTACGCAGGCGTATATTGCGTTGGGGACTGCCATGTCGACCTACTGCGCCCAGAACATGGGAGCCGGGAAGATATACAGGATCAGGCAGGGATTTTGGAGCGCGACGTGGATGGGAGAGGTCTATGCGGTCTTAACAGGGATTCTGGTATTTTTCTGCGGTAAATCCATGACTGTGTTGTTCGTCTCGGAAAATGTCAGGGAGATCACGGAGTATGTGGACGTCAGCCTGCGCTGTGCTGCGGTCTCATTCGTATTTCTGGCAATCGTTAATATTTACCGGAACGGTATTCAGGGAATTGGTTTTGGACTGCTGCCTATGACGGCTGGTATTGCGGAGCTGATCGGGCGCAGCATGGCGGCAGTGGCCGCTTCGCGGTTCGGAAGTTTTCTTGGCATCTGTCTGGCAAGTCCGGCGGCATGGGTGTTGGCGGCAGGGCTTTTGCTGGGGATGTATTATAGAATCATGCGTCAATATAAGAAGAAAGGTATGCTGGAACCGGGAGAAGAGGAAGCGGTTCCTGTGCTGAAGAAAAGATATACATAGGGGTTAAAAAGAGGGCTGTCGGTTAATAGATAGTCATGAACAGGGAGGCATGTGACTTGTCGAGTCACATGCCTCCCTGTAATAATCCCTATACAAACCTTGTGTCACTATGCCAGCCCTGCCATGCAAGGATTCATGCGGAGCGTGGCTACCGTTGGCAGAAAAAGTAACAGGCAGGAACCCCCACAAAGATGGAATTACCTGCCTGTGCATTATTACCTGAAAAGATCTGAGTGTGAACCGGTATCGATTAGGGTCAGTGTTAAAATATCATTTTCGATGAGATAGATTAACAGCCAGTCCGGCTTGATATGGCATTCCCGAAAACCTGCAAGGTCTCCGGTCAGCCCATGGTCGCGGTAGCGTTCTTCGAGCTGCCTGCCCTGACGCAGCAAGTCGACAACTTCATCCAGCAAAGAGATATCCAGCCCACGTTTTTTCATGAGTTTATAAGCCTTTTTATAGGCTGTGGTAAATTTGACCTGGTACATCAGTCATCAAGAGACGCTTTTAAATCTTCCATACTGGAATATCCTTTGACGTCAGGATCGCGGGAAATACGGCGGGCTTCTGCCATAGCATCAAGGGTTTTCTGGCTGTACGCTGGCATCTCCACGGCAAAAGGAAGCCCGCCGCGAAGGACGCATTGATACAGGAACATATTTACTGCACTGGACATATCCAGTCCGAGCCGGCTGAAAAGAGCCGAAGCTTCTTGCTTTATGCTGGCATCGATTCGAATCTGAGTTGGTGTTGTTGCCATTTGACTACCTCCTTTTCCTTCATTATATACGATATGGTTTACAATGTCAATCAAAACAAAATGATAGCAGGGGCAGACAATTAAAATTCTAATTTCTTCTTGACTTTTTCAGTGCGATGGAAAAGTTGTTTGCGGGTTATGTGAATGCAAAGCCGGACAATTACTTGATAATGTTGAAAAAATAACTTGTTTTTCTAATGATTTATAATTGGCATTACTATTGTTATTTGATAATGTAGAGATTAATTCTTGAGGTGATACATTATGATGACCAAAAGAGAAAACCAACAGATAGAAATATCATTGATTTTTCATTCATATTCATTTCTGTAAAACTCGATTTTCTCATCCAATTTCATCTTATGTTCTTGTAACTGTGCAATTTGCTCATCAAGTGCCTGTCGGTGCTGCACCAGCATTTCCATTCTTTCAGAAAGTGTGGGATCGCCCTCAGCCCGGAGTTCGGCATAGTGCCTGATTTCCTTGATAGGCATTTCCGTGTCTTTCAGACGTTTGATGAATTCAATCCATGTAAGGTCTTTATCAGAATAACAGCGGCGGTTGCTGGAATTTCTTTCTGGCGCAATTAAGCCTTCCTGTTCATAATAGCGGAGGGTATGGATACCCAGCCCCGTCAGTTTTGAAAATTCCCCGATAGAATATTTCATAAAAAATCACTCCAATCCTCTTGACATAGAGTTCACTCTACATTGTATGGTTGGATTATACCAAATCGGAGGAGGATTATCAAATGGTTCAGGAAAAAGGAAAATATACGGTCATCAACCGGGGCAAGCTCCGGCATTGGCTATGAAACGGCAAAGGCATTTGCAGGGCGGGGAAAAAATCTGGTCATAGCAGCAAGGCGCAAGGATAATCTGGAGATGCTGAAAAAGGAGATATTGGAAGAACGCCCGGACGTGGATGTTGTTATCCGAAGTACGGATGTATCCGTGTCGGAAAACGTATACCGGCTTTATGAGGGCTTGAGGGACTATGAGATTGAGACATGGGTGAATAATGCGGGTTTTGGAAATTATGACAGCGTAGCAGATCAGGACTTGGGGAAAATCGGGGCAATGCTGCATCTAAATATTGAGGCGCTGACAATACTGTCCTCCCTGTTTGTCCGTGACTATAAGGATGTAGATGGGACACAGCTTATCAATGTATCTTCATGCGGAGGCTATACCATTGTGCCTATGGCTGTAACATACTGTGCGGCAAAGTTTTATGTCAGCACATTTACGGAGGGATTGGCATGGGAACTGAAAGAGACAGGGGCTAAAATGAAGGCAAAGGTACTGGCACCCGCGGCGACAAAGACAGAATTCGGAATGGTAGCAAACAATGTCAGTGAATACGATTATGACAAGTCTTTCGGAACATACCATACGGGCAAACAGATGGCTGGCAGATCCGCTATTCCCATATGCGGGAAACTCATCACATAATCAGCAACGTATGTGAGAACAAATATTTATGATGATATATACAAAAGCTAACCGCCGCACTATGGACTTCATCCGCCATATGCGGCGGTCTTCTTTTTCCAGGCCGGCCGGACTGATAACGGAAATCACTTGGAAAGCATGGAAATAAGAGGTAATATGTTTACACGGCCAGTATCGGCTGTGCGCTTATAGTCATTTCGTGCAATTTATGGGAGTTTCGTGCAATGGGATTTGATAGGATACCCTATAATCCGATATAATTTATAGTGGAGAAAAACACAGAATTGGGGGGAAATGCGATGAAGATAGCGGTCTGTGATGACAGCAGGGAGGACAGGAGCGCACTGCGGGCGCTGCTGGAAGCCTGCGGCCATGATTTTGAAATAAGGGAATACGGCTCCGGCGCGGAGCTTTATGCGGATATGGGGTATGTACGGGAATGTGGCATCGTGTTCCTCGACATCAACATGAAGGGCATGGACGGTCTGGAGGCGGCGGGGAAGATCAAGGCGGAATGCCCAAAGGTACATATCGTGCTGGTGACTGCCTATGTGAACTATGCGCTGGACGGGTACAAGGTGAAGGCCAGCCGGTTCCTCTTAAAGGATGATCTGGAGCAGACACTGCCGGAGTGTCTGAATGACATCCTGCGGGAGGAGCGGGTGGTGGAGTTCGGTTTCGTGGAGGGGAACGTGCGTCTCCGGGTGGACGATATCATCTATATTGAGACGAGCAAGCACAAGAATGTGTTCTACACAGCGGGGGAGACGTACAGCATCTATAAGAAGATGGGTGAGCTGGAGGCGGAACTGGCAGGGATGGGCTTCGTGCGGATACACCAGAGCTTCCTTATCAATATGAGGTACATCGGGAAACTCAGCAGCTATGTCATGGTCCTGACCACGGGGAAGGAGATATCCGTGCCAAAGTCCAGATACCCGGAAGTGAAGCGGCAGTATACATTGTTTAAGGGGGCGGAGTGATCATGGCATTGTGGATACTTTCATTCTGTATCATGGCGGTAGAGGCATGGGGGAGCATATATTTCTTTGATACCTTTTTGAAGAAAAAAAGTATAGGACAGTGGGGAAAGTGCAGATATGTTGTTTTGTATTTTGCCAGCATGGTAGTGGCGCTATTTGGAGGCTATTTTGATTTAATGGGAATCAAGGCTATGCTGATAATCCTCGTTTTTATCGCATTCTGTGCAGTATTTTATGAGGCAGACTGGAAGCAGTGTATTTTCTTTTCTATGCTGAATTATTCACTACTGTTTTTGATAGACCTTTTTTCCCTGCAGATTGAAAACATATTTATGCTGAGCAAGGGGATATCCCATTTAATTCTGCCTGTAAAAAAGGTGGTTTGGTTTTGCCTGCTTTTTATGCTCCGTAGGATATGGAAAGGGCAAAACAATTATGGAGAGCTTTCCCGTAAGGAGTGGCTGAAATTTTTCATGATCCCGCTGCTCACTGTGGCATCCATGCTGCTTATGTTCTTCTGTAACAGTGCAGAGGCAAAGGTGCAGACGGCATACCTTTTTCTGTCGGTGGGGCTGATATTCATCAACATCCTTGTCATAGAGCTGTTGCAGGGAATCCTTGAAAAAGAGGAGCTGTTCCGGGAAAGCGCGCTGGCAGGCCAGAAGAAGGAAAGCCAGCTTGCCCATTACCGGGATATGCAGGCGGTCTATGAGCGGCAAGGGAGGAAGATGCATGACTACAAGAACCAGATAAGGACAATGCAGGTGTTGTTGAAGAAAGGTGACACGCAGGCTGCCGCCGCGCTTGCGGAACGGCTGACGGAGAGCATTTCGGTGGAGATGGCGGCGGTCAATACGAACCACCCGGTGGTGGACGCAGTCCTGAACCAGAAATTCCATGCCGCAAGGGAGCAGGGCGTGTCCATGACGTTCCGGGTGGGCGACATGGGCGGGCTGCGGTTTAATGAGGAGGAGACGGTGATCCTGCTCTCCAACCTGCTGGACAATGCCATCCATGAGTGTGTGAAAGTGGTGCGGCAGGGAAAGAAGGCTGTTATCCATGTCAAGCTGGTGCAGGAGGGCGGGAAGCTGATCTTCTCCGTAAGGAACCCTGTAACGGAAAAAGTGGAGGTCATTGAGGGCGCCGGCCTATTGAATGTGAAGGCGGTGGCAGATAAATACGGAGGCGATTTTGCCGTTTCCTGTGACGAGGAAAAGTTCCGGGCGGTGGTGATGTTATAAACTTTATGGTCATTTCGTGCAGTTTATAGTTACCTGGTGTAATCGTGATTTGAAATGCGGGTGTATCCGCCGATGGATTTTATGAAACGGCAGCAGGCCATGGTTGGCGTAAAAATATTAAGTCAAGGAGGATGATAGTATGTCTATGAATGTGAATGTGAATGGAAGCACACAGCAGACGGGAACCGAATGGTTCCGGAACAGAAGATGCAAAAGCCTGACAGGAATGTTTTGGAGGCGCAGTCGCCGCAGGCTGACAGGGCGGTGAATGTCACAATCTCAAGGGAGGGACTTGAAAGCCTGCAAAACGGCGGCAAGGCGAGAACCTATGAGGGCGTGGTGAAACAGAAAGAATCCATTGTGCAGGCGTCAAAGTCCATAGGGGCAGGTTACGGATACCGCCTGTCCGAGGAAGCCGGGAAACTGAAAGGGCAGAGGGATAACGGCGGCGCATACAGCCTTTTGGACAGGGCTGCGGACTATGTAAGGGCGTATGGGAACCTTTACGATGAGATCGTGCAGGGCTATAAGGACGGCACGGCGGAGTGTTATATGGAGGATGAAAATTCTGAAACGGGGTTCCGTAAGATGACGCTTGATGAGGAACTGGCCGGACTGGATAAGGCGTTCCGTAAGATGGCTGACGGTGCAGGTGTTTAGGAAATGATTTCAGGCGAGTTCAAGAGGCTGGTATCCAAGGCAGGGAGCAGGCAGACGGCTTTTACGGATGTAAACAAGAAGCTGCAGGGGACAATGTGCCGCAGAAGTTGGCGCCGCTGGCTCAGGCTTGGAAGGATGCCTATAAGGTTTCCGGTTCTAAAGAGGGTGGCATATGGAGAAGGTCTTATCCATGCTGAACGGTATGTTTGGCATTAAAAATGAAGTGTAAAGGGAGGTATGGGATATGCTCATAGTAAGAGATTTCAGCAACAGATTTCAGGAATTATCGGGGATGCCCATTAACAGCAAAGGTGGAAAGAAAATGCTGAAAAAAGCAGGCATTGACACGAATAGCAAGCAGTATCAAGCAGTAATGAAAAGTATGTCGGCGACGTGTTCTGGTGTTGGGTACACAAATGTTCAGGCAATCAAAAACAGAATGAGCCGCTATGATAAGGATGGCGACTACATCAGTCCTGTTACGGGATTGGCAGGTTTGGTTGTAACGGAGAAAAACCGTGCAGAAAAGGATAAGATTATTGATATACCGGAGAGCAGCAGGGATGAGATGTTTGAACTGACCAAGAAAGAGTTTCTGCAGGAAAACGGTGTAGGTAATGGAGACACTACAAGGCGTTCAGATGTATATTTGAATCTGTATCGGAAAATGGATAAGAATGACAGACTGGCAGCAGGGAATACATTAAGGCAGTATGAAAGGGCATATACGCAGGCATTTGTTGATGCGGTGAAAGCTATTGATCCAAAATGGGAGCCGGACAAGCCGATTCCGTCCGGGGCTTTGGACGGAATCACAAGGGAGTCCATTGACAATTCGCTTGTGAAGTCAGGCGGCTCTCTTGTGAAAAAAACGTCTTCGGGCAGCACATTGGATATACAAGTATAATCTTTACACCCTATTCCGCAGAGGCGCATAAACCATGCGCCCCTGCCGGGGATTATTTGGAAGGAGGTGAAGGCCGGAGAAGTTAGGTGGAGTGGATTTATAAGGCAATGAACCGCTCGGACTTATTGCGAGGGAGCGGGTGCGGCTCTGACTGACAGAGGAGCCGCAATATTAAAGATAATGGAGGATGAAAGGAAATGAATGTTAATGGAATAGGGACGGCGGGATATCCGCTGACAGGATACACGGCAAAAAAGACAGGAAGAAGTGCGGAATCCGGGGCTGTGGGATTCATGGAAACGGTGGAAGAAAAGGCAGGCCTCCCCGGTTTTAGGTAAATTGGGGAGTCGGGGGTGGGGCAGAGAAAGGATATATCTATGAAAGAACGTATAAAGAATCGGGTACATGAATTGTACTGGAACGATGATATAAACTGTGCGAGGACAGCAATCATCTGTTTGAGTGAATTATTTGAAACTGCTGTTGAACCGCAAACAATCTGGTCTGCTGTTGGATTACATGGCGCCGGAGGATATAGAGCGCAGTGTGGAATAGTTGAAGGTACACTCATGTTTATAGGAATATATCTTCATAAATTAGGAAAGACAGAAAACGAAATAATATCTGCCTGTTATAATTTTGCGTCAGCTTTTGAAAAAGCATTTGGCTCATTAAGATGTTTAGAACTACGCCCTACGGGTTTTTCAGAGAATGATCCACCACATATGTGTGAAAATCTGACTTGTGATGGGATTGAATTTGCATATCAATATATTTTGCAGGTTACAAAGCAATATCCCCAATAAGTCACAGCCTGACAAAGTAGGGCAGGCATCCCCGGCTTTCCAGTGTATCAGGGAACCATTCAGGTACACTGAATGTCCTGTTTGTGGAGGAAGATGCGTTGCTGGTTTTTGATTGGGACTGCTTAAATCTGTCAGTGTATAACCCGTCAGATAAAGCGCAGTCCATTATGGAGAGGATGGCTTTTTCGGAAGGTTTGTTCTGGAGGGCGGCGGACTAATTCCGGATAAAAAATTATATCCCCGGCAAGCCATAGCCCCAAAAGGCGGGCATTCCCTATTTTCCGACAGATCAGAGAGAGGCGATTGAAAATGGATATTACAGGAATAGCAAAAAGCCATCAGGTGGGCATTTAAAAGACAGGAAAACCATCATCCAAGAAGGACTGGAAGCTGTCCGATGCCCTACGGGAGCAAATAGCCGGATACGCCAGGGAAGATGCGGCGCAGAATGTCTATATGGGAAATAAGTTCCTCGCCCTGCGGAAAAGCGAGGTCGCCAAAGTCGTGCCGGACAGGGCAAAATTCTACGAATTGATTTTAGATTTCTACCACTGGTTGCACAGATGTATAGAGGGCTATATGGAACGCAACTAAAGGTTTTGATATTGTTTAGGTATCAAAAACAAGGAGGACAGGATAATATGGATTTTTCAGAAAAACTATTAACTTTGCGAAAAGCCAATGACATGACACAGGAGCAGCTTGCTGAAAAACTCGATGTATCAAGGCAGTCTATTTCAAAATGGGAAAGCGGGCAGGCAACTCCCGAATTGGAAAAAATAGTAGCAATGAGCGCAGTTTTTAATGTCACGACTGACTATCTGCTAAAATCATCAGAGATAGATGATTTGTCAGTAAAAACTGAAATGTTAGAAAAACGGCAGCAGATGATGCTGGGACGGGAACAAAAACAGCGACAGATTTTTGGTTGTGTTATGATTTCAGTTGTGATATATCTGGTATTCGCTGCCGTATGTTTTATCGAGCATTTTTTCCTTTTTGAGTTTAATGTATTAGGTGGTAAAGAGATTCTTTTCGCAGAATTTCTTATAGCGACTGCCATAGTAGTTTTTATATGCGTAAAGAAACTTGGTAAAAAGCAGGAGTAGAAGTTTGGCATAGGATAAATGCTGGGTGACGAGGTACTGACCTACACGGCGGGCGTGGGCTGGCATGAGAAGGAGTCGAGAGCAGAGACGGAAGTACACGGGGCTTTGAAGGCTGCCTACTATGATGCGTACCAGGCGGCAAGGAGTGAGATAAATGGGAGGGAAGTGCAGGGCGGATTTGACGCGAGGGCGTGAGATAGAAATGATTTTTAGAAAGAAGGTGATGGCTGGAAGATCGCCGCGATCTTCCAGCCATCACCTTCTTTTCGAAGGGGCAGAAAAAGAGGCGGAAGGTGTGGGTGTGCCGGGGATGCACGTTCCGCAGGCTGATGGATGACGAGCTGCGGGAAGCTGTGGCGGCAGTCCTCGGCGGTGAGGACTATGAGCCGAGGTTCGTGAAGGATAAGCTGGAAAGCGGGGAGGTTAGAGATAATATGCTTACATGGCGGTTTGCGTTTCCGCTATATCGGGCGAATGGCGAAAAACTTTAGGGATGATTTTGAACTTTTTATGGGAAAGAAAAAGATTTCGTTCCCTTTCAAATAGGGTTTCGTTCCCTCGCGGCTGACTGCGCCAAAATTCTGCCGATATAAAAAGTGAAAAGAACTGCCCGTGGGGAAGCTAATGCTCCAGCTTTTCACTATCTGCTAAAGCCCATAGAGGAAGACGATTGAAGCCTGTATGCGGATGCGGGAGAAACAGCCGGAAGCAGAAGCCTATATCACGATCCGGTCTTTCAAGGCAAAGAATATGTATTTCATGTAAATTGAAAACAGTTTGATGGCGTGGCACTGTTCCATAAGGACAGCGGCCTTCCCATATCAACAAAAGAGGATAAGGAGCTTCCTGTATAATTCAAATATAGGGAATTCCAAGAAAGAAGGTTGAGAAAAAAAATACCTCAGAGTAAAATAAGATTACTGACTTTGGCGGTTAGTAAAAATCTTATTAAACAGAGAGGTATCTAAAATGAATTGTAACACACAAAACGCAAAAATTGCATCCATAACTGAAAAAACTTTGATAGTTGGTATTGATGTTGGAAGTGAAACTCATTATGCCAGAGCTTTCGACTGGAGGAATTATGAGTATAGCAAAAAGCCGTTAGAATTCAGTAATACGGAAGCGGGATTCCTGACATTGAAAGCATGGATGGAAGATCTCTCAGAAAAGTATGGCAAAACTGCTGTGATTCCCGGAATGGAGCCGACCGGACATTACTGGTTTGCGTTAGGGAAATTCCTGCAGGACAGCGGAATGAAGCCGGTGCATGTGAATCCCCATCATGTTAAGAAATCGAAGGAACTGGACGACAACAATCCGAACAAAAATGACCGAAAGGATCCGAAAACAATTGCGGCATTGGTCAACGAGGGACGTTTTTCGTATCCCTATATACCGACCGGTATTTACGCAGAGATGGATCTATGTCAATACTTTGGACAAAAAAAGTCGAAAGATTATGCTGCTTTTTT
>CAJTOH010000014.1 GCA_910577685.1 uncultured Dorea sp. | reverse complement strand
ATTTGAGCCTGTTTTTTGCAGCTCAGTTTTTCATAAATTACTTGACACTACCTAATAAAAATTCACCCTAAATTCTTCCTGCTTTTCTATATAATAATCCTCCTCAAAATATCCCATTTCATATAGCTTCGGATCATCGCCACGGAGTTGCCACGCATAATAATAATTGAAAATTCCCATATCCATTTTTCTATAATTGCCATCTAAAAACTCTGTCTTCTTTTTCAAAAATTTTTGAAAAATCGCATCCACTTCTCCCTGCTGCATATTTTCTTTGTATAGGCGATTAAATAATATAATATATTCACTCCGAATCCATTCCTTCAGATTTTCGAATCCTCTAATATCATATTGAATCAACTTATGAAAAACCCACACTAAATTATCAAGATAGTCTTGAAGTGCTAACGCAATTCGATAGTGCTTTATTTGATACCATTCTTTAACATCAATTCCTAACGCTAACGCATGTCCTAACCGATCCCCCGATTCCAAATTTAAAAATAAAATTGCCTCCTCAATAGCCCTTAATCCATCCGCCAAATCTAGAAAATCCTCTCCAACATGATATGTAGCACTTAATTGAGGTAACTTTACAATTCCCTCAACCGTATGATATCTATATCTGTGGTTCTTTAAAAAACGGAAAACTAATGAAAAAACCTCAGGTCGGCATCCAATTTCATTAGCTGCAGCATCAATACCTAGGATCCGTTCCCCAATATATGGATATTTTTCCCGTAATCCTGCCAGCATATATGCCCTTCGTTCTATATCCTGCCTCTTTTGATAATGGCGACAATATATATATCCTGTATCTTTCGGCAATTTTTCATATTCTTTGATAAAGTGCACTGTATAAAACATATTTTTCTTCCATGTATTATCCGGAAGCACCATTTGATCTAATTCTTGAATCCTTTGACCCATCTTTTCCATATCATTTTCAGGAGCAATTCGAAGCTCTATTTTACGAATATTTTTTGAAACTAAACTATTTGAAACCGCAAGTCTGGTAAATTCTTTTTTATATATTGCGTCCGAAAGCAAGTCCCCCTTCCTATTCTGATACTTTTGGAAATTACGAAATCCAACATTTTTATTAGACTGAATCAATTCAGAACGAATACTTTCTTTTATGAGTAGATATGCATAAAAAAGATCAAAATACTCCTGATATTCCTTATCATTCAAGTAAATTTTCCTTAACATCATATACATTAACCACCGTTCTCCCGAGAAGATAAAATTATCCTTTTCTTCATCAGTTCCCCTATATTTCAGATGATCCAAAATATAATCCAAACTCTTAATTCCTTGAGTATATTTAAAATCACCCAAACGAAAGACATCAATCAAAGACTGTAAATAGTTTTGCTGCCGTATAAGTTCTATTGGTTTCCTCAAAAGATTTTTAACATTATCTAACGTCCTCTTCTCCCATATTCTCCCAAAAACGGATTGATCAAAAAATAACTCCCTCATATCTTCAAGGGGAACCTTTGGCGTCAAAGATATCACTATCCAAAACAGCTTTGAAATAGGTTCATTTTTGTTATTCTTCACCATTTTAATTACCTGTTCACATTTAATCAGGCATTTTCCCGTATCTTTTTCTATCACATCTTTAAGCAGCCGATTTAACTTCCATATTTTTTTCCAGTCTGAAACAACAGCACAACTATCTATAATATACATAAGAATTTCCCGGAAAGAATACCATGCCTTATGTTCTTCTAATACTTTTCCTACAAATTTTTCTATCATCTCATTATTTAATAATGACTCTTTTGCATGCTCATTATATCTAAAACTTGGGAATCGTATATAATCTCTAATACTGCATGTTTTTATTTCATACTTTCCTATTTTAAAGCGTTTTCCACAGATCTTACAATATAGCAACAGGCGGATTAACGCCGCCTGCATGTACTTTTTATAGAATGAAGATTCTTTATATGTGTCTGCATAAGCTATATTCGTATACATCCGATTTTTATCATAAGAACGTAAGAATTCTCCAAGTTGAGATACGTTTACATTATTCATCAGACTCAACCATGATATCTGAAAAATAGGCGCTGCTCCATTAAGATGAAAATGGTTCTCAGAAATTCCACGACGAACAACCGCATTCAGTTGCGCATTATTATGTCCTATCACCGTCTTCCATGAATATCCCCTTATCCTCATCTCCGTATGAGTCAATTCACCTGCTAAAAATGCAGTGACAATTAAATCCTCACTTAATTCTGTCGTAATTCTTCTCCATTCCATTAACCGAGGATATCGACAAAGAATTTCATTATCACGTATTAGAAGGAATTCCTGTGCATAATAGAACAAAGGTTCAAATACATTTAATTCGCGACAAATTGACCGACCTTTTCTTTTAGCAGATTCTTGAAAGATATCTAAAAAATAATTTAATAGATTCATGGATTCATTTTCACTATGATAATATATGTACGATGTTGCCATCTTTATAAATTCAGCTTTATCAAACTCATTACTTTTTATCTTTCCTTTTATCACCTGCTGGACAGGCGTCCTTTTGTAAAGCAGTTCTATAATTGCCTCCAAATTCTCCATACTATTTATCCTCTACTTACTATTTTTGCGAATATCTTCTTAACCGAGACATCATCCCGTGAATGAATTGTTTTCTCTTATTTTCATCTGCGCTTCCAGGTTTAACTCCCAAAAAGTAATCTACTACCGGACACTCTTTGAATCGTTCTGCCAACTTATAATCACACGGATCAATACCGTCCTTTTGCCGTTCTTCTTTCTCTTCTCTATTTAAAAAATAAAACTTCTGCTGTTCTTCTAATTGCGTCAAAATAAACTGATATAGTTTTTGTATACAATAAAATATATTTCCGTATCTGCCGAAACTATAAATTCTTCATTCATTGCCCGCTTAACTCTTTTTAGTATATTATAAGTAAAATCAAACCAATACAGAGGAAGTGGAAGAGAAGATTCTCCAAATTCTTTCTCCCAATTCTCAAACTGTTCTTTTAAAGAGTACAGTTTTAATTCTCTTGCAAATACTTCTTGCAAAGTAGATTTACTATCATCCTCATACAATCCATATTTCTTATCTAAGCAAATAATCAGCCCTTTTTCAAATTCTTCTAACATTTTACTGGCATACATGGAATTTCCAACAAAATTTAGGACACTATAATCGCCTACAAATGAGATTTTTGAAGCCCCCTCAATTAAAGGCATAAACATAATTCGTTCCTTTCCCTCTTTGCTAAAATCTATTTTAAAATCCCACGTAAAAGAATCTGAATTAATCACTCCATTCTGTCCACCTTCCCTTATATTAGCAAAGAACAACAATATCAATTCTATATTACGAATTAATTCAGCTACATATCTATATTTCAATGTATCTTCTACTTGTTCGTCTTTTAAAGTTTCAAAAAAAACCTGAGTCAATGTAACATCTTTAAAATTAGAAAAATATTCTAATATCCTATTGCTTTTATCCTCACTTGCCGCTGCAATTTCTTCAACATCTACATTTCTTTCTCTGCTTGTACTTGGCATAATCAACATAGACCAATCATCAACAATATTTTCTCCTATTAAAGATTTAAATGTTCCTTTTTTTACCAAGATATTTCCATCGCTTTGAATCGCTAACTTTTCATATATATATGCTCTGGTAAAAGCATAGGAAAAATATCCCAATAAATAGTGAGCCAACGTTTTATATCTGGCACTTTCTTCTCGCCCTAACGCATAAATCGCTTCAACCAACTGCCCATAACTACAATTATATAAATGTTTCAAGCCATTTTCTTTTGTACTTTCAACAGCAAAACGACAATATTTTTTATCCGTTAAAATCCTCCTTTTTCTTTATATCTCATATAATAGAAATTAACTACTTCATCTCGCGCGCGTCGCACATCCTCTTTTACTATCATTTCACGCAATTCGACCGCATCCTTGTCAGTATATAACTTTTCAAGCACAATCCGATAATATAAATCATCTGTCAAAAGTCGATAATTTTCCTCCCATGTCCTAATAAAGTCCTCTTTTTTCTTATCATCCATTTCTGTTCCATAGTACACCTCATGCGACACAATACGATCCATTGATTCAAGCATGAGATAAAAACATGTTAGCTGCCTCATGGATTTAGGTTCATAGAAATGCTGTTTAACTCCCTGTGAATCAAAATAAATTCCAATCCGCCTATACAATTTCCAGAAAACAGATCTCTTTATACTCGCCTTTTCTTTTTTTACAGATAAACCATATGAAGAATGATAATTACTAAGATCCGGCATATACAAGCGATAGTTCACCGGCATTACTTTATTCAAATAATCCATCGACAGCTCATGAACCTGCTTTTCTCCATCACACAACAGTTTATCTACTTTCGGCAAAACTTTATAAAAACTTTTAGAAACTATCGACAACATCTGGACAACATCAACAGAGAGCAGCACGATAACATTTTGAACCATACAATATCTGTGTATCTTTTCAAGCATGGAGAAACCATTACTAACATTCAAGTCAATATCATCTATCGTAATTACCATATAATGTTCACTGCTCTTTTCCAAAACCCCTCGCCGTTCATATTTCATTAAAGCAGTAAACTTGAATATCAATTCCTCAAAATCTTTTTTTACTTTTTGGCTACTGGAAAGACTCTGTAGGCTGCTCATATATGATTCCCCCATCAAAGACTGTCTCTTCTCCATATTTTCAATATCACAGACTGTTCTATATATTTCTTCAAGCTGCTTAAGAAGTTCTCTCTTCCTATAAGAGAAATCTTCTTCTTTAGTTATTCCGTCTTGCTTGTCTAGGTCTATAAATTTTTGATACATCTGTGCAAGTACAACCTTAAAAATATCTTCCCCATGCTCTAAAAGTGAGCCATCTATACAATCCAAACAACTAAATAAAGGTTTTTCCACTTTCTTTAGCCTATAAGGAAAATTTCCATTAGTCATCTTCATGTAACTATAATAATGCTTTAATGCTTCCATAAATGATAGCATAGCAGATGTCTTTCCAGACCCCCTTTTTCCCACAAATGTTATAATATTGGGGAATCCCTCATAGCCACTGTTTACACTACTATCACTTTCACTTACATAATACCCTTTGTTTGATGACACTATTCCATACTTGTCACTTTGATCAAAATGAGAGATTATATCATCTAATTGCATAAATGCCCTTTTATATACGGATTTAAAAAGAGATTTACTAAAATCTCCTATATATTCATAATGGGGACCCGTACTATTAATATCCAAACATACTGAATCGACATATGGCATCTCTTTTTTTGTTTCACTCATTGTATTTTCCTTTCTAACTTTACTAATAAAAAAATGATATAAAAACCTGAGGTATTACTCCTATGGTTTCTATATCATCTTTCATCATCAAATTATATATACATAGCATTTAAGCTAAATAGCTCACATATTCTGAATGTATTTCCCGTAGATTCCCTCGGGAACTTGCATCAACAATTTCTACATATGTTCTTTCAATCTTAAGCTTTTCTTTTGCCGCCTCCTTATACACTTCCCAGCTTCTTTTTTTTACCCCATCACTCAACACGAATTCACTTCCAAACATCCATGGGTAAAACCCCTTTTCTTCATCTTCATTTGCCGAATTATTATAAACCTTCTCTGCTTTCTTTAAATACTCAATTCCAGTTATATAATTTTTTGCTTTGTTGTAAAGGAATCCTAATCTACGATATGCTTTATATAAATAAGCACACTCTATTGGCTGCAGAGATGGCAAATGCTGTTTGACCTGCAAAATATCTAATAACCTCTTCCATAATTCCAGAGCCTTATCTAAATTCCCTTCATCCTGCTCATATACAGCAATTTTATATATCCCCCTAAAATTGTGCCAGTCAACATCTACAGCTTTCTTATAATATTCCATTTTTTGAGGTTTTATGTCAGAAAGTACCTTCTCATAGTATCTGCCTATCCTATATTGAAGATAACTGGTATACGACTTTTCTCCAATTATCGCAATTGCCTGTCTAAAATCTTCCACAGAATCTACCATATAATCATCTTCAATTTCTTTTGCAAACCCAAGAATTGCATAAGCCGCATAAAACTGGGAATCCATTTTCAAAATCTTAGATATATCTTTCTCAATCTCACTAATTTTAAAATAATGATGCCCAAATAATTTCTTCAATAAACCTGATTTTTCGGATTCATTTCCATATAGACCATTTATGATTGCCTTCCAGATAATTGTATAAATCTCATTAATTCTTCTTCGGCAATTAGACTTTGCAGCCCAAATATAAACATTTCCCTGAAAATCCTCATTCTGACTCTGTTCAAGTTCTCCCAACCTTTCCAGAACCTCTTCAAATGCTTCAAGGGCTTTCTCCATCCGTTGGTAAATATACGTTTTACCACAATCTCCGAAATAATCAATAGCATAACTACTACGCACTAAGTCATTCTGGTCAAACAGCTTCCAAATCCGACTTAAAATTGCTATAATTTCCACGCTAACCTGTTCCTGCATTTCTATCAGAACAGCAGTCACACTTTCGCTAAGAGATATACCTGCCTCTTCTGAACCTTTTTCGATTCTACAGACCCAATCCACTTCATCTCCATATTCATCATCAATCAAATTTTCACATGCGAAGATACCAACAAAGCGAAAAAAAGCTGATAATGTTCGGTACATCCGAACTTCTGCCGGATCATGCACAATTTTAATGCACCTCATACTTTTTTTTTCCATACTTTTCTTCTCCACACATCTTCTTTATTATATAATACAAAAAAAGAAAATATGTGAAAAATTAACTGGAAATATATCGTTCCATCCCTCATCCTCCACTTCATCCAAAATTGGTTTAGCTCATTTTCTTCATATGCCAATTTTCGACATATAAAATACTAGCTTGTCCGTCTTCTCACTATATCTATTATATCGCACTTTATCCTAAAAAATCAATCTCTAATTTACAGAAAATAGTACTTTTTTGGTTAAACTTTACAAAATATAATTTCAAACCATACGATATTTTAGTCTCATTGCATATTCTATTCAGTTTCTAACGAATCATGAAGTATCAGCAAAGCCAGATGCTAGAACGATATCTCATATAAAATTAACATTTCCTCTCAAAAATACAAGTTGTTGTCATGATTGATAGAAACATTTGTTGTCAAGGTTCCATTTATTGCTGCAAAACTTTCTCTGTAACGGGTATCCTAACTATTACAAATGTGATCTAAATAAAAAAATGGTAACAAAACAAGAAGAAACTCTTCTTGTTTCCTTACCATTGATCGACCATTTATATTATAACACATTATATTATTTTTTTCGACTCTTATTTATAAAATTGGGGATTCAACGACCAGATCCATCTCTGAATTGCCTTTTGTGGTTTCGGACTCACCCCCTTCCAATAGCCCGCAAAGATTCCTATTAGAGATGTACCTGACTTCTGCACCATTCTACGGACACTGTAAAGATCTGGCTTAAAGCCGTATTGAATAACATTGATCTTACCGTCCAACCGGTGTGCTTCATGGTTTTTAACTTTGAAAAAGACATCTGTCTTAACCTTCCCTTTCCTGTGGTTACGAAATTCTGCATCCATTGTCTGTTGATTGTGATATAAGAACTTTTAGGCATTTTTTGAAAATTGTTATAATGAATACGAAGGAATTAGGGGGGCTTTAGATAAATCCGCAGAAACTGCAGAAACTCAAGGTAACAAACACTTTACACTGCAATCGCTTATTGGTATAATAAAACTGCTACTGATGATTTTGCAAAAGTACAAAGACGTATGATCTTAGCCAAAAAAGAAAATGCATCAGAAACATACGCCGATCTAAAAGAAGAATATATATCTCTGAAAGTATTGCTCAATATCGCAGGCGTAAATCTCAATGAACTGGATAAAATCAAAGGGTAACCGCTAACTAAAGGGTGTGAAGGCTTTATTGAATTTTCATAGGCTTAGCACCCTTTTATTGAGCTAAAACCGGCATCCCCATCTCCGTTATCTGAGACGGAGTTTAATTGTCCCCCTCCAACTTTGATCGATTTATCAGAAGTAACATTATCATGGATTTTATCTTAATCACCCTCTGTAAGGCAAGCAATAAATAACATGTCCGTTTTACAGCTCTTCGAATCTCTGTAATAATCTATATAAATTGATTTTCCTGTTCCGTTACAATCCGGACAACGCAGTCCGCCAGACATGCCGGTGCCGCAGCACGTCCGACATTGTGTAGTATTGTAGGAATGTTGACTGTAACTAAAAATATATTGGCTATTGCTGTCCCTCTTTCAAGAAGAATACTGGGCATTGACATTTCCCACGAAATTAGTTATCATAAGCTTTAATGATTAAAAGCGTTAAAGTGAAGTTGAATATTGTGACCCAAATCAATGGTTACCCTTTTTTGGGATACATAAGCAGCTTCGAGCAGCAAGAAAGGGGATCCTCAATGCCTATTACAGATATTTTAGAGAAAAACTGCCGATTATACGGCGACGACGTATGTTTGGTAGAGATTAATCCGGAGATGCCGGATACAAGACGCGTAACCTGGAAGGAGTATGAACTGATCGAGCCGGTGCGCGCCTCTTATTACAGACGTGAAATTACATGGAATGTATTTAATGAAAAATCAAACCGCTTTGCAAACCTTTTACTGGAGCGCGGAATAAAAAAAGGCGATAAGGTTGCGATTCTACTAATGAATTGTCTGGAATGGCTTCCTATTTATTTCGGAATATTAAAAACAGGCGCGCTGGCAGTACCGCTTAATTTCCGTTATTCAGCGGAAGAAATCCAGTATTGCGTGGAGCTGGCCAAAGCGGACATATTGGTGTTCGGCCCGGAGTTCATCGGACGTGTGGAAGAGATTGCGGACAATATCAGTAAACACAGGCTGCTCTATTATGTAGGAGACGGATGTCCGGGATTTGCCGAAGATTATACGATGCATTCGGCGAACTGTTCCAGCCAGTCTCCAAGAATTGACATCAATGACGAAGATTATGCGGCCATCTATTTTTCGTCGGGGACGACAGGATTTCCGAAGGCAATCCTACATACTCATGAAGCATTGATACATTCCGCCAAAGTAGAGCAAAACCATCATGGGCAGACGAAGGACGACGTGTTTTTATGTATCCCGCCATTATACCATACGGGAGCGAAGATGCATTGGTTCGGCAGCCTCCTGACTGGAGGGAAAGCTGTGCTTCTGAAAGGGACGAATCCGGAATTCATCCTGCGCGCCGTGTCGGAAGAAAAATGCACTATCGTTTGGCTTTTGGTTCCGTGGGCGCAGGACCTTCTGCTTGCACTGGACAGCGGTAAGATCAAGCTTGAGATGTATCAGCTCGACCAATGGCGGCTCATGCATATCGGCGCGCAGCCGGTTCCTCCAAGCCTCATTAAGCACTGGAAGGAATATTTTCCCAGCCATCAATATGATACCAACTATGGTCTGAGCGAATCCATCGGGCCTGGATGTGTGCATCTGGGCGTGGATAATATCCACAAAGTCGGAGCAATCGGGAAGGCCGGATACGGCTGGAAAACGAAGATTATAGACGACTCGGGAAAACCCGTGAATCAAGGAGACACAGGGGAGCTTGCAGTCAAGGGTCCGGGAGTTATGGTTGAATATTACAACGACAAGAAAGCAACCGAAGAGGTTCTGCACGACGGTTGGCTTTATACCGGAGATATGGCCATGGAGGATGAAGATGGATTTATCTTTTTGGTAGACCGTAAGAAAGACGTAATTATCAGCGGAGGCGAGAATATCTACCCTGTGCAGATTGAAGATTTCCTCCGCACCAACGACGCAATACTGGATGTTGCCGTAATCGGCCTGCCGGACCAGCGGCTTGGAGAGATTGCGGCGGCAATCGTAGCCCTGAAACCGGGCGTAATCTGTACGGAGGATGAGGTCGATACATTCTGCAAAAAGCTCCCAAGGTATAAGAGGCCCCGGAAGATTATCTTCGCGGATGTTCCGCGCAATGCGACGGGGAAGATCGAAAAGCCGAGACTGCGGGAGATGTATGGGGCTGCCCATTTAGTAGAGGAGCAGAATCGAAGATAGATTTCCTCAGAAGGAGGGACCTACTAAAAGACGGAGGGACTGTAAACAGCCCCTCCTTTCCTCTTTAACACCTGCATTGCAGCGCGCTGTTACATACTTCCGCCTCCAACCGTACGGGTTCGGACGGCGTCCTTCTGCCGTATGTCGTTTACTTTGCAGCTTTTTCAGCAAATTCAGTTGTTACCAGATCTTCGTATGAAGCGCGCTCAGTAAGCTCGCCGGCCTCTTCCAAAATATCCTGCAGAAGGTTAAAGCTCTCTTCCTCAAAAACCAGATTCTCTTTCCATGTATCCTGATCGTAGTAACGTGTCACTATCGTTGTGATAGTATCCTGATCTGTCTCTTTAAACTGAGGCGCAATAATGGCCGAGATCTCTTCCGGCGTATGTGACTGCACGTAGTCCATACCTTTCTGCAATGCGTTGGTGAATCCCTGAATAACCTCCGGGTGATCCTCCATATAGCTTTTCTTTGCAGAAAACGCAGTATATGGAACGTAGCCGCTGTCGGTTCCGAGAGATGCTACGACGTATCCCTTACCCTCTTTTTCCAGATTGGTTGCGCCAGGTTCGAATTCCACCGTAAAGTCTCCTTGGTTTTCTGCAAAGGCGGCGGCTGTGGAACCGAAGTCAATGCTCTGGTCAATGTTCACATCTTTTTCCGGGTCAATACCGTTCTGTTTCAGGATATACTCAAATACCATCTCCGGCATACCGCCAGTCTGCCCTAGCAAGATGAACATATTTTCCACATCATGCAATTTCTCTCTGGAAGCCACGATTCTGTATGGATAATGGTAGATTCCCGTCTTTTCCACCAGCCCCAAGTCCAGCAGATGCTCCATATAGGTACCGAACTTTTTCTTGTACATGGGATACCCCATATCTTTCAGGTTCTCCGCCAGGAATTTTACAGAGGTAAAACCTGTCTCGTCCTTTTCCAGAAGCCGGATTGCCTCAATCATCATGGTGAGCTTCAGATTTTCCTTGTCGGCTTTGAAATCGTAGGCCGCCAGATTGCCGAGACCATGTTTCAAATAGATGTCAACATTTCCGTCTTTGTCTACAATGATTTTTTCTACCAGTACCTCAATATCCGTCCGGGTCAGGCTTTTTTGTTCCAACACTTCATTCAGAATATCCAGTGCGGTTTGAAGGCCCGGTTTGATTGCCACAGCGGGGATATGGGGTTCCTTCGTCAAATCTTGCAGTGTTTTTTCAATGGCAGAGATACGCTCCATTTTTTCTGTCTGTAGAGAGGCGTATGTTTCATTGATAATTTCAGACATCCCCGGATTTGCCGTAAGCTCCTTTACCTTTTGGGTAATCAGTGTTTTCAGCTCTTTCTTGATTCTTTCCAGCTCGCTTACCAGTCTCTGCTGGCCGTCGTCTGCGGAGTAAGTGGGAGCCTTTAAGTTTGACAGGTCGAAATTCTGTATGATGTCTGCCAGAGAGTCACGGCAAAGGGTGAGATATTTAATCAAAGCGTCCATCAAGGTTTCTTCTGTCACCAGATGGGCATGTTCACAAAATTGTTTCCCCTTTTTGTTGTATGTGCCGCACAGATAATATTTCCCACGGTTCGGGCGGTTGATTGCGGTCAGCTTCATGCCGCAGTCCTTACAGTACAGACACCCGGAAAAGAGATTGACATGTTTTCTCTGGCCCCGGTACTGGCTGTGATGGCGGCTGTCTTTCACCTCAAAGAGCAGCTTCATGGTATCGTCATCAAATATTTTCGGGTGGTGGTCCGGGAAAACATATTGCTGGTCTCTGGAAATCTTTTTGTCTTTGCCGTTGATGGTCATCCTCTCTCTTTTGTGGGTTCGCAGTATCCCGTTATGATAATCGTTAAAGAGCGTATCTTTCACCATGCCATAGCTCCACATATGGGCGACTTCCCGGTGATAGGGCAGGCCCAGGGCCTCGTAGCGTTCCTTTTGCAGCATGGTAGGCGTGGGGACGCCCCGGTCTGAAAGTATTTCCGCAATCTTTCGTATGCCGTTCCCTTCCAGATAAAGGTCTTTTTCAAGGTTCAGGATGGCGGCGGCTTCTTCATCAATTAAAACCATCTGCTTGTTCAGCGGGTGCCTGGTGTAACCGAATGGGGGAGCACATTTTAAAGTGCCGTTTTCCTGCTCCATTTTCTTGATTCGTTTTACCTTCCGGCTTGTGTTCTTCACATGGCGTTCATTATCCCATGTTTTGATTCCTATAATATCATCATCAGAATAAAGGGAATCATAATTGTCATCAATCAGGATGACGCGCTTCCCCTGTTCTTCCATTTCTTCGAGAAAAAGCAGTACCTTCGCATTGTGCCGCCCAATTCGTGAAAGGTCTTTCGCCACGATTACATCTATGGAGCCGAGATTGGCCATCATGTTCTGAAACTGGGGACGGTTGAAGGAATAGCCGGAAATGCCGTCGTCCTCGTAGATGTGGCGTACAATCATGTTGTTTTCTTCTGCGTATTTCTGGATAATCAGTTTCTGGTTTTCGATAGAGGAATAATTTCTCTTGTTATCGTCTCTGGAGAGGCGGACATAACCGTCTATCATTGTGGGAGTATGGATTGCTGTCATCATAAAAATCGTCCTCCTTATCTTGCTTTCTATCTATATTTTACCATATAGGCAGGATAACACAATGTTGTCGCCGGTCAGTGAAAATGGTTGCGAACCACATCCCGCAATCCATTTTCCATTGCCTGATTGCCCTCGATAATGGTGACGACCAGATACCCCCGTCTGCTAAGAGCTTCTTTTTTCCTTGCGATTTCAGAACTGTCAGAATCCTTTTTTTGAAGTAAGTAGCAAACCTCCTTTTGCTTTCCTATGACAATCACCTCAAATTCTTGCTTCATACTATTGTATGAAAAGTCAGGCTTATCCTATCAGTAAAACAGCTTTCTTCATACAAAATGACATAGCGGTCCGTTTCCTTTTTGTCTTGTGGGCTGCCAGTGTTCGTAATAGTCCGCCGCTTCTTTCACGGAGCAGAAGTCAAACACTTCGTACAGCTCTATAAGAATCTCCCGAATGTCCTTTGACTTGTAGCCGCAGCTTTCCATCGCTTTGATGACATATCCGCGGCAGGCGTTGTTGCTCCATCTGTCTGTCAGCATGTCCTGGATTTCCTGCAAAGATTTTGCCATAGCCTGTACTTCCTTTCTAAAAATTCAGGGAGCCGCACCGTTTTAGTTGGCAAGGCAAACGCATCCCGGAAAACAGAATACATCAAGCAAACAGAAGAAGTCACAAATGAATACCTCAAAGAACTGGATCAGTATGAAGAAACTGTACGCAGCCAGCTGGAGTCGGAGGGAAAGATCAAGCCTGCCCGCTGCAGGAAGCGGAAAGAAAAAATCGAAACAGTCCGTCGCCGCGTAAGCAGCACAGACCCCGAATCAGGATTTTATAAGCGCAAAGGGAAAGCCGAAGGGATGCATTACTTGTCGCACGAGACAGTTGATTCTAAAAATGGCATTATCATTGATGTGGCGGCAACAGCCGGCAATGTAAATGACAGCCAGCCATATATCGAAAGGCTTGATTATATTGAGGAAACGATCGGGCTAAAAATACAAGCAGCCTGTGCTGACAGCGGATATGACACAAACCTTATCAATCAACAGTTGTCAGAACGAAACATAGATTTTTACACACCGAAAAGAACAGAGCAAAAAAGAGGGACTACAGAGTTTCAAAGGAAAGATTTTCAGTATGATGAAAAGGATGACAGATTCATCTGTCCCGGAGGAAAAACGCTTCCGCTGCACAGGCTCAATAGAACAATAAATACCGTAACAAAAGAGTACCGCTGTCCCAAAACGGAATGTAAAGACTGTCCATTCCGTAACAGGTGCATAGGAGAAAAAGGTTCTGATAAAAGAATCCCAGTAAATATTTTTGAAGTCGTTGTAAAAAAGAATCATGAAAAAGATGGTACGGAAACACACGCCAAGGTTTTGCTTCTGCGACAGATATGGAGCGAAGGCAGCTTTGCGGCGCAAAAAGCAAGACATAATTTGAAATTCCTATATAGAAGAGGATTAGAGGCAGCTGAACAGCAATGCCTCTTATCGTCAACGGCATTAAATCTAAAGAGAATGATAAAGGTCATGGCATAGAGAACCATGCCTTTTTCTTTAGAATATTTTCCTATTTATTGATAGAATTTTATCATAATATCTTACGGCATTTATAAAATAAGGGGGGGTTTGTCAACAGCTCGAGCTTGGCCCGGAGCAATAAAAAACCGCCAACGTCAGCCAGCGGTTCCATCGTTACTATATTTTGTTTTATTCTTCGTTGTCATTCTGCGGCAAATCAGGAAACAGAATCCGAAGATAATCCCGTCTGCCGTAGAGAACACGGTCAATGTACACATCCTGCCCATTCACACGGTAGAAAACCATGTAATTTCCACTGATGAGAAATCGGTAGTCGCTTTCTATATCTGTCACAGAGGACAGCGGAGCGCCGATTTCTGAAAAATTTTCCAGTTCATCAACAGTGTCCAAGATTTTGTTTACGGTGTTTTCAGCGGCTTGCGGATTACATAATTCAAAGGTAATATACTCCCAGATTTCGTCCAAATCGTTCTGGGCTTCCGGGGAGTAGTGGATGCTATTCTTCATTTGCCTTTGCCCGAAAATGTGCTCTCACATCCGAGGACGAAAGCCATCCCTTTTCCTCTCCAGATTTTTTCCCTTTTGCAAGCTCGCCCATGAGCTTCAGAGTAGCCCGTGTTTTTTCATAGTCCTGCATGTCAATGATTGCATAGCGCCCGCGTCCGTTTTTAGTGAGAAAGACCGGTGCGCCCACAGATACGTCACGGAGCACATCACTGTAATTCCTCAAATCAGAGATTGGTTTGATATTCGGCATAATCACATTCTCCTTTCCTGCCCTTAGTATACCCTGATTTGATGTAAAATTCAACAGCATATTTTACAACAGTATTTTAGTGAGCCCCCATATGGATTTCGAGAGGCTCCCGGTCTTGAAGAGAACGAAACACAACATTTTGGCCGGAAGGCCGGAACGTAAAAATAGCAACTGTGTGACCACAGTTGCCCTGCTTGCCATTTAGCGGAACCCTCGAAAACGCCGCAAAAACGGAGCCCCCTACTCGGAAACCTCCGTTTCTCTGGCTTTCTTCAAACCTTCGGCTGTCGCTCTCATTACAATCAACTCTTTTTCATTCATGACATTCAGAAGGACTTCAATCTGCTTGCGGCAACTGCTTTCTCCCTGGCCGCTATCTGCATGAATGAACTGGTCTACCGGAATGTCAAACATGGTAACGAATTTCCGGTATCAGTATGTGAATGTAACTGTATTTCATGTACAATTCTATTTTGTTTCACATCATTGAAGCAGGGGGACACATACGGTATAATATTCAAGAAATCTCTTTACTCTCATATAATGCAAGGATTTATAGTATCAGTAGGAGGTAGATGTATGTTGCGAATCGGTGAATTTTCTGTTTTAACGCAAATATCAATTTATATGTTGCGACACTATAATGAAATCGGTTTGTTAATGCCTGAATATGTGGATCAATTTACCGGATATCGATATTACAGCGAAGAACAATTACCTGTCGCCAATAAAATAAGGGCGCTTAAAAACATGGGACTAAGTCTGGCTTTAATCAAAGACATTTTAACAAAATATACGTCGGAAAATGAATTGAAGTCCTATTTGGAAAACCAGGCCATACATCAGAAGGTAAAAATAGAATTACTTCAAAAACAACTGACTTTGATTGAATCGACTATTGAACACTTGGACTGCCAATCAAGCATTCCTGAATACAGTATTGCGCTAAAGGACTTTCCAAAGCATGATGTGGTTAGCTACCGGCAGACTATCGCCGCCCCCAATCGGGAAAGCGTTTTATGGTGGGGACTGGAAAATGCCGTTCAATCTCTGAATATACAGTATTCTTCTCCCAATTTGAATATTGCGATATTTCATGACGAAGGGTTTGTTGAAGAAAATCTTGATGTCGAAATACAAAAGTCTGTAGCCAGAAAATATCCTGATACCGGGATAGCAAAATTCAAGACCATTGAGCCGTTTACAGCCGCCACGCTCACCTATAAGGGGCATTATGTTAAATTGCCCGAAGTATATGAAGCAATGGCACGCTGGATTGCCGATAACCATTATAAAATAGCAGGCCCCCATTTCAACATCTACCATGTATCGCCGGAGACACAGGAAGTCTTTGAAGATATGATTACGGAATAATCCGGGGCTTTCCGGCTTGTCCACTCATAAATTCCTCTGATGTGTTCCCATGTTACATCGTGGCTAGGCATACCGCCTTTCCGCCCGCCAAGAACATTCGTCCCCTTAAGCGCATCCCATGTAAAATCAGGCATTTCTTCCCGTGCTACCAGGAAATTCCCGGCGCGCTGCGTCAACTGTGCAAAGTTTACCACATAGTCGTTAGCGCCTTCGTTATAAGTATAGATAGAAGCCTCCGAGCCCATAAATCCAATATCCGCACTCCCCGAGATCACGGCGGTCATTGTTTTATCGGCTCCAAAACCAGTTACCAGTTCAAGCTCAATCCCTTCGTCTTCGAAGTACCCCTCTTCAATCGCTACATACATCGGGGCATAAAAAATCGAATGAGCGACTTCATTCAGGATCACTTTCGTCGATTCCGGAAGCGTCTCCTCTTTTCCCGTATCTTTCAACGCTTCCTCTTCTTTCGCGGAATTTTGCGCGGCTTTCGTTTCCGCATCTTTGTCTTTTGATGAACACGCAAGCAAGGATGTAATTGCAAGGGCAATCACAAGCGCTGCGGCAAGTAAACGCTTTTTCATACATATCCTCCTTTAAAATCCTAATGGTATAATATATTCATGTGAGAATATTGTGTGAAACCGATATCAAAAGCCAAACCTTTGCCCATAAAAAGAAGCTGTGAGAAATATCCTAATATCTCCCACAGCCTTTTTTATCCGCTATCTATCTGCCTGCCAGCCTATTCTGCTGCCTATACTCCCGGGGCGACATTCCATACACGCCTTTAAAGGCTCTGGAAAAATGCAGCAGGTTCGGATAACCCACCGACGCTCCCACGTCGCCGATAGGCGCATTGCCTTCCGTCAGCTCCGCAGCCGCCCTCTCCATGCGGAAACTGATCAGAAACCTCTGGGGCGACTGCCCCGTAATAGATTTGAAAACCTTTCCAAAATAACTCCGGTCGAGCCAGCACTGCTTTGCCAGTTCCTCCACCGATATGTGACGATAATAATTCTGCTTAATATAGCGGATCGCACCCTCCACATACTCTTCACTTCTGCGCCCCTCAGCTATCGGCTTTCGGAACCGTGACGTACGTATCAGGCAGTCCACAAAAAGATACAAATACCCCCTAGCCCGTAAGGGGCACTCTTCCTCACTCTTCACCAATTCTATCATACTCTCGAGAAGTTCGTCGCCCTGCCCCGGCTGCTCGGGCAGATACACCGGCTGGTCCGCGCACAGGCCGGACATCTTCGCATACTCCTCCGCGCGAAGCCCGCCGAATTCTACCCACACATAATCCCAATTCTCCTCCGGTACGATTTCACACCGGCAGGCCTCTTCCGGCCCGATCAAGAATCCCATCCTGCCGGATAATGTGTGGACGCAAACCGCTCCCTTCTCTCTTTCCATTCGCAAAACTCCACTGCCTGAAATGATGTAACAAAAAAGATAATGACCGCCAGATTCATACTGCTTTATCTGTAGCGGACACTGTTTTTCATACCCGCATCGATAGATTGATAAATCCATAAAGCTTCCCACTCCTTAATTTGTATTAGGTTTTGCGCAAAACTATCATTTAAAAGTATTATAAACATACAATTTGCGGTTTTTCAAGCAGTTTTACGCAAAACGGAATAATGCACAAAACAAGGAGTGTATTTTTATTCATTTTGTACAATCACTCTTCGATTTTCTACGGAATCACGGATAACCAATTTGACCGGCAGCTTATCTGCCAGCGAAATCTCGCGACCTCCCTGTATAAATTCAAACAACTTCTTAACGGCGCGGCGAGCCTTCTCCTCCACGTCCTGATGAACCGTCGTAAGCCTCGGCCTGCACATTCTGGAGCTCTCCGTATCGTCAAACCCCGCCACGGACACGTCGTACGGGACACGGATCCCCATATCATCCAATCCTGCAAGCGCCTCCACAGCATAGTAGTCCGACGCAAAAAACAAAGCGTCATACTCTTGGGAAAGTCTCGCCAGATTCTTCTCATAAAAAGCAATCCTGCGCTTCCTTCCCTTCGGTATGATAATATGCTGCATGTACCCTCCGGCGCTTCCTTCCTTCCTGACGTTTCCCTCTGACGGCTCCAAACCCTTCTCGGATCCATAACGCTCCTCTGACCCTTTTTTCCCGCTTCCCTCTGCCTGAGCTAAACCTTTTCCGCATCCGCAATGCTCCTCTGACCCTTTTTTCCCGCTTCCCTCTGCCTGAGCTAAACCTTTTCCGCATCCATAACGCTCCTCTAGCCCTTTCTCCCTGCAGGCCATGCAGACTCCCTTCCAGCGTTCATGATCCACCCCGATATCATTGTCCGACAGGAACGCAATCCTCCTGTGCCCTGTCTCCAACAGATACTCCGCCATAAGGTAACCGCCGTTCACGTCGTCAAGTCCTACGTTGGCAACCTTCTGTTTCTCATAATATGTATCAATCGACACCATCGGGACTTTACAGCTTCTCTGCAGCTTCTCGTTCTCACGGGTACCAAATCCAAGGGTAATCAAGCCTTCCACATTCCATGTCGCCGCAAACTGGATGCCCTCCTCCGGCGTCTCCGTAAAATGCAGCAGCATATAATAATTCCTCCGGTATATCTCCGATTCCATGGAACGGATCAATATATTGGTAAATGCATGCCCTTCGCCGCAATGCTTCCATTCGTCCGGTTCACCGGCAAGGATACCGATTACCCGCGAACTGCCTCCCGCCAACATTCTAGCTCCCATGCTTGGGATATAATCCATCTCTGCAAGGAGTTTCTCCACCTTCTCCACCGTCTCCTCTGAAACCTTCTTATGATTCCCGTGAATCACATTCGACACAGTCGTAGGGCTTACCTCCGCCTTTCTGGCAATGTCCTTGATACGTATCATATATACACCTCAACTATCTATCTATTATCTTGTTCTTCTGCCTGTATTCTCTGGGCGACACACCGTATACCCCCTTAAACGCCCTTGAAAAATGAAGCAGATTGGGATATCCCACTGACGAACCAATGTCGCTGACCGAGTCGTCCCCGATAATCAGCGCGTCCGCAGCCTTCGTCATCCGATAACGGATCAGGAACTCCTGAGGCGACTGCCCCACCACTTTCTTGAACACCTTACCGAAATAACTGCGGTCAAGCTGGCATTTCTTCGCAATATCTTCCACCGTAATATCCTGGTCATAGTTATGCTCAATATAGACCACCGCCTCGCGGGCATAGAATTCGCTAAGCTTCCCGCCCTGAAGCTGCTTCTTCGACGCCGAATACTTAATCAGGCAGTCCAAGAACAGGTAAAGGCGCCCGATCATCTCCATGTTCGACGCGTTCTGGCTCTTAACGATCGTAAGCATCCGGTCCTGCAGGCTTTCGCCGTACTCCGGAGACGCCAGACGGTACACGGGGGATTTGTGGGACAGGCCCGCAAGCTCCACACACTCCTTCGCCCGCAGCCCTCCGAACTCTACCCAGACATATTCCCAAGGCTGGTCGTTGTCCGCAAAATAAGTATTGACATACCCCGGTTCGATGATAAACCCGTTCCCCGCCTCGATGTCATAGGGAACCGCCTCCCCCCTCTCATCATTGGCGTGCAGGCATCCCTTCCCTGATATTACATAATGAAAGAGATAATTGTTCCTTACATACGGACCGAACGCGTGCAAAGGTTCGCACTTCTCATACCCATATTGGTATATCGTCAGATCCATAAAGCGCTCGTCTTGAAACACTGAAAACAAATGATTCGTCATTATGCGTTTCCTCACTTTTCTGATTTTCTCTTTTAATTTCGTTATTTTGCTCAAAAATAGACAATGCTTTTTGTAAATTATAACGAAATTTTGGATATCTCTTATATTATATACCATAATTCGTCTATACTTCAACATTTTCTTTATTATCTCGCATTATGGTAAAATCCCGCCTCATCTAAACATTTACCTTTGCGTAGCAAACTGCTATCATTTTACCAGTAAATACATAAAAATTCATGCAACTTAACGAAAGCATGAAGGAAAAAGGAGAGGTGTGGAATGAAAAAGAGAGTAATTGCCACAACACTTGTGGCAGCAATGCTGATTGGGACCGCTTTTTCAGCTAGTGGCTGCAGCTCCGAAGGCAGCTCTGACGGAAAAACCCATATCACCATGCTTCAGTACAAGCCGGAGGCTGTTAAGGCTTTCGAAAAGATGGAGGCAGAGTTCAATGCGACACATGATGATATCGTATTGAAGATCGAATCCCCCAACGATGCCATGACTGTACTGAAAACACGTTTGATCAAGGAAGACGCCCCGGATATCATCGGGATCGGCGGAGACGTCAACTACTCAAACTTCCTTGACGCCCAGATACTGATGGACATCTCAGATTTCGAAGGGCTTTCCCTGATCAAACAGGCCTACCTGGACATCGACAAAAACCTGGAATTTGTTCCAATGGACGGCGTATACGCAGTTCCTTACGTAGCAAATGCAGCAGGTGTTCTGTACAACAGAGAGATGTTCGAGGAAAACGACTGGGAAATTCCAACCACATGGCAGGAATTCATGGACCTGTGCGAAGAAATCAAGGCTTCCGGACAACAGCCCTTATACTTCGGCTTCAAGGATGTCTGGACCTGTCTGGCTCCGTGGAACGCACTTGCCTGCGATCTGGCTCCCGCAGACGTCTGCCGTCAGGTAAACAAGGGCGAGACGAAATTTATCGACGAGTACCCGGAAGTTGCCGAGAAGATGCTTGAACTTCTCGACCATGCCCAGGACGATCCGTTTGCGTACAACTACAATGACGCATGTACCGCGTTCGCAAATGGAGAATCCGCAATGTACTGTATCGGAAGCTACGCCGTTCCCCAGATCCAGTCCGTTAATCCGGATATGGACATCGATTCCTTTGTTATGCCGGGATGCGACAACGCAGACGACAATGTCCTGAACTCTGGTGTTGACCTTCAGTTCTGTGTGACTAACCAATGTGAGAACAAGGAAGCCGCTTACGAGGTACTGAAGTTCATGTTAGAGGACTCTACCATCCAGACATACTTAGACGACCAGAACGCCGTTCCGTGTAAAGACACAGAATTTGAGCTTTCACCGGCTCTCGACGGCATGGTTGACTACATCAACGAAGGCAAGATGGTTGACTATCAGGATCACTACTATCCGGCAGAGATGAGTGTGGACGCCCAGATTCAGACCTTCTTATTAGACGGCAGTGTAGAAAAGTTCCTGAACAAATTCGACACAGACTGGATACGTTACAACCGCGACATCATCCGCAAAGTACAGGAATATGAGGAAAAGGGAGGGAATGAATAATGAATAAAAAATTGAGCAGAAACCAGACCTTTTTATTAATTACAGTTCCGATCCTGGCATTGTTCTTCTGCTTCAACACTCTGCCATTGATCAAGGGCCTGATCTACAGTTTCACGAACTTCAAAGGGTTCGGAAACTATGACTGGGTAGGCATGCGTAACTATGCCGACTTATTTACGGACGCACGTGTAGGAAAATCCTATCTCTTTACCTTCAAATTCGCTATCCTTGCTACGATTCTTACCAATGTGATCGCCCTCCTCCTTGCATTGGGATTAAATGGTAAGATCAGAGCCAAGAGCGCATTGAGGGGTATGTATTTCGTTCCGAGAATCCTCGGCGGACTGGTTGTAGGTTACATCTTCGGATACATTTTCACCTACATCCTGCCTGCAATGACAGGAACCGGAAGTATGCTTTCCAACACCAAGACAGCTTGGATCGCTATCGTAATCGTTGCCGCATGGCAGTCCATCGCACAGACTACGCTCATCTATATCTCCGGTCTGCAGACCGTTCCGGAGGATGTATATGAGGCAGGCGCTATCGACGGCGCTACCGGATGGTTAAGTTTTAAGTCCCTGACTTTCCCGCTGATCATCCCATTCTTCAGTATTAACATGGTATTAAGTATGAAAGACTTCCTGATGGTATTCGACCAGATCATGGCGTTGACCAAGGGTGGTCCTGCACAGAGTACCGAGTCCATCTCCTACCTGATTTACAACAATGGTATGGGCGGCGGACAGTTCGGCTTCCAGAGCGCTAACGCGGTAATCTTCTTCATCGTAATCGTTGCGATCTCTGTAGCCCAGCTTACTATTACAGGAAAGAAGGAGGAACAGTTATAATGAAACAGAAAAATAAAGTTGCACAAACTACCAACTGGCCGCTTACCATCCTTTTGATTGTTGGCTGTCTGACTGTTATCTTCCCGCTTTACATGGCGCTCGTGATTGCTTTTAAAAAGCCGTCAGAGATGACCAACGATATAGCCGGGGCGTTAAGCCTTCCAAAATCCTGGAGCCTTGAGAATTTTGCGGAAGCAATGCGTGTCACAGACTTCTGGCACTCTCTTGGATACAGCGTTATGATTACGGTCGTAACCGTAGTGCTTGCTATCCTGATTCACTCTCTTGCCGGATATGCAATCGGAAGAAGCATGGCTAAGAGCAAGTTCTACAAGGTGTCATACCTCTACATTGTAAGCGGTATGTTCGTACCTTTCGCAATCCTGATGATGCCTCTGGTAAAACAGACTGCACAAATGGGTATTGACAACTGGTTCGGAGTTATTATATGCTACCTTGTGTTCTATATGCCGATGAACGTAATGCTTTACTCCGGCTACTTAAAGAACATTCCAATCGCACTGGAAGAGGCTGCTTTCGTAGACGGCGCGACCACATGGTCTACATACTGGAAGATTATCTTCCCGATCATGACGCCAATGCACGCTACGGTTGCCGTACTGACAGCCCTGGGAACCTGGAACGATGTAATGACACCGCTTGTTATTATGTCCGGTACAGGAGTCAACACACTGCCTCTGGCACAGTTGACATTCCAGACTCAGTTCGGTACGAACTACAATCTGGCATTTGCCTCTTACTTGCTGGCACTGCTTCCAATTCTGATCTTCTATCTGGTATGCCAGAAGCAGATCATCAACGGTGTCGTAAACGGTGCGGTAAAATAATTTCAACTTACACTTTTATTATGGGGGCAAACTTATGGCGATATTATTTGACAGCACAAACAGATTATTCACATTACAGACAGACCATAGTATGTACCAGATGAAAGCAGACAGGTATGGAGTTTTACTCCATACCTGGTTTGGTATGAAGGGTTCTGCTTTCGACTATTCCTACCGGATCGCATATGCAGACCGGGGGTTCTCTGGTAATCCTTATGACGTTAAGGACGAACGAACCTATTCCCTGGATGCTCTTCCTCAGGAATTTCCAACCTACGGAAGCGGCGACTACCGCTCCGCTGCTCTGAAAGTCCGCTATCCTGACGGGACTTCTTCCTGCGAGCTGCGTTATCTGAAACATGAAATCAGAGAGGGCAAGTATTCGCTTCCAGGTCTTCCGGCAATCTACGATACGGCTTCCAACGTATCCTCTATGTCCGTCCAGCCTAACGGGAATCAAATCCGGGACTCTGCAGGCAGCCGTTCAGACACTCTGATCATCACCTTGGAAGATACCCGCCGCATGTTCTACGTCCATCTCTACTATGGCGTCATGGAAGATCCGGATATCATTACACGGGCCGTCTGTGTCGAGAACCACGGCGACGCGGACATCTACTTGGAAAACATCCAGAGCGTATGTATTGATTATCTTTACGGCGACTACGATCTTCACACCTTCTACGGCCGCCATGTAAAGGAACGCAACTGCCAGCGCACTCCCCTAAGGCATGGGATCCAGTCCGTCGGCAGCACGCGGGGAACTTCCAGCCATCAGTACAATCCGTTCCTGATTCTGTCTGACCGGAATACCACGGAGGATACAGGAAACTGTTACGGCTTCTCCTTCCTCTACAGCGGAGACTTCATCGGAAGCGCCGAGCTTGACCAGTACGACCAGACGCGGTTCCTTCTTGGAATTCATCCGGACAATTTCTGCTACCGCGTCGGACCTAATGAACGCTTTTATGCTCCCGAAGCCGCTATGGTATACTCGGAACACGGGCTTGGCGAATTGTCCCGCACTTTCCACAGGGCTTACAGAAGCCACCTGTGCCGCGGAAAATGGACATCCGAGCGGCGTCCGGTTCTGTTAAATGACTGGGAAGGCGTATATTTTGACTTTAACGGGGACAAGCTGATACAGATGGCAAGAGATGCCGCCAAGCTTGGCGTTGAACTTTTTGTCATGGACGACGGATGGTTCGGCAAACGTGATTTGGACGTATCCGGTCTCGGCGACTGGGTCGTAAACGAAAAGAAACTCGGATGTACCTTAAAAGAACTCTCCGACCAGATCCATGACCTGGGATTACAGTTCGGCATCTGGTTTGAACCGGAGGGAGTCAACGAGGACAGCGACCTTTACCGGGAACATCCTGAATGGGCGATACAGATACCGGGCAAGCTTCCGACCCGTTCCCGTCAGCAGCTTTTACTTGACTTCTCCCGCGAAGACGTAAGAGACTATATTTTCAGCCACATCTGTCAGGTTCTCGATTCCGCCAGAATCGAATACCTGAAGTGGGACTTAAACCGCAGCCTTTCCGACCTCTACAGCGCCGCTCTTCCGGCAAATAGACAGGGCGAATTGATGCACCGCTATGTACTTGGCCTTTATGATATGCTTGAGAAGCTAATCCGGCGTTATCCTGACATGCTGGTTGAAGGCTGCAGCGGCGGCGGCGGACGTTTCGATGCCGGGATGCTCTATTACACCCCGCAGATCTGGTGCAGCGACGATACGGACGCGATTGAGAGGCTCAGCATCCAGTATGGCACCTCCTTTGGCTATCCGGTGAGCACCATGGGTTCCCATGTCTCTCACTGCCCCAATGAGCAGACCGGAAGGATTACCCCTCTTAATACGCGGGCAACCGTCGCCATGTCCGGCACCTTCGGATACGAACTGGATGTAAACAAAATGTCCGGGGACGAAAAAGAAATAGTCAAGGCACAGATTCAAGAGTTCAAAAAATACTATGATCTTATCCAGTACGGCGACTATTATCGTCTCACCAATCCGGATGCGGTAGACGCATACCATGGATGGGAATTTGCAGCCGAAGACGGCAGCGAGGCCCTCCTGTGCATCGTTGCCCTCCAGATTCATCCTAACGGTCCCGGACGCTGGATGCGTCTAAAAGGACTGAAAAAGGACGGCATTTACATGGTAGACGGACAAGAATATCCCGGGGACGTATTGATGAACGGCGGGCTTCTTCTTCCGACGGCGACCGAAGAATATGAGAGTTTCCGCATCCATATTACGGAAAAATAATGTAAATAAAGGGCTGTCATGATGCATTGCGCAATAGATCTGAGTTATTGTGCAATGCATCATGGCAGCCCGGTTCCGTTTATCGACCTTATAAACTCTTCTGTTACTCTTCCAAACACTTTTCTAAATACCCTCGTACTTCTTCTTTTGGCATATCTAACGCAACCGCCAGCTCCCCTAACAGGAACTTCTCCGCAATGCCCAGATACTTTTCATCTACGTTGACGGACTTCTTCCCGGACGCAATCCGATGCATCTTGCGCAGGTAAGACGTCTTGATCAGGGATACCCATTCCCTGCATTGATTCTTAAGGAGCGCTTCCTTATAAAATACCTCCCGCTTCTTTTCATCCGTAACTCCGATCTTCTCAATGCTTCCCATACTGCCGATCAGTTCCTTTGCCTCCTCACAGGATATGACTTCCCTAATCTGCCTCTTCTCGTTCTCCACAGGTGTATACAGAGTCCCTTTAGCATTATAGAGCGGCTTTAACGTATAATATTCCTTCTGCTTGTCCGAACAGTTCATATCAAGCCTCCCAATATCCGTCACCTCGCAGACGCCCTCCTTATAATGTGCAACATAATCACCGATTTTGAACATAAACAACCTCCTTCTCCGTTATGACATCAACATTACAACAGAAAAGATAAAAAAAACAGCGCACAATCATAGCAGCTTCCCCCTTGTTGCCTAAGATTGTACGCCAGTATGTCTGGAGTTACACCTATGAATTTATAATTCCCAATGACATATAATCCTTTCTGTTTGTATTATATCACGAATAAACCGTAAATGTAAGGATTATTTTCAGAAAATCTTCTTTGCAAACAAATTTTATCTGATATTGATAGGGTCGCTCTTTATGATTCCCCATAAGAAAAGGCATATCTGACAATTTTTACTAGAAATTTTTCTTTTTTTGTACAAATATATGGAAAGAACGAGAAAAAAATTGTATAATATCTATTATCATGTAACATATAAATGGAAAGAGAGGGCTCACTATGAAGCAAAATACTATGTTAGCGATGATTTTGGCCGGCGGTCGTGGCTCCAGACTGCACGACCTTACCAATAAGGTGGCAAAGCCGGCTGTATCATATGGTGGAAAGTACCGCATTGTTGATTTCCCGTTAAGCAACTGTGCCAATAGCGGCATCGATGTGATCGGTGTACTGACACAATATGAATCCGTTTTATTGAACAGTTACGTTGCAGCCGGACGCCGCTGGGGTCTGGACGCAAAAGACAGCGGTGTATATGTACTTCCGCCCCGTGAGAAGGCTGACGCTAATCTGGATGTTTATCGCGGAACCGCCGACGCGATTTCCCAGAACATCGACTTTATCGATACCTATTCTCCGGAATACCTGCTAGTCCTTTCCGGCGACCACATCTATAAGATGAATTACGCCAAGATGCTGGCAGAGCATAAAGCCAATAACGCTGACGCTACAATCGCCGTAATTGAGGTGCCGTTTAAGGAGGCAAGCCGTTTCGGCATCATGAATACGGACGAGGACGGACATATTATCGAATTCGAGGAGAAACCTGCTCAGCCGAAGAGTAATCTCGCTTCGATGGGTATTTATATCTTTACATGGAAGCCTCTGCGTAAGCTTTTGGTTGCCGATATGAAGAATCCTGATTCCAATCACGATTTCGGTAAGGATATAATCCCGCAGCTTCTGGCTGACCACAAGACTCTGTATGCATACAAGTTCAAAGGCTACTGGAAAGACGTGGGAACTATTGATTCCCTGTGGGAAGCGAACATGGATCTTCTGGATACGAACAACGAGCTTGACTTAAGCGACCCGACATGGAAGATTTATACGGAAGACGTTACAACCCTGCCCCATTATGTAGGGCCGGATGCCAGCATTAAGCGCGCCTTTATCACACAGGGCTGTATCATCGAGGGAGAGGTCAAGAATTCCGTCCTCTTCACAGGAGTAGAAGTCGGGGAAGGCGCACGGGTAATCGACAGCGTATTGATGCCCGGAGCCAAGGTAGAAGCCGGCGCGGTCGTACAGCGCGCGCTTGTAGCTGACGGCGTTAAGATCGGCAAAGAAGCTGTTGTCGGAAGCGCCGACAGCGAACACATCGAACTTGTGGCAAAACGCGTAAAGGGGGTAGAATAATATGAGTAAAGCATTAGGAATCGTTAATTTTTCCGGAAATCACATCTGGGTGAAAGGACTGGAAGAATACCGCCCGATCGGTGCCTTTTCTTTCCTGGGCAGATACCGTGTAATCGACTTCCCAATCTCGAATATGAGCAACAGCGGCATCGACCGCATCCAGGTATATATTAGAAGAAAGCCCCGCTCTCTGGTAGAACATCTTGGAACGGGACGTCACTACAACATTAACTCCAAACGCGGACGGCTGCACATTCTGTTCTCAGAGTCCAAGGGTGACAACGACCTGTATAATACGGATATCGCCGCATTTTCAGCGAATCTTGAGTGTATCGAGAGATCACACCAGCCCTATGTCGTAATCGCGCCAAGCTATATGGTCTACTCCGCAGACTTTAATGCGCTGCTTGCGAACCATATCGAATCAGAAGCGGATATTACGCTTTTATACCACAGCGTGGACAATGCAAGGGAATCTTTCCTGAATTGCAACGCTCTGGACCTGAACCGCCAGAAAGGCGTCCTGTCAATAGAGCCGAACCGCGGAAACGCTAAGAACAGAAATATTTTCATGGATACATATATCATGAAGAAGGAGTTGTTCCTCGACCTGATCAAGAAGGCCAAATCCTTATCCTCCATGTACACGCTGGCAGATATCGTCAACAACGCTTGCGAGGAATTGGATGTACGCGGTATCTCCCACAGGGGATATTTCGCATCCATTACCGATCTTGGAAGCTTCTATAATGCGAATATCGAACTGATTGACGCTAAGAGGGCTACAGGCCTGTTCGACGACGAATGGCCGGTATACACAAGGACTAATGATTCCTGCCCGACACAGTATTTTGATACGGCAGATGTGAAGAGTTCCGTCGTATCCAACGGATGCCTTATTGAAGGAACCGTCGAGAATTCCGTAATCGGACGCGGGTGCGTGATCAAGAAAGGCGCCGTAGTGAAGAACAGCGTCGTACTTCCGGGAGCTCTAATCGGCAACGACGTTACGATTGACTGTCAGGTTGTTGACAAGCACGCCAAGATCATACATGCCAAAGAGATTATCGCCGATCCTGCCGCTCCCGGATATATCCGGCGCGAGGATACCTTATAAAGTATCCTAAAGCCTGCAAACGGGATAGGAACAGCGAATTAGAAAGACAGAGCGATAAAAAAGCCGCCGCATTAAGGTACTCCCTTCAATGCGGCGGTCTTTATCTTAAGTATCCGTGCAGCGGCACAGACAATACAGCCATATCTTTTATTGAATCTCCCGGATCTTCTTCCGAAGCGCCAGTACTTGGTTCGGCGCCACAGACAGCTCGTCAATCCCAATCTGGATCAGATACTCTGTCATCTCTAAATCTGCCGCCATATCGCCGCATACGCTAATATGCTTCTCTTCCAGATGTACATTATTCGTAATGATCCGGATCATCTTAAGAAGCGCCGAGTGGTGCGGGTTATAGTACCGCTCTAACCGCTCGTTCTGACGGTCCATTCCCAGCGTAAGCTGCAGCAGATCATTCGTCCCGATGCTGAAGAAATCTACTTCCCTTGCAAGCTCGCCGCTGATCATAACGGCTGCAGGCGTCTCGATCATAACCCCTACCGGGATATCCGAATCAAAAGCTGTCTTCTCCTTCTTCAATTCCTTCTTCGCCTTTTCAAGCATAAGCTTCGCAAGCTTTACCTCTTCGATGGAGGTAACCATGGGGAACATGATGGACAGGTTCCCGAAAGCCGACGCTCTCAGTATCGCACGGAGCTGCGTCTTGAAAACTTCCTCCTTGTCAAGGGACACCCGGATTCCGCGGTAACCGATTGCCGGATTGGGTTCCGTCCCAAGATCAAGGCACTCTGCCGTCTTCTCTCCCCCTAGATCGGCCGTCCTTATGACCACCTTCTTGATCCCCATAGACTCCGCAGCAAGCTTGTACACCTGAAACTGATACTCCTCTGTCGGGGGCTTAGAACCGCTCTCCATGTACAGGAATTCACTCCTGAAAAGCCCGATCCCGCCCGCGTCGCAGCGCAGCACATTCTCTATATCCTCCCGGTTCCCGATATTCGCACAGACATCGATCTTCTGCCCGCTCTGGGTGATATTCTCTTTGCCCTTAAGACGCTCAAGGTTCTGTACCTGCGTATGGTTGGCATCCTGCTTCTGACGCATCTTCGTAATCGTCGTATAATCCGGTTCAATGTACACTTTGCCCTCGAACCCGTCCACTATGATAGTCTTTCCCTCATAGTCCTTCTTTAACGCTTCTCCCAGCCCGATCACAGAAGGGATGCCCTTGGTACGGGCAAGCACGGCCGTATGGGAATTGATGGTACCATACCTCGTGACGAAGCCTAAGACCTTCGTCTTGTCAAGCTGGACCGCCTCGCTGGGATACAGCTCTCCCGCCGCCAGCACAAACGGCTCGTCCATCAGCATCTTATCCTTCCACCCTCTGGCTAAGATATTCTGAAGACGGTTCGACACATCCCAGACGTCCGCGTCATGCCCCTGTATATAATTCTTATCGTTCTCAACTGCCGTGGAAATAAAATTCTCCGCCGCATTCTGGATGGCGTACTCCGCATTCAGCTTCTGCTCGACGATGATCCCCGTAACCTTGTCAACCAGATCCTGATCTTCCAGTATCATCTGCTGCATCTCAAAGATCGCTGCATTGGCTTCTCCCACCTCTTTGGCGGCGGTCTCATACAGCTCCCTTAGTTCCTGCAGCGCCTTCTGGCGCGCTTTCTGGAAACGCTGTACCTCCTTCTCAACATCCTTTACATATATCCGCCGGATTTCCTTTGAATCCCGCTTATAGAAGGATAACTTACCCATGGCAATTCCTTCTGATACTTTTTTCCCCGTCAATGTGATCATACTCTCGTCCTCTATTATCCCTTTAATCTTCCGTCGAGCTATAGCCGTGCGGATATTCCGTAATCCTTTCCTGCCCAGGTCGGCTGACTACTTCCGATAATGTATACTTTACACTTTTACACGCATTTCGTCAAGTAAAATGATATTACCTAAACTATGATTTTATAGTAAAAATATAAAAAATATTCCCAAATCTCTTGACGCTTTTATAAATATATGCTAGTCTATTAGACAGTTATCTATAGAATTATTTTATAGATGCGGAGTTTCTAAATAACTTAAGTTTGGAGGTATTGTCATGAAAGGTACAGTGAAATGGTTCAACAACCAAAAGGGTTACGGTTTCATTTCTGATGAAACCGGAAATGATGTGTTCGTCCACTATTCCGGGCTGAACATGGAAGGTTTCAAGTCTTTAGACGAGGGCCAGAGCGTAGAGTACGATGTAACAGAAGGTTCTAAAGGTCCTCAGGCAGTCAATGTAACAAAGATCTAATTAATGTAATGCAATGTAATTCTTATAATCGTAATTAATGTACCTTTTAATATATATTAAATAGCAATATGATTTAGATATTTAAAAGCAATACATGAAATTGAGATTATGGAAAAGACCAGATAACTCTAGTTATCTGGTCTTTTTCTTATCTTAAACTGAACGTTCACTCCCAACGGGTTCAGCACGATGCCCTCGCTCTCTGCCGGCAGCAGGTTCCTGACCTTATCTGCCTCCACCACCATGGCCCGAAGCCGGTTGGGACCGCTGAACTTCCGGAATTCCTGAGAGTCCGTAAATAACGGCTGGTACATCTTCCCGTCTTTTCCCTTAAGCGCCGGGATTCCTTTATCCGCCCCCACGGCAAAGATATATTTTCCCCTTCCGAAATGCGCAAGCATCTCTTCATAGAGTTCCGTCATCTCCTCCGTCATCTCCTGCCCCTGATTCTTGTGGAGCTTCTGCATAAAATAAATTGCCGTCAGGTGAAGCTCCGGGTTCTCTACCCAGACCTGCCCCTCGGGAAGCTGCTCCGGACGATTGCGCCGGATCAGTTCATCTAACTGTACCGCCGTCCGGTCCGGCATCCCGTCGCTCACAACGATACAATTCACTCCCATAGGATACAGACTGGTGTAAAACGGCAGGAAGCTCTTCTTCTCAACCTTGACGACGTGTATCAGGGTTTTCTCCTCCAGCAGTTCTTTTGCCCGTCTCTTAGCGTCCTCTTCCGTATAATACAGCAGAATCTGGTCGTCGTATGTCTCCGGGTCACATTCCACATAGGGCAGGCGCGTACAGCCGGACAACAGGACAAAGACTGCTTCGGAGACCCGCAGCTTCTCCAAAACAGCTTTCTTCATATCTACACTCATTCTACTCTTTCCTTCAATAATTTCTTCGTCAGCTTCTTCGCCTTTTTCTTACACTTGCCGCAGCTCTTGCCTACCTTCGTCATCTTCTTCACTTCCTTGAAAGAATCGGCACCCGCTTTCACAGCGTCCGCTATATCCCCTTTCGTCACATTACGGCAGGAGCAGACAACTTTCTTGCGGTTCATGATTAAAGTACCAGAGACGGAGCGGAATATGTACGCGCTCCAAGCTCATTATCCAGCATGTACAGGCTCTTCGGGTCGTCTCCGAATAACTCAAACCTCTTTACCAGATTGTCCGCATTAGTCTCTTCCTCGCCCTGCTCCTTCACGAACCAATCCAAGAACTGCATCGTGCGGAAATCCTTCACCGAATATGCCGCGTCGTAGATTCCGTGGATGAGACCCGTCACATACTGCTCGTGCTTTAACCCCTCTTCAAGCACAGACTTCGCGCTCTCTAATGTAACATTCGGCTTGTCAATGGCTTCTAATTCCACTTTTTCTCCGTTATTCTGCAGATACTGGATGAAGAGCATTGCGTGGTCGCGCTCTTCCTGCGCCTGGATCTTGTACCAGTTGCCGAATCCGTCTAAACCGTGGTCAAAATAAAAATTGGAAAAATCCAGATACAGATAAGCTGAATAAAACTCCTTGTTTACCTGCTGATTCAATAATTCTACTACTTTTTTATCTAACATAATGACGTCCTCCTTTGTTTGGTTAATGTCTTCCTTATTATACACTCCGACCCATCCATTTTCAAGTGGATTCCTGTTGTATTGTGGTTCATAGTTATCCCTGCGTTACTGTTCACACGCCACTATCCCGCGAGGTGTTTCCGCACATTTTGTGCGGAAATCCCGAGTTTTTCAGCGCGAAATCGCATCTTTTTGCGATTTCTGTGCATCGCGAAGCGTGTTGCTGGTCACGGAGTGAACAGTAACATCCCCGCGGGTTTAACCTTGAAATAATCCGGGACATACGGGGATTGTAAAGGAGCGGTATTATTTATCCCGAACCGGGATTAGGATATGAGAGGAGCTGCCAAAACAATGCTGCGGACCTACAATATATGCATCTAACTCATGCGTTGTAAGTCCGCCGCATCATTCCGGCAGCTCCCTGTAGAATATAGATTTTTCAGGATCTACTGGTTTGCGCGGTATGCTTCGTCTGCGGTGTAGACGTCGAAGCCGCTGCCTTTCAGGATGTCGATTACGCGGGCCGCATCGTCGCTCTTAAGGACCGCCGCCGCATCGGGTCCATTGGCGAAAGCGTACATATATTCTACGTTGACTTCGCCTTCTACGATCTGATGCATGGCGTTGCTTAAGGAACCGGTTGCGTGAGGGACGCGCAGGGCGACTACGTCGGTGAGCATGGCCGTAATTCCTGCCTCCTTAAGCGCTGCACGCCCCTTATGCGGGTCGGAAACGATCATACGTAACATTCCATAGTCCGACGTGTCCGCAAGGCTTAAAGCCACGATATTTACGTCGTTACGGGCAAGGACTTTCAGCACGTCGTCGAGGCGGCCTTCCCTGTTCTCCAAAAATACTGATAATTGCTGAATTGTGTTGCTTACACCCATGGTATTTCCCTCCTCTTACAACTCTCTGTTGTCGATGACACGTTTTGCCTTGCCTTCGCTTCGCTGTATGGTCTTCGGCTCGACAAGTTTCACTCTTACGGATACGCCCAGCGCCTGTTTTAATACTGCGCCGACTTTGTTCTTCAATGCGTCCAGTTTCCGAATCTCGTCGGAGAAATATTTCTCGTCTACTTCTACCATGACGGTCAGGACATCCAGATTGTTCTCTCTGTCGACGATGAGCATATAGTGAGGCGCTACGCCGCCGCCCATGGAGAGAAGAGCCGTCTCTACCTGAGTCGGGAATACATTGACGCCGCGGATGACCTTCATGTCGTCCGTACGTCCCGTGAATTTCCGGATCCTTGGCAATGTCCTCCCACACTCGCAGACGCTGCGCTCGATGCTAGTCAGATCCTTCGTCCTGTAGCGCAGCAGCGGCATCCCTTCCTTGGCAAGGGTGGTGAACACAAGCTCGCCTGTCTCGCCGTCCGCGCATGCCGACTGGTCTGCCGGGTTAAGCACTTCCGGATAGAAGTAATCCTCATACACATGCAGTCCCTTGTGATGGATACAGTCCATGGCGACGCCCGGACCAGTAATCTCACACAGCCCATAGATATCGAAACTGTTAATATGGAAAATGCTCTCAATCTTCTTACGCATCTCGTCCGTCCACGGCTCGGCGCCGTTAATACTTGCCTTGATCTGCAGACGGTCTACAATTCCCGCCTCCTGCGCCGCCTCGGCGAGATAGAGCGCATAAGAAGGGGTACAGGCAAATGCGGTCGCCCCGAAGTCCTCCATACACATAAGCTGGCGCTTCGTGTTGCCGGAAGACATTGGGATAGCCATCGCTCCCAATGCCTGCGCCCCGAGATCCAGCCCCATTCCTCCTGTGAACAGCCCATAGCCGTAACATACATGGATGCGGTCTGCGGAACTCAAACCGGCCATGACGAGAGCCCTTGCCACACATTCGCCCCATACGTCCACATCTTTCTGCGTATAGGAAGCAAGGGTTAATTTCCCTGTCGTTCCCGACGTTCCCTGTACGCGCGCGATCTTCTCCTGAGGGACTGCCAAAAGTCCGAAGGGGTAGTTATCCCTTAAGTCTTCCTTCGTCGTGAACGGAAGCTTATGGATATCCTCAATCCCCTTGATATCGCCGGGTTCTACACCCAGATCATCCATTTTTTTACGGTAGAATTCCACATTTTCGTATACATTCTTCACCTGCTTTACAAGACGCTCGCTTTGGAGGGAATTCATCTCGTCCCTTCCCATACACTCAATCTTCGGATCTCTGATCGTTTCTTTCCAGTTCTCTATTGATACTCCTGCCATTTTCTCATACTCCTGTTCTGAATTTATTTTTACTATGGTCCGGAATCATAAAGTATTTCGGTTTCTTCACGATTCCTGATTGCCAACCTGTAAAACGTGCGCGTCCGCACCGCAGTTTCCGAATCCTTCCGGCTTCCGGCGCATTACTCCGATACAATACGGTATCCCGCGTCAAATGCCTTTTTGTTGATTTCTATCGTCTTCGGCGGCACGGTATCCTCTATCACCCGATACCATTCTTCTTTGGAGAAATCCATATGCTGCGCGGCAATCCCTAGCACAACCAGATTAAATACCTTGGGCTTCCCCAGCTTCTTCGATTCCTCCGTCGCATTCACCGTGTAGACCTTATGCTCCTTCTTCAACGTCTCTATAATCCCTTTCGGATACTCTTCCGCTCCAATCACAACCGGAATAGGATCGATTCTCCAATCATTAACAATCAGCGCGCCGTCCTTCTTCAGGAAATGTGCGTACCGCAAAGCCTCCAGCCTCTCAAAAGCAATCAGCACGTCCGCCATTCCTTCTTCCACAATAGGCTCCGCTACTTTCTCTCCATAACGGACAAACGTCACCACGCTTCCGCCTCTCTGGGCCATGCCGTGCACCTCCGAGAGTTTTACGTCATATCCTCCGGCAGTGGCAAGGCCGCCCAATATTCTGCTGGTCAGAAGCGTACCCTGTCCTCCGACGCCCACGATCATAATATTTTTCGTCGCCATTATCTGTCACCTGCCTTTACTAACTCGATTGCGCCAAACTTACACAGATCTTTACAAAGACCGCATCCCGTACACATGGTATCGTCGATGGAAACCGTTCCGTCCTGCCGTCTTGTCATCGCCGGACAGCCCGGTTTCATGCACATACCGCACTTTTTACATTTGTCTTCCAACGCGGCATATAACGGCTTCTTACCCTTACTGAGCAGCACGCAGGGAGTCTTCGTGATAATCACGGATACCTCGTCCTTTGCGACCTCTTCCTTGATAACCTTTTCCAGAGTCTCCAGATCAAATGCATTAACTTCCGTCACATTTTTCACGCCGATCGCCTTACAAAGCGCAGGGATATCAACGGCATAAGTTGGATCCCCCTGCAGCGTCTTTCCGGTCGCCGCATGATCCTGATGACCGGTCATGCCCGTAGTAGAATTATCCAGAATCAGCACTGTTCCGGTTGCCTTGTTATACACCATATTCATCAGGGAATTGACGCCCGTATGGAGGAACGTGGAATCTCCGATAGCCGCAACCCAGTTCTTTATGTAATCCTTTCCCTTCGCCTTTTCCATACCGTGAAGGCTTGATATACTGGCTCCCATACAGATCGTCGTATCAACTACGCTAAGCGGCGCGACCGCTCCCAGCGTATAGCATCCGATATCGCCCGCCACATGCAGGCCAAGCTTCTTCACCACATAGTACACACTCCTATGAGGACATCCTGGACAGAGAATCGGCGGTCTGACCGGCACCTTCGCCGGCGTACCAAGCTCTAATTTCTCTAAAAGAACTGCCTGCCGAATCATGTTGGCGCTGTACTCACCCTGCACAGTGAAAATTTCTTTTCCTATGGCCTTAATTCCCCAGGACTTTACCTGCTCCTCAATCACCGGATCCAACTCTTCAATAATGTACAGCTTCTCTACCTTCGCCGCAAACTCCTCAATCAGCTTCCTTGGAAGCGGATGAACCATCCCAAGTTTCAGCACAGACGCCTTTGGCAGAGACTCCTTGACATATTGGTAGGGTATACCGCTGGTAATCACGCCAATCTTTGTGTCGTTCATCTCTACTCTATTAACCGAAAGCGTATTTGCCGCTTCCGCCAGTTCCAAGTTTCGCTTTTCTATCTCAACGTGGCGCAGTTTCGCATTTGCCGGCATCATCACCGTTTTTTTGATATTCTTTTCGTAAGGCTTATCCGCGGCTTCTTTGCGCTCTCCAAGCTCTACCACTCCCTGAGAATGGGCAAGTCTTGTGGTCGTTCGGAACACAAAGGGACGGTCAAACTGTTCACTTAACTCAAATGCCTGCTTCATAAATTCCTTGGCCTCGAAACTGTCCGAGGGCTCCAAAACCGGCAGTTGGGCGGCACGGGCAACCATCCTGGTGTCCTGCTCATTCTGGGAACTGTAAAGTCCCGGATCGTCTGCTACTACAATCACCAGCCCGCCGTTCACTCCCATATAGGAAACCGTGTACGCCGGATCTGCCGCTACATTGAAGCCAACGTGCTTCATACAGGACATGGCACGCACCCCTGCAACAGACGCCCCGATTGCAACCTCTGTCGCAACCTTCTCATTTGGGGACCACTCGCAGTACAGGTCGTCCTGATACTGCACCAGATATTCGCTAATCTCTGTACTTGGAGTGCCCGGATAGGCGGCTGATACCTTCACACCCGCCTCATAAGCGCCCCTGGCAATGGCCTCATTGCCCAGCATAATGACTTTCTTTTTCTCTGACATTTTTATCTTCCATCCTTTCGTATTTTTCATAGTATACCACAATGCTTTCACAGGTTAAAGCATTAATTTATAGACTTTCTTTTTCTTTGCGGTGACGCTTGCAGGTAAATTCCTCCACCTCCACACGGATGATCTCCACAGCCGCTCCAAGTTTCAGATTCGACTCTAGTTCCTCAAAAACTTTTCCTGTCTGATGCTTCATAATGGCTGCCAAAGCTCCGGACTTCTCCTCCGGTTTCGTAACAATCTCCGCCTTGCCGTTTCCGATAATACTGGCGTAAAAGTAACTATACTGGCACGCCGTCTTGCCCGCCTCTAATTCATGCCCGCCGTCCATCTCGATTCCGACTGTCGGATTCACCTCAAGAAGCCTAAGTTTTTTCCCTTCTCTGGCCCCATGGAAATACAGCACAAGTTTCCCTTCTTCATAAATATATCCATAATTCATAGGTACGATATAAATCTTGCCTTCATCCATCATCCCAAGCCTGCATACCTTACAGGACTCAAGGATCTGAAGGATTTCTTTCCAATCCTTTACTTCACGATCTGCTCTGCGCATAATCTCCTCCTAATGTCTCTTCTGCCGTTTTTGCCTTTCTCTTCTTTACTTTTCGCTTGAAAGGTGATTTACAAAGATGGGGCTGTCCGGAAAATGGTACATCCATTTCCCGACAACCCCATCTCTATACGCCGCTTACCGGCGTCTCCAATATATAAAATAGTTTAGCCCAAAACATCCTATATTGCAAGATATTTTTTCCTTGACTTAGCTGTTCAATATTTTCCCATCTACAGTGACGGTCACAACCCTCCATGGTATGAACTTACCGCTTTTTTGCAGCGCCTCCTTTACCGCATTTTCAATTCCGCCGCAGCATGGAACCTCCATTCTTACAATCGTCACACTCTTGATATGGTTTCCCGCAATAATATGCGTAAGCTTATCCGTATAATCCCCTTCGTCCAGCTTCGGGCATCCAATCAGCGTGATATGGTTTCGGATAAACTCGTTGTGGAAATTCCCATAGGCGTACGCCGTACAGTCGGCGGCAATCAGCAGGTTTGCGTTCTCAAAATAATCCGCCTTTTCCGGTACAAGTTTTATCTGTACCGGCCATTGCTTCAACTGGCTGGTAAGCGGCGTGCCTGCAGTGAAAGCCTCGGAAGCCATATCCGCCCTGTCAATCCTCCTTACGTTTGTTCCCGGACAACCGCAGGGCATCTGAGAGGAAGATTTTTTCTCCTTTGCGGCAAATACAGCCGCCTCGTCATAAGCAGGAGCTTCCCGTTCCTCAAACGAAATGGCGTCCGCCGGGCAAGCCGGCAGACAATCCCCCAGACCGTCACAAAAATTCTCACGGATAAGCTCTGCCTTTCCATCAATCATTTCAATGGCGCCTTCATGACAGGTAGCCGCACACGCCCCGCAGCCATTACATTTTTCTTTATCAATTTTAATAATTTTTCTAATCATATGAAATCCTCCTTGTTTTTCTGTCCCTATCATAATACAATAGACAAAACAATTCCGTTGTATTTACAACAGAAAGAGGATTTTGTTATGGAAAAATATGTGCCTGTCCTCCAAAAGTCACGGTTGTTCTCCAAAGTCGGGGGTGACGAAATCACTACCATACTTGACTGCCTTCAGGCAAAATCCCGCATTTATAAAAAAGGCGAATATATTTTCAGACAGGGAGAAGCCCTGACCCACATAACCGTTTTAGTAGAAGGAAAGCTCCATATCCAGCGGGATGACTACTGGGGTAATCGCAGCATTGTCAATATCATCAATGAAGGGGAGATGTTTGGAGAATCCTATGTTTCCCCCGAAAGCGGTCCCATTCTCAATGACGTCCTGGCCGTGGAGGACAGCGCCGTCATATTCTTCGACGTGCAGAAAATACTGACCGTCTGCTCGTCGGCCTGCCCGTTTCACTCAATGGTATTACAGAATTTATTTTTTGCAATATCCGATAAAAACCGAAAACTCGTTCAGAAGATTGGGCACATATCAAAGCGTTCTATAAGGGAAAAGTTGATTTCTTACCTGTCCGAGGAGGCGAAACGGCAAAACAGCAGTTCCATTTCCATACCCTTTAACCGGCAGCAGCTTGCAGACTTTCTTTCCGTAGACCGCAGCGCCATGTCAAAGGAACTGTGCAGTATGCGGGACGACGGGCTTTTGACTTTTAACAGGAACACCTTTACCCTGTTACAGTCCGTCAGCGATGAACTCAAGACACACGAAAAAATTAGGAGGTAGCTTTATGCATAATTTTGAATACTATACCCCAACAAAGGTTGTATTTGGCAAAAACACGGAAGCCGAAACTGGTAAACTGGTAAAAGAGCAGAATTGCCGGAAGGTGCTCGTCCACTATGGAAGCGGAAGCGTTGTCCGCTCCGGTCTGTTAGATCGCATCTGCAGGTCGCTTAACGCCGAAGGAATCCAATATGTTTCACTGGGAGGCGTCGTCCCCAATCCCCGTCTGTCGAAGGTGCGCGAAGGAATCTTGCTGTGCCGGCAGGAGGGTGTGGACTTTATCCTTGCAGTAGGCGGCGGAAGCGTCATTGATTCCGCCAAGGCAATTGGTTACGGAATCGCCAACGAAGGGGATGTATGGGACTTCTACGCCAGAAAACGGACGGCATATGCCTGCCTCCCCATCGGCGCTGTGCTCACCATTGCCGCGGCGGGGAGTGAGATGAGCAATTCCTCGGTTATCACCAACGAAGAGGGCTTTATAAAACGTGGTTACAGCAGCAATTACAGCCGCTGCCGGTTCGCCGTCCTCAATCCTGAGCTTACCTACACTCTGCCGGATTACCAGACCCAGAGCGGGTGCGTGGATATCATGATGCATACGATGGAAAGGTATCTGAACCACGGAACCAATATGGAGATAACAGACGGTATCAGCGAGGCATTGCTGAGAACGGTGATGAAAAGCGCAAGGCTGCTGAGAGAAAATCCAAAGAACTATGAGGCCCGGGCCGAAGTAATGTGGGCGTCAAGCCTCTCCCATAATGGGCTGACCGGCTGCGGAACCGACGGCGGCGACTGGGCTTCCCACCAGCTAGAGCATGAACTAGGGGGCATGTTCGACGTCGCCCACGGCGCCGGCCTTGCCGCAGTCTGGGGAAGCTGGGCGCGGTACGTATACAAAGAATGTCCGGACAGATTCGCAAAGCTCGCCGTCAAAGTACTGATGGTGCAGGAAAAAGGCTCCGTCGAAGAGACAGCCCTTGCAGGAATTGAAGCTATGGAGGACTTTTACCGAAGTATCGGCATGCCCACCACATTGCGGGAACTTGGCGTTGAACCAACAGATGAGCAGATTTTGGAGCTGGCAGACAAATGCAGTTTCGGCAACACGCGCACTATCGGAATCGTGAAGAAATTATCGCGGGAAGATATGGCCAGGATTTATCGGAATGCCAAGGGGTAACATCGAAATTAATTTTTGAAAATAAATACCGGCATCGGGGGATTATTCCCCCGATTATAATACTCATTCACAATCACCGTATACTCCCTCGCCGGAAGCTTCCGAATATATCCGAGAATCTCTTCCTTCTCCTCAAATCCAGTATCCCCGCCGCTGTAAATACAAAGACTCATCATCCCCCCATGCTTTAGAAGCCCAAGTCCCTTACCTATCGCCTCCACACTGGTATCCGCCGCTGTCGCAACCTCATGGCAGCCTCCCGGCAGATACCCGAAATTAAAACAAATCACATCCACAGTCTCCCGCTGCACATACCTGTCCATATGCTCATGTCCGTCCAAAACAAGCTCTGCCCGCTCGCTCACCTTGGCTTCCTCAAGAAGCCCCTTGGTCCTTTCCAAAGCCTCCTCCTGCACGTCAAAGGCCAGAACCCGCCCCGAATCCCCCGCAAGCCGGCACAGAAACAGAGTGTCATTGCCATTCCCCATGGTAGCATCAATATAGAACCCGCCCTCCATCGCCTGACAGCGGATAATCTCATGGCACCAAAACGTAATCTGCGACTGCCTCACTCCCGTCTCCCTCCTTTACGCCTTCCGAACCTCATACCTACCCAACTCCCCTCAAACAAAAAAATACAGCAAAAACTACAAATCAAACAGCGACAGCTGATTCGACTCCGGCAGACCTTTTAAAATCCCAAGCTTCACCATATAATCAATCACACTCTTGCTGGCTTTGGTCCGCTGCCGGAAATCATCCAAGGAAAGATACTGTCCATCCTTGGCCGCCTCCTCCACAGCCTCCGCCGCCTTATCACCCATGCCCTCAATGCTGACCAGCGGCGGCATCAGCTTCCCGTTCACAATCAGGAACTTAGAAGCCTTCGCCTGATAGATATCCATCGGCTCAAACTCATACCCTCTGGCATACATCTCCTGCACCAGCCGCATATCCTTCATGGTATCCTGCTCTTTCTTACTCAAAGAATCCGAACGCCGGTTATAATCATCAATATACCTCTTCAAATTCTCCTTCCCCTGACACATAATTTCATAGGAAAAGGCATCCGCACGAATCCCAAAATAAGCCCCATAATACGCCAGAGGAAAATTAATCTTACAGTACGCAATCCGGTAAGCCATCATGACGTACGCCGCCGCATGAGCCTTAGGGAACATATACTTAATCTTCTCACAGGACCAGATATACCACTCCGGCACGTCATGGGCCTTCATATCCTCCTTAAACTCAGGCCACTCCTTACATTTCCCCTTCGCCACAGCCCCTTTTCTGACCCTCTCCATAATGGTAAAAGACTGCTCCGAGTCCATCCCCTTATTAATCAGATAGGTCATAATATCGTCACGGGTACAGATAGCCGTAGAAATCGTAGCCTTCCCGGAGCGAATCAACTCCTGGGCATTATTCAGCCACACATCCGTCCCATGGGACAGACCGGAAATCCGAATCAAATCCGACAACGTCTGAGGCTTCGTATCCACAACCATCTGGATAACAAAATCCGTTCCAAACTCCGGAATCCCCAGACACCCCACCGGACAGCCTCCGATATCCTCCGGCGTAATCCCAAGGGCAGACGTATCATGGAACAGAGAAATCACCCCCTTATCGTCCAGAGGAATCTTCGTGGCGACAAACTTATTGTCCGTCTCATTATATTCATTATCCATAGCAGGAGAACTGATATACTCCTCCAAAGTCTTAATCATCGTCGGGTCATCATGCCCCAGAATATCCAGCTTCAGCAGGTTATGGTCAATAGAATGGTAATCAAAATGGGTAGTCACAATATCCGTAGAAGTATCATTTGCCGGATGCTGCACAGGCGTAAACGTATTAATCTCCTCCCCCAGCGGCAGCACGATAATCCCGCCGGGATGCTGTCCGGTACTCCTTCGTATGCCCGTACAGCCAAGCACGATTCGGTCAATCTCACATTTACGTTTTCCCTGCCCCCGCTCAGTAAAATAATTCTTCACATAGCCAAACGCCGTCTTATCCGCCAGCGTACCAATGGTTCCCGCCCGGTACGTCTGCCCCGCTCCGAAAATAACCTCCGTATACTTATGGGCAAGACTCTGGTAATCCCCGGAGAAATTCAGGTCGATATCCGGCTCCTTATTCCCCTTGAACCCAAGGAACGTCTCAAAAGGAATATCAAACCCATCCTTCACGAGAGCTTCCCCGCAGACCGGACACGCCTTATCCGGCATATCCCACCCGCAGCCCCCCGCATAGGCCCTCACTTCCTCAGACTCAAAATCACTGTAATGACAATGGCTGCAATAATAATGGGGACTTAGGGGGTTAACCTCCGTGATACCCGCCATGGTCGCCACGAAGGAAGAACCGACAGAACCTCTGGACCCCACCAGATACCCGTCCTCATTGGACTTCCACACCAGCTTCTGGGCAATAATATACATCACGGCAAACCCATTGGAGATAATAGAATTAAGCTCCCTCTCCAACCGCTCCGTCACCACAGGGGGAAGCTCCTCCCCATACATAGAATGAGCCTTCTGGTAACAGATTTCCCGCAAAAGCTTATCCGAATCCGGAATCACAGGCGGACATTTATCCGGACGCACAGGCGTAATACGCTCCACCATATCCGCAATCCGGCAGGGATTATCAATCACGATTTCCTGCGCCTTAGCAGAGCCAAGGTACTCAAACTCCTCAAGCATCTCGTCCGTGGTGCGAAGGAACAGCGGCGACTGGTTGTCCGCATCGGAAAAACCCTTTCCGGCCATGATGATACGCCGGTACACCTCGTCGTCCGGCTCCATAAAATGCACGTCGCAGGTTCCCACCACAGGCTTGTTAAAACGTTCCCCCAACTCCACGATTTTCCGGTTCAGCTCCTTTAAATCTTCCTCACTCTCAACCTTAGAAATCCGCTCGCTCTCAATCATAAACCGGTTGTTGCCAAGAGGCTGGATTTCCAGATAGTCGTAGAAATTCACGATACGCGCAATTCTCTCCTCCGACTTTTCATTCAAAATCGCCTGAAAAAGCTCTCCCGCCTCACAGGCGCTCCCCACAATCAGCCCCTCACGGTACTTGGACAGCTCGCTCTTGGGAATCCTTGGCCGTCTGGCATAGTATTCCAGATGAGACTTGGACACCAAGGTATAAAGATTCACCCGCCCAACCTCATTGCGCGCAAGAATAATTACATGATAAGTAGGCAGCTTCTTGACCGCATCCCCGTTATTCGCCCCAAACTGGTTCAGCTTCGTAAGATTCATGATATTCCGGTCTCTGAGCATCTCAATAAACTTCACGAAAATCTCCGCCGTCGCCCCCGCGTCGTCTACAGCGCGATGATGGTTCTCAAGAGAAATATGAAGGGCATTGGCCACCACATTCAGTTTAAACTTCGACAGCGTCGGAAGCAGAATCCGCGCCATCGCCACCGTATCCACAGAAGTAAAATCCGGCGCAATATCCTGATACCTACAGTTCTGCTCAATAAAACCCACGTCAAAAGAGGCATTGTGAGCCACCAGCACAGAGTCCCCGATAAACGCAAGGAACTCAGGCAGCACAGTCTCAATATCCGGCGCTTCCAAAACCATATCGTCCGTAATGCCGGTAAGCTGGGTAATCCGGAAAGGAATCGGCACCTTGGGATTTACAAACGTACTGAACTTCTCCGTAATCTGCCCCTTCTCCACCTTCACGGCGCCGATTTCGATAATCTTATCCTTAATAGGGCTAAATCCCGTCGTCTCAAGGTCAAACACCACATAAGTTCCATATAATGACTGCCCTTTCTCATTCACAGCCACATCCGCAAGGTCGTCCACCAGATACCCTTCCACCCCGTAGATGACCTTAAAAGGGTCGTCCTTATCAAGAGACTCAATATAGTGGTTGGCATCCGGAAATGACTGCACCACCCCATGGTCCGTGATGGCCAAAGCCTTATGCCCCCAATCATGGGCGCGTTTCAGCAGACCCTTTACATCCGACACACCGTCCATATCGCTCATCTTGGTATGGCAGTGCAGCTCCACACGCTTTTTAGGGGAAGTATCTTTGCGTGACTCCGTAAAATCACTGATTTTGCGGATACCCGCCACAGAAGAAATAACCAGCTCGCCGTCAAACTTGTCAATATTGGTCACGCCTTTGATTTTCAGAAAAGCTCCCATCTTCACTTCGCCCAGAATATCAGGAAGCTGGTCATTTCTCACAAACAGCTTAATCGTAATAGTATCCGTAAAATCCGTCACAGAAAAAATAACAATCGTCTTCTCATTTCGAATCTCACGAGTCTCAAAGCTGATTACCTTCCCTCTGAACGTAATCTCGCCCATCTCTCCGACCACCTGCCGAAGCTCCATAGGCTCGTCGTTAAAGTCCCGGCCATAGACCAGATTCGGGTCGTCGGAGGACTTCCCCCAAGACCCCTTGGAAAAGCCTCTCTTTTTGGATGAACCGAAAGAACCTCCGAACCGGCCTCCCAAAAAACCTCCCGAACGATTGCCGGACTGCCGGACCTCTCCCGCGGCTTTGCCTTCTTCCTGACCCGTACCGCTTCCGCCGACGCCGGCAGACTTTTCCCTCTTTTTGCCGCTCTCCTGTCCGGCGTTTCTTCCGGCGCCCTTGCTTTCTTCCGGCGCCGCGCCGTTTTCGAATCCGCCGCCGGATACGCTTCCTCCACCGCCGGATTGACTGACGGCTGCGCCGCCCATCTGCCCGAAAGAGCCCTCCGCGGCAAATGTCCCGTCCTCGTCTGCCTGCTGCCCCATCCGTCTCCCATTCTCCTGCCGGACAGCAATATTCGCTTTCAGAATCTCTTCTACTTCCTGTTTCAGTTTAATCTCATTATATTTTAAAGCGCTCTCCTTCGGTTTCTCATACAGCACCCGTATTTCAATGGGACGTCCAAACCTATGCCGAAACACCTCCGTAAGATAACTCGTAATCGAATCCCTCTTCCCCTGAGCCACAATCGAATCCCTAAGGGTAAGGTACAGAATATTCTCCTCCTGAAACTCAAAACTGGAATTTTGGAGCATACTTCGCTCCACCACACTGCGCTGGTCGAGTTCAAAAAGAAAACTGTCGAAATACTCCTTCATCAAATTCTCCGGCGTATACTGCTCAGACAGGTCATACTGCTCCATCACCTCAATCTGAATATAACTGCGCCCGAACAACTGCTCCTTTAATCTCCGCTCAACCTCGCAGATACACTTCTTCTGAATCAAATACCGGCTTAACAGATGCACCTTAATAAAATCCCGGTCAGAATTGGTCGTCACCTTGCTGACCTCTGCCTGCTCAAACATGCCGCGGAGTTCATCATCCACTTTTAACGTGGGAAATACCTCAAAGAATGGTTTACTCATTCCAGTTCAACAACTCCTGTCTCAACGTCTCTAATAGCTGGTCTTCCTTAACTTTCTTAACGACCTCGCCCTTCTTAATCAACAGCCCCTCACCGATACCGCCCGCAATCCCAATGTCCGCCTCTTTCGCCTCTCCCGGACCATTGACCACGCATCCCATGACGGCCACCTTGATATTCAGCGGGATATCCTCCACCATATCCTCCACCTGATTCGCAAGGCCGATTAAGTCAATCTTCGTCCTGCCGCAGGTAGGACAGGAAACCACCTCAATCCCTCCTTGCCGCAGCCCCAGCGTCTTAAGGATTATCTTCCCGGACCGAATCTCCTCCACAGGCGCGCCGGTCAGCGACACACGTATGGTATCACCGATACCCTGGCTTAGAATCAGCCCCAACCCGATGGAGGACTTAATATTTCCCGCAAGAAGGGTTCCGGCCTCCGTAATACCCACATGCAGCGGATAAGGACACTCCCTGGCAATCATCTCATGGGCCTTCACACACATCATCACGTCCGAAGATTTAATACTCACCACCAGATTGTCATACCCCATATTCTCAATCATATGTACCTTGTCCATTGCGCTTTGGGCCAGACCCTCGGCAGTCACGCCTCCATACCGCTCCACCAAAGACTTCTCCAAAGAACCGCTGTTGACCCCTATCCTTATAGGAATCTGACGCTCCTTCGCTTTGTCCACCACTGCCTGTACCCTATCGGCGTCCCCAATATTGCCAGGGTTAATACGAATCTTATCCGCCCCATTCTCAATGGCGGCAATAGCCAGCCGGTAATCAAAATGAATGTCCGCAACCAGCGGGATATGGATTCTCTCCCTAATCCTCCCTATAGCCTGCGCCGCCTCCATGGTAGGCACAGCACAGCGGATAATCTCACAGCCCGCCTTCTCAAGAGCCAAAATCTGCTCCGCCGTCGCCTCCGCGTCCTCCGTCTTAGTATTCGTCATAGACTGGATAGCAATAGGGCTTCCGCCCCCGATTGTGACGTCTCCAATCCGAACCTTTCTCGTCTCATCTCTGTACATACCGCATCTTACCCCTTTCTATCTTAATGCAACAGTTTGGCCTGCCGGCTTCACTGTTACGGATTCCTATTGACAAAAACCCCCTCTACCGCACATTTAAGCCAGATAGAGGGGTAAACCTATCACTCTTTTATCAAAACTAACTGCTCGCCGTACTCACGCTCCGTCAAGGTAAGCTGTTCTTGGTCTACACTGTAATCAAAAGTCGTAATCACAGTGGACAAAGCCTGACGAATCTCTTCCTCCGTATACTGTCCTCCCGTCTTGTCAGCCAACTTCTGAAATCCCGCCTCATCCGGAGTAATAGTAATCGTCTTCTCATCCTTATTCAGCGTATATTTCATGTCCACATCCACGCTCAAGTCCGCGCCCTCCTCGGGAATGGTAATCACCATAGAGCCATTCTTCAAAATAGACATATTAAAACTTCCGTCTTCGTCCGCCCATTCTCCCTCCAGCGGATTCGTGGTAAACAACTTCGTAAGCAGCAGGACAACCCCCACAATGATTACGACTGTCGAAACCGCAGTAACGATTCTCCATATTTTACTCCTCTTTACTTCGTCATTCTTCGCAATCATCTGTCCGGTCCCCACTCTTTCTATATCATTTCCTACTTTTTATTATATGTGCTTTTTCATACGATGTCAACGGACGACTTGCCCGAAAAGCTCTGCCTGTCCCTTAAAGGAAAACAGGCCGCCTTCTACCCTTCCGTCTCAACCAACAGATAGAACCCCTTGTCAGTCTTCTCAATCTTCTGAATAACTCCCCGGCGGGCATGCAGTCTCTCGCTTGTCCTGTAGATTCCCGACATGGCAATGGACGGCTCCACCAGATAGGTATACTGCCCTGTCACAGCGCTCCTCTCGCTAATCTCTACCTCCTGGCCTTCCTCCACAAGTCCTTCCCGCTCCATCTTAAACCGGTCTACTCTCATAATCCGTTCACACTCCGTTCTCATGGTCAGGCAGCATGCCTAAACCAGCTCCACTAATGCAGTCAAAACACTAACCTTCCAAAAGTTTCTCAATATCTTCCAGATTCGGCATAGAACGGATTGCTCCCTTCTTCATGGTAATCAGCGCCGCTCCGGCGTTGGCATAAGTCAGGATATCCCCCAGCGCCTCCTGGGTCAGATTCTCAAGTCCATGGGTCAGCACCCCGTTAATGGCACATCCGCAGAAAGTATCCCCTGCCCCTGTGGTCTCAATCGCCTTCACAGAGAATCCTTTCCTTTCTACGCGCAAATCCTTGTAATACGCCCTGCTTCCGTCCTTCCCCATGGTCAGGAAAATCAACGGAATCTGGTACTTCTCCTGCAGATAACGTATTCCCTCATCATAATCTTCCTTTCCGGAGACAAACTGAATCTCATTATCCGAAATCTTAAGCACATCACAATACCGGAAACCATACTCCATCTGCTCCTTCGCCTCATCAAGGGAACGCCACAGCGGAGGACGTAAGTTCGGGTCGAAAGTAATCAGGCAGCCCGCTTCCTTGGCAGCCTCCAAAGCCTTTTTCGTGGCCGCCTTCACAGGCTCATCCGTCATAGACAGAGTCCCGAAATGGAAGACCTTCGACTGACGTATCAGGTCAAAATCCACCTCAGCTTCCGCCAGCATCATATCCGCCCCGGGCTTGCGGTAGAAAGAAAACTCCCTGTCGCCGTCCGGAAACGTATGTACGAATGCCAGCGTAGTAGGAATCTCCTTATCCAGAATCAATCCCCTCGTCTCAATTCCAAGCTCGTCAATCGTACCTTTCAGCAGACGTCCAAACTGGTCCTCGCCAACCTTCCCGATAAACGCCGTCTTTCTTCCAAGTTTATTCAGCATTGCAAGCACATTACAGGGCGCTCCGCCGGGACATGCCTCAAATAGATTATTCCCCTGCTCGCTCTTTCCATTCATCGTAAAATCAATTAACATCTCACCTAATGCAGTTACATCATATAATTTGTCCATACACCAGTCTCCTTCTTTCCATTTCAAGTTTGTAAATATTTTAACATATGACAGTGAATTTTTAAAGGGGGACAGTTTTATAAATAATTTTTCCTGAAATCACGGACAGAACCAAAAAAAGTTTTCTCAGACCGGGAAAATGCGTTAGAATCCGCCTTTTCTATAAGAAGCTCCATAGTGCATATCAAATCGGCAACTTGAAAAAGTTTGTAATTCACGGGTTTTACTTTCCGAAACTCTACCTGAACATAGAGCGTATGAAAAATAGAAGTCAGAAGTTTTGTAAGCTCAACCTGCCCATTGTCATAGTAAACTATGATATGGTCAAATTGTTCCCAAAACTCTTGATATATTCTAAGCAAATCGGTAATAGCGCCGGATACTTTAGAAGTTAAAGCAACGACATCCGGACATTCTCTCTTTTTAATCTTAACACAGACATATCTGATATCTAATCTTCTTGTAAAATGGAACAAAGCATGAAAGAGCCGTCTTCGCTCGTCAATATCATCATTTGTATACACAGACTCCCGACGTATTAACGATCCTGTATGGATAGCATGCTGCTTATATCCAAGATTCCTCATATGATTTTCAAGTTCATCAATATTCTTTGTGATATCAACTCTCTGATTATGCAGAACCATAGAAACTAAATAGAACGGGGAATGAGAATCATAAGGACCAAAATCACCGGATTCATCAATAAAAACACTTAAAATCTTTTCTTTCATGAATCTCTCTCTTTTTTTATGAATCCTTCTATGTAACAAAAATGGCGAGGAAATTCCCCGCCTTTTGGTGGACCAGGGTCTCTCGACCAGCCCTGTAGTGACGTCACTATCTATCTTTTCTTTATTATATTCCCTCTTTTCTTTTTTTTCAAGGATTTCTCTTCGACTTTTTACGACTTTTTTCGACATTCCTATAAATCCCAGACGCCCGCAAGCCTCTTCCGGCGTTCCACCTCCATCACAAGCAGAAGCCTCTCACAATCCGCCCCTTCCATCTCATCCACCTCTATCATCTCATTCAGTCTGGCAATCCGCGGAAGCAGCGTATTACGGTGCAGCTTCATCCTAGCCGCGGTAGAAGCCACGTTGCGCTTCATCCGCAGATACCAGTAAAGCGTCTCAAAAAGCTCCTTCCATTTCTCCGCCCCTTCCCGCTGAAGCTTTTTAAGCTCCTCCGGATACAGAGAGGCAAGCTCCATCTTCTCACTCATACAATCCACGGCAAGCTCATAATAAAAATTCTCAGTCAGCCGTACGTTTCCACGCTCCTTCTTCTCTCTGGCAAGCATAAGGACCCGCTCCTGAAGCCTGCCGTTCTCTTCCTTGCCCGACGCATCCTGAAAGCCGTTGCCTACCACAACCTGCCCGTCCTGCCCCCGCATACACTCCCTGCACACGTCAATCAGACGTTTCCTGTCGTCCCTGCCCCGTATACAAGACACAAACATCCGCTTGCCGTCAGGCTTCTCCGGTTTTCCGTGAAATTCCTCCTCCATCCTAACGGCCTCATAAATTCTCTCCAAATCCCCGCTACATTCCGCCGCAACCCAGAGATAATCCGGCTGCCCGCACTTCTCACCCAGCGAAAACTGTCTCCTCATATTATAACTTCGAACCAAGATATCCACCACCTGCGCCGCCAGCTTCCTCAGCTTTTGGGACGCCGCATACGCAGCAATCCTCCCCTGTCCCTCGGGCAAATCCCTTTCAACCGCAAATACCCCATCCCCATGAGGTTCTCCGTCAAGCCCCGCGCAGGCAGCCAAACGCCCCTCCTTATCAAACTCACCGATAGGTATTCCCGTATACTTCCAGATATCCTCAAGAATCTCCTGCTCCGAGCACCCTCTGTTCGTTCCCGACAGCACAATTTTATAGCAGTCATTCATGTCCACAGGCTTTTCCCTAAGACCTTCCTCCAGAATCATCTCAATAAACGCGGTCAGCCTCGTGGCAATCTGCCCCGAATCCGCGTTGGAATAATCTGTATCAACCGCAATATAAGGAAGATGCTTCTCCTCATTCACAAATTTGCGGATATAAAAAGACTCCGCCCCGGTAGAATGGCACCCTCTTAGAATCACCTCCACCACGCCTTCCACTTGGTACTCGTCGATAATCTCGCTAAGCAGCTCAATCCGGTTATCGTTAGGCGTCATAATAGAGCAGCCCGTTGCCAGATACTTTCTTGCAATCGCCCCGTAAATATCCTCCGTGTCCTCTTCCACCATCCTTGAAAGGGCGCGCACGCCGCTGCAGTTTTCCGTCGCAACCACAACGCCGCCGTTCTGCTCGATTGCACGTATCACTTTCAGGCTGTCCCCTCCCACGGGGCAGCCCGTCACCAGAATCCGCACCCTCTGCTCTAACATTTTCCCTTGGCCGTATTCCTCAAGAATCTTCTCCCGCACGCCTGCCACAAGATCCGGCGTCGTCTGAAAGTCAAAACGATACTTACTTCCAAGAACCAGCTTCTGAATATCCTCCCCCAAAACAGGCGCAGGATTAAGCCTCATCACATCGCACAGAGACTTAAGAGACCTGCGAATCCGATTGTTAAGCCTCACCGCATCCCGAAGCATTTCCTCCGTAATAACCACATGGAAAAACTCCTCCAAAAACTCCTTGGCGCGGATTACCTCGCCCCGCCAAAACTCATACCCACGCTCAGACTGGCTGTTTGGAAGCTCCATAACATGAACAGGCTTAAATTCCGTCATCATCTCATACATCTTCTTCTTACCGTCGCAGGTAGTCTCACCGATTACCAAATCAGCAAAATGAAAAAGAGGGCATTTATCCTCCACCGCAAAGCCATAGCTGGACTTCACCAGCGGACACATACTCTGGGGCATGAACCGCTCCGCCGTAGGAATAGTCTCTTGCGCAAACGAACACAGCGCCACAGGGACGGCTCCCGCGGCAATGGCAAGCTCCGGCGGGAAATACGCACAATACATACCCACGACAGGAATCCCCCTGTCCTTAAACTCCTTAATTTCCAAAAAAGCCGTCTTTCTCTGCTCACCGAACTCCTCAAAAATCTCCGGCAGCTCCCGTTCAATCCTCATAACCTGCATCTAACTCCTTAATCCCATCCCGCAATATCATACATCATAATAAAAGCAAGCAACTCTCTGGATACCTCAAAATCATTCATATCCGCCTCAATACACTCCTTAATCTGCTTCAGCCGATAAACCAAGGTATTCCTGTGAATGTGCAGCCTTTTTGCCGCAGCCGTAACATTATTTCCACAGAGAAGATAGGTCTTAAGGGTATGGTACAGCTCCGTGTTATTTCTCTCATCCTCTAAAATCAGCTCCTCAATAGAGTAATCCCTAAGCCCCGCCTTCTCAATCAGAGAAGCCGTATACGTGTACATGCCCCGCATAGACCACTCCTTCTCCCGGCGCACAAAAGCCTTCTCCCGTGAATCCCTAACCCGCGCCATCCTCTGCAAAATCTTCTTCTTGTCCTTAAGCAGACGGATATCCGAAAACACCTCACTGACACAGCAGCTTTCTTTTTCCGCCTCAATAGCCCCATAGATAAGAGAGACGTCCTGCTCCCTCAACTGGTACAGCAGCACGAAAATCTCGTCCCGCTCTTCATAAATATACAAACACTTCCAAAGCCCTCGCAAAACGGCCGCTAATCTGCCTTCCTTCTTGAAAAATGAGACCACAAGATAGCTCCCCAAAGGGAAACCATATTTCTCCAAAAACCCTGAAGCATCCTCCTCAAAAAGCGTCCATCCGGCCATATGTTCATTTAGAGGCTGGCAGAACAAATACTGTTTCTGCTCCTCCTGAAAATACCGCTTCACATTCTGCGCCAGAATGCCTCCTAATTCCTGAAAAGCGCCTTCCTCCTCTTTCTCTCCATACATCAGCACCACATAGCCAATGGCTATCTTCCCTCCATACACAGGCGTGACGCACCAAAGCCTGCCGTCCAACTCCTGCCTGTCCCGAATCAATCCATAATCCTCAAAAGTAAGATGCCCCTTCCCGGCAGACACAGGAAACAGCTTTGCACAAATGCAGGAACAGGCGAGAACCTTCCCTGTCCCTGCCACAAACGCGACCCCTGCCCCCGTATATTCCTCAATCCTCTTAGCGATGCACATAAATATAGAATCTTCGAGCATTGCTTCAAATATAATTCTGTAACAATTCTCAATCGCAAACATATTCATCCACCCCATATGAATATTATTTCCTAGAAAATTGCATCTGTCAAATAGATTTTAGCCCTTTCAGCCGGTATTTATAGATAATATCTATATGTTATTTATCCAATTCCCCCATACAGCCAAAGTACCCAAGAGCCGCAAATACCCCCGCCGCTTTTGCAAGAACCCCGTCGTCAAACCGGTATTTGGGGCTGTGAAGCCCCAAAACCTCCGTCTCGCCTTCCGGCTTGATTCCGATAAACATATAGACAGAGGGAACTTTCGCGCTGTATTCTGCAAAATTTTCCCCGCCAAGATTATCTTCCTCAATTATATACGCCTGTTCCTGCCCGAGAATCTGAGCGGCAGCCCTTCTGACCCCCTCAAGAAGGTGAGGCGCATTCTCCACCGCGCCGCCGTGAACCTGCACGTCCACCTCGCAGGAAGCCCCATAGACGCCGCAGACTGCCTCCGCCTCTTTTCTCAATTCCCTGCCCATGATTTCAAGAGTCTCCGTCTTAACCGCCCTCATAGTACCCCCGAACTCGCATACTGTGGGGATAATGTTCCGCACTTTAGGGTCCCCCGCCTGCATATAGGTCACGGACATAACCTTAGAAGCCGTACCTCCAATCTTTCTTGCAAGGATTGCCGGAATATGCTGGTAAATCTCACCCGCCGCGGCGATAGGGTCAATGGTCTGCTCCGGCCAGGACGCATGCCCCTTCCTTCCAATGACCTTCACCCGGAAAGACCCTACGCAGCCGAAGGCATACCTTCTGGCAATTCCAATCCTGCCGCTCTCAACGGAAGGCCACCCATGGGCGGCGAATGCCATATCCACAGCCGGGTCTTCCAAAACCTTATCCTCGTCAATCAGAACGTCGGCCCCCTTGCCGACCTCCTCCCCCGGCTGGAATACGAACTTAATACAGCCTCCCCATTCGCTTCGAAGCCTTGACAGAATCTTAGCCGCGCCAATGAGCCACGCGGCGTGTCCGTCGTGGCCGCAGGCATGCATACACCCCGTATTCTTTGACTTATATTCACAATCCACCTTTTCCTCTATGGGAAGCCCATCAATATCCGCCCTCAGAAGAACCGTCTTTCCCTCCGGCTTTTCGCCCCGCATGAGGGCAATGATTCCAAAGCCGCCCGCCTTATGCTCATAAACGTCAAGCCCCGGGATTTTCTTAAGCTCCCTGCTGATAATCTCATGGGTCACAGGCAAATCCACACCAAGCTCCGGGTACTGATGAAGCTCTCTTCTGATTTTCGTCAAATACGTCTGCGCCTCACTCGCAGCTTTTTTAATCTGTTCTATCACGGTATTTCGTTTCAGCATTTCCATATCACTTACCTCTTTTTTACAGAAAAAGCCGCCCGGAAATGCCTGATCCAGTCATTCCCCGACAGCTTCCTCCTAACTATTTACGATTCACAAAATTCAAGAACTGCTTAAGCCTTGGATTCTCTGGGTTGTCGATTATTTCCTTCGGAGTGCCGTCCGCCGCGATACGCCCGCCGTCCATGAACAATATTCGGGTCGCCACCTCTCTGGCAAATCCAATCTCATGTGTAACCAGAATCATCGTCGTCCCGTCCTCCGCCAGAGATTTAATCGTATTGAGCACCTCGCCTACCAACTCAGGGTCCAAGGCAGACGTAGGCTCGTCGAACAGCACTACGTTTGGATTCACGGCAAGAGCGCGCGCAATCCCGACACGCTGCTGCTGGCCTCCGGACAGCTTGGAGGGATAGAAATCTTTTCTCTCTCCCATGCCTACCTTCTCAAGGAGTGCAAGAGCCGTCCTTTCGGCCTCAGCCCTTGATTTCTTCTGAACCACGGTCAGAGCCTCCATGACATTCTCAAGCGCCGTCTTGTTCTTGAATAGATTGTACCCCTGAAATACCATTGACGAATGTCTCCGCAGCTCGATGACGTCTCTCTTGGAGTGGCGGCTTGCGTCCACAGTAACGTCCCCGATGGTAATCAGCCCTTTCGTCGGCACCGTCAGATAGTTCAGACATCGAAGCAGCGTTGACTTTCCAGTTCCCGAAGGTCCAAGTATAGCAATCACTTCATTTTTATTGATGGTTAGATTGATATCCGTAAGTACCTTTGTTTCCGCATCAAATTCTTTATAAAGATGTTCAATCTTCACCATCTGTGTCTCTGTTCCCATAATATTCCCAATCTTCCTGACTTTTTGTTATTTCTGGATTAACTGTGTCATATCAGCAAACATCCACTTCTCCGTAATACCGGCAATGGTACCGTCGTCAAGCATTTCCTGAATCACCTTATTAAGCTCTTCTTTCAGTTCTTCGCCCTCGTCCGTCTTCGGAAGGAAATATGCCACGTTGTTTGCCAGCAGGTTCTCCTCAAAGAAACGGAAATCAGCCTCGCCGTTATTATGCATAAATGCATTTACATTGGTGGTGGTATTTGCATAAGCGTCGATTCTTTCAAGCATCAAGTCGTTCATGCCCACTGCGCTGTCCTCATAGAGCTTCACTTCGAAACCAATCTCAGCCCCAAGATCCTCTATAATCGTCTGCGCCGCCTGTCCGTTGGTGCATCCCACAACTTTGCCTTTCAAGTCCTCCGCCGTTTTATAGCTGCTTCCCTCGTTGACGATAACACACTGGGCGTCTCCATAATACGGAATGGTCGCATGGTACTTCTCTTCTCTCTCCGGCTTAACGGCAGTACAGTTGGCGACTACGTCCGCGCGGGCCGTGTCAAGCTCGCCCCACATGGCGTCAAACGCCGCCTGTTTTACATCTACTTCCCAGCCGGTACGCTCCTCAATCTCTGCCCACATCTCGGCGTCAATCCCTGTCCAAGTCCCGTCGTCCGCAAGAAGCGTATACGGCTCTCCTGATCCTGACGTTACAAGGGTAACCTTCCGGTCTGAATATCCTGTATCGGAATCTGCGTCGGAGTTTTCCTCCGCATCATTCTCTGTCTTCGCCTTATCTTTTCCGGAATCTCCGGAATCCCCTGAATCACTGTTCCCACATCCTGCGGCCATTGTCATTGCCATCGCTGTCACTAATAATGCTGCTATCAAACGTCTTTTCATAATTCTTCTTCTCCTCTTTTTCATAATATATCTTAAAAAGTTGCCTTATTTAAGATTCCGCCTAATACATGGTCGCGCATTTCTTCTCCAAAACCTTATGTACCAATCCAAGAATAAATATAATCACCCAGTAAATAAGCATTACCGCCGCATAAATCTCAAAGTACCGGAAGGTCCTTGCCCCCTCTATCTTAGCGGCGCCCATAATATCCGGAACGCCCAGCATAAAGGCCAGCGACGTCTGCTTTATCAGGTTGATAATGTCATTGAACAAGGGCGGAAGGGCGACGCGGACCGCCTGAGGAATAATAATCCTCCACACCAACTGCAGATTCGTCATTCCCAGCGAATATGCAGCTTCTTTCTGCCCCTCGTCCACAGAAAGCAGCGCGCCTCTGATACTCTCGGACATAAAGGCTCCCATATTCAGACTCATCACCACCGCAACCGCAATCAGCGGCGTCATATCGCGGACGAAAGCGCTGTAGAGGGCAATTCCATAATAGAAAAAGTACAACTGCGCCACAATCGGAGTTCCTCTCATGATGGAAACGTACATCCGTGTAAACTGATACAAGGCCGGAATCTTGTAATAGCCGATTATGGCGATGATGACTCCCACCAGCAGCGCAAATATCGTAGCTACAACCGTCAGCTGAAAGGTGACGTCAACCTTACTTGCGATTATAGGGAGAACTTCTAAAAAATAGCTTACCTTAAACATCTCATCCTCTCCATATCCTTTCTTAGATTATGCATTTCACACATTATTATTTTATCTTTTTTGACATATTTTTCATGGTCATTGGTATACAAACAGAAAATTTATTTTTGTATACTTTGCACATTTTCTATGAATAATATTATTTATAGAAATTCTCTATTATAATAAATATTTATCGCCGCGTCTGTCCACCTCCGTCTGCAAAGCATTATACCGGAAAATCCGGAAAAATAATGGAGTTTCCACTTCTTCCTATCAGGAACTATAAAGGGATTAACTATTGACCAATAGTTCATAAAGAATTATAATAAATTAAAAAGAGTACAATTAGGAGGAAAAACACCCATGAAGAAAAAACTAGCGGTCTGGATACTTACAGTTTCACTAACCGCAACAAACGGCTGCATCGTTTGCGCACAGGATTCGATCCCTGACATTCCCCCGGAAGCCCAGGAGAATATCATAAATGAGGAAGATACTCAGACAAATCCCTTGGAAAAAGATATCATCGAATCCACTGCCGAAGACGGAGCAAAAACACAGGAAGATAAAGATAAAAATGAACCGGATGAAGAATTAATCCCACCCGAAGAAGCCAACATGGAAGAAATCATACTAAAAAATCCTGAAGACGGGCTGCTTATAAATCAGCCTTCTCCATCACAAGACTATGAACTGGCAAGCAAAACCCCAAATACAAAAAGGAGTAAAAGCCTGACGGGCAACTCGGTCCCACTGGACGAAACCACCATCCAATACAGTAATATATGCAGGCAGATCCCATGCGAAAACCTAGGGGGAATCTATTTCCTGAATGACAGAGTCCTGTCATTTTACGCTACGGATACACAACAGTCGTCCGTCATACATACCTTTGACAGGTTGACCGATGTTTATGCAGCAAATGACAGGCTTTATGTCCTTCAGAGAAACTATACGGGAAGTTCCGTCATCATTGTATATAATCTGTTAGCAAGATCCGTTGAAAATACCTTTGAATTTGAACATGCCGTATCTGTCATAGGGGCGGATCCTTCCGGCAGAATTTATTTGGCAGGTTATAGAGACAATCGATATAACATTTATCTTCTCTCATCTTCCGGCAGCCTTCTGTCACAGACAGATACCTCTCAGGAGATCTACAGCTTCGCCGGGTTCGACAGTAAAAACGGCAATTTTTATTTCGAAGGCTATGCCAATTGGGTTTATTGGGGATTCGACCATGATATGAACGCCCTTCGAGCCGGTAATGTATCCGGAAATACCATATCCTGCGACGAGTCTGTCTTGATATATGTGTGCCAGTCATATTGGTTTGAACGTCAGGATCAGGTCGGCATGTTAGGAGACCAATACCTATGTGTGGATTCTACGTTTCATTCAGGCTTAAGCATCTGGGATTCAAACAAATATTCCCCTTCTGCTCCTTCTGATACGAGAATCCTTTTCTTAGCGCGCAATAATAAGGAAGACGGAGATTTTGATTCCCGTGCCAGCGTAGGAACAAGGACGGTTTACCGCAAAGCAACGAATTCCATCATTGCATTTAAGGATAATTCCACCATTGCTGAATATGATCTGAGTACCGGGAATGAGTTGTTCTTTGCCAAAACAGATTATCCTGTATTTTCACTGATGGAATATAAGGGAGGCGTTGCCGCCATCGAAAAATCCGGAGATGATTTTTACTATGAATATTTCCCGTGGACATATGCATCCCATATTGAAATCAGCGGTGAAAAATCAAAAATCGACATTGGGGAGACCCTAACGCTTACTGCCAGCGCAAACGGATCTGTGGATGAAAAATTCATCTGGTCTTCCGGCAATCCTAAGGTGGCCAGCATCACTCAGTCAGGGAAGATATTTGGTTGGAGCAAAGGTCAGGCCACGATTACCGTTAAGAATAGTACGGGCCTGACTGCCGAATATAACATCACAGTAAGCGGGAACCCGCCAGCCAAAGATCCGGTTAAAAATATCGTTGCCACGGCCGGAACGGCAAGCCACAATATGTCCGCCAATAACTATAACGTACGGAGTACGGTAACGAACTCTTATCTTGTTCCAAACGCCAACGGAAGCTTTACAAGAGTTGAATGTTGTGGAGAGCAAATCGTTGCCGAAACATATACCGATAACGGCAGCCTTACTGACAAGAAGACCATCAATAAGGAATTAGGCCTGTTCGGCGGTTTCTATAGCGGAAAGGATTATCATTATTTTGTTTTCGGCCAGAATAATCCAACGGAAGACGATGCTGCCGAAGTCATGCGGATCGTCAAATACTCCAAGGACTTCAAACGCATAGCTTCTGTTTCCGTCAAAGGCGCCAACACATACATTCCGTTTTCTGCAGGTTCCCTGCGGATGGCAGAAAGTAACGGGAAATTATATATCCATACCTGCCATGAAATGTATGCTTCCACAGACGGATTACATCACCAGGCAAATATGACATATGTTATCAATGAAGAAAATATGAATGTTGAACAGTCTTATTATGATGTGCTGAATATTGCACAGTCAGGTTATGTCAGCCATTCCTTTAATCAGTTCGTTCAGACTGACGGCATCCATGTGTACAGGGTCGATCATGGCGACGCTTATCCGAGAGCTATTTCGATTACGCAATGTGAGAATGGCGGGGATATCACAAAAGTGAACTATGCCCTTCCTGTCACATTAGGAAATGCCATTGGCCATAACGACACAGGAGCTTCCATCGGCGGCTTTGAATTATCCTCGGAAAACTGTATCATTGCAGGAAATGCCGTAGACTTTACGGCAGAAAACATAAACATTTTCGGCAAAAGGAATATTTTCATAAGTGTAACGGATAAAAATCTGTCAGGTTCAAATGTAGTCTGGCTGACTCAGTATGACGAAAATCAGGACTTTAACGTCCGTACCCCTCATCTAATCAAGATCGGGGAAGATCAATTCCTTGTGATGTGGGAAGAAGCCTCTGGCAATGGGACGGAAGTACACACGAAAATGGCGACTATTGACGGAAGCGGGAATATGACTTCCGGCATTGTGCAAAGAGATATGCGGTTATCCGACTGCAAGCCTGAAAAATGCGGGGATGGCCTGATCCGTTGGTTCACGTCCCGGAACAATCCGCCTGTCATCTATGCTGTCAATCCATTTGGGTTAAATGTCCGTACCAAAGGGGACATTAACAACGACGGGGCTGTTAATCTCCGCGATTTGATGATGTGCCTGAACCATGTTGCGAAAAAGAGTATTTTGAAGGATGACGCGTTCCTTGCGGCGGATGTGGATGGAAATGGAGCCGTAACCCTGATTGACTTGATGAAAATCTTGAATTATGTAAGTAAAAAGAGCACGGAGATCTGACCAATAACGCAAAAAAATCCTTCTCCAATTGGTTAAGGATTTTTTTGAGCTAAATGATTATAATTTATTACTCTTCTTGCTGACATAATTCAGTATCCGCATCAGATCCACCAGATTCACTTCCTTATTCCCATCGACGTCCGCCGCCGAAAAATTCCCTCCTTCCAGCAATTTCTTCTTCGATACATGATTCAGGCACATCATCAGATCTATCAAATCAATCTTCTTATCTCCGTTCACATCCCCGCGCATAACCTCTGCCTCTGTCCCTGTAATCGTCACTTTCACATCGAATCCGGTCTCCTTCCCATACTCCGACTCTTCAAAGGTGACCCGAACCGTTGCAGTCCCCGTTTTCTTTGGAATTATCTTTCCCTTCTTATCAATAGACAAGATATCCGAATTAGAACTGTACACAGCGCTGACATAATCTACTCCGTAATATGCGGAAGAATAAGCCCTTAACTGGTATTCCCCATCCGCAAGATCAATACTTACCTCCGTAACCGGATCCCACACGTCAGGAAGCATCTTATAGACACCATCCTTCATATCCTGCTGCGCAATAGGAATGACCTGTCCTCCGTTCAGATTGTCTTTATCCGCACACCACTTTTCGATAATTTTATCTCCCCGGAGCCTCTCGATCATACCTGACGCTTTTAACTCCTCATTGGTCACTTCTGCGGCATACCGGTTATGAACGGAGAAAATGGAATATACATTTTTTATACAATCCTGGTCTGCATTTCCGCAAATAGTATCTCTCCACAGAGTCCGTTCCGTATCAATATCCAGATATCCTGTATTATAGCAGCTATATATTCTGTCCATATCACTTGTTCCGGTTGACAGTGAGCCTACGATCCCGCCGACGTTCTTCGCATTGTTCACCATATATATTCCCGAAATTGTTCCCGCATTATAACAGTCATAGACCCATCCATAATTCGATGATGCAATACCTGCTACGTCAAATCCCAATCCACCCACATACCCCTGATTCCAACAAGAATCTATCGTTGCGGCAACGCTTCGGTTATTGCTGACAATACCCGCCGCATCTCTTCCGTCTATAATCCCGCTGTTGCCGCAGCCATACACCAGATTCAGATTCTCGCTACAGATTCCCGCTGAGTGGTCGCTGCCATATACAAGGCTGTTATTCCGGCAGAAAAGAATCCATCCGTTATTCTGCCGTGCGATAGCGGCTCCTTCTATGTAACCCTGGCTTACCTGCACCGCCTTAACCACGCCTTTTTCACCGATGGTCCCAAATAATCCGCCGCCATAGAAATTATAGAGACTGCGCCCCTGCCCGTCAAAAACGCCTTCGAAGGTCTTCCCCTCGACAGATGCGATCGGAATCCATGTATTCTTACCGGAATCTGCTTCATTAAAAAACATATCCTTCCCCAGCAGAACCTTCTTTCCTTCAAACGTATTTCCTTCGTTGACAAGCTTCGCCAGCCCTGCAAGCTGCGACGGGCTGCTTAAGGTAAATTCTTTCTTTCCATCCTGATACCATCCTGTGTCTATTGTTCCGTCCCAAGGATCTACCGGAGAAACATAAGTATCATTCCATTCAAAAGTCCCTGTACAGGCAAGATCGGTCAGAGAGCAGATCTTTCTCACTCCGTTGGTATATTTTATCCAAGTTATCTTCCCATTGTCCAAAATCGGTTCACACTGCGTCAATTCTGCGCCGTAACAGGTTTTCAACGCACTGATTGGCTCTCCTTTTCCATTTACCATAACATAATTCACTTTTTCACCATTATCAAAACAATTCCACATGACTGCATAGATTCCGTCCGACACCTTAATTATTTTCGCATTGCATGCGTTGGAATACTTGTAAGACGTACTTGTTGTAAGCCAAGTTACTTTTGCGGCGGACTCTCCCTTTTTTACATAAGACAGGTAAATATTATTACAATAATTTCTTATCTGCGTCCCTACGACAAGATATCCCGTATCTGTAACCTCCATGCCTGAAACATCCGTATTGGTTACGTTATCGCCATATTGGCCTTCGATATCCAGCATAGATGTGAACATACCTGCTCCCTGCTGCAGACATACCGCTCTGGGGGCTGCGTCTCCCAAATCTGCGTATATCGGGACGCTGCCGTCATATTTGACAATCTGCCGGAAGGAATGGCTCACATGGACGTCCGGAAAATCTATCATGCCGTAATTATTGCTGATTGTCATTGAAGCCGTATTAATCCGCAGCGCAATATTAGACTGATGCCCGTCCGGCCTGTGCCGGGACGTATACACAACCATATTGTCTCCTGATTCGGCAATGGATACATTTCCGGCGTCAAAAGGCACGCTTGTAAAGCATGTCTCATAGGGAACGGAAAGAGCGGCAATCCGCCGGAATGACTTATCGTACTTTACGACCCGGTAAATCTCCGCTCCCGCAGATGTTCCGCTCTGGCCAAATACAAGATAATTATAAGTCTGACCGGAATAATACCCGCCAAATATGGGAAGTTCATAGTCCAAAGTTTTTTCCGACGTCGGATTCCATTCCTTATCAAAATCCAGAATATGTATCTTTGCATCCACCAATACCGCCTGATAGCCCGTTCCTGTCGGGCTAAGATAAGAATTCCTGACCTTCCCGTATACAGGCAGATTCTCCAACGTATTTGTAAAACCTGATAAGTCTGCAACAGTCTGTTCTTTTACTTCCACAGAAGCCCATTCGCCTTCCGCCTCGCCCAACGGTTCTTCCGTCTCTTCTATCGTCTCTTCGGATTCTTGTTTCTCTTGTTCTTGTTCCTCCTGAACGACCGCTCCATTCTCCTTCTTTTCTTGTTCCTCCCAAACGACCGCTTCATTCTCCTTCTTCTCTTGTTCCGTCTGGCCGACCGCTTCATTCTCCTTCTTCTCTTGTTCCGTCTGGCCGACCGCCTCATTCTCCTTCTTCTCTTGTTCCTCCCAGACGGCTGCTTCATTCTCCTGCTTCGTCTGACCAAACGCCTCCTTTTCCGGTTCCTGCGCCAGTACGGTATTACTAAACAGGATGCCGCACAGCAAGGCCGCCGTTAAAATTCTCCTTACCTTCACTCTAATCCCTCCTCGCATCACAAATTAACTCTAATTCACAACTCTATTGATAAATCCTCCCACACAAGCCGTATGAGAGGATTTATCAATATCATTTTTATAAAACCGTACTCTTTTTACTTACATAGTTCAGAATCCGCATCAAATCTACCAGAGTAACGCCGCCTTTTCCATCGATGTCCGCTGCAATAAGCGCGTCCCCTTCCAGCATTTTCTTCTTCGATACATGATTTAAACACATCATCAAATCTACCAGATTGACTTCCCCATTACCGTCAATATCTCCGGGCTTCACCGTCTGCAATGCAACGGCAAATGCAGATAATTTCGTAACCTTAATGGATACCATACCGTTCTCATCCACCTTCAGATTCCTATAAGGTATTATTTCATCTCCGTGAAGCTGGTATACAGCCGCCGTTTTTCCTTTACTCTCTGTTCCGGCATAAAGGCAAAGCGTCAGTTCCCCGAACCGATCCGTAACCTGCCCTTTTTCTACATTATCCACATATAAGGTCATATTGACGTCATATGCGTCCAGTAATGTATTTCCGTCTGATTTTATTTCCTTTGAAAGCGCCTGCGTATCCTCGTCTTTTGCCGCTGTCTGTTTCAGAAGGATCTTTGTTGCCGCAGTCTCCGCATCAATGTTAAACTCCTTGCAGATTGCCGCCGTATCTAATGCATTGATATCTATCGTAACTTTCCCGCCGTCAATTTCCGTAACAATGTTGCTGCCGCCGATCATATATGCCACATCTACCGTGACGTCCATATAGAGGTCTTCCTCGACCTCCGACTTATTGAGCTTCTTTCCTGTTAAGACCGTATAGGTAAGCGTTGAGGGCGTTCCTTCCGGCAATGTCCAGATTCCTGTAGAAGCGTCAAAAGTTCCTTCTTTTACCGATACCTTTGCAAGCCGGTTCGCTGATACTTGCTTTGACAAATCCACAACCCATTGCTTATTCTGCTGATACGCCGCCGCGCTGATTGACTGTGCCGAGAGTACATTGTCGTAATCGTAGTGCAGCTTACCATGCACATATACTCCAAAGCCATCCTGCAATTTGCATTGCTCCGTATTCAACTCCGGCAAATGATTATTCTGGCAGTTTATTACGCCTAAGTTTGTATTATTTTGCAGTTCCAGTTTTGACAACCGGTTATTGTCGCATAACAGGGAATCCAAAGCAATGTTATTACTTACGTCCAGATCAGACAACTGATTGTCTGAGCACAACAGAGCATATAACTTTGTATTCCGGCTTACGTCCAGCTCCTTAATCTGATTGCCTGAACACCACAAAACTTCTAATTCTTTATTCCGGCTTACGTCCAAGTCCGTCAATTGCATATTTGCGCACCAAAAATATCTCAGCTTCGGATTATTGCTCACGTCTAGTTTCGTTAATGCATTATCAGAACAAAGCAGTCCATATAAAAGCGGACTATTGCTTACGTCCAGACTCGTCAGTTGATTGTTCCCACAATTCAGATATTCCAGCTCTGTTTTATCGCTTACGTCTAAACTCTCCAACTGATTATCATTACATGCTAATTGCTTCAAACGGGCATGCTGCTTCAAATCTAAAATTGTCAGTGAATTGTCTTCGCACATTAAGATATCCAGATTCATATCGGGATTAAAAACAATACTTTTTAGCTGATTCTCCCCGCAATTCAACTCGTTCAACGCTGCATTTTGGCTCAAATCCAGGCTTGTCAGTTGATTCTCATCACAAGATAAGCTTATCAAGTTTGTATTTAAACTTACGTCAAGATCCGTCAACTGGTTTTCATAACAACTTAAACTATGTAATTCAGGATTATGGCTTACATCCAGTCTGCTTAAAAGATTCCTTTCGCAGTAAAATGAGGATAAGTTAAGATTTCGGGTTACATCAATCTCTGACAATTGATTTTCACCGCACATCAACTGGTATAATCCGGTATTTTGGCTTACATCCAAATCTGTTAATTGATTGCCAAAACAGCTTAAATTGAACAGGCTGGTATTTTGGCTTACGTCTAAATACGCTAATTTGTTGTCATAGCAGCTTAGGTCTTCCAGATTCACAAAATATTCGATACCTGAAAGGTCAGAAATCCCTTTACCGCCTACCTGAATTTCCACAACGGAATTTAATTCATCTTCCGATAATACCCCGTCCCCGTTTACGTCAAATTCTCCTGCCACATATTCACGGAATATCCTGTCCGGAAAATGTACCTCATCAATTTCTACGGAAGCCGACGCTGCCGAATACGCTTCCATGCCGTATTCTTCATCCGTTTCCTGACATTCCTCCTCTATATAATCTACATCTTCCCCGCCGGAGCCTATATTCGTCTCTTCTTGTGCATAAACTGCGCCGGACAATGCTGCCGCCGCCCAAAACGTTAATGCCGTACATTGTATAAATCTTTTCTTCATTCTTCTTCTCCTTGTTGTTATTGAAATTTTTATGGTCTCAGATCACCTGCCGATGCAGGGCAAAAGCTTATCCGGAAATTCCTCCCCTCCTTTTCCTCAGTATAAGTATAACTATAACAATGACAATCACCGCTGCGACGCTGAATCCGACGACCGCCTCAAACATCCTGCCGGTCCCTTGACCGGATTCTTTTTTACTATCCTCCGGATTCGTTTCCTTCTCTTTCGGTTTTCCCGCCTCAGACTTCGCCTGACCGGATAGATCATCCGCCGAACCTTCTTTCCCCATAATCTTGCTTTCCGCCGGTTCTCCTTCTTCCACCGGTCTTACTCCCATATCCTCCGGGGCTCCAAAGGCTTCCAACGCCTGTGTAATCACACTTTCATCCGCCGCTTTCTCACTGGTATCTCTAGCGTCCGTCCAGCTTCCATCCGCCTGCTGGTACGTAATCGTATACGGCACCGGATTCAGTTCCACCGTTGCGTCCAGAATGTCCACCACCCGGAACTCCGGCTGATACGACTCGATACCATTGAGTTTAAATACGGCATACATCAGTTCTCCGTGCGCCGCCTTCGCATCCTGATAAACAGTCACACATTTAATGGTAGAGGACGCTTCGTCACAATTCGTCTCTCCGAAACCATTGGTGAAACTCCGTCCAAGCCCGCTGCTTACATAAGTGACTTTTCCCGGGTCATAGACCAGCTCTGCGTCAATGCCCCCCAGATTCTCCGTGTCCGTCAGATATACCGATACCCGTATCGTGCCGTCTTCTTTTACTTCCGATGCCTGCACATGAAATGCAGCCGTCTCTTCTGCCCGCGCGGCTATCGGAGATCCTGATATTCCTGCTGCGGCACAGAAGACCGCGGCACACATTATCGCCTCTTTTATTCTTCTAACATATTTCCTCATTTTCCCATCCCGCCTGATTCTATTCGCCTGCAACAATATGGTAGTAAAAAATACAGCGCAGTACTACGACGTACCACGCTGCATTTTTTCTCTTATCGTCTCACCCTACTATTTCTCTTTTTGTAAAATACAAGAACCGCACCCAGTGATACCAATAACATTACTGCGTATAATGCAACGTTTGCCGTATCCCCTGTCTTTACCCCCGCTTTGGTATTGCTTACTTTTGTATTATTTACCGAACCGTTTCCATTATCTGTCTGTCCCGGCTTCAATGAAGATGAGGACTCTTTAACCGTAATCTTGCAGCTAACGGATTTTTCGCCTACCTTTGCGGTAATCTCTGCCTCGCCCGCCTTCAAAGCCGTAAGTTTGCCATTGTCTACGGAAATAATAGATGCGTCTGAGGTCTCCCAGGTAACGTCTTTTAAATCAGTCGTATTCTCCGGATTATAGATAATACTCAGAGTCTCTGTCGTTCCCACAACCATCTCTTTAATCACTTTGTTGAATGCGATTGACTCTAACGGGATCTCCTTTACCTCGATTTCAGTTGTTACCGTATACTCTCCGGTCTTTTCTCCGATGCCGTTAGTAAATGTAATAACTGCCGTAATCCTTGCCTTACCTTCTTTTACACCTACGACCTTGCCTGTCTCCCGGTCAACGGTCGCTACTTTTTCATCAGAACTGGACCATACGATTGAATATGTATCCGTAATATTGTTGTCTGCCAGAACCTTCTCTATATTCAGGAAATCGCCCATAAACACTGTCTGTCCGTTATTTCCTTTTAAGATCGGCTTCTCCATCTTGTCAAATGCAATCAGGAGCCCCTGCTCATCCTTTATACTGTTTTCCTCAACCGTTACTTTCACTGTCGCTGACAAAGGCTTTGCGGTCTTGGTCGTTGTTACGGTGATATTCGCCTCCCCTGCTTTTACACCGGTAACCACTCCCGTAGCAGAATCAACGGTTGCTACTGCTTCGTTATCGCTCTTCCATGCGACCGTCTTATCCGCAGTCGTATCTGCCGGGTCATAGTTCACTTTGAGTTCTACAGTCTTACCTCTGTTTACTTTCACATCCTTATTCTCGATGGAAATACCGTTCATCGGAACTCCAACATTCACCTCACAGGAAGCGCTGAGCCCGCCCGCCGTTGCCGTGATGGTGGCCTTACCGCCGGATACTGCCGTAACTGTTCCGTCATTGGTTACGGTTGCTACTGCTTCATTGCTGCTCTTCCATGTAACAGCGCTGTTGGCGTCTGCCGGAGTCAGCGTTGCCGCCAGCTTCTCCGTCTGGCCTTTTGCCATATCCAGATTCTTCTTATCTAATGCGATTCCGGTTGCAGGATTCACTACGCTCACCGCAATATTATTGCCATTCACCTGCAATGTGTTGGGAATCTCCGCCCCGTCTGTGGCAGAAACCTCGCTGGTAAATTCAGCGTTTCCGATTTCCGCATCGTCTAACACCTCAAAAACAGCCGTAAAGACCGTACTGTTTTGAATAGCATTTTTTGACATTCCGATAACTGCAGAAATAAATCCCTTACACTCCTCCACCTCGTCAGCTTCCGGATTAAGCATACCTACAAACGCTCCTTCAAAAGCGGCTCCTCTGTCAATTTTTACCAGCTTAAGGCGTGTAGTATCGAAATTCAATACATAATCCAGTCCAAACGCCTCTGTGTTGCCAGATAAAACAGCTGTCACCGTTACCTGCTCTCCCCGCCGCAGTTCCTGCTTGTCCGCACTGGCAGTAACCTGCGCTCCATCTGCCGCTTTCACCGTCTCCGGCGCTTGAACAATGCACATGCCCAATACCATGACAAGCGAAAGCAGGAATGAGATCGTTTTTTGTAAATTGCACTTTCTCATCTCATCAAATCCTCCTGTTGATTTTGTATGATTTTTATTTGTACTCTGTCAGTATAAACTTTTAAGAACTATTTGTCAATATTTTATCCCTTATTAGTTCATATTTATTAAGAAGAGGGCTATGTAGAATTTTAGAGAAAAGGCATTTATATATGCCGGACAGGAGGTGAATACATGGCTGCCATTAATCCGGTAATGATGGGAGAACGCATTAAGAAGCAAAGAAAGCTTAAGGGCTACTCCCGAGAAAAACTTGCAGAAATGGCCGATATTACGCCGCGGTTCTGTTACGACCTTGAACTTGGCCTGAAAAACATGTCTGTCAATACTCTTTGTAAAATATCTGATTCTCTTCATGTCCCCGTAGATTATATTCTGTTCGGTTCTGTTGCGGACGGAAACAATCTAAAGCCTCTGATAAGCCTTATTGAGACTTGCCCTCAGGATCAATTAGTGCATCTGGAACAAATTGTGTCGCATTTTGTACAGGCTGTCCAACATACAAAAGATTAACTGCGCCATACAGCGGATTCCTGAGAATCCGCTGTATGCCTTTTATGCCATATAAAATCTGACTCCCGCGCCGGCCGCCGATCTGTGATTACAGTTTGTCTGTTTTCTTGCTTACATAATTCAGAATCCTCATCAAGTCGGATAATGTGACCCCGCCTTTTCCGTCGATATCAGCATTGTTAATATCTCCTAATTGATATCCTTCATAGGCTGCTGAAATAATAAACTGAATATTTTCTGACTGTATAGCTCTGCTTTGGCCGGATGGCGTATTCCAGCCTTTCGATAGTCTGACTTCCACATATTCCCTCTCGTCGGCAGCCAAATCTTTTGCAATCACCGTAACGCTGCCGTCCGGATTCTTTCCGGAAAAACGTATGCCTTTATTACCGCATTTTTTGATAAATTCCTTATCAACTTTCACACGAACCGCAATTGACAGGTCAGTATTCGATGCGGCAATCTCTACCGGATAATATATATTATCCGTCATGCCTCCTAAATTATATGATGTATTGTACATTATATCCTATAAAGAACTATTTTTCAATTTTTATCCCCTGTTAGTTCATGTTTATAATAATAAAAAACACCAGCTATTCCTAACTGATGCTTTCTGTCAAATTATCCTGTTTGTCAGATTTCTAAAATACGATTCCGAACTTCCTATCATCGTTATCCCAAAACCTGCACCCCGCCAAGGAGCACATAAGAGATAAACCACATAATCACCGTCGCCATAAATATACCCAATATAACCGCCGGGAACGCCTTCTTAAACTTCACGCCCAATAACGCCGCAATCAACGACCCTGTCCATGCTCCGGTTCCCGGAAGGGGAATCCCCACGAACAGCACAAGCCCCCAGAACTCATACTTCTCAATCTTGTCACTCTTACTCATCGCCTTAGCTTCCAGCTTATCAACCATAGGCTTAAACAGCTTCGTCCCCTTCATCCACTTAAAAATCGGCGTAATTAACAGCAGAATGAACGGCACGGGAATAATATTCCCGATAATACACAGCGGAATTGCCTTGGCCACAGGTACCCCAAGCAGCGGTCCCGCAACCAGAAGCGCGCCGCGAAGCTCCAGAATCGGAATCATCGAAATAATAAACACGATCGCTTCTTTCCCGACGCTTCCACCCAAGGCGTCGATAATACTCTGCACTAATGTTTCTGTCATAGACCTTCTCCTTTACATCTGCAATTATCCTTCAACGGCAAATATCTCAACATTGACCGGTTTTCCGTCTTCCCACATATTTTTCCAAGAATCCGAACAAGGTCTCCATCTCCTCCCGGGTTCCAATGGTAATCCTGAGATACTGCTCGATCCGCTCGCTTCCCCAGTACCGGACATAGATACCGTTCTCCTTCAAGGCCTCGAACAATTCCCCGGCATCATACTCCGGGTGGGTGGCAAAGATAAAATTGGCGTTGGACTCAAGGAACCGGAAGCCAAGCTTTTCAAACCGCCCCTTAGCCCACTCCCTCGTCATTACAATCTTATGGATCCCTTCCTCAAAATATTCCCTGTCCTTCACAGCCTCCACGCCGCAGATAAGCGCCGCCTGGTTCATAGTATAAGAATTGAAAGAATACTTCGCGTCATTCAGATAACGAATCAGCCTCGGACTGGCAATGGCATACCCAATCCGCATCCCCGCCATGGATCTTGCCTTAGAAAATGTCTGCACCACGATCAGATTCTCATACCTGCCGACCAATTCAATCGCAGAACGCCCCGCAAAATCCACATAAGCCTCGTCCACAATCACGATCACGTCCTGATTCGCGCGGATAATATCCTCCACCGCATCCAACTCCTCATAAATCGCCGTAGGCGCATTGGGATTCGGGAAGATTACTCCGCCATTTTCCTTATAATAATCCTCTTTCACAAGCCGGAAATCCCCGTCAAGCTTCTGACATTCATAAGGAATCCTGTAAAGCTCCGCCCAAACCTTATAGAAAGAATATGTAATGTCCGGGAAAAATATCGGCTTCTTAGAATTAAAAAATGTCAGGAAACACATGGACAGCACATCGTCAGACCCCACTCCCACGAACACCTGATCCGGATTCACATGGTAAAAATCTGCCAAAGCTTCCGTAAGAGCCGTACATGCAGGATCCGGATAAAGCCGCAGCCTGTCCGTATCCATCTCTGCCAGAGCCTTCGCAACCTTTGGTGAAGGCGGATAGGGATTCTCGTTGGTATTCAGTTTGATCACTTTATTCTGGGGCTGCTCCCCCGGCACATAAGGCTCTACCTTACGGATATTTCTCTCATATTCTCTCATATTATCCAATCCTTGCATTTAAAAATACTCTTTCGCCAGTTCCCTGAACTTCGGCAGTGAATTCACAATCGTCTCATAAGCCACGCAGTAGGCAAGCCGCACATACCCCGGACAGGCAAACGAACTTCCCGGCACCAGCAAAAGATTATACTTCTTCGCCGCCGCGCAGAACGCCTTCTCATCCGCAACCGGAGACTTCACAAAAAGATAGAAAGCTCCCTGAGGCTTGATACACTCAAAGCCACATTCCCGCAAGCCCTGATACAAAGCTTCCCTGTTCCTGTCGTAATAGGAGATGTCAGTCTTCTCGTCCAGACACTTTGCAACCACCTTCTGCTGCAGCGTAGGCGCATTGACAAAACCAAGGATCCTCGTCGCCACATTCGCCGCCGCCAGAACCTCCTCGCAGTCCTTCACCTCGTCCGGGATCACCAGATAACCGATACGCTCTCCCGGAAGAGACAGGGACTTACTGTAAGAATATCCCACGATCGTATTGTCATAATATTTCGTAAGGTAAGGAACTTCCACCCCGTCGTATACTAGCTCACGGTAAGGCTCGTCGGAGATCAGATAGATATCCGTCCCATACTCCCACTGCTTCGCCTCCATAACCGCCGCCATTTTACGAATAGTCTCCTCCGAATAGACAACTCCCGTAGGATTATTCGGCGTATTCACAATAACCGCTTTCGTCTTAGGCGTAATCTTCTGCTCAAACTCATCAAGCTTCGGCTGGAAATCCACGGTATTCGGGGAAATCTCTACCAAAACCCCGTCATAGTTATTCGTATACGAACGATACTCGCCGAAATACGGTGCAAACGCAATCACCTCGTCGCCGGGATTCAGAAGCGTCTTCAAGATCACATTCAATCCGCCCGCAGCGCCCACAGACATCACAATATTCTTGCCCGCAAAGTGCGTACCGAAACGCCCGTTCAGGGACTGCGCCACAGCCTCCCGCACATCCGCATAACCGGAATTACTGTTGGTATAGCCATGCAGAACCACCGGGTCGTTCTCCTCCAGCAGTTCAACGATTGCCTTCTTTACCGCCTCAGGAGCCGCAACATTGGGATTGCCCAGGCTAAAATCAAACACATTCTCCGCCCCGTAAATCTGCGCAAGCCGGTTTCCTTCCTCAAACATCGCGCGGATTGCCGAACTATTTGCCACCATGTTTTTCATTTTCTCTGCTATCATGTCCTTCTCTCCTTCTTTCGCATCCCCATTTCTATCACGCTTTTATCTCCGTCACATTCCCCTTTTCAACCATAAAAACCGGACGGTAAGACAGCTTCGCCTTCCGCAGTCCCTCAGCCCCCGTATCCTCCTCACGGTTCACATAAAGATAATCTCTGCACTCATGCTCCACAAACTGCTGATTAATCATCGGGTATGCTCCTTCCACGTCCGCAAACGCCTTCTCAATATGGACAACAAACGTATCGGAACAGATCGGTTCCCCTATGGTAAAAGCCACCACTTCCCCGTCAATCCGCAAAATCCCGCCAGTAAGTTCCAGTTCATCAAACAGGCGCAGCGAATTCATCGTCACACAGATCTCGCCGCGCTTTTCGGGGTCGTCCTCACATCCGTTCTGCTCCCGCCACTTAAGCGCCATCTGGAAACACTCCTCGGCATTCCCGGCAGTAACCGGCTCGTAGGACCATCGGTCGCCATACAGCGCCTTAAACTTATTAATATGGTTCCGCTTACTATGCAGCTTCTTCCCGGACAGCGTCGCAAGCTTCTCCGACTCGTAGACATAATCCGCACTGTCCCTGTTATACTCAATCCGGAACCTGCCCGGATACCACTCTTCTAACTGCGCAAAATGCTCCGGCGTCAGATTGTACATCTGAAACGGCACGCCCCGCTCATTACAGTATTCCATCAGCCATTCAACCGCCCTATGCACCTCCTCCGGCTTCCCCGCCGGATACGCAAAGGACAGATCTTCCTCATCCTCACTCTTAAACACCAGCGTATTCTCCACAATCGCCCATTTCACAGGGTACTGGCGGGACCACAGGTATACGTTTGCAAAAGTTCTCTCACAGCTCCGGCTAGTATAATTCCTGAAATAATACGAAATAATCTCCTTATCTTCCAATTCAGCTCTCTTAAATTGTATATCGTCCATATCCTGACCTTCTCTTTTTATCATAATTCTTTAGTATCATGCCACACAGGCGGCGGATCTATTCACTTCTGGTACAGCGTCTCACAAACCGCATACATATTCCCTTCCTGATTCCCCTGCGCCTCCGCAATCTTCGCTTCCCGCGCAAGCACGGTAGACACGCACATCATGCAAAACATGATCACAATAAGCATAGAAGCCCTCATTCTCTCACAAAATTCCATCTTCTTCTCTCCCCTTATTATATATTTACACTATCCGGACGTTCCGTATGAACTTCCCGGGCCCCTTTTCCCGGAAAGCATACCCGGCATCCTCTGCCAAGTCCGGACAAATTGCAGTCGTATCATCGGCACGGCCTTTTTACAAAAATCCCCTGCGGCCTGCCCTACACATTCTCAAAATTCCTATGGTACAGCGCTTCATAGATTCCTTTCTTCAAAAGCAGCTCTTCATGCGTCCCTTCTTCCGCAATCCCGTCCTCGGTCAGCACAAGAATCTTCTGGGCATTCTGAATCGTAGTCAGCCTGTGGGCAATCACGAAGGTCGTCCTCTCCTTCGCCAGCCCTTCCAGAGACTTCTGTACCACCTGCTCGCTCTCGTTATCCAGCGCAGACGTCGCCTCGTCAAAAATAAGAATCGGCGGATTCTTAAGGAACACTCTGGCAATCGACAGCCGCTGCTTCTGCCCGCCGGACAGCTTCACGCCCCGCTGGCCGATATCCGTGTGATACCCCTGCGGGAAACTCATAATAAAATCATGGGCATTGGCATTCTTCGCCGCCCTCACGACCTCCTCGTCCGTTGCATCCATCCTGCCGTAACGGATATTGTCAAGAATCGTCCCCGCAAACAGATATACATCCTGCTGCACGATTCCCACATTGCTGCGCAGGTCGTCCAGTTTCATGTCACGGATATCAATCCCGTCAACCGTAATGGAACCTGACGACACGTCATAAAAACGCGGAATCAGGCTGCAAAGCGTCGTCTTCCCCACCCCGGAAGGCCCAACCAGAGCCATATAATCCCCGGCGTCCACCTTCAAATTAATATGGTTCAGTACCCTGTCGTTGTGGTCGTCATACCGGAAAGACACGTCCCGGAACTCAATCTCACCGCGCATCTGCCCCACCGACACGGCGTCCGGCTTATCCGCAATATCCGGCGCGATGGACAGAATCTCAAGAAACCGCTCAAAACCCGTATATCCGTTCTGGAACTGCTCCGTAAACGCAACCAGTTTCTTGACCGGGTCCGTAAAATTCGCAATATACAGAAGAAACGTAATCAAATCCGTCAAAGCCACCGTGCCCGACAGCATCATGCCCACTCCTACTACCAGGACCACAACCGTAATCAGCGTACTCATAGCCCCAAGCCCGGAATGGTAAATTCCCATGTACTTGTAGCTAATCTTCTTCGCAGCCACAAAATTGTCGTTCCCACGCTTGAACTTCTTCATCTCTTCTTTTTCATTGGCAAACGACTTCACTACCCGGATTCCCGACAAGCTGTCCTCAATCTGGCTGTTAATCTCCGCAATCTTCTCCCGGTTGCGCTTAAACGCCTTGCGCATCTTCCCGTTAAAGAAAAATGCGAACACAGCCATGACCGGAATAAACGCAAACGCCACGAAAGCAAGCCTTACGTTCACAGCCAGAAGGATGGAAAACGAGCCGATAATCTTAATCACAGAGATGACCAAATCCTCCGGCCCGTGGTGCAAAAGCTCGCTGATGTCGAACAAGTCGCTGGTAATCCGGGATAAGAGATGCCCGACTTTCTGGTTATCATAGAATGCGAAGGTCAACTTTTGATAATGCCCGAAAATGTCCCTGCGCATATCCGCTTCCATCTTCGCACCCATGATATGCCCGAAATACGCAATATAAAAATTACAGAAAATCTCCAGCAGCACAAGGGCAACCATCAGCGCGCCCAGAAAAAGAATCGACTTCCTCGCTTCTTCCGCTTCAAAATATACCACGTCATTCGTGATATACCTGACCACAAGCGGGATAACCAGCGTCACAGCGGCTCCAAGGATCGCAAAAAACATATCGCTGTAGAACAATGTCTTATATGGGCCGTAATAGGCAAATAATTTCTTCAATTTCTCCTTCATGATTCTCCGATTCCTCTTTTCTCATACAAAAAACCTCCCCGATACTCTAGTGTACCGACCGTATTATATTCAGTCAAACCTCCTTGCCTATTCGCCCATCTACCGCGTTGGATTTTCTATCCGTAGCCACCGCTACGCCGTCGAAAATCCGCCTTGCAGATGAGCGAATATTCTGCGGAGTTTCGCCAGATATAATACGGTCAGCACACTAGCCAAGGCAATCTGCCCAGGCGCAAAAGTGTGCAGATACACAGCTCCGGAAGGTTTCGTCTATTCTATTTCCCGAACATATGGCAATGTTTCATTTGTAATGCCAGTTTATTTATTGTACCAATAATCTTCCAAGAATACAAGAAGGAAATTGAAAATCTCAGACCACAGCCTCAATCACCGTTACTTTTCACGGGGTGGGAAGATTTAAAAGAGCCGCTTGAAAATCAAGCGGCTCTGATGTATAATCTACTTAGAAAGGTTAATCGGACACGAAGTTCCGATATGCCCTCAGTAAAAAGCAAAAATTACAAGAATTTAAGCATCCTCACTTTTGGACGGGTAGGGATGCTTATTTCTTTTTATGATTGTCTATGTAAGACAGAGCCGCGAACAACACAAGTAATAATGTCAAAACTTCCATTATACTCATAGGGCACCACCCTCTTTCGTAAAGACTAGAGGGTCATCATCGAAAAATCGCATCCAACTTTCTTTTCAACTATACAATCGAATTATAGCATACAGAGAGCTAATACTCAATCAAAAAAGGCTTTTCCCCACCCCGTGAAAAGTAACCAATCACCATCTTATTCTTCATACTGCCGCCTCCCCGCCATATCTTCCGACTCCATTATAAGCCTAAACCAAAGAAAAGTCCAATCCTCCTAAAACCGTCTCCAAAGCTTTATTTCAACAGGAACAATCGAAAGGCACATACATATCACCTGCACAGTAACCAGCCGGACCGACACAGCTTCATAATCCCCTTTGCGAAATCCCAACATGACCGCCGCCGAAACCACCGCAAGGACCACGCCCCCTTTCGTCCATATCCCTGCCGAATACTTCTGTGCAAAATCCCACGCCTCCTGACTCTTCATCGACCTTGCCGTGCGGTATCCCGACCAAGAATTTATATCCCTTACAGGATGCTTTTGCAGAACCATCCCCACCACGGCAATACTCACCGGGGTCAAAACCGACATACAGAACAGAAACAAAAACATATCGCCCCTCCTTCACTTCAACCGATACTTACCAAACGCCTTCTCCTCATCCAGATGCACGCCCCGGAAAAACACCACAAGCCAGACGACAACCGCAACATCAGCCGCATACCGGAAAGAAAACAGATAAGACAGCACACCGCCAACACCAAGAATCAAAGCCCACACCAAAAATTCATTTCTCTGGTCCCTGCTCATCCTCTCCCTGTCATAGAGCTTCCTCTTCTCTTTCGGCATTGTATTGAACCCGGAAATCAAAATCGCCGCCTTCCCCTTCAAAATACCGAACAAAAGAGCAAATCCCAGAAAAAGAATACTGCCGCTTACACATACCATCGTCATCATTTCCATATCCAACTCCTTTATTTCACAAAAAATCCGCCCACCTTCATATCCTCGTCAAAAGAAATCGTAAACTGCGCCTTACGCTTCTCATATTTGACCTTCACCACAGCAACCGCAAAATCCTGCTCCGTATCCCTGTCCCGGTTTCCTGTTACCGCCTCCCTGTCAAATTCCTCAAAAGCCCCCAGCTCCTCTATAATCGGAAGTACCTCATCCTTTAAAAGCTCCTTGCCCACCATACTCTTCATCACCGTATTCCACTTCTCATCCACCAAAGTATCCACATCCCCGTCATTCAGAATCTCAATCACTTCCCTGGCAGCCTCTTTCACTTCCCCCTCATCGAATTTGTCCGATAGTTTCTGGTTTCCCCCGCATCCCGCCAGTATACCTGCCAGCATAAAGATACCCGTCATGATTCCAATCCTTCTTGTTTTCATCGTTCATTCTCTCCTTCCTCAAAAATCCACATTAACCTTCATCTAAGCCCGATTCCCAAGCCTCCACCTAAACCCAATTCCCACATACACACTGCAATACCCAATATTCACTTTGAGCCGCTTTCACTAACATTCAGCACAATGTTCAATACCATAAATATAACTGCAATACCCAACATTCACTTTGAGCCGCTTACACAGCCCGGAATCGTAAGATTCACAATAAATTCATCCCCGGACGACTCGGCCATCATCCCGCCTCCGTATTTCTCCAGCGTATGGCGTACATTGTCCAAGCCAATCCCCATGTGCCGCGTTTCATTGTCCGTCCCTTTCGCCCCGTTTTCACACCTTGGATTCCGAATCCTGACCACTGCAAACTCATGATACCCATCTGCCCGGACCTGAATCCATCGTTCTCCCTCTGCCCTGCCTGCCGCCTCAAGCGCATTGTCCAACAGGTTGCCGAATATGGTCGTAATATCCATATCCCGGACATGCCCAAGGCAAATCTCCCCAATCCGGATATCCATCCCAATTCCCAGCTCCTTTGCCGCCTTCGCCTTGTCGTTCAAGATAATATTCAGCATACGCTCATCCGTATAGCTGACCAGCCCGAAAGAATCCAGCATCTGGTGCATATCCCTCATATACGCCTTCCCTTTTGCCGCATCTTGGTCGTTTAACGCCTCAATCGCCTGAAGGTGGTTGCGCATATCATGAATCATCTTGCGCGAAGACAGGTATTGCGCCTCCACCCGCTCATAATACCGGTACTGCATTTCACTCTGTTTCCTCCAGATCTCAAGCTCCGCCTCCAGCTTCTTATTCTTCGCCTGATAAGAAAACAGATACCAGATATAAAAATTCATAGACACCAGCAGAAAAATATCCACAATAATAAGGAAGACCCCATACATCTGCATAAACACATTTCCTATAAAAATCAAGGAAAATATAATGAACGCGCTGACAATCGGCGGCAGGAACAGCCCTGCAAACCAGACTCCCCGCACCTCCTCATATTTCCGCCGGCAAAGCAGCACCGCCCATACGCCGGTCGCAAGGATTTCCGCCAACTGCCTGACAATTAACGCCACATTGGACAGATAATAATCAAAAACAAACGTCCCCCACCGGGCCGACATATATCCAAGCACCAGACAGCCAATCAAAATCTGGACGGCAACGATTGTCAAAGGAAACAAGAAATAGTAAAAACGGTAAATCCTGCCTCGGTTGTACAAAAAGCAGCCCGCCGCCTCAGTCATCACAACCATGTACACAGGCAGGGCCAGATTGATATAGCTATTATCCCTCACCCAAAATATAATCCCCGTGAAACCCGCCCAGTAGAGACACAGCATCGCAAAACGCAATCCCGCTTTCCTCTCGATACTCCGTTCCGTATGGCTTAGAAAAAACCATGTACACAGAGTAACTACAAATGTCTCCATAATTCCAAGGGCCTCGTTCCAAATCGCGGATTCTACCCAGCTCATGGCAGCCGTTCCGCCTGATATTTTGAAAGCAGGCCCCGAAATGCTGCGGACCGCTTCTGGGACAGCGGAACCCTGTCTCCATTTACCATAATCAGCTCATATCCCCGGATAGCCTTCACATGGAGCAGATTGACTGCAAAGCTCTTGTGGGGAGAGGCAAACCCATAAGGAGCCAGCATTTCCAGATATTCGGAAATCTTTCCCCGGACCAGGCTTCCTCCCTGTTTCGTAACGAAACGAAGTTTCCTGCTCTGGTATTCCAGATAAAAGATATCCGACGCCATAAATTCCTCCATGCCCTCCACCGTAGAGATGCGCATGACAGCCTCCCTTTCTTCCTCCCCGCCGTATAGAAGGGCTTCCCTGACCTGCCTGACAATCTCCTTTGCCTGAACCGGTTTCAGCAGGAACGAGAAGGGATGCACGGAAAAAGAACGGCTCATATAATCCTGATAAGCTGTAACATAGATAATCTTCACCTTCCTGTCTATTCTGCGGATTCTTTCCGCCGCCTCTATACCGTCCATCCGGGGCATATCAATATCCAGGAACAAAATATCATATCCCTGATAGTTTGCCGGACAACCTCCGCCTTCCTCATTCAGGCAAACACCGCCGCCCCATATATCCGCGTTCCCATGGACATCCCCAAAAAGAAGCTCCGTTCCGTCTGAAAATTCCTCCACAACGCAAGCAATCCCCATCCCTTCAACCGTCTCGCGCAAAAACCTGCGCATTTCTATATCATCATCGCATACGGCAAACCGGTACATCTTCATTTCACACCTCACATTATCGAATATGGATTGCAGGATTCAGCCGCTTTAATTCAGCAAATAGCTGCTCTTTATCACATACTGAAACCAGCATCGTTCGCTTCTTTCCTTTTATCATAATCCGGTCTAGTGACAACGCACCTGCCGCAATTGGGTTATGCGTCCTATACATCTCCGTAATCTCATGAATGTCCATCCCATCCCTGCAATAACCGATAACCTGTATCAGCCTTTCATCCTCAATCTCTATGTAGTTTTTGACAACTAACGGGATAAAGATAAGGTTCACCATGAAAGCAGTAAAAAGAACAATCATCCAATCCCACCCGGCTGATGTAAATAAACAATAAAGCAGCAAAATATCCGTACCTATCACAACAGCCCAAAACAAGATTCCCGTTTTCCCTTTGAATCGCAAATCATCTACCTCCCATGTAATCTAACCTTATTATAAACTTTTTTACAGAATCGACAATATGAGATTCCTGTTATACGGTTTTTTTGACATAACTTACAGTCTTTTGCATAACTTACCGTTCCATGTGCCAAGTGGCTCCATCGTTACTGTTTACACACCCCTATTCCGCGAGGTGTTTCCGCACATTTTGTGCGGAAATCCCGAGTTTCTCAGCGCGTCATCCAAAGAGGCTGCCGCACCTGCGACAGCCTCCCTTCCTCATTCCTCTTTACGTCTTACGCCTTATATTTCCAGCAAATCCTCACACCTGCACCCCAAGGCGCGCCCCAGCTTCATCACGGTAATTGCCCGCGCATGATTGATGTTTTGCCGTCTCTCTTTCCTCTGAAAAGTTTTCCCTGTCAACAGTTCCCAACAAACACATATTCCAGATACTCCCTTGCCGTCTCCGCAAGCCGGTATACCTGCAAAACATCCGTCGCCGCCCTGTCCGTCATGCGATATTGCGGGAAAAACCGGGTGACATGAAGGGGAATCTTCTTCCCCACAGACTTTTCCACAGAAGCAATCCACCTTGCCTCTTCCTCCATCTCCCCCTCACAATCATTCTCCCCCGGTACGACCAGCGTAGTCAGCTCCACATGGCAGGATTTTGCAGCCCTTAAAATAAACTCCCTGACCACCTCCAGATTCCCGCCGAACTTCCGGTAAGTCTCCGGCCGGAACGCCTTCAAGTCAATATTCATGGCGTCCATATACGGAAGTATCTCTTCCAAAACCTCCCCCGACGCCGTCCCATTTGTGACCAGAACATTCACCATCCCCAGTTCCTTAATAAGCCTCGCCGCGTCACGCACATATTCCCATCCGACTAGCGGCTCGTTATAGGTAAATGCGACGCCTATATTTTCTATTCCTTCATGTCCTTCCTGCCCGGCATAAGCTAATGCTTTCTCTGCCAGCATCTGCGGAGACACATAAATCGACTCCACTCTTCCCCGCACCTCCTCAGACGCCGCCCCGAAAGAATGATCTTTCACACTGTCCTTTCGCAGAAATGCCATAGAAATCTCATGGTTCTGGCAGAACGGACACCGCAGATTACACCCGTAACTCCCTACGGACAGAATGTAACTACCCGGCCGGAACCTCCTAAGAGGCTTCTTCTCAATGGGATCCAGCGCCAAAGAAGTGACCTGCCCGTAATTTTCACAGACAATCTGCCCGCCCTCATTCTTTCTCGCCCCGCACCTTCCTCGCTGGCCGGGTTCCAAACTACAATGGTGCATACACACTCTGCATACCGTTTTCATGATATCCCTCCCGCAAACTTCAACTCATCCATATGCGAAAATATCTGATGTTGTCCATTCCCAATTGGATAATCACATTCAAACGCTATTTTAACCCTCGAAAAAATCTACCGCCGTTCTCAATAATGCCGTATTACCTCGAACCTCTCCAGCTCAACCTCTTCCTGCTCCCCAATTCCTGCCTTCTGCTTCGCAATCCGAACCTGCTCCTCAACCGTGTCAATCCCGTCCAGATTCGGCAGGAGCAGCCCCCGCCGGTATCCCTTCGTCACCACCACGCCATAGCGTCTGACGTCCAGCATATCCTCAGAGCCAATCTTTTCCGTATCCCCCAGCACGTCTACACTAATCACCAGTTTTTCAAGCTCCTCCGGCTCAATCGGAGAGAATCTCGGGTCTTTTACGGATGCGCTGACGGCATTCTCGGCAATCTCTTCCGCTATGGACGGCTGCACCGGCTGAATCGTGCCGATACACCCCCGAAGCTGCCCCTCCTTCTTTATGGAAACAAATACCCCTGCCCTCTGGGTATACATTTCCTCAGGCAGCTTCTTAGGCAGCTCTCCCTTCCTGCCCGTACGGACATACGTTTCTATCGTCTCCCTGGCAAGGCGCACATAGGCGTCCTCCTTTTCCCTCAGCCTGCGTATCCGTTCACGTTCCTTCTCTTCATACTGCTCCTTAAAATTGCGTGTCAAATCTCTGCCGCCAATCTCATAAGTGCAGATACCATATCCGACTCCAAAGGGTCCCTCATAGGAGAGACGCTCTGCCGTAACCTCCTGCCTGTCCAGCGCTCCCGCCAAAACCGTAAAAGACCTGTGGCCGCACTCTCCCGCTTTCTCACAGAAATCCTCCGGAAATTCCAGCAGTTTCCCAAACTCACCCCTTCCCATCGCCTCCATAATCCGGCGGTCATACTCCGGCCCTTCTTCCCGATATCCGTAAGGCCCCTCCTGGGTAAGCCGATGAGACAAATCCCCGCTGGCAACCACCGCAATCTTCCGCCCAAGGACTTTTGCCGTCTCCTTAATACGCTGACCCAGTTCATAATGCGCCGCAAGGGAAAGCCCTGACAGTCCTACCCTGACCAGCTTATAATCCGCCCAATACGGATTTATGAAATAGAGCGGCACCATCGTCCCGTGGTCTAACCGCCTGTCACGCTCCCCGGCTGTTCCTGCCGGGAGATTCCCCGCCTCCGCCAGTTTACAGAGCGTTTCCACAAATTCCGTATCATAGACGGCCTCCAACTTCACCTGCCCCGCGCGAAACTGCCCGAAATCGCCTTTCCCGACGTTCCCCGGCGAAATATGGAAATAATCCGCATACATAATCTGATGGGGCGAAATCAGCACGATTGTCTCCGGTTTCCATTCCGCTATCCTTCTCCCGACCTCATGATATGCGCAAACTGTGTCCTGAATATTTTGTTCCTCTCCTCTGCCGATTTCCGGTAATATCAGCGGAGGATGGGGAACCATAGCTGCTCCGATTATCATACAATGACCTCCAATCCAAAAAGGGTATTGTAAAGTATTACAATCCTATTTTTCTTAAAAACCTCATGTTTTCAGGGA
>CAJTOH010000013.1 GCA_910577685.1 uncultured Dorea sp. | reverse complement strand
GAAGGGCTTGATGAAGGAGATATTATTTTTCAAGAGGCTATACAATTTGATCCAAATATGGAATCGTTTGAAACTGCATATGAGAAATTGAATGATGCTGTCAGGAAGCTTTTTATGCTTCATTGGGATGAAATAAGATCAGGAAAATATAAGGCGTCTGCGAGAAAGCAGGAGGGAGACGGAAGCTATCATTCAATTTCCGATTTGAATATGCTGAAAAGACAGATTGACTTTAAGTGGTCTGATAATATTAGCGATTTTTTACAAATATATCATCAAAACATAAAGCTGATATTCTGAAGAGGACATCATTAAATATATAGATTAGAAAAGGGAGATCAAATGTTATATATCAGGGCAGACATGAATGACGTGATTGCGACAGGGCATATGATGCGTTGTCTTTCAATTGCGGATGCAGCGGCAAAACTTGGAGAAAGCACGACGTTCATTCTTGCGGATGGGCAGGCGGTGGAATTTATCCGGGAGCGAGGATATGAGACGGTTGTGCTTCATTCCAAATGGGATGACATGGATGCGGAATTGGATACATTACAGAAAATAATTGAGGAGCTTGGGATAACGGCCATACTTATTGACAGTTATATGGTGACTCGGAAGTATTTATATACTTTATCTAAGCTGGTTAAGACGATTTATCTGGATGACTTAAATGCATTTTGCTATCCGGTACACGCCCTGATTTGTTATGCGGTCTATTGGAAAAAGTTTTGTTACCATCAAAACTACGGGCAGGCAGAGCTTTTGTTGGGACTTTCATATGTGCCTTTAAGAGAAACATTTTGTAATTGTGATAAAAAGGTGATAAAAAAAGAGACTGAGAATCTTTTAATCTTATCAGGAGGCACAGATTATTTTCACATTCTAGAAGGAATTCTGCAGAGGATAGAGAAGAAAAAGTACCGCAGCATTGACGTCATATGTGGAAACTATTATGAGGAATATGAAGCATTTTGCACCCGATTCAGAAGTTATGAACAGATACATTTCTATAAGGCGGTCAAAAATATAGAAGATTATATGAAACAGGCGGATATGGCAGTTTCCGCAGGAGGTACAACCCTTTATGAGCTCTGCGCCTGCGGAACGCCGACGGTGTCGTATTCTTTTGCTGATAATCAGATGGATAATGTACGGGAATTTCAGAAAGAAGGGATCATTGATTATGCCGGAGATATTCGTGACACAGATATTTTCGAGAATATAAACCGGATTCTAAATCGATATTTTCATGAACCGGCGTTACGTGAAGAACGCTCGAAAAGAATGAAGAAGTTGGTAGACGGAAGAGGAGCGCTAAGAATTGCGGAATCGTTTATCAGAATGACAGAAAGAGAGTAAAACAGAAAGAAGGCAGTGGTTTTATGGCGATACCATATGGAAGACAGTGTATTGGGGAGGACGACATTCAGGCAGTTGTGGATATATTAAAATCAGATTACCTGACGACAGGTCCGAGTATAGAGGAATTTGAACGTATCGTTGCGGAGTATGTCCGGGTGAAATATGCAGTGGCAGTAACGAATGGGACTGCCGCCCTGCATGCCGCCTGTTTTGCAGCCGGTATAAAGCCGGGGGATGAAGTGATCACATCCCCGATTACCTTTGCTGCCTCTGCAAACTGCGTGCTGTATTGCGGCGGCACGCCTGTATTTGCAGACATTGATAAGCGGACATACAACATTGATCCAAGGGATATCAGACGAAAGATTACATCACGTACAAAAGCGATTATTGCAGTCCACCTTGCAGGACAGCCTTGCGATATGGACGAGATCCATAAAATAGCGGACGAGAATCATTTAATAGTAATTGAGGACGGAGCGCATGCTCTGGGTTCCGTATATAAGGGAAAAAAGATTGGCGGTTTGTCAGATCTGACGACCTTCAGTTTCCATCCCGTAAAACCGATTACAACCGGAGAAGGCGGAATGATTACCACAAATGACGAGGCGCTGTATCAGAAACTGCTTTTATTTCGCAGTCATGGAATTACAAGGGATGCGTCGCTGCTTAAGGAGGCGGAGGGACCATGGTACTATGAACAGCAGTGTCTGGGGTATAATTACCGGATTACAGATTTCCAATGTGCATTGGGAATCAGCCAGATGAGGAAGCTGGACTGTTTTCTGGAAAGAAGGCGCAGGCTGGTACGGAGATATGAGGAAGCGTTGAAAGGTTGTACGAATGTTATTACGCCGTATCAGATGGAAGGCACAGACAGTGGATGGCATCTGTATATCATTCAGGTGTTAAACCATGACCGGAAAGAAGTATTTGAGAAACTGCGGGAGCAGGGAATCGGCGTCAATGTGCATTACATTCCGGTATATAAGCATCCCTACTATCAGGAGAACGGATATGGGAGCGTACATTGTGAAAATGCGGAACACTTGTATGAGAATATGTTAAGTCTGCCGCTTTATCCGTTATTAACGGACGAGCAGCAGGAGTTTGTGATCCAGGCGGTAAAATTAATTTTATGATAACCATAAAGTAGGTAATAAATTATGAAGATATTTAATTTATATGTGGAATATTAATGATGAAACGTTTTATAGGTTTGGATAAATATCGTATTTATGGAGCATATGGAAGAACGTAATAAAGGAGTTCAAAAATGATTTTATCTGTAGTAATACCGGTATATAATGTTGAAAATTACCTCCCGCAGTGTATAGAAAGTATCCTGAATCAGACCTTCCGGGAGATAGAAATAATTCTTGTAGACGATGGTTCAACAGACAGGAGCGCTGCGATTTGTGATGAATATGCAGAAGCTGACCCACGGGTAAAGGTGTTTCATCAGAAAAATACAGGATTAGTAGGAGCCAGAAAAAAAGGTGTTGAGTTAAGCAGTTCTACATATATTACGTTTGTGGATTCGGATGATTTCATAGAGAAAGAATCATATAACCGTGCATTTGACTCTATGAAAGAAGGAATCGATGTTATATGTTTTGGTATAACAAGATATTATGAAAACGGAAAAGCTCCTAAAGCAGATCATTCTTTATTTGATGAAAAAATATATAAAAAAACAGATATGTTGCAGGAAATTGTTCCTTATATGATATGGAATGAAAAAAGAGGCAGTTTTGGGCTAGATCCATCACTTTGTATTAAAATTATAAAGAGAGAGTTATTAACGAAATCGTACAAGTTATTAAAAGAACAAAATTTCTATTATGCAGAAGATTCTGCAGTTATATTCCCGGTAATCTATATGGCAAACTCTATGGAAGTAAAATATGATTCCTATTACTATCATCGGCGTAGGAAGGATGAGACATGCCGGCCATATTTTCAGGACAAAGATTTTTTTAAAAAGCTATATATCGTATATAATCACCTGAATGATTTTTTTTATGATAATCCGGCGCTTATAAAGCAGATTGAACAGTTTTTTATGTATTCTGTAAATTTAAGGAAACGTGCATACGGGGAAGACTACGAGAAAATAGAGCATCTGTTTCCGTTTGACAAGATAGAAAAAGGCCGGAGAATCGTTTTGTACGGAGCTGGCAAGTTAGGGAAAACATATTATCATCAGCTTCGGCAGATATCGTACTGCGAGGTGGTTCTCTGGGTTGATAAGAATTATCAGAAATTTAAAAACTATGGCGTAAGTTCCATAGAAGAAATTAATAAGGTAACTTACGATAAAATTGTTGTGGCCATAGAGAGTGCGGACGTGGCGCAGGCAGTGCAGGCTTATTTGATAAAGAAAGGAATACAAGAGCAGGATATTATTCTGGCTTGCCGTAAGTAAAAAAATTGACTTTGAAATGCTTGCTCAGACAAATAAAGGATAAACTGGTTAATATATATTTCACAAAAAACGTGAACTTGAACTATAAATAATTAGATTAATTAGAGGTAAATGAATGGTTAATTTTATCGATTGCGGAAAAAGAGAATTTATTAATAGAGTAAAAAGTAAAAAGGTATATTGTTTCGGTGCAGGCAAGTATTTGAATAAATTCATCGACGGTAATTATAATGTTAATATCTCAGCTGTTATTGATAATTATCAATATGCAGAAAGGCAATCTATCAATATAAATAGCAAACCAGTCAAAATCATCTCATTGTATGACTTTCTAAAAAGTTATGACAATACTTGTGTAATTATAATAACTTGTCTTTCGTTTGACGAAATTATTCAGCAGCTTGATTCCATAGAAAAGCTGAATGGAATGGATTGTTACATAGAATATTTTATAAATAATTATACGGAGAAGACTTACGTTAATATTGATTATACTTTCAAAAAAAAGTTAATTCCAAAAAAAATCCACTATTGTTGGTTTGGAAAAAAAGAAATTCCTGACGAATACCAACGGTATATTGAATCTTGGAAAAAATATTGTCCGGATTATGATATTATCAGATGGGATGAAACGAATTATGATATCCATAAAAATCTTTATGTTCGTCAGGCGTATGAACATAAACAATGGGCTTTTGTATCCGATTATGCAAGAGTGGATATTCTATATCATGAAGGTGGGTTATATTTTGATACTGATGTTGAATTAGTCAGATCATTTGACAATCTATTAACCTGGCGGATGTTTTGCGGGTTTGAAAGTAATGAATATGTATCGTGGGGACTTGGTTTTGGCTCTGTAAAGAATGAACCCTTGTTGCAAGAAGTATTAAATGTATATGATAATTTAACATTTCTAAAAAATGATAAAAGCTTTAATATAATAACTTGTCCTATTATACAATCAAGCATTTTAGAAAAATATGGATTTCAAATGAATGGACAGTTTCAGGAAAAGAATAATATAGCGGTTTATCCCAAAGAATACTTTGCACCAATAAGCTATATTCGTGGTTTTGGAGGCGTAAGTGATCATGCATATTCTATACATCATTTTTCTGCATCTTGGACAAATAGCAAACATAAAGCTGCTAAATTTGACATTGAAAAAAAAATTGAAAAGGTCAGAAATCGAGAAAAACACATTTTATCGAGTGATATCGCGGTTAAAGACAAGTTTCAGATTTGGGAATGTATCGGATCATCAAACACTGCTGGCGGGAGGGCGCCTGCCGATATCAAAAATATATTGACTGAGTTGGGATATTATGCTGTTAATGTACATCCTTATAAAGGTGAAGAAGGATCTGATGATTGGGGATGGAGTCAAAGGCGTTTGGAACAGGACTGGGGGCATTGTTTTGAGACGATACCTGAACATTCTATCTTGTTGCTGCAATACCCTTTTTGCCAGAAGCAAGATATAAGAAACAGCATGCTGCTTCGTTTAAAAACTGAAAAAAAAGTCCGCATAATTGTCTTTGTGCATGATGTTGAAGTATTACGGAAAATTTTTTTGGATAAATCAGCAGAAGAAGACTTTAATTTTATTCTTCGGTTAGCAGATATTTTTATCGTCCATAACATGAAGATGCTGACATATTTTACTGAGCTTGGGATTAGCTCAAATCGACTTATTCCTCTTCATGTATTTGATTATTTACTAAAAAGCCAGAAAAAGACTGTAGTATTTGAAAAGTCAATTACAATAGCTGGAAATTTACAGATAACAAAGAGTCCCTATATAGAGCAATTATCACGTTTAGCTCCGCTGAAAGTACATTTGTATGGGCCTAATTACGAAGGAAAAAATGCTGCGGATAATATAAACTATCATGGTTCCTATTCATCAGATGAAATTCCGCAAATTCTTGACCGCGGATTTGGACTTGTATGGGACGGCGATAGTCTGGAGGGATGTTTTGGTGATACGGGAGAATATTTAAGATATAATAATCCACATAAATTATCCCTGTATTTAGCTGCCGGAATTCCTGTTATAATATGGAAAGATGCTGCCGAGTCCTTTTTTGTAAAAGAAAACAATCTGGGAATTATTGTTAATTCGCTTTACGAAATTCCTTCCATTTTAGCTGAAATGAATGAGGAAACATACAAGGAATATTTATGCCATGTAAATATAATTTCCGAAAGAATAATCCATGGATACTATACAAAAAAAGCACTTAAGTCAGCAGAAGATATACTTTCTACTATGAAAACTATCATATGATTTATATATGAGTAATAGAATAAAAAATTTATAGTAAAACATAACAAATAGAAAAGTGAGCAAATGACAGATGACATTCACAAAAACAGAAGATTTGGTCAAATTGAAAAATTTCAAAGTTTTTATTTATGGTGCAGGGAAAAATGCGAATTATTTATATCGCTTTCTAAAACTACACAACATAGAGGTAGTTGGATTTCTTGTCTCAAATATGAATGGAAATCCGGAGTTTTTATTTGAATTACCTGTAATAGAAATTAAAGACTTTAGAGAAGATAAGGGGTATTTTATTTTATCCTCAATAACGCCGAATAGTAATTCATATATAACGGTCTTTAATTATATCTTTGAAAACAAGTTGAGAAATGTTTTTTTCGTATCTTTTAAATTGATGGCAAAAATACGACAAGAATTACAATTTATAAAGATAAAAGATGTTTTTCAAAAAGGTAATTATTATATTAGTACGAATACCCCTGTAGAAACTCACTATAACATTTTAGTATTGACAGAACAAAATAAGTATGAATATCATTGGCGTTTTAGATCGGTAATGGTCGAGGAGCAGAATGTTCGTAGTATTTTAGAATTATTTCCTCAAAAAACAATTTTGGAAGAATACGAGGATTTATATGGATGTTATCATAATTTACACTCGCTTAGTGTAAATAATACGATTAGCTCCAAATCTATTTCTGTTTATATGGCGCAGAGTCATGTTGATAAAGGTAGGGCAGGATATTCTCTACCCCAATGGATTATTCCAATACAAGTAGGCGCTGCTCTAACCGAACTAAAAATCTGTGATATACGAGATAATGCAGGAGAGAACATTTCTGCAAAAAATGCTATTTATTCCGAATGTACCGCCCTTTATTGGATGTGGAAAAATGCTCCTAAAACTGATTATATTGGTTTATGCCATTACAGAAGACATTTTGATATGTCAGAGAATGATTTAATCCGATTGATTGATTCGGATATAGATGTTCTAGTAACCACACCCACATTTGTTAATGAAACAATTCGCTCGTTTTTTATCGGTTTTGTGCCATGGGCTGATGAATACTACTTACTAAAGGCAATCGAAACCATCCATCCGGAATATTTGCCGGAAGCAAAAATATTTTTAAATTCAAGGCTTTTTCCTCCTTGCAATTTGTCAATTATGAAATATGAACTTTTTCAAAAGTATATGAAATATGTATTTTCTATTACATTTGAGATTGAAAGCTATTATGATGAATTACACTTTTATCGGAATGACAGGTACATGGGATATCTTATAGAATGTCTTCTTGGAATTTTCCTGATGCACCACAAAGAAGAACTTAAAATTGCATATACGGACATGCTGTTCTATTCATAAATAAAAATAGTTATTAACAAATCAGAAAAGAGGGAAACTTATGATAAAAGTGTCAGTGCTTATGCCGTCCTTAAACGTTGTCCGATATATACGCGAGTGTATAGAAACCGTTCTTTCCCAGACAATGGAGGAAATAGAGGTTCTGTGCATTGACGCAGGATCCACAGACGGTACGCTGGAGATTTTGGAGGAATATGCCGGAAAAGACAGCCGGGTCCGGCTGATAAAATCGGATAAAAAAAGCTATGGATACCAAATGAATCTTGGATTAAAGGAGGCTGTTGGAGAATATATCGGGGTTGTAGAGACAGATGATTTTATACTTCCGGAAATGTATGAAGAACTCTATACGTTTGCAGGAAAGAATAATGCCGATTATGTAAAATCAGATTTCGACATATTTACGACGTTAGAGGACGGACAGAGGATTTTTTTGAAATATTCATTAAAAAAATATAGCGGGATAATATATGACGCCATATATACGCCGCAGGATTTTCTGATGAGAAAACAGACAATTGATATTTTTATCTGGAATGGAATCTATAAAAGAGACTTTCTTTTAGAAAAGGGGATTTGGTTTCAGGAAACGCCGGGCGCGGCATTTCAGGACTGTGGTTTTCGGTATCAGGTTGTGTTAAACGCAGAGAGGGGATTTTTCTTAGAAGGTTCCTTTTACCGTTACCGCAGGGATAACGTAAATTCATCTACATATAACAGCAAATGCGTGTTGTTTAATCTTGCGGAGTGTAAAAATCTGCTCAGGATTGCAGCAAAAGCAGGTATGGGAAGTCAGAAACAGACGGCGTTTCTTGCAAGGGAGTGTGCGGTGATTGCATTAGCTCCTTATATAGAATTGCTGATGTGGGGAGAGCCGGCGGATGAGACGAAGGAAGCCTTGGAGGAATTCCGGATCATTTTAAAAGATTTCATAGACCGCGGAATTTTGAATCGGGATTCGGTTACAGGAGGCGCATGGTTGGAAATCCGGATGTTCGTGGAAAATCCGGATTTTTATGATTATTATGCACATTTAAAGGCAGAGATTGCGGCGCAGGTTATCTTGGAGTTTTTGCATGAGATTGAAAAAAAGCGGCAGGTCGTCCTTTTCGGCAGCGGATTTGTCGGTACGTGTGCATATTGCTTGATCCGGAATAATGGAATACGGAATATAGCGTCATTTTGTGATAATGATGAAAGGAAGTGGGGGAGCACATATTTGGGGAGTATGGTTATATCACCGGAGGATGCGGTGAAACGCTTTCCGGATGCGTTCTACCTTATCACCAACGCGGGACATGCAAATGAAATACAAAAGCAGCTATGGGCGTTAGGGGTGAGCAAGGATCAAATCATGACGTATGATCTAACGACATCTCCAATGGATTGTACCAATGTGGTGATGCGGCGGAAGCTATTTAACGCTGCTTGCCGGTAGGCAGCGCAGGCGGGAACAGACGCGTATATCAGTAAAAATAAGCAAAGGTGAAGGATATGGAACAGGCACAGGAGATTATCAGGGGAATACAAAGCGGATTATTGCAGTGGTACGGGTTTAAGCCGGACAGCGCGATACTCTATATCGGAAGAGAAGAAGATGCCGTAGCGGAGATGCTAAAGAGGCGCGCAGGGGTACTGGTATGCGTATCCTGCAAGATGGTCGGCGAGGAGGGCTGGAGGCAGACATATGGAGAAAAATTCGATTACATTATATCCGTGGCGGCGTTGGAGCGGCAGCTTCACCCGGAGCGGATACTTACATGTCTTCGGAAATTATTAAAGGCGGACGGTAAGCTGCTTCTTGGCATGAACAATCGCTTTGGTTTAAGGTATTTCTGCGGGGACAGAGATCCGTATACGGAGCGGAGTTTTGACGGTGTGGAGGGCTATCGCAGGGCATACGCAAAGAAAGAGGATATTTTTCAGGGACGGATGTACAGTAAGGCAGAGTTAAAGGCAATGCTTCAAGGCGCAGGCTGGGAGGAGTGCCGTTTTTATGCCGTTCTTTCAGATTTAGAGAATCCGACTCTGATTTATGATCAGGATTTTCTGCCGAATGAGGATTTATCGGGCAGGCTGTTTCCGACATACCATTACCCCAATACCGTATTCATGGAGGAGGAGTGTTTGTATAAGGATTTGAGTGAAAACGGTATGTTTCATCAGATGGCAAATGCGTATCTCATAGAGTGCGCATTGGACGGTCATTTTTCTGATATCAGCCATGTGACAGGTTCCATGGAACGGGGAAGGGAACATGCGGTCTTTACGGTAATACATAAGTCCGGAATCGTAGAAAAGCGCGCTGCGTACCCGGAGGGGCAGGCGCGTCTGGAAAAAATGGCCGAATATAGTGAAGATTTGAAGGCGCATGGCGTTCCGACTGTGGAAGGAAAAATGAAAAACGGCGTTTATGTCATGCCGTATATTAACGGAGAGACGGGACACGCATATTTGAAGAGATTACTGTTGGAAGATAAGGAAATGTTTTTGCAGAAATTAGACCAGTTCCGTGATTTGATTTTGCAGTCGTCCGAAATTGTGAAAGCGGACAGTGGAGACGGAGAGGGAGCGATTCTGCGCCGCGGGTACATTGATATGGTTCCGCTGAACAGTTTTTATCTGGACGATACCTTTGTGTTTTACGATCAAGAGTTTTGCGAGGAGAATTATCCGGCAAACATGATCATTACACGTATGATTGCGACATTATATGCCGGAAGTGTCGAGCTGTTGAAAAAGCTGCCAATGGAAAAGCTGTTTGAGCGGTACAATTTGACGAAGAAGCTGGACTATTTTTGGAGGATGGAATGGGATTTTCTGGCGAATCTGCGAAATGAGAGAGAGCTTCGTAAGTATCGTAATGCATGTCAGCGTAACGGGGAGATTGTTCATTCTAACCGCCTGTGCATGAATTATTCGCAGGAGGACTATGAGCGTCTGTTTGTCGACATTTTTCGGAATGCGGATACACGCAGGCTTATCTTATTCGGTTCGGGAAAATTCACCAAGACGTTTTTGGATCTTTACGGGCAGGATTATCCGGCGTATGCAATTATAGACAACAGTGAGGAGAAATGGGGGCGGGAGCTGGATGGGATTAAGATTCGGCCGCCGCAGGAGCTGCAAAAGATGCGCCCTGGGGAATATAAGGTATTAATCTGCATCAAAAATTATCTGTCGGTCATGAAGCAGTTGGATGAGATGGGGGTGACGGAGTATAGTATTTTTGATTCCCGCAGAAGCTATCCAAGGAAGCGGAGACCGATTGCAGTGCCGGAGGGGAAAGCGGCCGCGGAAAAGAAGAAATACCATGTGGGTTATATTGCCGGTGTCTTTGATCTTTTCCATGTCGGGCACCTAAATATGTTTAAGCGTGCGAAAGAACAGTGCGATTATTTGATTGTCGGGGTTGTGACAGATGAAGGCGTGCGGAAATATAAAGAAGTGGAGCCGTTTGTGCCGTATGAAGAGCGCGCGGACATGGTGCGCTCCTGCCGGTATGTAGACGAGGTGGCTGAGATTCCGCTGAATTTTGGCGGCACAAGGGACGCCTTCCGCCTGCATCATTTTGACTGCCAGTTTTCCGGCAGCGATTATATGGACAATCCGGAATGGCTGGCGGAGAAAGAGTTCTTAGAGCAGCATGGGGCGGAGATGGTGTTCTTCCCTTATACGGAGAGTACAAGTTCTACAAAGCTAAAGAGTATGATTGAGAGAAAGTTATTATAAAGAGTTAAAAATGTGGATAGGCCCAATACATTCGGCTCATCAGAAAGGGACTGATCTTGTAATTATCTTGTTTATTGCAGCAGTCCCTTTTTCTGTCAAAGATGGACTTGCACATTCATATATAAAAAAGTATAATAAAATCTAAACAGTTAGTTTAGAGGGAGAATAAAGAATGTTTTGTATATTGGTGACAGGTATACCGGCAGCAGGAAAAAGCGTTATGGCAGAAACTATATCTGAAAGATTAAAACTGCCCGTTATTTCAAAGGATGCCATAAAAGAACTGCTGTTTGATAATGTCGGTTTCCAGTCAAGAGCGGAAAAAGTAAATCTTGGAATTGCCAGCATGGAAATTATGTATTATGCCGCAGGGCAGCTTATGAAAACAGGACAGCCGTTTATCTTGGAGAATAATTTTGAATATTCGTCAGAACCAGGAATAAAACATCTTTTAGAAAAATATCAATATTCTGTATTGACCATTACATTGACAGGTGATTACAATGTGATCTACCAGCGTTTCCTGAAACGGGAAAGCAGCCCTGACAGGCACAGAGGACATGTTGTAAATGATTGCTATCCGGAAAAGAGAGAGAACAATCTAAAAACTCCAAAGGCAAAAACGATCTCTTATGAAGATTTTGTTCATGGAATCGAACAAAGAGGATTTAGCGCCTTTAGTGTTGGGGGCAGACAGATTATAGTTGATACAACGGATTTCTCAAAGATTAAGACAGAAGAATTATTTTCACAGATTGCAGCATGGAAAGAGAAAACTATGGAATATTAATTGGATCAATACGGGAGCCGCCGCAAAAGCATCTGGTTTTGCGGCGGCTCCCATACTTGTAAAGTGAAAGAAGAGAATCTTACCTGCTTCTATCGTATACTTTCTCCAGATATTCCATCTTAGCCCCCATATTAGCCAACAACAAATCAGCAACGGTAAGCGCCGCCATAGATTCCACCACTACCACGGCACGGGGAACGATAACAGGGTCGTGGCGTCCGGTAACAGCGATACGAGTATCCTCTCCGTGTACGTTGACCGTATCCTGTTCCTGTGAAATAGAAGGAGTAGGCTTTACCGCGGCCCTCAGCACAATCTTGCTTCCGTCGCTTAAGCCCCCGAGTATTCCGCCGGAGTGGTTGGTCCGTTTGCGGACAATTCCCTCCTCCATAAAAAATGAATCGTTATTCACGCTGCCTGCCGCGCCGGCGGCACGGAATCCGTCTCCGATTTCCACTCCCTTAACGGCTCCGATGGACATAATCCCTTTGGCGAGGCCGGCGTCTAATTTGTCAAATACAGGTTCGCCGATTCCGGCCGGCAAACCGTCAATTACACATTCAATCATACCGCCCGAAGAGTCTTGTTTTTTCACACATTCTTTAAGGTAAGCGGCCGCTTCCCGGGCATATCTGTCGTTTGGCATATATAAGGGATTGCCGTTGGTACATCCGTAGTCATACTCGGATTCCGGGATAATGATATCGCCGATTGATTTCGTATAAGCGAAGACTGTAATTCCCAGACGTTTTAGGAGCTTTGCGGCTATAGCTCCGGCTGCGACACGGCCGATGGTCTCTCTGCCGGAGGTCCTTCCGCCTCCCCGGTAGTCGCGGATACCGTATTTTGCGTCAAAGGTGTAGTCCGCATGTCCCGGACGGTAACAGTCCTTGATCTTGCCGTAATCCCGGGAACGCTGGTCCTGATTATGAATCACGATGGAAATGGGAGCGCCGGTGGTCCGCCCTTCAAAAACGCCGGAGAGAATCTCGGCGCGGTCGGCTTCGCTGCGCGCAGTGGTAAATCTGCTCTGTCCCGGTTTCCTGCGGTCCAGAAATTGCTGTATATCTTCTTGGGCGAGAGGCAGGCCCGCAGGGCATCCGTCGACGACGGTGCCGACAGCCGGTCCATGGGATTCGCCCCAGGTTGTGATTGAAAAAGATGTTCCGTAAGTTGATCCAGCCATATATATAGCTCCTTCCTGAAATGAGTGTTTATTCTGAATATATTAACATATCCTTCTATCGTATAGAAGAGTAATAAATTGTATAATTTTAATATATTTGTAATAGAATTGCAATATCTTCAGGAAATATTCATTATTTTTTTCGTTGTTTTTCCTGTACTTTTGAATATATGCATATTATAATGTATAAGAATACCGTCAGGGTATCCTGCAATGCATGCCCTGCGAGAAATTCTTCCAGAGGAGTAAGGTTGATGAGTAGTAGAGATAAAAAGGCAGAAGAGATAATCGAAGAAACTATGCAGGGAATCTTCAACGACCTTAACCGATCAAAATCAATGAACGAAATGGATGATAGCGATGATATTCCACGTAAAAAATCTTCCGGCAAAAAGACTTCGCAAAAAGGAGGATCCCATAAGAGGACTTCAGATCATAAAAAGACGTCGGGAAAAAGGACACCTGATAGGGATGAAGGCGTTTCAGGCAGGAGCAGCTCGGGCAAAGGCGGCTCCGGAAGGGCAGCGCCGGACAGGGATGAAGGCGTTTCAGGCAGGAGCAGTTCGGGCAAAGGCGGCTCCAAAAGGACAGCGCCGGACAGGGGCGAAGGCGTTTCAGGCAGGAGCGGCTCGGGTAAAGGCGGCTCTGAAAGGATTGCGTCCGGCAGGGAAGGGCAGCCGCGCAGGGGGAATTCTGCCAAAGCGGTTTCGCAAAGGGAACCTTCGAAGGAGGATATTCCGCATAAGAAGAAGCCTCGTAAAAAGAATCCTGACTCTTCTGGCGTATCTTCTGACAGAGACGTATCTGGAACAAAGAGCGGCAGACAGCCGCAGGATGCTTTAAACGAAGTTGATGATCGAGAAGAGGCTAAGATGGGTAAGAGAGGCAGAAGAAGGAAAAGAGACAAGGAAAAGAGTAAGAAGGCTCTGAAGATAGCGCTGATCACGGCAGGAAGCGCGGCGGGCGTTTTATTAACGGCATACATAGGTCTGGCAGTGTATTTTAATAGCCATTTCATGTTTTTTACGACGATTAACGGCACGGATTGTTCCATGAAGAGCGTCGGTCAAGTAGAAGACGAGATGAAGAAGAAGGTGGCGGATTATAAACTGACGCTTAAGGAGTCCGGAGGAGCGGAGGAGACGATCGCCGGCTCGGATATTTCCATAAAGTATGTGCCGGGCAATAAACTCGAAGAGATCGTAAAGGAACAGAATGGATTTTCATGGCCAAAGTCGCTGTGGGACCATCCTGAGATCGAGACGGAGATTGGAGTGAAGTATGACGAGGCGGCGCTTGGAGAGACGATCGCAGCTCTTGATTGTATGAATCCGGAAGGAAAGACGCCCTCTGTGGATGCGCATCCGGAGTTTAAGGACGGACAGTTTGTAGTTGCGCCCGAGGTTGTGGGTACCCAGATTAACGGAGAAGTTTTAAGCGCGAAGATAGCGGAAGCGATCAGCGGATTTCAGCCGTCTCTGGATCTTTCCGAAAAGGGATGTTACGCCCTTCCGCGGTTTGTCTCCGATTCCCCGGAGGTTAAGGCGGCGGCGGACGCCATGAATGGTTATCTGGGGGCGAATGTTACTTACGATTTCAACCCGGAGAAGGAAGTGGTGGACGCGGCTGTGATCTCCCAGTGGGTGAAGGTGGATGGAGATATGAACGTAACCTTTGACGAGGAAGCGGTCCGCGGTTATGTTCAGTCATTGGCTGAGAAGTATGATACGAAGGGAGTACCGCGGCAATTCACCACGGCGACCGGCAACGTAGTTACGGTGGAAGGCGGCGGATTTGGCTGGAGGATAGATCAGGATGCGGAATATACCGCGCTGCTTGCGAATATTCAGAATGGGGAGACCGTAACCAGAGAGCCGAATTATTTAAGCCGGGGTATCAGCCACGGAGGAACTGACGTGGGCGGCACCTATGCGGAAGTGGATCTGACGAATCAGAGGATGTATTTTATTAAGGACGGCCAGATCGTTTTGCAGTCCGACTGTGTGACCGGCAATCCCAATAACGGCCACGCGACGCCGCAGGGAGTGTATTCTTTGGCGTGGAAGCAGAAGAACAGGACGTTGAGAGGGGAAAAGCAGCCGGACGGAACCTATGAGTATGAGACGCCGGTGGCTTTCTGGATGCCTTTCAACGGAGGAATCGGCTTCCATGACGCTACATGGCAGTCGGCCTTCGGCGGCAGAAGGTATCAGACTCACGGTTCTCACGGCTGTGTGAATCTGCCGTACAGCATTGCGCAGCAATTATATGATTTAATGTATGACGGCGTGCCGGTTGTCTGCCATTATTAAGTAAGAAGTAAGGAGAAGACCATGTATGAATTAATCAAACAGGATGGTCTTGCCAAGAGAGGAAGATTGCATACGGTACATGGGGTCGTTGAGACCCCTGTATTTATGAATGTGGGAACCGCAGCAGCGATTAAGGGCGCTGTTTCCACAGACGATCTGAGAGGAATCAAGACCCAGGTGGAGCTTTCGAATACCTATCACCTTCATGTGCGTCCGGGGGACGAAGTGGTGAAAAAGCTGGGAGGGCTTCATAAATTTATGGCTTGGGACAAGCCGATTCTGACGGATTCAGGCGGTTTTCAGGTATTTTCTCTGGCAGGATTGAGACGAATCAAGGAAGAGGGAGTGTATTTTAACTCCCACATAGACGGAAGGAAGATCTTTATGGATCCGGAGGAGAGTATGAGGATCCAGTCGAATCTGGCCTCTACGATTGCGATGGCTTTCGACGAGTGTCCTTCAAGCGTTGCCGACCGGGAGTATATGGAGCGGTCCGTAGACAGGACGGCCAGGTGGCTCGTCCGCTGTAAAGACGAGATGAACAGGCTTAACAGCCTGCCGGAAACCATTAATCGGCAGCAGATGCTGTTCGGGATTAATCAGGGGGGGATCTATGAGGATATCCGTATCCGCCATGCTCAGGAGATTACGGAGCTTGATCTTGACGGCTACGCTGTCGGCGGATTGGCGGTGGGGGAATCCCATGAGGAGATGTACCGGATTCTGGAGGCGGTGGTACCCCATCTTCCCGTGAACAAGCCTACATATCTGATGGGTGTGGGAACGCCGGCGAATATTTTGGAGGCCGTGGAGCGGGGCGTAGACTTTTTTGACTGTGTATATCCCAGCCGCAACGGAAGGCACGGGCATGTTTACACCAATCAGGGGAAGCTGAACCTGTTTAACGCCCAATATGAATTGGACGACAGTCCCATCGAGGAAGGCTGCCGGTGTCCGGCATGCCGGACGTATTCGCGGGCATATATCCGTCATCTGCTGAAAGCGAAGGAGATGCTCGGTATGAGGCTGTGCGTGCTCCATAACCTGTATTTCTACAATACGATGATGGAGGAGATCCGGGAGGCAATCGAGGAAGGACGTTATCAGGAGTATAAGGCAAAGAAACTTGACGGAATGGCATCTTCTATAAAAATATCATGAAAATAACAAGAATTCTATAAAATTACTTGATGTACGGCCAATTATTGTGTATGATAGCAATAGTGTTTTTTTAAGACAGATATTTTAGGAGGAAGATTTTATGTACACATTGGCGACACAGAGTGCAGGTGGAAGCTGGGCATTACTGATTCTTGTATATGCGGTTATTTTTGGCGGCTTTTATTTTGTTTTCCTGAGACCACAGAAGAAGGAGCAGAAGAGAGTCCAGTCGATGATCGCAGAGATGGAAGTTGGGGACACGGTTCTGACGACAAGCGGATTCTACGGCGTGATCATCGATATCAGCGACAGCGATGTGATTGTTGAGTTTGGAAGTAACCGGAACTGCCGGATCCCAATGCAGAAAGCCGCGATTGCGCAGGTTGAGAAGGCGTCCGCAGAGTAATTGTTAGAGAATATGGAAGAAGAGCGTACGGCAGGAGGAAGTTCTGACCGTACGTTTTTTATTTCCGGGGCCGGAAAGAATGTTGGGGAATTTTATACCTTAGTGCGTGTTTGTTAATTTTTTATTATATCTTATTAGACAAGCGTGGAAACTTATGGTAAAGTATTACTGTAATTATGGAATGGAGGAATATTATGCTTGATTTAGCGACATTTTTACAGAAGGAACTTAATAAGGATGTAAAAGATGCGGGCAATCAGGAGATTTACTACGCTCTGCTTGCATACACGAAGGAGAGATTAAAGGAGACGCCGGATATTGCCGGAGATAAGAAGGTATATTATATATCAGCAGAATTTTTGATCGGTAAACTGTTATCTAACAATCTGATTAATCTGGGGATTTACGACGAGGCGGCGGAGTTATTGGAGAAAAACGGTAAGAAGCTGTCTGACATTGAAGAGGCAGAGCCGGAGCCGTCTTTGGGTAACGGAGGTTTAGGCCGGCTTGCGGCGTGTTTCTTGGATTCAATCGCTTCTCTGGGGCTTTGCGGAGACGGTATTGGATTGAATTATCATATGGGATTGTTCCGTCAGGTGTTTGAAGCCCACAAGCAGAAGGAGGCTCCGAACCCGTGGATAGAGCCGCAGTCCTGGCTTGAAGATACCGGGATTAGCTTCCAAGTGCCGTTTAAGGATTTTACGCTCACATCGAAGCTATACGATATTGATGTGGCGGGATACGAGAATGGGAAGAATAAGCTGCATCTGTTCGATGTGGAAGGCGTGGACGAGAGTATTATCAGAAACGGCATTTCCTTTGACAAGAGGGATATTGGAAAGAACTTAACCCTCTTTTTGTATCCGGACGACAGCGACTGGGAGGGGAATCTGCTTCGGATCTATCAGCAGTATTTCATGGTATCCAACGGCGCGCAGTTGATTCTGAAAGAATGTGAGGAGAAGGGGTACGACCTTAGGAAGCTCCATGAACATGTGGCGATTCAGATCAATGACACTCATCCGTCTATGGTTATTCCTGAGATGATTCGTCTTCTGGTGCAGAAGAATGTGGATTTCAATGAGGCGATCGAGATCGTGCAGAAGACGTGTGCATATACGAACCATACGATTCTTGCGGAGGCATTGGAGAAGTGGCCTCTGGATTATCTGGAGCAGGTGGCGCCTCAGATCGTGCCGATCATCAAGGATTTGGATATGCGTATGAAGGGAAGACATCAGGATTCAAGGGTGGCAATTATCGATGATCAGAACAGGGTGCATATGGCGCATATGGATATTCATTTCGGATACAGCGTCAACGGCGTGGCGGCTCTGCATACGGAGATCCTGAAAAATTCGGAGCTGAAGCCGTTCTATGATATTTATCCGGAGAAATTCAACAATAAGACTAACGGGATTACGTTCCGAAGATGGCTTCTGCACTGCAACAAGGAGCTTGTGGGCTGGTTAGACGATTATGTGGAAGGAGATTTCCGGAAGGATGCCCGGAAGCTGGATTTACTGATGAGCAGGATTGACGATGAGGGAGCGCTTGGGAAACTGCTTGAGGTGAAGCATACGAAGAAGGTGCAGCTTGCGGAATATTTGAAAGAGACGCAGGGGTTGGAAGTGGATCCGGATTCGATCTTTGATATTCAGGTGAAGCGTCTGCACGAGTACAAGCGTCAGCAGATGAATGTGCTGTATGCGATCTATAAATATCTTGAGATTAAGGCGGGGACGAAGCCTTCGACGCCTATTACGATGATTTTCGGCGCAAAGGCTGCGCCGGCCTATGCTATCGCGAAGGATATTATCCATGTGATCTTATGTCTGCAGGAATTAACGGCGAATGATCCGGAGGTTGCGCCGTATCTGAAGGTCGTAATGGTGGAGAACTATAATGTGACCATGGCGGAGCATTTGATTCCGGCGTGCGATATCTCGGAGCAGATCTCTCTGGCTTCCAAGGAGGCCTCCGGAACCGGCAACATGAAGTTCATGTTAAATGGGGCTGTGACCCTTGGAACCGAGGACGGAGCCAACGTGGAGATCCATGAGCTGGTGGGAGACGAGAATATCTATATCTTTGGCGAGTCCAGCGAGAAGGTCATTGAGCTTTATGCCAACTCGGGATACAGGGCGGCGGATTACTACATTGAGGATGAGCAGATCCGTACGCTGGTGAACTTTATTATCAGCCCGGAGATGATGAGAATCGGCGACCCGTATCATCTGCTTCAGATCCATGCAGAGCTGATCTATAAGGATTGGTTCATGACGCTTCTGGATTTAAAGGAGTATATTGATGTGAAAGAGCGGGTTTTCGATGAGTATGAGAACCGAAAGGCATGGAGCAGGAAGATGCTGGTCAATATCGCGAAGGCAGGATTTTTCTCATCTGACAGAACGATTGCAGACTATAATAAAGATATATGGCATTTAAAATAAGCGTAATATAATGAAAGAATCTTGGCGCTTAAAATAAGCGTAATATATGAAAGAATCTTTGCATTTAAAATAAGCATAATATAATGAAAGAAGCGGACGATCGGAAATACTGCGAAAAGCGTTATTTCCCGGTCGTCCTTTTTGGTATCGTCCAATTTTACCGATTCAAGGAATGGAAGGGGTTAAGCCTGCATAAGCTGACTATAAAAGCACATACGAAACGTGAGGCATGGGTGGATGAAAAAGCATACGGCAGTGCTGCTTCTGTGTATATCTCTGGCCGTTGGCGGGATATTGACTGCAGGGGAGGAATACGGCCCGTCTTTTTATAGGGACAGCGTTACGGCAATGGAGATGAGAAATCAGGCCGGTTCGGATCAGACGAAGAAGGGCGTTGAAGAAGGTCCGGGTGAAGACTCGAAGAAGGACGTTGAAGAGGACCCGGGTGAAGACTCGAAGGAGGGCGGCGAAGACGACGGGTCAGCTCAGGAATATATCAAATGGGTGGAGTTTCAGGTGACCTGCGACGCTATGAAGCGCGCCTATCAGTATGATTTGGATACTTATGGAAAAGATGTGCATCTAAACTGGGTGGAGCTTTTGGCAATTCTGGGGGCAAAGTACGGAGGCGATTTTTCCGGATATAAGGGAGAGGATCTGGATGAAATAGCGCAGATTCTTACAGGGGGAGAGAAGACTCTCAAGGAACTGACGGCAGATATGAAATATTATCCCTATTACCGGGAAGCATACGGGGCGGTGCTGGACGGCATGGTTGGAAAGTATGAGGTATCAGGTAAGAAGGTATACGGCCTGAAAGCGTTTCACCCTATTGCAAAAGGATTCCCCTACTCGGATTACGATGATTTCGGCGTGTCCAGAACCTACGGTTATCGGAGAAATCATCTGGGACACGATATGATGGGGCAGGTGGGAACGCCGGTCATCGCCGTGGAGTCAGGCTATGTGGCGGAGCTTGGCTGGAATCAGTACGGGGGATGGCGCGTGGGGATCAACAGTTTCGACGGGAAGCGTTACTATTATTATGCGCATCTCAGGAAAGACCGCCCATACGCGGAAGGACTTAAGAAGGGGGACGTAGTACAGGCAGGGGACGTGATTGGTTATATTGGAAGAACGGGGTACAGTAAGGAAGAGAATGTAAATAATATTGACGAATATCATCTGCATTTTGGCCTGCAGTTGATTTTTGACGAATCCCAAAGGGACGGGAATAATGAAATATGGGTAAGCTGTTATGAGCTGGTAAGGTTTTTGTATCAGCATCAATCAGAGGTGAAACGAAACGACGCCACAAAGGAGTGGATGCGGGAGGAACCCATCAAAGACCCGGCGGCGATTCAGTACAAGAAAGGCAAGAAGAAGGGATAAGGAAACCCTTATCCCTGAAACATATTCTCCACATAATTCTGCATCTCTCTGCGGCTCTTTACCTGGCGGGAGCCATCCACAATCCGCTGCTGTTCATCCGGTGAAAGGGAGGCGAACTGAGTCAGGATGTCGGTGTGCTGTGCCAGAGACATGGTAAATCCAATAGGAAATTCATCTTTGAAAGTCATTGTATCACCCCGTTTTTTAGTGTGCGCAGAGCTGCGGAAAATATACGGAAGATTTTTCTTTAGTACTTCTCGGAGTAGCTGTCGATAACAGAGTGTATCACAGAGCGTCGTTTTGGCGAAAGGTTTTGGTATTTTTGGATTAATTTGGCTTCATCCTGATTCAGTGATAATTTGACCGTTGGTTCAATCTTGTGGGGAAGCTCCGTATAGCCAACAACATAGTCGATTGATGTTTCAAAAAAATCTGCAATATTCTTTAGTGTTTCAATATCGGGAGACGTTATATCATTCTCGTACTTATAGACAGACTGTTGGCTGATATGCAAGATATCGGCCAATTTCTGTTGGCTTAATCCTCTCTGGTTTCGTAAAAGTTTCAGATTTTTCATGATATCACACCCTTTCAAGGCTATTTTATCAATAGTTTGTGTATAAAAATAAATCTTTAAAGGAGTTGACAATTAAACTTTATAAGATTATAATCTTATAGAACAAGATCAATCGAATAGGAGAAGTGTTGTGGAAAAGTACGTAAAGATAGGAATTGCGGTTGTTGTTGTTGCGGCGGTTGCAATCGTAGGAGGAATATTATATACCGGGGGTACTAAGGGTGAAAAATCCGTGGAAAGTCAGGAACTGAACCTTGACGGTAATAAGAAGAAGGTGGATATCCCTGTTGATTTCGACGAGTTTAAGGCAGTGAACGAAGACGTCTATGCATATATAGAGATACCCGGAACAAAGGTTTCTTATCCGATTCTTCAAAGCGTAGACGGGAGTGTTGACTATCTCAACATAACCATGGAAAAGACAGAAGGGCTTCCGGGTTCCATCTACACGGAGAATATTAACAGCCGGGATTTCAGGGAGATTAATACGATCATTTATGGACATGACATGAACGACGGGACCATGTTCGGAAGTCTGCATAATTATGACGACGAGGCTTTTTTCAGAGAACATTCGGAGATAGACATCTATTTGCCGGATGAGGCGATTAAATACAATATTTATGCTGCAGTGGTCTTTGACGACCGCTATCTTCCACTGAGCTACAATTTTGATACGTTGGAAGGCAGAGCGCAGTTTATCACGGATATCAAGGCGTTTGGGCAGGGGCCGGCGCATTTTAACGACGAATTCACTCCGACGGAAAAGGATTCCATGATTACGTTATCTACGTGTATTGGTGACCAGCCGTCGAACCGGTGGCTGATTATAGGGGTACGGGATGAAGAAGAGTGATAGGAAAAGATATGCCTTTCTTTTGGCGGCGGGAGCGTTTGCTTTTTTAATCATTCTCTTCTGGCTGTCCTGGTCTTCCGCGCTTTTAAAAATGGATAAGGCCATAGAGGGAGAAGCGCGGCCCGTCCGCTATGAGGGAAAGCGTTATGTCTATAACGAGGACTTGATTAATATCCTTTGTCTCGGGGTCGACCATAGCAATGCGTTGGATCAGGACGTACTCCCGGGGGATCGGGGGCAGTCCGACGCCATTTTTCTGATCAGCCTCAATTCGAAGACAAGAAAAATAAAAATATTGAATATCCCCCGAGATTTGATGATGCCTATCAATATCTATGATTCCAAGGGGGATTTTATGATGATGCGTACGATGCAGCTTACCCTGCAGTACGCGTATGGGAATGACGGGGACGATAGCTGCAGGAAAACCGCGGAGCGGATATCCTCGCTTTTCCTGGATATTCCGATTGACAGGTACTGCGCAGTTAATTTTAACGCGGTTCCGGTGTTGAACGACGCAGTGGGCGGTGTTACGCTCCGGATGAATACGGAGTATGTGGATGCTGAGCTTCAGAAGCTGAGCCCTATGTTTGCGCCGGGAAATACGGTTCATCTGATGGGGGAGAGATGTTTCGAATATCTCCATGTGCGGGATATCCATACATATGCAAGCTGCGAGGAGAGAGCGGAAAGACAGAAAGTATATATTAAAGAGTATATTAAGGCTGTGAAAGAAAAGGCGAAGAAGGATCCGAAGCTGTTGTTTGAATTGTATTCCATTCTGGATGAAAATATGACGACTGATATCGGCAAAGCGGAGCTTTTGGCGCTTCCGTTTTATATAGATGAACTGGATTTTGATAATTCGATTATATCGGTTGCAGGCAAAAGAATTCAAGGGGAGATTCATGAAGAATTCTATGCAAACGACGAGGAGCTGAAGCGGATGGTCGTGGAGACGTTCTATACTTTGGCGGATGAGGAGATTTAGAAATAGATGAAATCGGTATTAAGGCCTTTATGGTTTTAATATAAAAAAACAAAAGAAAGGAGGGAAATCCGATGGTTAAATTATGGAAAAAAGCCGTTTCCCTGACAGTTGTTTTGGGAGTATTATTTAGTATGAGTATGGTGAGCTTTGCTTCTGACAGAGGAAGCAGTCCGTCAGTGGGAAGCAGCGCTTCAGTAGGAAGCAGCTCTTCTGCCGCAAGTTCAGACACCGTATTTGGCGTGTCATCAGACACAAAAGGCGTAGGAATTTATGATCTTGATTCCGGTATCTATTTTGGAGGAAAGGTTCCTGCAGCGTACAGCAAGATCGATACACAGGCAGGGCTTAAGCAGATTCTTGGAAATCTGTACAAGGAAGGAACAGAGCTGAAATTGATCGGCCCAATGGATGTAACATCTGAGACATTGCCGGTTACGATCGAATTCAATATTGAGGGTATCTCAAAGAATGATACCGTCTATGTGCTTCATTGGACAGAAGACGAGAAGGGCAATGGATTCTGGGAAGTAATCGTTCCTAGAGCGGTTGGCGACAATTATGTGAGCGCATATTTTACAGAGTTGTCACCGGTAGCATTTGTGAAGGCTGTCAATACAAAAGACGGCGGTCCGGCAAAAACCAGCGATGGTTCAACTAAGTCCCCAAAAACAGGGATGTTTTAGGGAAGGATGTTCTGAGGAAAACCTTTCATGGCGCAGCAATGCGGTCATGGAAGGTTTTTTATATGGAGAATATTATACAGGAAATCATTCCCACCGGCCTGAAAAACCGTGAAATCTACAGGATTTGACACGGAACAGGCAATTTGACGAATTAAAGTCTTGAAACCTACATTAAAATAGGATATCATAAAGGATAAAGTTTGCGGCGCTTGGTATGGGATTGATACGGGCATACGGATAGGAGCGCCATTGCAGGAAGGAAGAGGATTATGAATCTGAAAATCGGAGTGATTAAGGGAGACGGGATCGGACCGGAGATCGTAACGGAAGCAATGAAGGTGCTTAACCAGGTGGGGGAGACCTATGGTCATAGCTTCGACTATACGCAGCTTTTGATGGGCGGGGCGTCTATCGATGTACACGGGGTTCCGTTGACGGATGAGACGGTTGCGGCTGCAAAGAGCTGCGATGCCGTATTGATGGGTTCTATCGGAGGAGACGCGAAGACATCGCCGTGGTATCGGTTGGAACCGTCAAAGAGGCCGGAGGCAGGATTGCTTCGAATCCGCAAAGAGCTGAATCTTTTTGCAAATTTAAGGCCGGCGGTTCTTTATGATGAATTGAAGGGCGCATGCCCGCTTAAGGAAGAGATTACAGAGGGCGGTTTCGACATGATGATTATGCGGGAGCTGACGGGCGGTCTGTACTTTGGAGAGCGTAAGACCGTGGAGGAAGACGGCGTCATGACGGCATACGACTCTCTTACATATAACGAGAAGGAGATTCGCAGGATTGCGAAGCGCGGATTCGATATTGCCATGAAACGCAGAAAGAAAGTAACCAGCGTTGATAAGGCCAATGTGTTGGATTCTTCCAGACTTTGGAGAAAGGTTGTGGAGGAAGTGGCTTCGGAGTATCCGGAGGTGGCCTTAGAACACATGCTTGTGGATAATTGTGCGATGCAGCTCGTAAAAGACCCGAAACAGTTCGACGTGATTTTGACGGAGAATATGTTCGGGGATATCCTGTCTGATGAGGCCAGCATGGTGACCGGATCTATCGGGATGCTTGCCAGCGCCAGCTTAAATGAGACGAAATTCGGGCTTTACGAGCCAAGCGGCGGTTCCGCGCCCGATATTGCGGGCAGAGGAATTGCGAATCCTATTGCCACTATACTGTCTGCGGCAATGATGCTTAGGTACAGTTTTGATCTTGACAAGGAGGCGGACGCCGTTGAACAGGCGGTTTTAAGGGTTCTGTCGGAAGGATACCGCACGATTGACATTATGTCGGAAGGAAAACAGCAGATCGGCACGGAGAAGATGGGCGATCTGATTGCAGGATATATTGAGTAGGAGGAATATTATGAGAAGCGATACGGTTACAAAAGGAAAGCAGCAGGCGCCCCATAGGTCTTTATTTAACGCGCTGGGACTTACGCCGGAGGAGATGGAGCGTCCGCTGGTGGGAATTGTCAGCTCCTATAACGAGATTGTGCCGGGCCACATGAACCTGGATAAGATTGTGAACGCGGTAAAACAGGGGGTCGCCATGGCAGGAGGCACGCCCGTCGTGTTTCCGGCTATCGCGGTGTGCGATGGGATTGCAATGGGGCATCTGGGAATGAAATACTCGCTGGTAACGAGGGATCTGATCGCGGATTCCACGGAAGCCATGGCGATTGCGCATCAGTTTGACGCGCTTGTTATGGTGCCGAACTGTGATAAGAACGTGCCGGGGCTATTGATGGCGGCTGCGAGGATCAACGTACCGACCGTCTTTGTCAGCGGCGGGCCCATGCTTGCAGGTCATGTGAAGGGTAAGAAGACCAGCCTTTCCAGTATGTTCGAGGCAGTGGGGGCAAACGCGGCGGGGATGATTACGGATGAAGACCTGTGTGAGTTCGAGAATAAGACCTGCCCGACTTGCGGGTCATGTTCCGGTATGTATACGGCGAACAGCATGAACTGCCTGACGGAAGTTCTGGGTATGGGACTGGGAGGAAACGGAACCATTCCGGCCGTCTATTCCGCGAGGATCCGCCTTGCGAAACAGGCGGGCATGAAGGTTATGGAGTTATTGGAGAAAAATATTTGCCCGAGAGATATTATGACAGAAAAGGCGATTCTAAACGCCCTGACCGTGGATATGGCTCTCGGCTGTTCTACGAACAGTATGCTGCATCTTCCGGCCATTGCCCATGAGATCGGTATGGATTTTGAGATTGATTTTGCCAACGGCATCAGCGAGAAGACGCCGAACCTCTGTCATTTAGCGCCGGCCGGCCCTACCTATATGGAGGATCTCGACGAGGCCGGCGGTGTGTACGCGGTTATGGCGGAACTTGATAAGAAGGGGCTTCTGCACACGGATTGTATGACCGTAACGGGGAAGACTGTTGGGGAGAATATTGCGCATGCAGTTAATAAAGACCCGGAGGTAATCCGTCCCATTGACAATCCGTATACGCCTACCGGCGGTCTTGCGGTGTTAAAGGGCAATCTTGCGCCTGACGGAAGCGTGGTAAAGAGGTCTGCGGTGGTGGAAGAAATGCTTGTCCATGAAGGGCCGGCAAGAGTATTCGACTGTGAGGAGGATGCCATCGACGCGATTAAGGGCGGAAAGATTGTGGCAGGAGACGTAGTTGTCATCCGCTATGAGGGGCCGAAAGGCGGTCCGGGAATGAGAGAGATGCTGAATCCGACTTCCGCGATTGCGGGGATGGGTCTTGGCTCCAGCGTAGCGCTGATCACGGACGGACGCTTTAGCGGGGCGTCCAGAGGAGCTTCGATCGGACATGTGTCCCCGGAGGCGGCGGTAGGCGGGCCTATCGCGCTGGTAGAAGAGGGAGATCTTATTAAGATTGATATCCCGAATCTTAAGTTGGAGATTGACGTGCCAGAGGAAGAGATGCAGAAGAGAAGAGACGCGTGGAAGCCGAGAGAGCCGAAGGTGACGACAGGATATCTGGCAAGATACGCGGCTATGGTGACTTCCGGAAACCGGGGAGCGATTCTGCAGATTCCGGGCAGATAAGTTTGTCATAGCGGATAGGCAGAATACAATATACTATAGAAAGAATAGGAGAACGACAGAATATGCAGTTGACAGGATCAGAGATATTGATCGAATGTTTAAAGGAACAGGGTGTGGACACCGTGTTCGGTTATCCGGGCGGCGCCATCCTGAATGTATACGATGAGTTATACAAGCATAGTGATGAGATTACGCATATCCTGACTTCCCATGAGCAGGGGGCCGCTCACGCGGCTGACGGATATGCAAGGGCGACCGGAAAGGTCGGCGTGTGTTTTGCAACCAGCGGCCCGGGGGCGACGAACCTCGTTACGGGGATTGCCACAGCATATATGGATTCGATTCCCGTCGTGGCGATTACCTGTAATGTAGGCGTCAGCCTTCTTGGAAAAGACAGTTTTCAGGAAATCGACATTGCGGGAGTCACAATGCCAATCACGAAGCATAATTATATTGTGAAGGATGTGGCTGAGCTTGCCGACACCATACGCAGATCCTTCATCATTGCCAAAAAGGGGAGGCCGGGGCCGGTCCTGATCGATATTCCCAAGGATGTGACGGCAAATAAGGCGGAATACCGGAGGGAAGAGCCGAAGGCAGTTTCATCTCCGAACGGAATAGACGAGGCGGAGATCGATACGGCCCTTAAACTGATCGAGAATTCCGAGAAACCTTATATCTTCGTAGGGGGCGGCGCAATCTTATCCGATGCCAGCGAGGAGTTGTTTACTTTCGTCAAGAAGGTGGACGCACCCGTGACCGATTCTCTGATGGGAAAAGGCGCGTTTCCCGGTACGGATCCGCTCTATACGGGGATGCTTGGCATGCATGGGACAAAGACGTCTAACTACGGGGTCAGCGAGTGCGACCTGCTGATCGTAATCGGAGCGAGGTTCAGCGACCGTGTGACCGGAAATGCGAAGAAATTTGCCAGCAACGCCAAGATTCTGCAGTTTGATATCGACCCGGCGGAGATGGATAAGAACGTGCTGATCACGGCCGGAGTTGTGGGAGATATCAAGGAAGTTTTGAAGATATTGAACGACAGGCTGACCCGGCAGGAACACAAGGAATGGATAGAGAAGATTACGGAGTATAAGAATCGTTTTCCGCTGTCCTATCATCCGGAGGTGCTGACAGGTCCTTATGTGGTGGAAGAGATCTACCGTCAGACGCAGGGGGAAGCGATTGTGGTAACGGAAGTAGGCCAGCATCAGATGTGGGCGGCGCAGTTCTACCGCTACACGAAGCCGAGGACACTTTTGACTTCCGGAGGGCTCGGTACCATGGGTTACGGGCTTGGAGCCTCTCTCGGGGCGAAGATGGGAAGACCGGATAAGACGGTGGTGAATATTGCGGGCGACGGATGCTTCCGCATGAATATGAATGAGATTGCAACGGCTGTCCGTCACAATATTCCGGTGATTCAGGTGGTTATCAATAATCATGTGCTTGGAATGGTGCGGCAGTGGCAGAATCTCTTCTACGGTCAGAGATATTCGGCCACCGTGCTTAACGACGCGGTAGATTTCGTGAAATTAGCGGAGGCGATGGGTGCGGTCGGCATCAGGGCGGCGACTAGGGAAGAATTTCAGGAAGCTTTTGCGAAAGCATTGGCTCTGGGTAAGCCGGTGGTGATCGACTGTCAGATTGACTCTGATGATAAAGTGTGGCCTATGGTAGCGCCGGGTAAGGCGATCAGCGAGGTATTTGACGAGAAGGATCTGGCGGAAGGCAATTAACGGAAGCAGAAGACCGGCCAGATGATGACAACGGGGTAAGAGGCAGAAGCGACAGAAAAAAGTGGAGGAATGATTATGAGCAGAGTGTACAATTTTTCAGCAGGTCCGGCGGTATTGCCAGAGGAAGTGCTAAGAGAAGCGGCAGAGGAGATGTTAGATTATCAGGGGACCGGTATGTCCGTCATGGAGATGAGTCACCGCTCAAAGGCATTTCAGGAGATTATTGATACGGCAGAAGCAGACCTGCGCGGCCTTATGGGGATACCGGACGATTATGAGGTATTGTTCCTGCAGGGCGGGGCGTCGCAGCAGTTCGCCATGATTCCTATGAACCTGATGAAGAATAGGGCGGCGGATTATATTGTGACCGGACAGTGGGCGAAGAAGGCCGGCGAGGAGGCGGCAAAGTACGGCAGAGTGAATATCGTAGCCTCCTCGGCAGACAAGACGTTCTCCTATATCCCGGAGGTAAAGGATCTTCCGATTTCCGAAGATGCGGATTACGTATATATTTGCGAAAATAACACGATTTACGGAACGAAATATAAGGAGCTGCCGGATACTAAGGGGAAGCTTCTTGTGGCGGATGTCTCTTCCTGCTTTTTATCCGAGCCGGTTGATGTGACGAAGTACGGTGTGATCTATGGAGGCGTGCAGAAGAATATCGGTCCGGCGGGTACGGTAATCGTCATTATCCGGAAGGATCTGATTACGGACGAGGTGCTTCCCGGAACTCCGACTATGTTAAAATACAAGACCCATGCGGACGCGGGCTCGCTCTACAATACGCCTCCGGCATATGGAATCTATATCTGCGGCAAGGTATTTAAGTGGCTGAAAAGCCGGGGCGGCCTTAGCGCGATGAAGGAGTATAATGAGAAGAAAGCGAAGATTTTGTATGACTATCTGGACGCGAGCAAGATGTTTAGCGGAACCGTAGAGCCGAAGTACCGGTCGCTGATGAATGTTCCCTTTGTGACGGGAGACGAGAATCTGGATGCGAGATTTGTCAAAGAGGCGAAGGCAGCGGGATTCGAGAATCTGAAGGGTCACCGTTCCGTGGGCGGTATGAGGGCAAGTATCTATAATGCGATGCCGATAGAAGGAGTCGAGGCGCTGACGGCGTTTATGAAGAAGTTTGAAGAGGAGAATCTGTAATCATGTATAAATATTATTGCTTAAATCCAATCTCTGACGTGGGGCTTGAGAAACTGACGGAAGAATATGTCCCGGCGGGCACGCCGGAAAAGGCGGACGCGGTGCTGGTGAGAAGCGCCGCCCTGCACGATATGGAATTCTCGAAGAACCTTAAGGTGATCGCCAGAGCCGGCGCGGGGGTCAACAATATTCCTCTGGAGAGATGCGCCGAGGACGGAATCGTCGTATTCAATACGCCGGGCGCAAATGCCAACGGGGTGAAGGAACTGGTCATTGCGGGAATGTTTCTGGCATCCCGGGATATCATCGGCGGTATCAACTGGGTACAGGAGAATGAGGAGGACGGCAATATTGCAAAGGATGCGGAGAAAGCTAAGAAAGCGTTCGCCGGGTGCGAGTTAGAGGGCAAGAAGCTCGGCGTCATTGGTCTTGGCGCTATTGGCGTTCTGGTTGCCAACGCCGCGACCAATCTCGGTATGGATGTATATGGCTACGACCCGTATGTTTCCGTTGAATCGGCGTGGAGGCTGTCCAGAAGCATCCACCATGCGAAGACGGTGGATGAGCTGTACGGGAATTGCGATTATATTACGATCCATGTTCCGGCTATGGAGCAGACGAAGGGAATGATCAATAAAGACGCGATCGGCCTTATGAAGAAGGGGGTCGTGGTGCTTAATTTTGCGAGGGATGTGCTGGTAGACGAGGAGGCGATGGTGGATGCGCTTCTGTCGGGTCATGTGAAGCATTATGTATCGGATTTCCCGACGCCTGTGACGGCGGGAGTAAAAGGAGCCATCGTGATTCCGCATCTGGGGGCGTCCACGGAGGAGTCGGAGGACAACTGCGCCAAAATGGCGGTAAAACAGCTCAGGGATTATCTGGAGAATGGGAATATTAAAAATTCGGTCAATTATCCCAACTGTGATATGGGTATCAAAGGAGATAATACCCGGATTCTCCTGCTTCACAGAAACGTGCCGAACATGATCGGGCAGTTCACGAATATTTTGGCAAAGGATAACATGAATATTGCTGATCTGACGAATAAGAGTAAAGGAAAATACGCGTATACAATGATTGATATAGACAGTACCGTCTCGGACCGTTTGGAGGAAGAACTCAATCAGGTGAAGGAAGTGCTTCGGGTTCGTATAATCAGATAAAAATATTAAAGAATAATTAAATATTCTTAACATAATCTTTATTGAAATACTTTTTGATTTCCTGTATACTCAGCTAAAGAACTAAGCAGAGAGATTTTGTTTAGTTCCTGCGTGACTTGAAGGATCGGCCGGATATATGGGGAGATGTAAGTAATGACGAATGATAGAAGCGAGGAGCGAAGATTATTAAAGGAGAAGAGGATCCGAAAGGTGAAGAGAGTGAGGATGTGTCTGCGTATTCTTACTCTTTTGCTGATTTGCGTGGTGCCTCTTCTTTTTCTGACTACGGCGACGGCTTCCAGACAGGAGGCGAGCGTTTTTCTTAAGCTTAAGGAGGCGTCCATTTTGCAGGGGGAAGAGCTTCCGAAGTTTGAGATAGAGGCGGAGCTGGTGGGGAATGAAGAGACTATTTTAGACGGAGAGTCGGGTTACACGGCGCGGGACCTTGTGAAGGATTTTAAGAGAGGGAAGGGGTATACCGTGACATGCGATGCCGATACCGCTTTGGAGGGAGAGTATCCCATCCACCTTCAGCTTTCGGACAAGATCCGCAAGGCCCTTGAACAGACATGGATGGGATTGGTCAGGATAGATACCTTAGACGCGCTGCTGACGGTGAAGAATGTATTGGGAGAGTGGGACGGCAGCCGGTTCAAACGGCATGACGGAACTTACGTGACCAATGAATTCGTAGTTTCCAAAGGGAACACGTATTATCTGGACGGGGAAGGGAATAAGGCGACCGGCTGGGTAGACTCGGCAGAGGGCAGATATTATATGGACGAGGACGGCGTTCGCAAGACCGGCTGGGTAGACGTGGAAGATTCCAGATACTATCTTGATGCCGATGGAAAGATGATAACCGGCTGGAAGGATATTGACGAGAACACTTATTACTTTGATCAGGAAGGGAAGATGGCGAAGGGAGAGCTTTACATAGGGATGGCGAAGTGTTCTTTTGACAAGGAGGGCGTGCTTAAGTCCATGGAGGACAGCAATGTAGACCCGTCCAGGCCTATGGTTGCGCTGACCTTTGACGACGGGCCGGGGAAACGTACCGGCGAGCTTTTGGAGGCTCTTGCGGCCAACCATGCCCATGCTACCTTCTTTATGCAGGGTAAGAATGTGGCGAGATATCCGAACGAGGTTAAGAGGATGAAAGAGATCGGCTGTGAGCTTGGAAGCCATTCGTATGATCATCCGGACCTTTCCAAGATGGATGCGGCCGGGATCCGCGATCAGATTGACCGCACGAATCAGAATTTAAAGGATGCGGCCGGCCAGCCGGCTTCACTGCTTCGTCCGCCCTACGGCGCGATTGGCAGCACGTTGAAGTCCATAGCCGGTATGCCGTTGATTCTATGGAATATTGATACTCTGGACTGGAAGACCAGAGACGCCCAGTCCACCATTGATAACGTTATGGACAAGGTGAAGGACGGAGATATTATCCTGATGCACGATATCCATACGGAGAGCGTGGATGCGGCCATGGTGCTGATTCCGAAGCTGATCGAGTCGGGGTTCCAGTTGGTGACGGTTTCCGAGATGGCTGCTGCGCGGGGAATCGGGATGGAGAACGGGAATAGTTATACGGATTTCTGTCAATAAAGAATATAAAAAAGAGGCTGCTGCGAAATTTGCTTATTTCGCAGCAGCCTCTTCCTTTTAAGCGGAAGACGGAGAGTTTTTAGGTCAGTCTTCGGTTGTGTTCCTTTAGAAGCGCGTGGATCTTGTCTGTTGGATTTAAGACTTTCCCGATGGAAATATCGTGGTTCATGGAATCAATAATCAGCGCGATGAATTTGCTCATGTCTGCTGCCGTGAAATATGGCTTTTCATATGCTTCCGGCGGCAGATAGGTCAGATTGGTGGTGATGACCCTGTCGATATAACCCTTGTTGTAATAGTCGTCGAAGATTTGGAAGCCCTCTGTGAACAGTCCGAAGGTGGTACAGACGAATACACGGTTAGCGCCGCGTTCTTTGATCTGTTTTGCCACGTCTAACATACTTTCGCCGGAAGAGATCATATCATCGACAATGATTACGTCTTTACCGCGGATATCGTCTCCGAGGAATTCGTGGGCGACGATGGGGTTCTTTCCTTTTACGACGGTAGAATAATCCCGGCGTTTGTAGAACATCCCCATGTTCACCCCGGTTACGTTGGAGAAATAGACGGCCCGATGCATAGCGCCCTCGTCGGGGCTTACGATCATCAGGTGGTCTTTGTCCACAATCAGCTCCGGTTCTGCGCGCAGCAACGCCTTGATGAACTGGTAAGGCGGATTGAAGCTGTCGAAACCGTGGAGCGGGATGGAATTCTGAACTCTGGGATCGTGGGCGTCAAAGGTGATGATATTGTCTACTCCCATTTCCGTTAATTCCTGAAGCGCCAGAGCGCAGTCAAGGGATTCGCGTTTGGTGCGCTTATGCTGGCGGCTCTCGTACAGGAAAGGCATGAGGACGTTCAGCCTGTGAGCCTTGCCGTTGGCAGCCGATATGATGCGCTTCAGGTCCTGGTAATGGTCGTCCGGCGACATGTGGTTCGGATGACCGTTGACCGTATAAGTCAGGCTGTAGTTACATACGTCGACAATGACGAATAGATCTTTACCGCGGATAGATTCGCGGATCAGGCCTTTGGCTTCCCCTGTGCCAAAGCGCGGGCATTGGCAGCCAACCAGATAGGTATCCGGACGATAGCTGGAAAAAAGCGGAGAATCCAAAGACTCCCTCAGCGTGTCCTGACGAAATCCTACGATGTATTGGTCTACTTTCTGCCCAAGTTCCTTACAGGAATCGAGAGCCGCAATCTTTAGGGGCGCGATTGGAAGCGCCGTTTCCATTAATTTGATGTTTGGCATGTTAATCTCCTATGTGTGTTAGTTGATACAATCCTAAGATATTTATATCATTTTTTAGGGAGGGCGGTCAACTATAGATTCTACATTGTATGGAAATTGCGGCAGGGATGTGCTATACTAAAGCTATATCTTACGGGAAAACGAAAAGGATATTTGAATAATGAGTGTAAATAAGCATGAGCATGTAATAAAGAATGTACTGCCGGACAGTATCGCAGAGGAGATGGGAATTGAACCGGGCGACAAACTGATTTCTATCAATGACAGTGAAGTCGGCGATGTGTTTGACTATCATTTCCTTGTGAATGATGAAGACCTGGTGCTTCTAATCAAGAAGCCGGACGGTGAGGAATGGGAACTTGAGATAGAGAAAGACTTTGAGGAAGACTTGGGGATTGAATTCGAGCAGGGGCTGATGGACGAATACCGTTCCTGTAAGAATAAGTGTATCTTCTGCTTTATCGACCAGATGCCCAGGGGAATGCGTGAGACGCTGTATTTCAAGGACGACGATTCCAGGCTGTCTTTCCTTCAGGGGAATTATGTGACGCTTACGAATATGAGCGACCATGACATCAGCCGAATAGTGAACTACCGTCTGGAGCCTATTAATATATCGTTCCATACCATGAATCCCCAACTCCGGTGCCGGATGCTTCACAACCGTTTCGCCGGCGAGGCTTTGAAGAAGGTAGACCGTCTCTATGAAGGCGGGATTCTGATGAACGGCCAGATTGTGCTGTGTAAGGGCGTCAACGACGGGGAGGAACTAGAGCGCAGCATCCGCGAACTGACAAAGTATATCCCCTGCCTGCAGAGTGTGTCGGTGGTTCCTGTGGGGCTTACCAGATACCGGGAGGGGCTGTATCCCTTGGAGCCGTTTCGGAAGGAAGACGCGAGACAGGTTTTAGAGACGATTCATCTGTGGCAGGATCGGATTTATAAAGAGCATGGGATCCATTTTATCCATGGGGGAGACGAATGGTATATTCTGGCAGGGGAAGAAGTGCCGGAACAAGAGCGGTATGACGGTTATCTGCAGCTTGAGAACGGCGTCGGGATGCTTCGCCTGCTGGAAGACGAGTTTCAGCAGGCCTATGAAGAGGCGAAGGGCGACGGCAGGGAGAGAGAGGTTTCCGTGGCGACGGGGGTTCTGGCATATCCGTATATTCGGAAGATGGCCGAAAAGCTTCGGAGTAAGTATCCTAAGACCAAGATACACATTTATCCGATCCAAAACGATTTCTTCGGGAAGATGATCACAGTGTCGGGGCTGATTACGGGACGGGACCTGATTGCGCAGCTTCGGGGCAGAGAGCTTGGGGAAAGGCTGCTTTTACCTTGCAATATGTTCCGCAGCGGGGAAGAGGTATTTCTGGACGATGTGACCCTTTCGGAAGTGGAAGAGGCTTTACAAGTGCGTGCGGATATTGTAAAATCAAGCGGACAAGACTTTGTGGAAGCCGTCCTGCGCGTCTGAAAGCGCAGGATGCCGCGGAAGGCTTTCACTTGTTGCGGCGGTATCGGAGATCTAGATGAGCAGAATAGGAGATAGAGTATGAATAAACCAGTAGTGGCGATCGTTGGAAGGCCCAATGTAGGAAAATCAACCCTTTTTAATGCGCTGGCCGGCGAGATGATTTCAATCGTGAAAGACACGCCGGGGGTGACAAGGGACCGTATCTATGCGGACGTTTCTTGGCTTGACAGGGAATTTACCTTGGTGGATACGGGAGGAATCGAGCCGGAGAGCAAGGATGTGATTCTGTCGCAGATGCGCGAGCAGGCGCAGATTGCCATTGATACGGCGGATGTGATCCTGTTCCTGACCGATGTGCGTCAGGGGTTGGTGGACGCTGATTCGAAGGTGGCGGACATGCTGAGACGGTCGGCAAAACCGGTCCTTCTGGTGGTGAACAAGGTGGACAGTTTTGAAAAATTTATGCCGGATGTGTATGAGTTCTATAACCTCGGGATCGGCGATCCCTTTCCGGTTTCGTCAGCGTCCCGGCTGGGGCTTGGGGATATGCTGGATGAAGTAATAAAATACTTCCCTAAAGGAGACGCCGGGGAAGAGGAGGATGACAGGCCGAGGGTGGCGATCATCGGGAAACCGAACGTAGGGAAATCTTCCATCATTAATAAGCTTCTCGGCGAACAGAGGGTGATTGTGTCGGATATAGCGGGGACCACAAGGGACGCTATTGATACGGATATTATTTATAACGGGAAAGAGTATGTATTCATCGACACCGCCGGACTTCGAAGGAAGAGCAGGATCAAAGAGGAGCTGGAGCGTTACAGTATCATCCGGGCGGTGTCCGCCGTGGAGCGCTCAGACGTGGTTCTGATGGTGATCGACGCCGTGGAAGGCGTGACGGAACAGGACGCGAAGATCGCAGGAATCGCCCATGAGAGAGGCAAGGGGATTATTATTGTCGTCAATAAGTGGGATGCAATCGAGAAGAATGATAAGACGATGCGGGAGTATGAGAATGAAGTCCGCCGGGTCCTGTCGTTTATGCCATATGCGAAGATTATGTATGTGTCCGCACAGACGGGACAGCGTCTGGTAAAATTATACGATATGATTGATATGGTGATCGAGAACCAGTCTATGCGCGTGGCGACAGGGGTGCTTAACGAGATTATGACGGAGGCGGTAGCGATGCAGCAGCCGCCGTCGGACAAGGGGAAGAGGCTGAAGCTTTACTATATTACCCAGGTATCCGTGAAGCCGCCTACATTCGTAATCTTTGTCAATGACAAGGAGTTGATGCATTTTTCATATACGAGGTATTTGGAGAATAAGATACGGGAAGCATTCGGATTTTGCGGAACCTCGTTGAAGTTCTTTATCAGAGAGAGAAAGGAAAAGGAGCGTTAATATGGAACGTTTGGTCAGTGTATTAATCGGATATGTATTCGGGCTTTTGCAGACAGGGTATCTCTATGGGAAGATGCATCATATAGACATCCGCAGTAAAGGAAGCGGCAATGCCGGGACCACCAACGCGCTCAGGACGCTGGGGTGGAAGGCGGGAGCCGTGACGTTCCTAGGAGACGCCTTCAAGTGTGTGTTTGCGGTCCTTCTGGTGCGTTTCATCTATGGGGAAAGCCATGGGGACATGCTTCCGCTTCTATCCATGTACGCGGGCATGGGAGCGGTTCTGGGGCATAATTATCCATTTTATATGAAGTTCAAAGGCGGTAAAGGGATTGCGACGACTGCCGGACTGCTTCTGAGCACGACCAATGCCTGGATGGTTCTGATTTGTCTGGCGGTATTTCTGGGAATCGTTGCCGGAACCAAATATGTCTCTCTGGGATCCTTAGCGGTGGTGGTACTCTATCTGGGCGGGATCATCTACCTCGGGCAGTCCGGGGCATATGGGATTGCGCCGGACTATCTTTATGAGATGTATGGGATTGCGGCGTTTTTGATGGCGTCTGCTTTCTTCAAGCATCGGGCTAATATTAAGAGGCTTCTGTCCGGAACGGAGAATAAGCTGAGCGTGGGAAAGAGTAAGTGACGGTCCGAATAGTTTGCGGCAGTAATTGATAAGATATATAGAAAAAGAAAGGATTGAAGGACGATGGCAAATGTTGGAATTATGGGCGCGGGAAGCTGGGGAACGGCGCTGGCTCTTCTGCTCCACAAGAACGGGCATCAGGTTACCGTATGGTCAATCAGTGAAGAGGAAGTTGAGATGCTGTCCGAGAGAAGGGAGCATGTGAGCAAGCTGCCGGGGGTGAAGATCCCGGAAGACATGGCGTTTACCACGGATATGGAGCAAGCTGCGAAGGGGAAGGATCTTATCGTGCTGGCGGTTCCGTCTCCGTTTACGAGAAGTACCGCACGCAAGATGAACCCGTATGTGGCGAAGGGGCAGATCATCGTGGATGTGGCCAAGGGAATTGAGGAGAGTACGCTGATGACGCTCTCCCAGCAGATCGAAGAGGAGATTCCTCAGGCGGAGGTAGCGGTTTTATCGGGGCCGAGCCATGCGGAGGAAGTGGGAAGAGGGCTGCCTACCATTGTGGTTGTGGGCGCCAGAAGGAAAGAGATTGCAGAGTATCTTCAGGATGTCTTTATGAATGAAGTGTTCCGTGTCTATATAAGCCCTGATATGCGCGGGATGGAATTGGGCGGGTCTCTTAAGAATGTAATCGCTCTGGCGGCGGGAATCGCAGACGGATTGGGTTATGGAGACAACACGAAAGCGGCGCTGATCACCAGGGGGATTGCGGAGATTGCCAGATTAGGCGTGAAGATGGGAGGCGCGGTGGAGAGCTTTACAGGGCTTACCGGAATCGGAGATCTGATTGTTACCTGCGCCAGCGTCCACAGCCGTAACCGGAAAGCGGGATACCTGATCGGGCAGGGACGCACTATGCAGGAAGCTATGGACGAGGTGCAGATGGTGGTGGAAGGCGTGTACTCCGCCAAAGCAGCGGTGAAGCTGGGAAAGAAGTACGGCGTGTCGCTTCCGATCATTGATAAAGTAAGCGAAGTGTTATTCGAAGGAAAAGATCCGGGGGAAGCGGTGAATGAGCTGATGCTCCGGGACGGAAGGCCGGAGCATCAGGCATTGCAGTGGCAGGAGTAATCCTTCGGAAGGTTAAGGGGGGAACGTAACCAGACGGCAGAGCACAAGCCCTGCTAGGGCAATAGTGTCCTAGCAGGGAATTTTCCCTATGTAGGTGCGGTCTATGATGTTGTAGAGAAGATTTAAAAGCTGTGCCGCAAGCTCACTTCTTTCTATCGCGTTAGTCGTTCATTAGGTTCATTGTATCATAGTTTCAGATCTTATCATATTCTTAATTTCCGTTTAAGATTATAAAAAAATATTTTCTTTCTAAAAAAAATCATGTATTATATAGAGTGTTGCGGCCGATGGGCGCAAGACGCTATGTATTGTGGAAATTTACGGAAGAGGATAGTTATGACTAGGAGAGAGATAAAAGCCAGAGCAAGACAGACGGTTAAAAGACATTATATGATTTTGGTGATGACGGGTCTGATTGCTGTATTTCTGGGGCTGCAAAGCTCGAGTTTTGATAATTTTGTGAGGATGTATTCCTCGGAGAAGGTGCTGGCCGTAGACGCGCAGATACAGGAACCGGCAGAGGAGGATTTTGCCGGCGACGCGTCTGAGAGCGATACCAGAGTGGCGATGGGCAGCGTCGGACTGCTTGACGTAGTGGAGCATATTCTGATGGGAGACCACGAAAAAGGGAGGGAACTTTCAGAGAGACTTAAGGAGGCGGAGATCGAGCGGTCGAAGGAGGGCAGCCGGGTCCTGGGAAGGAGCAAAGGCGCATTGTCGAAGCTGGTCAACGGCATCACATCAGGCTCCTTTATCGTGATGTTCGTGTCAGGGATTAATTCTTTGTTCGGCTCGGATAATCTGGGGAGCCTTATATTGGTTATGCTGGCTTTTGCAGGAGTGTTTGGCTTCTATCTGCTGGTGGTCAATACTTATTCGGTGATTGCGGCGAGAATGTTTCTTGAGAGCCGTTGCTATGAGAAGCTGCCGATTCACCGGTTCATGTTCTTGCTGCGCATGAAGCGGTGGATAAAGGTATCGCTTGCCATGCTTGTGTATATGGTCTATTTGTTACTGTGGACGCTGACTATTGTCGGAGGGTTTATCAAGTATTACTCATACTTCTTAGTCCCCTATATTCTGGCAGAGAACCCGGAGATTGGCGGGCGGCAGGCAATTACGCTTTCCCGGAAAATGATGCGGGGACATAAGTGGGAATGTTTCAAGATGGAATGTTCTTTTATCGGGTGGATCCTCCTCGGGGCCTTTACCTTTGGGGTTACGGAGGTCTTCTATTCCCTGCCCTACCAGTTGGCGGCGTACTGCGAGTATTATGCAAGGCTGCGCCTTATGGCAAAAGAGGCGCAGCTTCCGGGGGCGGAGCTTCTGAATGATTCATATCTGTATGAGAGGGCGTCGCAGGAGATCCTGGAAGAATCCTATGCGGACGTGGTGGAGTGGAAGAAAGAGCAGGAGGACAGTGTAAAAAAGCCGGGGGGAATTAAGGGCTTTTTATCCGACTGGTTTGGTATTTTGCCGGGAGATTCCAGAGAAGACAGAGACTACGAAGAGAACCGGGAACTTAAGACGCGGCTTGGAATGTATAAGGATGCGGCGGAAGGAAGAGTCTATCCTGTTAGGCTGTCCAATTTCCCGGAGGCGATGAAACAGAAGAGATTCGAAACCTTTCACTATATGCGCCACTATTCCGTGTGGTCTCTGATTATGCTGTTTTTTATCTTCTCTTTGATCGGTTGGTGCTGGGAGGTAAGTATTCATCTGGTGCTGGACGGAGTGTTTGTCAACCGCGGAACCCTTCACGGGCCGTGGCTTCCTATTTACGGGTCGGGCGGGGTACTGCTTCTTACGCTGTTAAATAGAGTGCGGAATCATCCGGTAATCCAGTTTTTCAGCATTATTTTCGTATGCGGGGTTGTGGAGTACGGGACGTCTTACTATCTTGAGACCTTCTATGAGGGAAAGAAATGGTGGGACTACAGCGGATATTTTCTGAACCTGAACGGCAGAATCTGCGCGGAGGGCTTGCTGGTGTTCGGAATCGGGGGCATGGTAATCGTGTATGTGGCGGCGCCCCTTCTGGACAACCGGATACGGGAGATTAAGAAAAATGTGCTGGTGTGGAGCTGTCTGGCGCTTTTGTGCGTGTATGCGGCGGATTGCGGATATTCTATCGGCCATCCCAACGAGGGAAAAGGAATTACGGATTATCAAGAGGTGTTAGAGGATACAAAGGAAAGAAGGAGTGAGGATTATGTTAGCGATATTATTGTCTCCGCTGTATGCGTTGGTCAATGTATATATTATCCGGTGGATTATTCGGTGGCTGAGTACCTGCCGGCATGAGTTCCGGAAGTTTCGGGCGCGCCTGATCGTTTCGACGGTTTACCTGTTTTTTGCCAGCGCCATGGGGGTGGGCTTCTTCCTTCCGTCGGGAGTTGTGAAACGTTTTTTCGTAAAGATAGGAAATTACTGGCTTGGAATCCTGCTTTATACTATTTTAGTGGTGGGGACGGCGGATGTAATCCATGTGATTCTGAAAAGAAGCAAGAGAATCAATCAGGAAAAGCTGAGAAGCTTCAAGGTATTTGTGATTTCGGGAGTCATCTGCGCGGTCGGAATTGCTGTGCTTAGTATCTGGGGAATGGTGAATGCAGGAAACATCAAAACCACAAGATATGAGGTAAAGATTGACAAGAAGGCGGACGACCTTAAGCAGATGAAGGTAGTCATGGCGGCGGATTTACATATGGGTTACAATATCGGCTGCGAGCATATCCGGAAGATGGTTGACAAGATTAATGCGGAAGAGCCGGATTTGGTGATCTTTGCAGGGGATATCTTTGACAATGAGTACGAGGCGTTAGAAGACCCGGAGAAACTAATCACTATCTTAAAAGAGATCCGCAGCAAATACGGGATTTATGCCTGCTATGGGAATCATGATATCAAGGAAAAAATTCTCGCCGGTTTTACCTTCGGAGGGAGCCGAAAGAAAGAAAGCGACGTCAGGATGGATGAGTTCCTTGAGAGGGCGGGGATCACGCTGCTTAGGGACGAATCGGTGACCATTGCGGACAGCGTGTATCTCTACGGCCGTCCGGACAGGCATCGCCCGGGCCGGGGAATTGAGACCCGGAAGACGCCGCAGGAGATTACGGCGGATATGGATTTGTCCAAGCCTATATTTGTCATTGACCATCAGCCGAAAGAGCTTAAGGAATTGGCGGACGCGGGAGTGGATCTGGACCTGTGCGGCCATACCCACGACGGGCAGGTGTGGCCGGGGAACCTGACCATTCGTTTGATGTGGGAGAATGCCTGCGGATATCTGAAAAAAGGAGATATGCACAATATCGTGACATCCGGCGTGGGGATCTTCGGACCGAATATGAGGGTCGGAACTATCGCGGAAATCTGTTCCATTACGGTAAAGTTTAACTGAAACTTGTTTTAATATAGTCTAAACCATCTCAAGCCTGCATATATTCTAACACCACGAATGGAAGGGGCAGGAGTATGGAGCAATATCATTTATACAAGGACATACAGGCAAGGACAAACGGTGAGATCTACATCGGAGTGGTAGGCCCGGTAAGGACGGGAAAATCTACATTTATCAAGCGATTCATGGATGTGCTGGTGCTTCCGCATATGGAAGACGAACACGGAAGGGCAAGGACCAAGGATGAACTTCCCCAGTCTGCGTCGGGACGGACGATTATGACCACAGAGCCGAAGTTCGTCCCGAAGGAAGCGGCGGAGATCAAGGTTTCGGAGGATGTGAAGGTACGTGTCAGGCTTATAGACTGCGTCGGGTATATGGTAGAGGGCGCGTCCGGCCATGTGGAGGGCGGTGAAGAACGACAGGTGAAGACGCCGTGGTTCGACCATGAGATACCCTTTACCAAGGCGGCGGCAATAGGCACGCGCAAGGTTATCCACGATCATTCAACCATAGGTATCGTGATTACCACGGACGGCAGTATTACGGATATCCCGCGGGAGAACTACCGGGAAGGTACGGAGAAGACCATACGGGAACTGCAAAGTATTGGAAAGCCTTTTATAGTGCTGGTGAATTCCAAGAAACCTTTCGGCGACGAGGCGAAACAGACGGCTGAGGAGTGCGAACAGCAGTACGGCGTTCAGGCGATTCCGGTCAACTGCGAGCAGCTTAAAGAGGATGATATTACCCGGATTATGGAAGCAGTGCTATATGAATTCCCGGTTTCCGAGGTGCAGTTCTTCGTTCCGAAATGGGTGGAAATGCTGCCCAGGGATCACAAGATTAAGCAGGAAATGCTGGTACATATCAAAGATATCCTGAATCGTTTCGGAGAGATTAGGGATGCGGCGGCAGGAATTGAGATGCCGGAGTGCATGTACATAGAAGAGATCAAGGTAGACCATATCGAAATGGATACCGGTTGTGTGAAGGTACGCATACAGGTGGCGGAAAAGTTCTATTATGAGATGTTAAGCGAGCTGACCGGAACTCATATTGCGGGGCAGTATGAGCTGGTGGCGGCCATGAAGAATCTTTCGGAACTGAAAAAGGAGTACGAAGGGGTGAGGGACGCGTTTGCCTCGGTAAGGATGCGGGGTTACGGCGTGGTCAGTCCCCAGAAAGACGAGATCACTCTGGAAGAACCAACCATTATCAAACAGGGGAACAAATACGGGGTTAAGATCCATTCGGAGGCGCCTTCTATTCATCTTATCCGTGCTAACATTGAGACGGAGATTGCGCCTATTGTGGGAAATGAACAGCAGGCTCAGGATTTGATCCGCTACATCAAGGATGCGAAGGAGAGCGAGGAGGGAATCTGGGGTACGAATATCTTCGGAAAGTCCATTGAGGAACTGGTGATGGACGGGATGCAGAACAAGATGGCCATGATTAACGACGAAAGTCAGGAGAAGCTTCAGGATACCATGCAGAAGATCGTCAACGACAGCAACGGAGGGCTGGTCTGCATTATTATCTGATGCAAAGTCCTTTACACTTCCGGTATAATTTGCTATGATTGATCTGACAGACATTATGGGGTAAAGTCCGTGAACTGTTCACGGACTTTCTTGTATGGATAAAGAGGAGTTTTTAGAAAGATACGAGAGTTTCCGGGGAATATGGATAAAGAGGAGATTTTAGAAAAGTACGAGGGTTTCCGGGAAATAACGGAGGTATGTTATGAGAGTGGCGATTATTACGGCGAGTACGGAGGTATATAGAGGGAGCGCGGCGAATGAAAGCGGCGAGGCCGTTATGGAGATGATGGAGGGGGCAGGTCTTGAGATCACCTACATGGGGGCGATCCCTAACGACAGGGAGGTTCTTGCGGCGGTGATGACGAGAATAACGGACACATTTTCGGCAGACCTTGTGCTGACTACGGGCGGAGCGGGCTGCGGGCCATCGGACTGTACGCCGGAGGCAACGATGGATATTATCGAGAAACCGATTGTAGGTATTCCGGAGGCCATGCGCGCATATTCCATGAAATTAACGAAGCGCGCGATGCTCAATAGGAGCGTTGCCGGAATCAGGGGAGAAGTATTGATTGTGAACCTGCCGGGAAAGCCGCAGGCAGTCAGGGAGGTTCTAAAGTACCTGCTTCCGGAGCTGGTTCATGCGGTTGAGGTGATTCAGGGGGAAGTATAATCTGCCGCCCGGGGCGGTCTGCGCGGAGGGAAAGAGATATATGAAGATAACATATTTATGTCACAGCGGGTATGCGGCGGAGGTGGACGACAGGGTTTTGATCTTCGATTACTATGAGGGAACCCTTCCGGAATTTGCGGAGACGGCCAAGCTTTATGTCTTTGCAAGCCATGTCCATCCCGATCATTTTCAAAAACATATTTTTGAATGGGAGAGGGATTTCAGAGAGATCCACTATATTCTTTCGGATGATATCGAGGTAAAGGGGCCGGAGGGAAGATGCACTTATATAGGGCCGCGCAAGGAGATTTCCCTTGACGGCATGAAGATCCGTACCCTGCGTTCTACCGACGAGGGCGTCGCTTTTCTGGTACATGTGGGAGAGAGGACGATTTACCATGCGGGGGATCTGAACTGGTGGCACTGGGAGGAAGAAAGCGACGAGTATAACGAGATGATGCGACGCGGATTCCAGTATGAGATCGGCCGTATCGAGGGCGAGTCTATTGATGTGGCGTTCCTTCCCCTTGATCCAAGGCAGGAAGAACAGTATGCATGGGGGTTCGACTATTTTATGAGGCATACCCGGACAGGCTGTGCGTTTCCCATGCATTTATGGGGAAAATATGAGACTTGCGACAGACTGGCGGCCGATTCTATCTCGGAACCATATCGGGATCGGGTGATGAGGGTCAGGAACCAACAGCAGGTATTTGAGACAGACGGATAATATTGCGGCGAGAGGAGAGCGGGCATGAAGGTAAAGATCTATACGGACGGCGCTGCCAGAGGGAACCCGGATGGGCCGGGAGGCTACGGGACGGTGCTGGAATATGTGGATACGAAGGGAGAGCTTCACACGAAGGAATTGTCTCAGGGATATAAGAAGACGACGAACAACAGGATGGAGCTGATGGCTGTGATTGCAGGGCTGGAGGCGCTGAACCGTCCTTGCGAGGTTGAACTGTATTCCGATTCCCAGTATGTGGTTAATGCGTTTAACCGGCATTGGATCGACGGGTGGATTAAGAAAGGCTGGAAACGGGGGAAGAACGAGCCGGTGAAGAATGTGGACTTGTGGAAACGCCTGCTGGCGGCAAAAGAGAAGCATCGGGTGACTTTCATCTGGGTTAAGGGCCACGACGGACATCCCCAGAACGAGAGATGCGATGCTTTGGCGACGGGGGCTGCGGACGGCAAAGAGCTGATCGAGGATGTGGTTGTCCGGATGTAACGGTTCGGCTTTCCTCTTCGCTTTAAGTCTGAATGTGCGATATCCGTATTTTTTATGGCAGACGGCGGCATTTTGTGATAGAATGTAAAGGTATCACGCAGGAAGGCCGCTTCATGTCAGTGATATTGGAAATATTTTTTAGGAGGTACGGATAACGATGGCATGGTATGACGAGGCAGTATTTTATCACATTTATCCGTTAGGGCTTACCGGAGCGCCGAAGCAGAATTCCTACGGGGAGCCGGAGCACAGACTGAATACGCTGTTGCCGTGGATTGCACATATCAAAGAGATTGGATGCAACGCAATCTATATCGGCCCGCTTTTTGAATCGGTGGGGCATGGATATGAGACTACGGATTACAAGAAGCTGGACAGCCGTCTTGGAACGAACGAGGATTTGGCGGCATTTGTGGAGGAGTGTCACAGCCAAGGAGTGAAAGTTATCTTTGACGGAGTGTTTAACCACACCGGACGGGATTTTTTTGCGTTTCAGGATATCAAAAAGAACAGGGAGAATTCGCGGTATAAGGATTGGTACCGGAACGTGAATTTTTGGGGAAATAATGAGTTTAACGACGGGTTTTCTTACGAGAACTGGGGAGGCTACGATCTCCTTGCGAAACTGAATCAGCAGAATCCGGAAGTGCGGGATTATATTGGGGATGTAATCCGCTTCTGGGTAAAGGAGTTTGACGTGGACGGGATCCGTCTGGATGCGGCGGATGTGCTGGATTTTGAATACATGAAGGCGCTTCGGCAGGTGGCCAATGAAGTGAAGCCTGACTTCTGGCTGATGGGAGAGGTTATCCACGGGGATTACAACCGCTGGGTGAATGAAGGAACCTTACATTCCGTCACCAATTACCATCTGCATAAAGCCTTGTATTCGGGGCATAACGACCACAATTATTTTGAGATTGCCCATACGGTAAAAAGGCTCTACGGTATGGGAGGCAGCCGTCCGGACGGTTTGAAGCTCTATAATTTCGTGGATAACCACGATGTGGAGAGAATCTACACAAAGCTGAATAACAAAGCGCATTTTGCGCCCGTACACGTCTTGATGTATACGCTGCCCGGAGTACCGTCGATCTATTACGGTTCGGAGTTCGGGATTGAGGGGCGCAAAGAGCGGCACTCCGACGATTCCTTAAGACCGGCTCTGTCTCTTGATGACTATGAACATGTCATAGAAGAGAATCCATATACCAGATTGGTAGCGGCCTTAGGTAAGGTGCGCCAGAGTACGCCGGCTCTGTCCTATGGAGATTATCAGGAATTGATGCTGACGAATCGGCAGTATGCATTTGCGAGGAATTATGAGGGAGAATCGGTTATCGTTACTGTGAATAATGACTACGGCGATTTTACTATGAGTCTTCCGGCAGCAAACGGAGCTTTTTATGTGGGTATGCTGTCAGGCGAGAAGGTGGCTGTGGATAACGGCCGTATCTCGGTCAGCGTGAAGGCGAATTCGGGAGAGATTTGGGTTCCGGCTTCCGAAGGGCAGGAGCTGAATGTGGCGGTTGTGGCGGATTCGGGTGAAAAGAGGATTGCGGAAGAGGAAGTCGCCGAGGCTGCGGCAGATATTGTGGCTGAGAAGGTGGCGGAGGTGATGCTGGAATCCGTTGAGGAGGAGAAGGCGAAGCTTGAATCCAGGGAGACACTGGAGACCGTGACAGGGAAGATGATTGACGAAGCCATGGAAAGCCTGTCCCGGGCTGATGCCGAGGGAAAGAAAGAGCCGGAGAAGCCGGAGGATCAGCCGGAGGCTTTTGAGAAAGGCAGGATTGCCGGACTTCAGGAGGCTATTCTTACGATCATGGAAAAGAACGGTCCGGTTACGGAGCAGATGAAGAAGGATGTCACGGATAATGTGTATCATGATTCTTTAATTAATTGGATTAAGAGTTTCCGATGATTGATTTTCCCGGAATTTTGTGTTAGTATGGAATACGTTGTTTCAAGTAATTGCAAGTAAGACAGGTAATCGCGTCTGCAAATTTTCGACTGCTAAGAGCTTCCCTTTGCCGGCTTGCCGGCGGCCGGAAGCCCTATAGGGCGGCCGGTTAGGCCGAAAGGCAGCAGATGAGGAAAGTCCGGGCTTCACAGGGCAGGATGCCGGATAACGTCCGGTGGAGGCGACTCCAAGGAAAGTGCAACAGAAATGTACCGCCATGTATATGGTAAGGGTGGAAGGGCAGTGTAAGAGACTACCGCCCTGCTGGTAACAGCGGGGGCACATGTAAACCCCATCCGAAGCAAGACCGGAAAAAGACGATGTGGCGGCCCGTCACGTCTTAGGTAGGTTGCTTGATCCCGCCGGTAACGGCGGGGCTAGATAGATGATTACCCAACGACATAACCCGGCTTATCGTCTTGCTTGCAGATCTTTTCAAGAAAGAATGAAGTCAATGAACAGAGATATTCTCACTTGCTCATTGACTTTTTTAATTAGGCCTGAGCCTATTTTAGCTTCCCATGATACTTTTCTTCACAGTATTTACAGCGATAGACTTCTTTTTCCGGGTCAGTCAGGACAAATACGTGGTCAAGCCCCTGTTCGATCGAGGTGATACATCTCGGATTCTTACAGCGGATTATGTTGGTAATCTCTTTAGGCAGATGTAAGCATTTCTTAGCTACAATCTCAGAATCCTTGATGAGATTGATGGTAATATTGTGATCGATAAATCCCAATACGTCTAAATCGATAAAATCAATTGGACACTCAATCTTCATGATGTCCTTCTTACCCATCTTGTTGCTCTTGGCATTCTTTATGATGGCAACGCAGCAGTCTAACTTGTCCAGATGGAGATATTTGTAGATGTCCATACTGCGTCCCGCCTGTATATGGTCTAATACGAAACCTTCTTCGATACGTCCTACATTCAGTGTATTTTTTAACATGATCTTCCCTCCTACACTTCGATATTGAGCAGCGTCAGGATGAGCGCCATCCGGATATAGACGCCGTACTGGGTCTGTTTGAAATAGGCCGCCCTGGGGTCGCTGTCCACTTCGACGGAAATCTCGTTGACGCGCGGAAGCGGGTGAAGGACGTACATATCTTTGGGAGCCAGCTCCATTTTCTTGGAATCCAGAATGTAGAAATCTTTCATGCGTACATAATCCTCTTCATTAAAGAAGCGTTCCTTTTGGACGCGGGTCATGTAGAGCAGATCCAGTTTCGGCAATGCGTCCTCAAGCCGGACAACTTCTTTGTACGGGATATTCCCCTTATCCAGTACGTCAGAACGCATGTAGCCGGGAAGCCTTAATTCTTCCGGGGAGATCAGGATGAACTTGATCCCTGAATATCTGACAAGGGCATGGATCAGAGAATGGACGGTACGTCCAAACTTTAAGTCTCCGCAAAGCCCGATAACCATGTTGTCCAGATGTCCTTTCAGGTTTCGGATCGTCAGCAGGTCGGTCAAAGTCTGAGTCGGATGCTGATGACCGCCGTCCCCGGCGTTGATGACCGGGATGGATGCATGCTGGCAGGCAACCATGGGCGCGCCTTCTTTCGGATGGCGCATAGCGCAGATATCCGCGTAGCAGGAAACCGTACGGATGGTGTCGGAAACGCTTTCGCCTTTGGCGGCAGAGCTGGACTCTGCAGAAGAGAATCCAAGGACGCTTCCCCCCAAGTTCAGCATCGCGGCCTCGTGGCTCAGCCTTGTCCGTGTGCTTGGCTCATAGAAAAGTGTTGCTAGTTTTTTCCCTTCGCAGGCATGCGCGTACTTGGCAGGGTTGGCTTCGATGTCAACCGCTAAGTTCATCAGTCGATCCAATTCTTCTACGGAAAAATCAAGCGGACTCATTAAGTGTCTCATAAAAACCTCCTTATGATGTAAATAGAAAATAAAAATATATGTATATCATCAACGGCCAAGCCCTAAGGCAAGTCCGATTTGATGCCGGGTAAGAGCCCTTTGCAAGGCGCGGCAAAGACCGCAGTATGCTGCGCTTTAAAAGGCTGTCCTGAAAAGCCGCGGCGGCCAAAGCGGCAGAATTGCGCTTTAAAAGGCTGTCCTGAAAAGCCGCGGCGGCCAAAGCGGCAGAATTGTGCTTCGGAATGCTGCCGTAGCCAAAGCTGCCCTAAAAAACCGCCGGGAATAAAGCGGAAAAAGATGTCGTAGCAAACATTGGGGATAACCTTGAAAACAGTGAATATGCATATCAGTGAATGAATGGATAAATATATGAATGAACATATCAGGAAACGAAGAGTATTAGACGACTTTATCAAAAATTTATCAAAACAAAAAGAAATAAATATAACCAGCCATCCATATAAAGTATGAATGACAGAACCCGGATGTTCGATAAAGTACGGCCGGTCTATATAGACGCTCTTTAAACTGCTGTTACATACCAGGATATTCATGCCCGCTCCTCCCCGTTAAAAATCTTTCATATTATCATATAACAAATAGGAAAGATTTTCAACGTTTTATGAGGATTTTTTCAAATAATAGTCCTGCGCCGAACCAGAGGGGCGCATAATCAAGGCGGATTAATCCGCGGACATTCAAGGGAGCTTCGCTGTAATCCCAGGGGCATGCGTCAAATTTTTTTAGGAAAGAGCCGGTTACATATTCGCCGCAGAAAATGCAGCAGGTGTATACGCCTCCCCGCAATAACAGGCTTTTTCCTTTGAGCAGCCGGCAGACGGGCGCCAGAAAGCTTGCGCAGCCATAAATGGGAAACATCCAGATGGAGGTATTCCCTGTAAGTTTCGGGTTTTCGGCCTGCAGGGAGTGGAGTCCGGTGAACAGGATTTCCATGCACCATCCCGTGGTCCCGCAGGTTAGGAAATTATGCTTCATATGGATAAGTATGGGAAAATAACATGGATTTTATACAGGAAATCCATACTTAATTTATAGCTGGGTAATGGGGCGGAATCCGGCCTCTTGTATTAGATTCTAAATAGTATTATAATACATGGGCAGATTATAATGATGAGGAGAGAAGGATATGGCGACATTAGCGGAGTTAAGGGTGCAGATCGATGCCGTGGATGATGAGATTGTAAGACTGTTCGAGGAGAGGGTGCGCTTAGGCGGCGAGGTCGGGGACTATAAGATCCGGAACGGGATGAAGATATTTGACCGCCAGCGGGAGCAGGAGAAACTAAAAGACGTAACGGACAAGGCGTCCACGGAGTTCAATAAGAAGGGCGTGCGGGAACTGTTCGAGCAGCTCATGGCGATGAGCCGGAAGGTCCAGTACCGCAAGCTTGTGGAGGCGGGAGCGCTTGGGCGGCTGCCGTTCATCGGGGTGGATGCTTTGGATACCAGCAATGCGCGGGTGGTATTCCCCGGGACGGAAGGGGCGTACAGCCAGTCGGCGATGCAGTATTATTTCGGAGATAAATGCAACAGCTTCTATGTGCGGACCTTCCGGGACGCCATGGAAGCTATTGAGGAGGGGGCGGCGGATTTTGCCGTGCTTCCCATTGAAAATTCGACGGCGGGGGCGGTGGACGAGATGTACGACCTTCTGGTGGAATTTGAGAATTATATTGTCGGCGAGACGATTATCCCCATTGTCCATACCCTTGCGGGGCTTCCGGGGACGAAGCTTTCCGACGTTGAGCGTGTCTATTCCAAGGGGGTCGCTTTGATGCAGGCGTCCCGTTTCTTAGACGGACACAGCGGGTGGCAGCAGATCAGCGTGGCGAATACGGCGATTGCGGCGAAGAAGATTATGGAGGAACAGGACAAGCGCCAGACGGCGGTATGCAGCGCCTATGCGGCGAAAATCCATGGTCTTGAGGTGATTGCGGATAATATTAACGACGATCCCAATAATTCCACACGGTTCATCGTGGTGACGAACCAGAAGATTTTCCTGAAAGATGCGAAGAAGATCAGTATCTGTTTCGAGGTACCCCATGAAAGCGGTTCTCTGTATCAGCTATTGTCGCATTTTATCTATAATGATTTGAATATGACGAAAATCGAGTCAAGACCTGTGGAAGGAAGAAGCTGGGAGTATCGGTTTTTCGTAGATTTCGAGGGGAATCTGGCGCAGCCGGCCGTAAAGAACGCAATCCGGGGGCTTCGGGAAGAGAGCAGGAGATTACGGATTTTGGGAAATTATTAATGTCAAACTGTCAGTATGGCGACGCTTATCAGACGGATATTGCAAGGAGTGGAATAGTAGATGAGAACGAATGAGTTAATATTGTACAGGCATATGGATGAAGGGAAGCTTCTTTGGGATATGACGTTCCTTATGGAAAACTTTGATAATACGTATTATAATCCGGAGGATTTGAAGGGGCTGTTGTTCGAGAGTGTGAACGCATTGCTTGAGATGGCGGTAAGCCATGGCTTTGAGGGGAATCTGTGGCACAATTATCTGACGTACCTTCTGGCGAGCCATGAAAATGCATACAGTACCTCCTGTGAGATTGTGGGGAAGGCGGCAGGCAGCATCAATGTGGCGGCAGAGCACGATTTCTCGGTTTTTAAGGAGCTGTTCGACTATGATTTCTCGGAAATGGAGGAGGCGCTGGATGCAAAGTGCCTGTCTATGATCCTGAATTATGAGGGAATGGACGGACACGGAAAAGTATTCAACAAAAGGATACGGGAGAGAATCTGCGCTTTGAGCCGGAATCTTGCGGATACAAAGGACGCGGGGGAATTCAGTGATGCACTGACCCAGTTCTATAAGGAATTCGGCGTGGGAAAACTGGGGCTTCACAAGGCGTTCCGGGTGGAGCATATGGAGGGCGGGGCAAGGATTGTCCCGATTACGAAGATTGCCCATGTGCATCTTGATGATTTGGTGGGATATGAGATTGCAAAGAAGAAGCTGGTGGACAACACGGAGGCGTTTGTGGAAGGAAGAAGGGCGAATAACTGCCTGCTGTTCGGCGACGCGGGAACAGGGAAATCTTCTTCGATTAAGGCAATCCTGAACCAGTATTATGACCGGGGGCTTCGGATGATCGAGGTGTACAAGCATCAGTTCCAGGATTTAAACCATATTATTTCCCAGATTAAGAACCGGAATTATAAGTTTATCATCTATATGGACGATTTGTCTTTTGAGGAATTCGAGATTGAATATAAGTACCTAAAGGCGGTTATCGAGGGAGGGCTGGAGAGGAAGCCGGACAATATTCTGATCTACGCTACCTCGAACCGAAGGCATTTGATCCGGGAAACATTTCGGGATAAGGCAGACCGGGACGAAGAGCTGCACACCAACGATACGGTGCAGGAGAAGCTGTCCCTTGTGGCGAGGTTTGGGGTGACTATTTATTTTGGAAAGCCGGAGAAAAAGGAATTTCAGGAGATTGTAAGCCGGCTGGCTGTGCGAAACGGGATTGATATGCCAAAAGAAGAGCTTCTTCTTGAGGCGAATAAGTGGGAATTAAGCCATGGAGGAATGTCCGGGAGGACGGCGCAGCAGTTTATTGACTATCTAATGGGGAAGAGATAATCCAAAATATTTGTTTTTTGTTTCATGGATTGAGAAATTGCCGGAAAATAAAGACGTAGTTCAGTAATATCTGTAAATTATATTTGCTGAAATGAATGGGATATGCTATACTAACCACAATAAGAGCTGACATAATACGTTATTGTCCGTAGAGAATATTTATTTTATAAGTAGGAGGAAGATTCATGAGACTAGTTACACGTTCAGATTTTGATGGTTTGGCATGTGGTGCGCTACTTCTGGAGGCGGGCGTTATTGATAGTTGGAAATTCGCACATCCGAAAGATATACAGGACGGCCTGCTCGAGATCAGTGAGAATGACTGTCTTGCTAATGTACCTTTCGTGGATGGCTGCGGATTATGGTTTGACCATCATTCCAGCGAGCATGAGAGGATGGAGCTTGAGGGGCGGTACAATGGGGAGAGCCGCATCAGCCCGTCATGTGCGAGGATAATATATGATTACTATGGCGGGAAACGGACATTTCCGCAGTTTGACGATTTGATGGAGGCGGTCGATAAGGTAGATTCCGGTAATCTGACGGTGAAGGAGATTATGAACCCGTCGGGCTGGATTTTGATTGGGTTTCTGATGGACCCCCGGACAGGACTAGGCAGGTGGAGACAGTTCTCGATCTCTAATTATCAGTTGATGGAGAAGCTGATGGATGCATGCCGTACCATGCGGACCGAGGAGATTCTTGCGCTGCCGGATGTGCAGGAGCGTATTGAGACTTATATCGAACAGACTGTAAAGTTCAGGGATATGATCTTAAAGCATACGGTGGTGGACGGCAATGTCATCGTTACGGATTTAAGAGGGGTAGAGCCGATCTATACAGGCAACCGTTTCATGATCTACAGCATGTATCCGCAACAGAACATTTCTGTGTGGATCGTCAGCGGCAGGGGCGGCAGGGGATGCTCCGCGGCGGTGGGCTACAGTATCCTGAACAAGACGGCCTGCATTGACGTAGGAAGCCTGATGCTGAAATACCACGGCGGAGGCCACCGCAGAGTGGGAACATGCCAGTTTACCGAGGAGAATATGGAGGAAGAACTTCCCAACATGCTCACGGAACTCAGTGAAATGGCGAACAAATAAAATATACCAATATTTACATCGAAGTTCCTCCGGCAACATGTGGTAGAATAGTTCCGTATCTATCAATAGGAACAGGAGGAGGATGACACGATGTTGCAAGAGGCAAAAAGAGATGCGGATGTGGAGAAGGTCTGCAGGGTGTTTGAAGACTACATAAAAGCCAGTCCCTATCTGGAATGGCTTTGGTCTGACAAGCTCGGTTATGTCTTGATGCAGATTAATCTGGAACGCCGTGAGGTCATGGAGAGCCATGTGATTACGGATGCCGAAAGACTCTGTTGGATTTTGTTTAACGAGATTGCCGACGACGTGCTTGAGCGGACGCCGAACGACCATACCATCTATGACGCAGATCCGTCGGAACGCGCCAGAATCCGGAAGCGTCTGCAGCCATACACAGACCAGCTGCCGAAATACCGCCATCTGTGTGAAAAACTGTGGAAGGAGTAGCCGGATTATCTGCGTCGTCCATGTAATTGTGTGCAGAAGCAGGAATTCACAACATAGAAAACGTGCAGGATCAGTCCTGCACGTTTTCTATATCCGAAATATCCGAGTCAATCACCAGAGAATAGTTCGTATAATATATGACGAATCCGGGCTTTGCCCCGTTTGGCTTCTTGACATGCTTTTTCTCCACGTAATCAATCTCAACCTTGTCGTTTCCGCGGTTTTTGGAATAATAGGCGGCAAGCCTCCCGGCCTCCTCAAAGGTGCGGTCCGGAAGCTCGTCCCCGCCTGTCTTTACAATCACATGGGAGCCGGGCGCGCCTTTTGCGTGGAACCACCAGTCGTTTCCTGCGGCAAATGAGAAGGTCAGCTCGTCGTTCTGCAGGTTATTCTTTCCTACGTACATATGATACCCGTCGCTGGAAATGTAGTGCATGGGCCTGCTGGTCAGCTTTACTTTTTTCTTGGTAAATTTTCTGCGGACGTATCCGCTCTGGGTTAATTCTTCTTTGATCTGCGCCAGGTCGGCTTCGTTCATGGCAATGTCCAAAGCGTTGCCAATGGATTCCAGATATTGGATATCGTCGGCTGTTTCCCGTATTAATTCCGAAAGAGCCTCGAAGGTTCGTTTCTGTTTATTATATTTGGCAAAATATTTCTGTGAATTCTCCTGCGGCGTCATGGTGGGATCCAGCGGGATGGTAATCTCCTGATCCGTGTAATAATTCAGTGCGGTAAGCTCTTTGGATCCGGCTGGGAGGCTGTAACCGTAGATGTTAATCAATTCCCCATAGACTTTGTATTTATCCCTGTTCCGGGTATCCTTAAGCTGCCCGGACTGCAGGTCGTATTTCTTGCGGCTGCGCTCCAGGGCGGTCTGTACCACATGGCGCAGGTCCGTGCTCTTCTGCCGGATTCGGGTCAGGGTATTCTTCGTTGCATAATAGGTCTTAAGCGCTTGGGAGATTGATTCAAATTCCTTCGAACCATACCTTAAGGCCGCGCCCTGTTCCTTGCAGGCACCGGGAGGGAGAGTGTTATCCGGCAGGGTACGTCCGCCGAAGTGGGATAAGGGAAACGCGCAGAATTCCTTCGGCGTATTCTTGTCGTAGTAAATGGTCGGGCAAAAACTGCCAAGTTTTATATTCTCCATATAGTAGGAGAACTGCCGGTAGAGATGCGACAGCATATCTTCGGAAAGATCTCTGGCAGTCATGCCGGATTCCAGCCCTGCAAGGGAGCAGATCTCTTCCGCGACCACGGGGCTTATCCCTGTGAAGCTGGTATAGACAGCCTTGCCAAGGGAAGACGGTTTGTCTTTGAGCGCCCGGATAAAATCCTCCCGGGCAACGGTGAGAGGGTCGCGCTTAGCCATGGTATCGGGAATAAAATACTCCCGTCCGGGAAGCACTTCACGGACAGAACTCATCTGTGCGTTGACGTGTTTGATGCTGTCAATAATCCTGTCTTTGTCATCACAGAAAATGATATTGCTGTGTTTTCCCATGATCTCGATAATCAGTTTTTTCTTACACAGATCCCCAAGCTCGTCCAGATGTTCAATATCCAGTTGGATAATGCGCTCAAGCCCGGGCTGGGAGACTCCCGTAATCCTTCCGTTTCCTATATGCTTGCGCAGAAGCATACAGAAATTAGGGGCAGTCATTGGACTGGGTTTATTTTCATCTGTCAGATAGATCAAAGGAAGGGAGGCGCTGGCTGAGATATAGAGCCTGTATGCCCCGCCGGGGGCCTTGATGGTAAGAAGCAGTTCGTCTGTCTCCGGCTGTGCGATCTTTGTGATCCGTCCGCCCGTCAGAGTGTCCCCAAGCTCCTTTGCCACCGCCGCCACCGTAATTCCATCAAATGCCATAATCTGAGCTCCTTTCTTTATTAAAGCTCCGTCACTGTCCGCATCCGCGTGCGGTCAGTAACTAACCTAGTATTTACCGCATTAGTATAACATGGTTGACTCAATTTGCCAAATGCCTTATAATGAATGAGGCAATAAATTTGAATATATTTATTTAAAAAGAGGTTCGTATCATGATAAACAGTATGACAGGTTTCGGCCGGTGTGAGAGTTCGGACGGGGACAGGAAGTTTACCGTCGAGATGAAGGGTGTGAATCACCGTTATCTGGATGTGAATATCCGTATGCCCAAGAAATTAAATCTATTCGAGACTTCGATCCGTAATCTTTTGAAGCAGAGCATCCAGAGGGGAAAGGTTGATATTTTTATTACTTACGAAGACCTGTCTGAGAATCAGGCGTCTTTGAAGTATAATGAGCAATTGGCGGGGGAGTACCTTGCATACTTCAGGCAGATGGAGGAGAAGTTCTCCCTGGGGAATGATATCCGGGTTTCCACCCTTCTGCGCTGTCCGGAAGTCCTGACGATGGAAGAACAGGCTATGGATGAGGACGAGCTGTGGAACGGCCTTAAGAAGGCTTTATCCGGCGCCGTCAGACAGTTTGTAGAGACGAGGGCGCAGGAAGGGGCGCATCTTAAGGAGGATATCCTTAAAAAACTGGACGGAATGTTAAAGTTGGTGGATTATATTGAGGAGCGTTCGCCGAAGATCGTGGCGGAGTACCGGGAGAAGTTAGAGAACAAAGTGCGGGAGCTGCTTTTGGATACCAAGATTGAAGAGGGCAGGATTGCCGCCGAGGTTGTGATATTTGCGGACAAGATCTGTACGGACGAGGAGATCGTAAGGCTTAGGAGCCACGTCGTACATATGAAGGAAACCCTGAAGTCCGAGGAGAGCGGGATTGGACGGAAGCTTGATTTTATTGCGCAGGAGATGAACCGGGAGGCGAATACGATTCTTTCCAAATCTAACGACCTTGAGGTTTCCAATGCAGGGATCGACTTAAAGACGGAGATTGAGAAAGTAAGGGAGCAGATCCAGAATATTGAGTAACGGCGGCAGTTATGAATAAAGATATAGAGAGGGTAAGTTCATGGGCGAGAGAGGGATTCTGATCGTTGTATCCGGATTCTCGGGAGCCGGCAAGGGAACGGTCATGAAGGAGATCATGGGACGGTATGGCAACTATGCGCTGTCGATTTCCGCCACGACCAGAAAGCCGAGGCCGGACGAGGAGGAAGGCCGGGAATATTTTTTTAAAACCGTAGAAGAATTTGAAAAAATGATTGCGAAAGATCAATTGATAGAGTATGCTAGGTATGTGGACAATTACTATGGGACGCCGCGCGCATACGTGGAAGAGCAGCTGGAGGCAGGAAAGGACGTAATTCTGGAGATTGAGATTCAGGGGGCGCTGAAGGTCAAGGAGAAGTTTCCGGAGACGCTGCTTTTGTTCGTGACCCCGCCTACGGCAAAGGAATTGCGCTGCCGGCTTAAGGGACGGGGAACCGAGACGGAGGATGTGATTGATTTCCGCATGAACAGGGCGAAAGAAGAGGCCGAGGGAATGAACCGGTACGATTATCTGATCGTCAATGATGTGCTTGAGGAATGTGTGGAGCAGGTGCATCGGATTATTCAGGGAGAACACAGAAGAAGTTACCGTAATAAGGCGTTTATAGAGCGTATGAAAGAAGAGCTGAAAGGAGAATAGTGTATGCTGCACCCATCTTACACAGATTTAATGAAAGTAGTGAATAAAGACGTAGAAGAAGGCGAGACTAAGATTGTCAACAGCCGGTATTCTATTGTTATGGCTACTGCGAAGAGGGCGAGGGAGATCATCGACGGCAATATGCCGCTGGTGCCGGTGAAGAACGGCGAAAAGCCGCTGTCTGTCGCGATCGACGAGCTGAATCAGGCAAAGATTAAGGTTGCCGCGGAAGAAGAGCCGAAGGATATGAAAGAACAGAAAGCCGGGGATGTACAAGAGGAGCAGAGCGTGTTGGAAGAGGCTGTAAAGTAACCGCAGCGGCGGTTACTGAACTGCTATGGCATAGACAGGGGTAATGTGGGGCTATCGGAAAATGACAATTTCACACAATATATAAACATATATTGTAGAAATACAGCATTTCCCGACAGCCCTTTCTTGCCATAGAGTACGTAAGGGCGATCTTTTATCGGCGGGCGGTTTGCCGGTTTTCCCAAAAGATTGCGGGAACGGCGGCGTGGAAGGAGGAAGGGATGAACATATTATTTATCTCTCTGGGATGTGACAAGAATCTGGTGGATTCGGAAGTTATGCTGGGGCTTCTGGATGCGAAGGGATATCAGATGGTGGATGATGAGACGCAGGCGGATGTGATCGTGGTCAATACCTGCTGCTTCATTCATGATGCGAAGGAGGAGAGCATCCGGACCATTTTAGAGATGGCAGAATATAAGGAAACCGGAAGGCTTAAGGCGTTGGTGGTGACAGGATGCCTTGCCCAACGGTACCAGCAGGAGATTCTTGAGGAGATTCCGGAGGTGGATGCGGTTCTTGGGACAACTTCCTATGACCAGATTGTCCGGGCTGTGGAGGATTCGCTGGCGGGAAAGGGCGGCGTGGAGCTTAGAAGCCTCAGCGAGCTGCCTCAAGCGGCAGGAAAGAGGCTTGTGACCACAGGCGGGCATTATGCATATCTGAAAATTGCCGAAGGATGCGATAAACACTGCACTTACTGCATCATTCCGAAGATTCGCGGGAATTATAGAAGCGTGCCGATGGAGAGGCTTTTGGAAGAAGCCGGAGAGCTTGCCGGACAGGGTGTGAAGGAGCTGATTCTGGTAGCGCAGGAAACTACCCTTTATGGGAAGGACCTTTACGGGGAGAAGTCGCTTCACAGGTTATTGCGGGAATTATGCAAGATTAATGGAATCCGTTGGATAAGGATTCTGTATTGCTACCCGGAAGAAGTGGATGACGAGCTGATCCGGGTGATAAAGGAAGAGAAGAAGATCTGTCATTATCTGGACCTGCCGATTCAGCACGCCAGCGACGGGATCTTAAAAAAGATGGGAAGACGGACGTCGAAAGAGCAGCTCAGGGAGGTAGTCGCTAAGCTCAGGGAAGAGATTCCGGATATTGCGATCCGTACCACGCTGATTACAGGGTTCCCGGGGGAGACGAAGGAACAGCATGAGGAGCTTATGGATTTTGTGGACGAGATGGAGTTCGACCGTCTGGGGGTATTTACCTATTCTTTGGAGGAGGATACGCCGGCGGCGGACCTGCCGGACCAGATAGAGGAAGAGGTCAAGGAAGAGCGGCAGGCGGAATTGATGGAACTCCAGCAGGAGATCGCGTTTGAACAGGCGGATGCGATGATCGGAAGGGAAGTCCTGGTGATGATTGAGGGCAAAGTTGCGGACGAAGACGCCTATGTGGGCAGAACCTACCGGGACGCCCCCAACGTGGACGGTTTGATCTTCGTACAGACAGAGGAGGAATTGGTGACCGGGGATTTTGCGAGAGTGAGAGTGACCGGCGCTTTGGAATATGATTTGATAGGAGAGTTGATCGTATGAATTTACCAAATAAACTGACGGTGCTTCGAGTGATTATGGTGCCTTTTTTTGTTTTTTTTATGCTGACGGACGCAGGGGGCGCTGCGAATAAATGGATTGCGCTTGTGATCTTCTGCGTGGCGAGTTTGACGGACATGCTGGACGGAAAGATAGCGCGTGCAAGGAATCTGGTGACCAATTTCGGGAAATTTATGGACCCGTTGGCGGACAAACTGCTGGTATGTTCGGCCATGATCTGCCTCATCCCCTCGGGGGACTTAGAGGCGTGGATCGTGATCGTGATCATTGCCCGGGAGTTCATTATCAGCGGATTCCGTCTGGTTGCCTCGGACAACGGCATTGTGATTGCGGCCAGCTATTGGGGGAAATTCAAGACGGTTTCCCAGATGGCTATGATTATCGTTTTGATCGCGGACTTCGGCGGTGTATTTGATATGATTGGAATAGCGTTAATCTGGGTATCCTTAATCTTGACGGTCGTTTCATTGATCGATTATGTTGCCAAGAATGTACAGGTGTTGACACAAGGGGGTATGTAACGGATGACGGTAGAATTTATTTCCGTAGGTACAGAGATCCTGTTGGGAAATATTGTGAATACGAATGCGGCGTATCTGTCCGAGCAGTGTGCGGCGCTGGGACTTTCCTGCTATTACCAGAGCGTGGTGGGGGATAATGAGGAGCGTCTTGAAGAGGCTGTGAGACGGGCTCTTTCAAGGTCGGATATATTGATTTTGAGCGGAGGGCTTGGGCCAACCAAGGACGATCTGACCAAGGAGGTAACGGCTAAGGTTTTTGGGAAGGAATTGTATGAGGACGCCCGCACGAGGGAGAGGATTGAGGATTATTTCCGCAGGGTGCGCAGCGCTTCGGTTACGCCCAACAACTGGAAACAGGCGATGGTTCCGGAGGGAGCGAGAGTGGTGGACAACCATAACGGGACGGCTCCGGGGCTGATTATGGAGGCGGACGGGAAGACGGCGATCCTGCTGCCGGGACCGCCGGATGAGATAAAGCCTATGTTTGAGAGGGATATTGCGCCCTATCTGAACCGCCTGCAGCCGGAGGGTATCTACTCGAAGATGGTGAAGATCTGTTCCATTGGAGAGAGCAAGGCGGAGACGATGGTGGCCGACCTGATGGACGCGCAGACTAATCCGACGATCGCTCCCTATGCGAAGACGGGGGAGGTACATTTCCGCGTGACGGCAAAGGCGGCGGATGAGGCGGAGGCGGAAAGGCTGTTTGCCCCTATCATGGAGGAGCTGTCCCGCAGGTTCGGCGATAAGATTTACACCACGGAGGAGGAAGTGACTCTTGAGGCGGCGATCGTAAAGCTTCTTGAGGAGCAAAAGATGACCGTGACGACGGCGGAATCCTGTACGGGGGGACTGATCTCCGGCAGGATTACCAATGTCCCCGGGGCTTCTAACGTATATAAGGAGGGGTATGTTACCTATTCCAATGATGCGAAGGAGCGTCTGCTGGGGGTAAAGAGGGAAACCCTGGTGCAGTACGGCGCGGTAAGCCCGCAGACGGCCGAGGAGATGGCCCGGGGCGCGGCGAAGGCGGCCGGCGCGGACGCGGCGCTTAGTGTGACGGGGATTGCCGGACCCGGCGGAGGAACTGCGGAGAAGCCGGTGGGGCTTGTATACGCAGGATGTTATGTGAAAGGGCATGTCCGGGTGGAGGAGTTTTATTTCACAGGGAACAGAGAGAAGAACCGGGAGTCCGCCGTGGCAAGGGCGCTGACCCTTCTTCGGGAGGAACTGATCGGAAGAAAGTAATCAGGCGGCCGATCTGCCCTGCAAATCGGTTACAAAAGCTAGGAGGCTTTGGAATATGGAAATAAGGATATTGCAGCAGCCGGAGTTGCTTCCGGCGCTGCGCCTTGTCTGGGAGGTCTATGCGGATGCGATTGCACCGAAGAGTACCCCGGAGGGTGTGGCTTCGTTTCAGAAGTTTATTAAATATGATTATATCAGTCAGATCTGGAAGCGGGGAGACTTGATTTTCTTCGGCGCATACGACGGGGCGGCGCTGTGCGGCACGCTCGCTTTAAGGCAGGACGGCCACATTGCCCTTTTCTTTGTGGCAAAAGAGCGTCAGGGGCAGGGAATCGGCCGTTTGCTGTTCCAGCAGGCGTACTACCACTGCGCGCAGTATCTGCACGCGGGAAGGCTGACGGTCAACGCGGCGCCGGATGCGGCGGATTTGTATATACATATGGGGATGCGTCCTGTTTCCGGGGAGCAGGAACGGGAAGGGATGCGCTATATTCCCATGGAGATGTATGTGAATCTGGGAATGGTGTCTCCGAAGAACAAGCAGTCTAAGGCTCCGTGGATTGCCCTTGGGGTGTTCGGCGTGGTTTTAGTATTGGCGCTGTCGTTTATAGGCGTCAATGCATTCCGTGAATTTCGCGCTGAGCTCGATCGTCAGCGGGAATGGAACTGGAACGGTAACACTCCGGATTTCAATAATGACAATGACGATAATTACGGCAACGATTACGATTATGGATTCGGTTCCGAAGAGTTCCCGTATGAGTATGGCGGCGACGAATATGAGGAAGAGGCGGAAGCGTCGGGAATCTGGGCGATTCCGGAGATGATTGACGATAATATTTCCTATGACATTGAGGAAGATATGTATGAATTTTCGGATGAAGAGAAACAGTCCATGGTGATTGAATTTCAGGTAAGTTATCCTAAGATCAGCGGGCTTGGGGACGCCTCTGTCCAGAAAGAGGTAAACGAGATACTTAAAGCCCGGGCTATGGAGACCGTGAAGAGGATTTATGACGATCCTGTACCGGAGATCAGGGAGCGGGTTATCGGGGAAGAGTACCCGATGTTGATTGATTATGTGGACTACAAGGTCTGCTATGCGTCCGAGGATGTTCTCAGCGTGGTATATGAGGATTACGGTTACGAAGGAGGGCAGAATTATTATGCCCAGCATCTGCGTACCTGCAATATTAATCTGAAGGACGGGAAGGTCTATGAGCTTAAGGATATCGTGAAGCTCAGCGACGCCTTTATGGAGGACTGGCTTGTAAGGATGCGCGGCGAGGCAGAAGACGATGCGTTTCTGTCGGAAGCAGATCAGGAGACTTTGAAGAAGGCTCTGGAGGGGGACAGTCAGAACGGCGTTTATGATGTGAATTTCTTTCTGGATGCGGATGGGATTGAGATCGGATTTGATCTGAATTATGCCGCGGACGATGAGAACGACCGGGGCTATGTATGGGTGACTGCGCCGTATACCCTAGAGGAGATAGAAGCCCATGCGTCTGACAGCGGCTTGTGGAAGAAATTGAGATAGGTATATGCGCGGATCAGGCTTCATAAGTATATGCGTGGAGCAGGCTTCATTCTGTCAGTGGGACAGAATGAGTATGTAGGCAGGAGGTGCTTTTTTGGCATCTCCTGATGTGCTTTTCGGCGGTAGTTTTTGCCGAAAGCGTTTGAGGAATTTTAGAAGCGGCGGCGGCACCATTTTTCTAACAGGCTGATCAGGGAGTATAAAAGCATTGCCATGATGCATAAAAGGACGATGCTCATCAGGAGCCAATCCATTTTAAATACTTGGCTGGAATATATAATCAGATATCCAAGGCCGTCTCTTGCCGCCAAGAATTCCCCGATAATCACCCCTACCAGACATAGCCCGATGTTGACTTTCATATTGCTGATGATCGCCGGGATGGAGCTTGGCAGCACCACTTTCGACAGGGCGTGGAATCGGTTTCCGCCCAGAGTATAGATCAGCTTGATCTTGCCGGGATCCACGGTGGTAAAGCTGGTGTAAAGATTTAGGATGCTTCCGAATATGGCGACCGACATGCCGGCGACGATGATGGTCGTCTTGGATGCGCCCAGCCATACGATCAGAAGAGGCGCCAGAGCGGATTTGGGCAGGCTGTTCAGCACCACCAGATAGGGATCCAGTATTTCGGAGAGCTTGCTGCTGAACCACAGGGCAACTGCCACCAGTATGCTGATGGCAATTACGAGCAGGAAACTTAAGATTGTTTCATATAAGGTGACTCCGAGATGGAGAAAGATACTCTTATCCAGAACCATACCAAAGAAACAAAGCGCGATCTTGGAGGGGCTGCTGAAAATAAAAGAATCAATGATCCCTACGTTGGCGGTGAATTCCCAGATAAATAAAAAACTTAACAGTATCAGTATCCGGGATATTCTGACAATTCGTTTATGTTTGCGGTGCATGAGAAGATATTTCTGTTGTCCTGCTGACAGGTTACTCATCTGTATTCAACTCCTTCCATATGAGATTAAAATATGTTTTAAATTCCGGGGCGTTGCGCCGGTTTAGGGGTGTGTCTGCGCCAAGGTCAAAGATCAGGGGAATGGTCTGTTTAATGGTTGCCGGCCTGCCGGAGAGGATGATGACCCGGTCGGCAAGCGAGATGGCTTCCGACAGGTCGTGGGTTACAAGGAGGGCTGATTTCCCCTCTTTGCGGATGATCTGGCCGATATCGTCCCCAACGGTCAGGCGCGTCTGGTAGTCCAATGCGGAAAAAGGTTCATCCAGAAGCAGCAGGTCCGGTTCTAGGACTAAAGTACGGATCAGCGCGGCACGCTGCCTCATTCCGCCGGAAAGTTCGGAGGGCCGGGAGGTCTCGAATTGGCGCAGCCCGTAGAGGTCCAAAAGCTCGTGGGCTCGCTCCTTGGTACGGGCGGTTAGCATGTGCTGGACTTCCAGACCGAGGATTACGTTGCTGTAGATGGTCCGCCATTCGAAGAGTTCGTCGTGCTGGAGCATGTAGCCAACGTTGGTGGTGCTCTCTTTTAAGTATTTTCCATTGATCTTGATCAGGCCCTTTTCCGGTTCGAGGAGTCCTGCGATCAGTGAAAGCAGCGTAGATTTGCCGCAGCCCGAAGGTCCTACTATGGATACGAATTCCCCCTTGTTCAGTGCAAAGGATATGTCCGTAAGAGCAGGGGTTTCCCCTTCCAGGGTGTGATAGGCATAATGGATATGTTTGAGTTCTAATACTTGTTCCATAGAAACCTCCTGTATTTTGTTTAGATTCAGCTACTGTTATACTAGTTTATGTAAATATCATAATTTAGTGAAGGATTAACCTTGCCAGAAGCGGTGAAAGCGGTTATAATTCAAAAGTATACTTACGGTAATGTTCATTAAGAGGAGAAGGGTTCAGATGAATTATCAGAAAGAACTAGAGAAATTGATTGAGCGTCTGGGAAAGGAAGAGAAGGCGCCAAGCCTTCTGCTGCATAGCTGCTGCGCGCCTTGCAGCAGCTATGTGCTTGAATATCTGAGTAATTATTTTGAGATTACGACATTCTATTATAATCCGAATATTTATCCGGAGAGTGAATATACCAAACGGATTCTGGAACAGCAGACGTTGATTGCAAAGATGAGAACCCAGCATCCGATTTCATTTATGGCAGGGAATTATGATAAGGACCGCTTTTATGACATGGCGAGAGGGATGGAACATCTCAAAGAGGGCGGAGAACGCTGTTTCAGATGTTATGAACTTAGGCTTCGGGAGACGGCGGAGGTTGCGAAAAAATGCGGATTTGATTATTTTGCGACGACCCTCAGCATCAGTCCCCTTAAGAATACCATACGGCTTAATGAGATCGGCATACGGCTTTCTAAGGAGTATGGGGTAGAGTACCTGCCGTCTGATTTCAAGAAGAAGAACGGTTACAAACGCTCGATCGAATTGTCGAAGAAGTACGGCCTTTACAGGCAGGATTACTGCGGGTGTGAATTTTCCGTTGCCGTGTCGCGCAGGGCGTAGAAGATTATATAATATCCGTTTTTAGAAGTATAAGGCGGTAAAATGCAAGGGAGATGAATAGATATGGCACAGTTATGGGGCGGACGTTTTACAAAAGAAACGGACCAGCTTGTATATCAGTTTAACGCATCGATCTCATTTGACAAGAGATTCTATGCTCAGGATATCAGGGGCAGTATTGCCCATGTGATGATGCTGGCAAGGCAGGGGATCTTGACGGATGGGGAGAAGGAGAAGATTGTAGAAGGTCTGGAGGGAATCTTAAGCGACGTGGAGAACGGTAGGCTTGAGATTACGGATCAATATGAAGACATCCACAGTTTTGTGGAGGCGACGCTGATCGACCGGATCGGAGAACCGGGGAAGAAGCTGCATACGGGGCGCAGCCGTAACGACCAGGTGGCGTTGGATATGAAGCTCTATGCACGGGACGAGGTACATATATTGAACCAGCTTGTGAAAGAACTTCTGGAGGCGATTTTGGCGGTTATGGAGGAGCATGTGGATACCTATATGCCCGGGTTTACCCATCTGCAGAAGGCGCAGCCGGTTACGCTTGCACATCATATGGGGGCGTATTTTGAGATGTTTAGCAGAGACCACGAGAGGCTTAATGATATTTACAGGCGGATGGACACCTGCCCGTTAGGCTCCGGCGCGCTGGCGGGAACAACCTATCCGCTGGATCGGGATTACACGGCCGGCCTGCTTGGGTTTAATGGACCCACGAGGAACAGTATGGACGGAGTTTCGGACAGGGATTATCTTTTGGAGATTTTGTCGGCGCTGTCTATCATGATGATGCACTTAAGCCGTTTCTCCGAGGAGGTAATCATCTGGAATTCCAACGAGTACCAGTTTGTGGAGATTGACGATGCCTACAGTACGGGCAGCAGCATCATGCCCCAGAAGAAGAATCCGGACATTGCGGAGCTGGTACGCGGAAAGACCGGGCGGGTCTACGGGGCGCTGCAGGCTCTTCTGGTTGCGATGAAGGGAATCCCCCTTGCATATAATAAAGATATGCAGGAGGATAAGGAGTGGTCGTTTGACGCGGTCGACACGGCGAAGGGATGCCTTGCGCTGTTTACCGGCATGCTTAGGACCATGCATTTTAAGAAAGAACGGATGGAAGAAAGTGCGAAGCATGGGTTTACCAATGCGACGGATGCCGCGGATTATCTGGTGAACCGCGGGGTTGCTTTTCGGGACGCCCACGGGATTGTAGGCAGGCTGGTGCTTCTGTGCATTGAGAAGGACGTTGCGTTGGATGAGCTGCCCCTGGAGGAATACCGGAAGATTTCTCCTGTGTTTGAAGAGGATATTTACGAGGCAATCAGTATGGCGGCCTGCGTCAACAAGCGGATTACGGCGGGGGCGCCGGGAAGGGCCGCGATGGAGGCGGAGATTGCCGCATGCAGGAAGTATCTTGGAGAGTATTAGGGAATGTCTAAGCGGCTTAAGTAAGATAGAATCACGAATAAGAGGAGTGTTGAATCATGGGACAGAAATTAAAAGTAGGTATCTTGGGAGCAACAGGAATGGTCGGACAGCGTTTTATCTCTCTGCTTGAAGGGCATCCATGGTTTGAGGTCGCAACGGTGGCGGCAAGCCCCAGGTCGGCGGGAAAGACCTATGAGGAGGCGGTTGGGGACCGGTGGAAGATGGCCGCGCCGATGCCGGACGCAGTTAAAGGGCTTACCGTGCAGAATGTCAACGAGGTAGAGAAAGTTGCGGCAGCCGTGGAGTTCGTGTTCAGCGCCGTGGATATGACGAAGGATGAGATCCGGGCGATAGAAGAAGAATATGCGAAGACGGAGACCCCTGTGGTGTCTAACAACAGCGCGCACCGCTGGACGCCCGATGTGCCGATGGTGGTTCCGGAGATTAATTCCGGGCATTTTGAGGTCATCGAGGCCCAGAGGAAACGTCTTGGGACGGTGCGGGGATTTATTGCGGTAAAACCAAACTGCTCAATCCAGAGTTATGCGCCCTGCCTTGCGGCGTGGAAGGAATTCGGGCCGACGGAGGTAGTCGCCACGACCTATCAGGCAATATCAGGGGCGGGCAAGACCTTTAAGGACTGGCCGGAGATGGAAGGGAATGTGATCCCGTATATCGGCGGGGAAGAAGAAAAGAGCGAACAGGAGCCTCTCCGTGTGCTGGGAACCGTGGAGAACGGACAGATTGTGAAAGCTGCGCTTCCGAAGATTACCTGCCAGTGCGTCCGTGTCCCTGTTCTGGACGGACATACGGCGGCAGTGTTTATTAATTTTGAGAAGAAGCCGACGAAAGAACAGTTGATTGAGAAGCTTAGGGACTATAAGGGATATCCGCAGGAAGCAAATCTTCCAAGCGCGCCGAAGCAGTTTATCCGGTATTTGGAAGAGGAAAACCGTCCCCAGGTAACGCTGGATGTGAATTTCGAGAAGGGGATGGGAGTCTCCATCGGGCGGCTTCGGGAAGACAGTATGTACGACTATAAATTTATCGGTCTGTCCCACAATACTGTCCGCGGTGCGGCGGGCGGCGCGGTTCTATGTGCGGAGGCGCTGACTGCGAAGGGGTATATTAAGGCGAAATAGGCGATGAGAGGGCTGTTGCAATAAGCAGGACGATTACAAGATATGGTAGAAGATAGTTTTTTGGGGAATGCCATATCTTGTAGATTTTATGCTTAATGCGATAGCCCTTTTCTGGTTAATGTTCACACGCCTATTCGGAGTTAATATCTGGAAATTCCTTCTTTCATTTCCTACCGGCAGGTGGTAAAATAAATAGATAAAAGCAAAGATGCGAGGTAGCAGATATGGATAAAGAGATACTAAACTATACCCAGAACAGGGAGTTATCATGGCTGAAATTCAACAAAAGGGTGCTTGAGGAAGCACAGGATCCTACGGTGCCTCTCTTAGAGCGTATGAAATTTGTCGCCATATTCAGCAGCAATCTGGATGAATTCTTCATGATCCGTGTGGGAAGCCTGTTTGATATGGCGCACACGGACGCTAACAGACGGGACAGCCGTTCCGGATTGACCGCGAAGGAACAGTTGGATAAGATTTTTGAGGCTGTCGCGCCGCTTTATAAGGAACGGGATAAGGCGTATGCGGAGATCAAGAAGCAGCTTAGTCCTTACGGCATCTGCGGGCTGAACTTCAAGGAACTGGAACAGAACGAGAAGAAGTATGTGAAGAAATATTTCAAAGACCAGATTCTTCCCGTGCTGTCGCCCCAGATCGTAGATGCGAACCATCCGTTTCCCCATCTGCTTAATAAGGAAGTCTATGTGACGGCGAACTTAAAGTTCAAGGAGAAGGCGAACTCCAAATCCATGATGGGGCTTGTGCCGATTCCGCAGTTTGTGTCGGATGTCCTGTATCTTCCGGGTCATGATATCCGCTATATCCGCATGGAGAAGGTCATCTTAGAGCATCTGGACCTTGTCTTTTCTAAATACGAGGTATCGGACGCCAACTATATCTGCGTGACGAGAAATGCGGATATCGCGCCGGACGACGAGGCTTTGGACGTCAGCGATGATTTCCGTTATCTGATGAAAGAGACGCTGCATAAGAGGCGCCGGATGGCCGTCGTCCGTCTGGAGATCGCGGAGAAGATGAAACCGGATACCGAGGCGTATTTCTGCGACAAATTTAATATCGAACCTCATCAGATTTTCCGGACGAAGATCCCTATGAAACTGGCGTTTATATTTGCGATCAGCGACAAGCTGCCGGAATCTATGAAGCGTTCATTGATCTATCAGCCCTTTACGCCGCAGAATTCCGCCCATGTGTCGGAGGGGAGCGTTATGCGGCAGGTCAAGAAACGGGATGTCCTCTTATACTATCCTTATGAGAGCATGAATCCATTTCTCAAGATGATCAAGGAGGCTTCGGCGGATCCAAACGTGATGACCATCAAGATTACGATCTACCGTCTTGCGAAGAAGGCGAGGCTGGTGGAGTATCTGTGTGCGGCGGCCGAGAACGGGAAGGATGTGACTGTTCTTATCGAGCTTAGGGCGAGGTTCGACGAGCAGAACAATATCGACTGGTCCGAGCGTATGGAAGAGGCGGGATGCAGGGTGATCTACGGTTTCGAGTCTTATAAGGTTCATTCCAAGATCTGTTTAATCACCTACCGCAACCGGAATGAGATCCAGTATATTACCCAGATCGGGACCGGCAATTATAATGAGAAGACGGCGGCGATGTATACGGACCTGTCGCTGATGACCGCGAATCCGGCGATCGGGAAGGATGCCGCGGAGTTCTTTAAGAATATGTCTATTGGGAATCTGGACGGAACCTACGGGCATCTGATCGTAGCGCCTACCAGCCTGAAACAGAAGGTGCTGTATCTTATAGATGAAGAGATTAAGAAGGGAAGCGGCGGCCGGGTGATCATGAAGATGAATTCACTGACGGACGTTGATTATATCACGAAGGTCTGCGAGGCTTCCGGAGCAGGGGTGCGGGTGGATCTGATTATTCGGGGAATCTGCTGTATCCTTCCGGGAGTGCCCGGATACACGGAGAACGTCCGGGTGATGAGTATCGTGGGAAGATATCTTGAGCATGCACGTATATTCAGTTTCGGCACGGGGGCGGAACAGAAGGTTTATATCGGTTCGGCGGATATGATGACGAGGAATACGGAAAAGCGCGTGGAGGTTGCGTGTCCGATTCTGGACGACGGCATCCGCCGCCAGATTAATCATTATCTGAAAATAATGTTAGGCGACAATGTGAAGGCGCGGGTGCTGCTAAGCGACGGTTCCTACGTGAAGAAGAAGGCTGCGGAGCCGCTTTTGGACTCTCAGGCGGCATTTATGGAGGAAGCGATCCATGCTAAGAGGACGGTTCCCAAGGAGGAGCGGAATCTTCGCGAGTGGATCAGGGAATTAGTCGAGAATATAAGAAAATAAGGAAGAATCGTTTATATGGGGAAATCACTTTATATTGCAGAGAAACCAAGTGTGGCGCAGGAATTTGCCAGGGCGCTGAAGATGAATGTGAGAAGGGGGGACGGATATCTGGAGTCGGAGGAGGCGGTGGTCACTTGGTGCGTGGGGCATCTGGTGACTATGAGTTATCCGGAAGTGTATGATCCCGGCCTTAAGAGGTGGAGTCTTGAGACTCTGCCTTTTATACCGGGGGAGTTTAAGTATGAGGTGATTCCGGCTGTCGCCAAGCAGTTTCAGATCGTTTCAAAGCTTTTGAATCGGAAGGATGTGGAGCGGATCTATGTGTGTACGGACTCCGGCCGGGAGGGGGAATATATCTATCGGTTGGTGGAACAGCAGGCGAAGGTAAAGGGGAAGGAACGCCGCAGGGTGTGGATCGACTCCCAGACGGAGGAGGAGATCCTGAGGGGGATCCGTGAGGCGAAGGATCTGAAAGAATACGACAATCTGTCGGCGTCGGCGTATCTCAGGGCAAAAGAAGATTATCTGATGGGGATAAATTTCTCTCGTCTACTAACGTTAAAATACGGCAGCAGCATTGCAAATTATCTGAAGACAGAACGTTCCGTGGTTTCGGTAGGCAGGGTGATGACTTGCGTGCTCGGCATGGTGGTCCGGCGGGAGCGGGAGATACGGGAATTCGTCGAGACGCCTTTTTACCGGGTGATCAGCTCAAACGGGGAACCGGGGGAGACATTCGAGGGAGAGTGGCGGGCCGTCAAAGGCTCACGGTGGTTTGAATCTTTTGACCTTTATAAGGAAAATGGATTCAAGGAACGCGAGAAGGCGGAGGAATTGATTGCTTATCTGAGTGAGGATATGCCGCTGTCCTGCCAGATTGTTTCGATTGAGAAGAAGAAGGAAAAGAAGAACCCTCCTCTTTTGTTTAATCTGGCGGAACTGCAGAATGAATGTTCTAAACGGTTTAAGATCAGCCCGGACGAGACTCTCCGCATAGTGCAGGAGATGTATGAGAAGAAGCTGGTGACCTATCCAAGGACGGATGCAAGGGTTTTGTCTGCGGCTGTGGCAAAGGAGATTAATAAAAACTTGAACGGCTTGATGAAGTATGAACCGGCCGTACCGTTCCTGAAGGATATCGTAGGGTTCGGAAGCCATAAGGGGCTTGAGAAGACCAGATATGTCAACGATAAGCAGATTACGGACCATTACGCGATCATTCCGACAGGACAGGGACTTAATGCGCTGCCGGCGCTGCCGCATATGTCGGGGAAGGTCTATGACGTGATTGTGAGAAGGTTTCTGAGTATTTTTTATCCCCCGGCGGTCTATCAGAAGATCCAGATTGTCACGAAGATGAAGGAGGAGTCTTTCTTCGCAAGTTTCAAGGTGCTTGCGGAGGAAGGCTATCTGAAGGTTGCGGGAATCCCCGGGCAGAAGAAAGAGGCACCGAAGGAGGATGACCCGCAAAAACAAAACGCGGGTGAGGAGGATGGGGCGAAAGGCAGTACGGACGCCGCATTTTTCCGGAAAATACAGGCTCTAAAGAAGGGGATGCCCCTTCCTGTCCGGTCTTTGGAGATCAAGGAGGGAAAGACCTCTGCGCCCAAGAGGTATAATTCAGGTTCTATGATTCTTGCTATGGAGAATGCCGGACAGTTGATCGAGGACGAGGAACTGCGGGCGCAGATCAAGGGCAGCGGGATCGGGACCAGCGCGACCAGAGGAGAGATCTTAAAGAAGCTGTTTAATATCGAGTATCTCGCCCTGAACAAAAAGACCCAGACCGTAACGCCTACCCTGCTGGGGGAGATGGTTTTCGACGTGGTGGAACATTCTATTAAGTCGCTTTTAAACCCGGAGCTTACGGCGAGCTGGGAGAAAGGCCTTACTTATGTGGCCGACGGGGAGATTACGCCGGACGAATATATGGCGAAACTGAACCATTTTATCGTAAGCAGGACAGAAGGGGTGAAAGGGCTTTATAACCAGAGCCAGCTTCGGGCGTGCTACGACAAGGCGGCAGAGGCTTACCAAAAAACTGAGAAATTTCTTAATATGCAGAAAAAATGATGTGACGGCGCAGAAGATGTGATAAAATATCAAGAGGAGACTCAAAAAGCAGTAAGAAAGGGAGACAGGCAGAATGAAGGAATTAACAGTCAAGGAGTTGTACACATTGGACGAGACGATTGCGAAGGATATCTTCGAGGGTGTTACCTATCCCTGGGAGGTTCTTCCGAAGATCAGCGAATTTATCCTCCGGCTGGGGGAGACGCTTCCTGAGGAGGAGTATGACAAGGTCGGCGGGGATGTTTGGATCGCAAAGTCGGCGAAGGTGTTTGAGTCTGCTTACATCCACGGTCCTGCGATCATTGGGAAGGATGCGGAAATCAGGCAGTGTGCGTTTATCCGGGGGAATGCGATTGTCGGCGAGGGCGCCGTGGTCGGTAATTCTACGGAGCTTAAGAATGTAATTCTGTTTAACAAGGTTCAGGTGCCTCACTATAATTACGTGGGGGATTCTGTTCTGGGGTATAAAGCGCATATGGGTGCAGGTTCCATTACGTCTAATGTGAAGTCCGATAAGAAGCTGGTTGTGGTTAAGACGCCTGAGGGAAATATTGAGACAGGCATGAAGAAATTCGGCGCCATGCTGGGCGATGAGGTGGAGGTGGGATGCGGTACCGTACTGAATCCGGGAAGCGTAGTCGGAAGCCGCACGAATATTTACCCTCTTTCCTGCGTAAGAGGATATGTTCCGGCAGGAAGTATCTATAAGAAGCAGGGCGAGGTTGTGGAGAGGATGGAGTAACCGTTTTTTCCGGACGGGCTTGGTCCGGCTTAGGAGAGAGGAACAGGAGGTTGAAGATGCATAAAATTGGATTTATAGGCGTGGGGATCATGGGAAAGTCAATGGTCCGCAATCTGATGAAGGCTGGCTTTGAGCTTCATATTTTTGCCAGAACGAAGGCGAAGGTTGAGGATGTGATTGAAGAGGGAGCGGTTTTTCATGAGTCTATTAAGGAATGTGTGGACGGATGTGAGGCCGTGATTACGATCGTTGGTTTCCCGCAGGATGTGGAAGAGGTTTATTTCGATAAGGAGAATATTCTTGACAGCGGGAAGGAAGGGGCTTATCTGATTGATATGACGACCACCAGCCCCATGCTTGCGAAGAAGATCTGGGAGGCAGGAAGCAAAAAGGGGTTCCATGTGCTGGACGCGCCTGTGACGGGCGGAGATACCGGCGCAAAGGCGGGAACTTTGTCGATTCTTGTCGGCGGTGAGAAAGAGGACTATGAGGCGTGTATGCCGTTGTTTCAGGCGATGGGGACGAATATCAACTATCAGGGAGAGGCGGGATGCGGGCAGCATGCAAAGCTTGCGAACCAGATCATGATCGCAGGAGCGCTGTCGGGAGTCTGTGAAGCGCTGACGTATGCTAAAGCGAAGGGGCTTGGCCTTCAGGTGCTTCTTGATTCCGTTTCTACCGGGGCGGCAGGCAGTAAGCAGTTAGATACCTTCGGGCCGAAGATTTTGGCCGGGGATTATGCGCCGGGATTCTTCATGAAGCATTTTATTAAGGATATGAAGCTTGCGCTTACGGAAGCCAATATGAGCGGCCTCTGTCTGGATGTGTTAAGTCAGGCTCTGGCGAATTATGAGGAGCTGGCGGCGAAAGGATACGGCGGCCTTGGGACGCAGGCGTTGATGAAATACTATGAAGAGACTGCGGACGACGGAGAAGAAGAGGATAGAGAGTAACTTGGCAATTGCCTTGGCAATGTTGAAAGGAGTAAGAGATGGCAGCAGAGAATTTTGTGACGTTTGAGATTGGAAAGACCAAGCACATCGCGCTGGTGGCGCACGACGGTAAAAAGAAGGAACTGGTGGAGTGGTGCGACAGGAATAAGGAGATCTTGAAAGGGCATTTCCTGTGCGGGACAGGCACGACTTCAAGGCTGATCGCAGAGAAGACCGGGCTTCCGGTAAAGGGATACAACAGCGGCCCGTTAGGAGGGGATCAGCAGATTGGCGCGAAGATTGTGGAAGGTCAGATTGACTTTATGATTTTCTTATGGGATCCGTTGGAGGCGCAGCCTCATGACCCGGACGTAAAGGCGCTTCTGCGTATTGCGGTTGTGTATGATATCCCGATTGCGAATAATCTGGCGACGGCGGACTTCATGCTGAATTCCAAGTATATGGAAGGAACCTACGACCGGAAGGTGCAGAATTTTAATAAGACGGTTCAGGAACGTGTAGCGAGTATGAAACAGGAATAATGGGCGTGGGGCTGTCGGGTAATGACACTTTTTAGACCTGTTTCCCCTAAAAAGAGAACTCCCGCAGAAATCCGTGCTTTTCAGTATGGACTCCTCTGCGGGAGCTCTCTTTTTTTGTCGATCATCCTGTTGTAGGACACAAAAATCCCTTGTTGCTGATTTTGGCTGCACTCTGTTGCCAGGTCTGGTTTCGAATAACTGTTTCTGTCTTTCTCCATGCTCTCAAAGCAGCTGTTAAGGAGAACTATTCCTGCCGGCGTTTGATGGAAAAGCTGAATCTTCCCGTATCTGTAACCTTGTTTTGTCATTATCTATTTTAATCAAACTTTCTTTTTGCCAAAAAATTTTATCAGACATACTGATATAATCAGAACGACCGGAAAAATACATCCTGCAAGCATTCCTGCTTTCATATTATCGTTTGCATTTTGCGTTACAGCGCCTATAACTCCGGGACCGATAGAAGCGCCCAAATCACCGCCCATAGCAAGCAGAGCAAATAATCCTGTACCGCCCAAAGGGATTCTGCCCGAAGCAATGCTGATTGAACCGGGCCACATAATACCAACAGAAAAGCCACAGACGATGCAGCCGATCAATCCCAAAACAGGATTGGCTGAAACTGCTGAAAGTAAATAGCAGATCAAACATAGAATACCTGAACCAAACATAAAGTTTGTCAAGTCCATTTTGTGTCCGGATTTTCCGTAAAGGACACGGCTTACCCCCATTGAAACGGCGAACATACACGGTCCGGCAATATCTCCAACACTTTTTGAAAAACCTAACGCCGATTCTGTATAAGCCGACGCCCATTGCGCCATAGACGCTTCGCTGGCGCCTGCACCAACCATTAAAACAATAAACAGCCAAAACACCGGGAGAGCGAACAGTTCTTTTATCGTTAGCCCGTTTCCTTCATCCGTCAGCCGTTCAATCGGACAGATCATGAAATTATAAGCATTCAATAACGGCAGTAAAGCCCACAGACACGCCAAAATCCGCCAATGCTCTATCCCAAAAACTGCAAAGAAAAGGGTTGAAAGAACAACGACACCTACAACGCCCCAACAATAGAATGAATGGAGCAAACTCATAACACTATCCTTATTATCAAACGGACAGGCTTCTACAATAGGGCTTACCAATACTTCAATTAAGCCGCTTCCGACGGCATAGATAACTACACTGATTATAATTCCGACAAAAGGATCCGGAAAGCATTTTGGTAAAAAAGCTAATCCGATAAGTCCGACAGCCGACAGAAACTGAGAGAATACCACACTTTTCCGATATCCAATCCGATCTACAAATTTTGCGCAAAACATGTCGATCAGTATTTGCGTAATATAAAAAACAGTTGAAATCAATGCAATTTTGCCGAGCGAAATGCCATATTCGCTGTGAAATCTCAAAAACAGCAGCGGAGCAAAATTTGCTACAATAGCTTGCGTAATAAAACCAAGATAACAAGTGATAAGGGTCTTCCTGTAATTCTTTTGCATAATCATGATAACTCCTATGAAGATAATAAAGTATTTTATATGTATAATATCACCTTAATTTAAGAATAATAAAGGCATAAAAACGCTCAAAATAAGTATTATTTACCCAATTCTTAAATTTGACGAGGTGTATACCCATATTTTTTCTTAAATTGCCGGCTAAAGTAGTTTACAGAATTGAATCCACAGGAATAACTGATTTCTTGCAGCGTCGTACTTTTGTCGTTAAGCAATCGATGTGCGATTTGTAGCCTGTATTGAATTAGAGATTCAATAGGCGAACATCCCATATAAGCATTGAAACAGCGGCCAGCCTCGCTGCGGCTTATGTTGGCTGATCTGGCAATATCTTCGAGAGTAACAGATTCCATATAATGCTCGTAAATATACGAAAGCATTTTCTGAATGCGTATATGGTTGGTGATTTGTATTCGTGTAACTTCGGATTTGGGCAAATCGTCAAAATGTCGGAAGATATAGTCAAATATGCTATTAAGATTGCGCTGAACAGCCATTTCATAACACCCACGTTGTTCACGCAACAAACTATAAGTATCGTTTATCAAACGATTTACCTCATAGTGGCACTGGTTACCGTGTCTGAATACAATAAAGGGTAGTGAATCGCAGTGACTTATGGGCAAAATATATTTTTGATAAATCGCACTATTCTCAGAAGCAATTACGACACCGGAAAAAACGATATTCGGCATTGGATCTGGAATATCGCCGAACACCTGCTTAATTCCATGTAGTATATTCCCGTTGACAAATATACTGTCACCAGCCTCCAGCGTAATATGATGCCGGTCGACTTGATAGTCCAAAACACCGATTTCAGCAGTAGCTATTTCAAAGTCAGGGTGCCAGTGCAAAGGCCCTGCAAAGTTTGGCAGATCCGAAAGCTCGTCATGGAAATAAGTAATCGGAAATATTGAATTGCTGTGCGGTATCTGTTCTCGCAGTTGATGATCGAGTATTATCGGCATACTTCATCACTCCTTTATAAACATTTGTACTCTATCACTCCATAAGGAATTAGCCATACCGTCCCTTTCTTTTCTGCACCGGGAATACGGCCGGCAGAGCAGTAGTAGTTAATCCTCCGGGGAGAGATATTCCATTTTTCGCAGGCTTCCATTAATGTCATATAATCCATAGCACACCACCGAAACAAACTCATACCTACATTATATTTTGTTTGCTCGAAGAATAAAAGATTGCAAATTTGAATTTTTCTTGACAAGATTAAAAAATATGAAGGGAAAACAGATGATAACCGACAGCCCTACGCATGTTTGTTCCAATGGCATATTTAATAACTCTTAACAATTCCTTAATATATTGAAAAATTTTCCGGTAAGTGTTAAAATTGGAAATGTACCAGCAGACACATTTTAATTAATAAGGGGCGAAGGAGGAGTTGAATTGCGAAGAATAAGAAGATTCCTGGTACTTGCACTTTTGGTATGCTTTGGCACGACGCTGTCGGGCATAGTGAGTAATGCAGAGGAAATGTCAGGGGAGCAGACATCTGCAGGATCGGGATTAGAGGATGAGAATCCTCAGCGTATGGACGCGGTTACTGCTATGGACGAAGAAGGCAACATTTTTGAAGTGGACGAAGAGGGCGGAGAAGTGGACGATCCCGGGATTGCGGCGTATTCGAGGGAGGTATCCGTGAAAGTTGTCAATTTCCGTACAAAAGGCAACGCAGTCACAGGGTATACGGAATACGGCACAGGCGCGGCGGGATATACCAACGGAGCCTACGGCGCGGACGCCGCTTACCTCGGGACGAACGGCAGCAAGGTCCGTTTCATGCTGTCAGGCGTTGTTGGGGAAGTATCGGCAGACGAGGTTCAGGTAGTGGACTTTGCAAGCGCGGAGTCTGTCAGCTATTACGCCGTGGAAGGGGGAAGACTGCGCCATTATATCACTCAGGATATGACGGCGGCAAAGCATGCAACGTCTCTGGATAACGGCAGCGCTCCGTCTTACCTGCAGGCAGGAACAGCATACTATAGTTATGACGGGCACTATTTCTATACGGATTACGGCACGATGCTTGAAGATTATCAGAATGAGACAAGGGCCTCTTCTGTGAATCCGGGGAATCCGTATTATAATTACTATCAATATCTGCCGTTCCGCAGCAGGACGTCCTACAGCGGGGCGGAGCTTAATAACCTGATCGGCGGGAAGACAGACGGATCGTCGAAGTTACGTAATACAGGGGATTATTTTACAAACAGTCAGAATACCTACGGCGTCAACGGGCTGATTATGGCCGGAATTGCGGCAAATGAGAGCGGATGGGGGACAAGCAGTATTTGCAAGAATAAGAATAACCTGTTCGGGCTGAACGCCGTGGATTCGTCGCCGGGAACCAGCGCCAACACATATGCAAGCGTGGAAGAGTGTATCCGGCAGTTTGCGGATGGCTGGATGTCGAGGAAATATCTGAATCCTAAGGGATGGACGTATAACGGCGGTTTCCTTGGGAACAAGGCCAGCGGAGTTAATGTGAAGTATGCTTCCGATCCTTATTGGGGGGAGAAGGCTGCAAATATTATCTGGCTTCTGGATCAGAACGGGGGAAGCCGGGACGCATATGCCTATACCATAGGTATTAAGGATACTCTTGCGACGGGCCATACCAGCGTAAACATCCGAAGTGGGGGCAGCCAGTCTTCGGTAACCCTCTATAAGACGGGCACGGCTTCTAATTATGCCGTATTGATTCAGGATATGGCTTTGGAGAACGGATATTACAGGATTCAGAGCGACGCAGTGTTAAACGGCGACAGATCCGGGATGAATTCCGAGGCGGGAGAGTATCAGTTTGACCAGATGTTTGCATACATACATTCGGATTATACTGCGGTTGTCAGTCAGGGAGGAACCGTTGCCGCGAAGAAAGAACTTCAGTCTGTTACGATTAGTCAGGCCCCTGCAAAGACGGAGTATACGGCAGGAGAAGTGTTTGATCCGGCGGGCATGGTTGTGATGGCAGGATACGGCGACGGTTCTCAGGAAGATGTGACTGCATCGGTTACCTATAGCCAGGAGCCTTTGCAGGCGGGAATGGGAAGTATTGAGATTTCCTATACGTATGAAGGAGCGTCCATGTCGGCGGAGCAGGCGATTACTGTGTCGGAGCCGGCAGATGCGCCGAATCCGGACGAAGGTCAGGTAGAGGAAGGAGATCCGAATACGGAGCCGAGTCCGGATGAAGGGAAGGAACCGGGAGGAGATGCGGATACGGTGCCGAACCAGGACGAAGGTCAGGTAGAGGAAGGAGATGCGGATACGACACCGAATCCGGACGAAGGGAAGGAACCGGAAGGAAATGCAGATGCAGAGCCGAATCCGGACGAAGGAAAGGAACCGGATAATAATCCGGATACGGAGCCGGAACCAGCAGAAGGGCAGGAATCCGGAGACGTGCTGAATTCTGTGTCAGGGACGGAAAATATGGGAAGTTCGGATCCGCAGGAGACGCCGGGAGGAAACCCGGATGAGCCGGGAACGTCCGACTCCGCTTTGGAATCAGGTTCAGCGCCGGAGGGAACGGAAGAGACGGTTCCCGATCTGGTTGTTAAGAATGAAAGTACGGGTATATGGGTGCGCGGCGGAATCGGCGAAGGAACCGGATGTACGGTGGAATCGGTTGCAAAGGATTCCGAGCAGTACCGTTCTTATATAGAACCGGTCAAGGACAAGGTTGTTCTTGGGGTATATGATATCAGCTTAACTTCGAATCTGGCGGAAGGCGAGACTGCGGAAGTTGGTATTCCTGTTGGGGAACAATATAATGGGAAGACTGCGATTGTCCTGCATTATGACGGCAGTAAAGGTTTAGAGAAGTTTACCCCTGTGGTAACGGACGGTGAAGTGGTCGTTACGGTTTCAGGTTTTTCTCCATATGTGGTAGCGTTAGATGAAGAAATTCCGGTTTCTTCTCCTAAGGCAGAGCAGAAGACGGCGGAGAACAGCAGCCTGAGGAAGGCTCCTAAGACAGGAGATGAAGGCCGCGCCGTGCTGTGGTGCGTACTGTTTGCACTGTCGATGTTTGGAATGATTTATGTGAAGGAGAAAAGGTTAAAGTAATATGAGGGCGCTTTGTTTAAACGGCAGTCCATAAAAATATTACGGCAAACATAACTTATGCCGGATAAACGGAATAATCAAAAAATGCTATGCGATAGGTTTGCCTATTGTATAGCATTTTTATTATCGGTTTTAACCGGTTGAGTGTGGTGGATTTAAATCTTCCATACTGGAATATCCTTTGACGTCAGGATTGCGGGAAATACGGCGGACTTCTGCCATAGCGTCAAGGTTTTTTTCTAAAAACAAAATGATGGTAGGGTCGGTAGAAACTTTGGAACCAATCAGCCGGGGAACGGGCGTGGGGTGTCACGCATAAAAAGCGAAAATCAAACGGAGGATTAACCTCTGCGGGATTTTCCGTAAAATAAAGGATTTTGAAGGCGCTGCGATGTTTGATTCCGCAGCATTTTTTCAAGCGAAATCAAAGAAAAGGGGTGAAAAACGTTGGCAAAAGACGGCAGCAACCGGGGCGGCACAAGGCCGGGGCAGGGAAGAAACCGAAAGCCTTCACGGAGAAAAAAAGTGAAAGTTGATGGATCTGAAACGGAATGGAAGAATAGATGTTTCTTCAGTGCTTCTGATATTCCTGATATGTCTTTCCCCATTCACACAGCCCGCCTAAGATTGGCTTTAGGGTATTGCCTATTTCGCTTAATGAATATTCCACCCTCGGAGGGACTTCCGGGAAAACAGTTCTAAGGATGATACCTTGTTCCTCCAGTTCCCGGAGCTGTTCCGTTAGTGTCTTGGTGGTGATGCTGCCCAGTAGCCGCTGCAACTCATTAAAACGGATTGTGCCTTTGGAGAGATGCCACAATATTTTCAATTTCCACTTCCCGCTTAAAATATTCAGACCCAGTTCAACCGGGCACTGCTCATCCACTGCTTGTGCCTTTGCCATAAACTGCCCCTTTCCACGCACAGTTTCAAAAGGAAACCTTATTTCAAAAAAGTGCGTACTTGATTTTGACCTTCCTTAATGCTAACTTCAATATATCAAAATTGTCAAGGAGGTTCTGAAAATGATCATAGACAGCCACGAACATATCATGTTCCCGATAAAAATGCAGTTGGATAAAATGGATGAGGCAGGAGTGGACAAAACGGTATTATTCTGTACCACACCACACCCGGAGAAAGCAGGCACATTAAGTGAGTTGGAAGCGGAAATGGCAGCTCTGAATAATATTTTGGCAGGAGCTAACAGTAAGGACGATAACATCCGCCGCCTAAAAAAGAATATTGCAGAAGTGGAAGAGGCAGTAAGGACATATCCTGACCGGTTTTTAGGCTTTGGTGCTGTACCTTTGGGAATGGCGCTGGAAGAAACAGAAAAGTGGATCGACACACAGATCACTTCCAATTTTCTATATGGAATTGGAGAGTTTACACCTGGCAGTGAACAACAGATCATGCAATTGGAAACGATCTTTCAGGCATTGACGGCCACAAAGGTTTATCCGGTTTGGGTACATACTTTCCACCCGGTTACAGGGGATGGGATAAAACTCTTGATGTCCTTATGTGAACAGTATCCCGGCATTCCTGTTATCTTTGGGCATTTAGGCGGTTCTAACTGGATGGATGTAATAAAATTTGCGAAAGAACACGGCAATGTGTACTTAGACCTTTCTGCGGCATTTGTGTCCATTGCCACAAGGATGGCATTGGTTGAACTGCCGGAGAGATGCCTGTACAGTTCAGACGCCCCTTATGGGGAATCGTATCTATACAGGCAGCTTATTGAATTTGTAAGCCCGGACAAGAGGACAGAGGAGATGGCATTAGGGGAGAACATATCCCGATTACTGGAATTAAGCTAAGGATAAAGAGGAAAATGTTATATGGTAAACGTATGATTTGATATCTTTGCATTAGAGAAAAAATCTGCTATATTGTATTTAATAACTGACAATCTCCGCACAATCGTGTACAATGATCTCCATAACTTCTTGAAAGGAAATCATGATTATGGCAGAAATGGAACATACACTTCTTTTTCCGGTGGACGAAAGCAGTTGTAGCTATTGACGGAAAGACTATCCGCCGCAGTAAGGAGGAAAGCAAAGGAAACCGTCCGTCCCATATAGTAAGTGCATGGGCGTGCGGCACGTCCCTTGTTTTGGGGCAGTTGCGTGTGAACGAAAAGACAAATTGTTAAACTGCAAATTCTTTTTCCACGAAAAAGCGCAATCGCCGCAAATTAAAATATCTAACTGCAGATTATAAGGAACTGTAAACAGCATATTTCTGTAGGCGTAGCAAATCCTTTCTTAATCGCTTGATTCTGGGACAATTCAATGTGTTGTTATTGTGCTTCATAATCATCCATCACTATCGAAATTTTCATTGGAAGATATAAAGTTTTTATCAGAAGGCCGTATTCTGTTTCCTTTCTAATTGTCATGAAGCAAATATTGTATACGAAAATCGTTAAGGTATTGATATGACGAAGAGAGCTATTTTAAGTGAGAAATTAGAAGACAATAAGGCTGCTGCTGAATGGGGGATTAGACAAGCAGAATTGATTAAAAAAAGTGAAGATATAACGCGGAGGTTAGCAGAAAAATATATACCTATTATTTTATCGTGTAATGGAAGGAATAATTAGTGGCAAGAATACATGTATTCCTTAAAAAAACATATTTTTTCAGAGCTATTTGATAGTGTCGGATATAGACATTACCAGATGGGAATGTAACACAGAGACACCAGCAGAAAGCGGCGTAACAGCGGCAGACTACTTTGTACATAAAATTTGCTAGAGAAAAACCAAAAGAGCATTTACAAGATTGTGCGTAAACGCTCTTTTGGTTTTTGATATATTGTCCCAATATTGACAAATGCGTCCCAAAGTGTTATAACTAAAGCATAGAGAAAAATGAGAAGGAGAGTGCGTATCATGAAGAAAAAAAATGTGATAAGCTTAATAAAATATTATACGGAAAAGAATGATGCGGGCTTTCGGAATGAAGCTTATGAAATTGCTAAAGGATTTGATGCTTCTGGAGATTATCAGCTTTCAGAGTATATTATGTCCTTATTGTCCAATGTGAATACGTTTGTACCGCAGATATCGGAGAATGCTTCTCCCTTTTTTGAAAAAATTGGTGGGAAAGAAGATATGCTGTTACTTCCGGATGTAATTACCAGTGATTTATTGGGGGTAGTAAATGCAATTGAACATCATATTGGAATTAATAAGTTTTTGTTTCAGGGGGCACCAGGAACAGGGAAGACGGAGGCAGTTAAGCAACTTGCACGAATATTGAATAGAGAAATTTTTATGGTGGACTTTTCAGCAGTGATTGATAGTAAGCTGGGACAGACACAAAAGAATTTATCCATGTTGTTCAAGGAAATAAATAGTTTTGTTCAACCGAATAAGGTAATTGTTATGTTTGATGAAATCGACGCTTTGGCTTTAGATCGAACGAATCATAATGATCTGCGGGAAATGGGTCGGGCAACCTCTGCCATGTTGAAAGAATTTGACCGGATGAATGAAAATGTAGTTTTAGTTGCTACGACAAATCTTTATAAATACTTTGATAAAGCATTAATTAGAAGATTTGATTCAGTCATTGATTTTGATAGATATACCAGAGAAGATCTTCTTTCGATTGCAGAGAAGATGTTAGATCAATATCT
>CAJTOH010000012.1 GCA_910577685.1 uncultured Dorea sp. | reverse complement strand
CAGGTCTTGAAAAACACCTCAATATCCCAGCGCTTCCCATAAATACGGATGATTTCTTCCTCTGAGAGAGTTGTATCCGTGCTGATGATGGCAAGCCAGTCTTTTTTCTTGCTTTTGTTCCGGACACAGACGATTTTTGCCTCAATTGCCTCGTCACCAACGGTTACGTCAATGGAAAGCAGATATTTGGAGCGTCCTCTGCGTTTTCTGCACTGTTTATAGATTTCCTTGATGCTGTATCTGCCACCCTGATAGCCATATTTGATTTTACTGCTTTTCTTAACCATTGCGATTGTGTCCAATTCGCAGTTTGTCTTTAAGGCGGTGATGGTCTTGGGTGATGAAAACCAGCTGTCGAACAGCACATATTTTGCAGAAACTCCAGATGATTGTGCTGCTCTGATCAGGTCAATCAAGACTTCTGTTGCTTTTCGTCTGGATTCTTTCCGCCTTTTCCCGGCAAGAGAACGTCCATCGAAGTTTGCAGCTTTGCAGAGCAGGTTTTTATCGTCGGCTGCCGACAGAAGACGATGGTTGATCGGAACAAAGGAGTTGCCATCGGACCATCCAAGTGTCAGCATACGGTAACCTCTCTTGTACTTCATAGAGCAGTGGTCGAAGACTTTCGCCAGAAGTTCCGTTTTATTTGAACGGGAACGGTCAAACAGGCTGTCATCAATAATGAAGACATCTTTGCGGCTCTCATCCGTAAGCGGCTTCATGAAATCGTTAATGATCCGGCTTGAAAGCAAGGTTGTGAACCGAGACCAGTTAATCTTCGCATTATTGAGGAAGCGATAAACGGTGTTCTTGCAGAATGAACCATCAAATATGCCTGTTTTCCACTGCATATACATGCTTCGATCCGAGAAAATGAGACAGAACAGGTATCGAAACACTTCGATTACCGGAATCCCTTTTGCTTTACCGGCATTACATTTGAAAAGAAGTTTCCCGATTTGGAATTGGGTCATAAAATTTGTGACAGAGCTAGAAATCTCATTTCCGTTTTCAGCATTATATGGTATACTTGACATGGCATAAATCTCCTTGCTGTGTGATTGTTATTCGCAATTCAATTATACCATCAAGTGCAGGTTTGTGCCTTTTTTATGGACTAAAGTATTGATTTTTCAAGGTTCAGCACACCAATCGGTGTGGGAAGTTTGAGTAATGTATTTATTCAACATATAACACATTCATTTGCAATGGATTTAGTAAAAGGATTTTCGGATAAAGTAAAGGCCGGGGTGAACAAGAATGAGTAGAACAATAGTTGCAGAGAAGAAAACCGGAAAAGGTCATACAGTAAAAGCCAGAGGAAGAAAAACAATGACAGCTCCAAAGCAGAAGGTCGATTTTTATCCCTCTGCTGGGCTCATTTCCAAATTTTCAAATACAGCAGAAAGAATGGAAACGAATGGAATCATCCGATTTAATAAAGTAAAATGATATGAAACGGCTGGTAATAGATCATAATACAAAATTAAAAATAGCAGTTTATCATATTGGATATTCGAAGGAGGGTGAAAGTAGCGTTTTTATCTTATACGATGCGGAAAAGGTAGTTTACTACTCCATAGTGTTCGACTGCTATGAGGAAGAGCAATATAATATAACCGACAGTATTTTAGAGCAATGGGGATTGGCAGAGAAAAAGATAGATATGCTTGTTTGGACACATCCCCATGACGACCATTCTATAGGGCTTGTTAATATTGTCAAAAAGTACTGTAATCATAAGAAAACTAAGATATGCACTGCGAATGTATTTGGAAATATTCAAAGATTTTCTTCTATTTGTAAGGAAAATATTAATTTTCTGAATTCTTTGGTTCACGGACGGTCTGTGAAAGACAGAGTCAAGATACATCCAATGCATTGCTACCCAGATATAATGGAAGAGATCGAGTTCCTGGGTTATGGAAAGTTCGACAAACTGGTGATTCAATGCATTGCACCCATGCCTAATATAGGTGGGATTCAAGGTGTGGACAAAACCTTTGACAATAATAAAATAGGGTTAGGATGTATTGTAAAACTTGAGGGTGCCAGTGGAAAAATACATATGTTATTTGCAGGTGATATTGACAATATGTCATTTGAATCGCTAATCAGTGAAACTGATTCAGAGATCCCCACTGTATATAACTATATTAAAATTCCTCATCATGGGAGTACCCATGGGAAAAAGCTGATTGAACTTTTACAGATGGATGGAGATATAAGCGAATATGCATCAACATCGGTTTATATGCAGCATCATTTACCAGACAAGAAGGTTTTAACAGAGTATGGCAAAGTGGTAGAAACTCTAATCTGCACGTCAGATATTGTCAATCAAAAATATGGTAAAGGAGTCGTCTATCTGGACTTTGATTTAGATACAAAGACAGTAAAAACACAATATTATGGAACAGCAACAACATTAGATTTGGGGGAATTAAAAAAAATATTGCATTTACTCCAATAAATCATATTCAAGAGAAGACCTGTCCGTCGTAAAAGAAAAGATAGGATATTCTCTTTTTCGGAATCTGTAAAATATCTGAAATATTGATTCAACTAACTTGACAAAAAGCCAAGATTTTTACAGCCTCTTATTATGAAAAAAGATACGAAGTATAGTAACCTCGTATCTTTCCATTTTGTTCTCGTTCTCATCAATTTTATCTAGGAAGACTGCAGGAAGTGCCGTCTACGACGACTTTGACCCGTATCGTGGGCCTACGGTTTCTCAATGTAAGGTCGAAATTAAATTAATAGTTCCATCGTTTGCGCCGTAGACGGCACTTCCTACAGCCTTCCCGGATTTACCGCTATCTTTTTTTAGTTTTTTGGACTAACTCTGTCCTCAGATTGCATTTTCCATATTCAGTTTTTAATTTTGCTTTCTTTCTCTCTTATACCTTGGACGAATGGCTCTTTGCGACTATTCGATGTAAACACCATCAGTAAAGGAACTACTCATATCAAGATGAGCCGAATGTGTACAACGAACTCTATAGTAGTAGCCACCTTCTACCATCAAAGTCCGATTTGAACTGACTCTATCTGCATTTTCATTCTCCTTATACCAGTTGTCATAATAGGTCCAGGATGTGTCTCCTTTTTTTGCACGCTCTACAATAACTGATATTCTCACACAATTCACTTCGCGTGTAGCAATAGTCGTTCCTCCTGCATATATTTTCCCAGGACCAAGCCTAGCACATTTGGAATAACTTGCTAATAAATCAGCTCCACGCGTCAGTGGTAAAGCATATCCAATAGATTCTTCCTCAAAAGTCAAACGTGAACCATCCAAAATCGGGTCGTCTGACGCTGCCTGTATATCGTTTACTGATATTAGTAGCATGCTAATTATTAATAAAAATGTACAGCAAGCAGACAAAACCTTCTTCTTCACTCTTACACCTCCAATCCCTCTTTTTTACCCTCATATATATAAACACACAACTTCGTAAAAACTGACGCAAATTACCACAAAAAATGCAAATTATTTATAATTGATTCGAATTCTGACTTTTCCATAGTGCCAGTTAAAAAATATTTTAATCCCATTTCTTCAAAACTTGCAGAAAATCTACTTTTCTTCTCATTTTCTACTTGATATTGTTTTATCTCTATTTCGTTACCATGCACGTCAATAATATATTTATCTACAACCTTATCTTCAATCTCAAAACCAAACGATTCATTATTATAGGATGAATTTATTAAATATATAAGTTTTTCTCTGTCATATTCGTAACAAAATTCTGCTGCTTTCATTAAGTCATTAAATTTCATACTTACAAACTTCATATTTTTAGATACTATCAATATTTTTACTGGCTCTACCCCAAATTCTTCACTAACCCTCTGATAAGCCTCTTCTTCATCCTCCTGTTCTATTACTAAAGTATCTTCACCAGAATTTACTTTCTCAACTTCTCTCTCTCCAACCATCTGAGTTACCATTCTTATGATTTTCTCAGGTCCACCCATACTAGTAATTCCCATAGCCATCGCTAACACCAACGCCGCCGCAATACCAAAATACACCCGTCCTCTCTTCTTCCTCCGAACAACCCTAACCTCTTCCCCCGTTTTCTCCTCTTTTATCTCATTCCCTTCTTCCGCCCTTCTTGCTTCTTCCTCCAGAATTTTCCGTCCAATCTCAAGGGCTCTCCGATCCTCCGCAGACATATTGGAAAAGAGCTTTTCCTTTTCCTTCTTCTTTATCTCTGCGCTGATCTTCTCATATATGGCTTCTTTCTTTCCTTCCGGCACGAGACTGTCATCATTCTGAATCACAGTCTCTTCTTCAGCAGCAGCTCTCATATAATCCTCTTTTATCATTTGTTCTAAGTTTTCATCCAAATTTTTCATCATTATACCTCTCGTTAATTCTACGCTGCTATTCTACTGCTCATTGTGTAAGGAAATGTATACAAATATCCTGCACAATCCGTCCGCATCATTCACATATCATTTCCGAGTCAGTCTTTTCAATAACTTATGTATCCTAAAATCTTCTTCTTACTCTTGACCAAATCACTTGTAAACGTATAATATAATTATAACAGAAATGTCACACAGACAGTATTCTATGCTTTATCAAGATTGGGAGGTCATTATGAAACGCATTATCTTAACTGGCGGTGGCACCGCAGGCCATGTAACACCGAATATCGCCTTATTGCCACGGCTCAAAGAATTACAATATGATATTCATTATATTGGTTCTTACCACGGTATTGAAAAGGAATTAATCGAACAGTTCGGAATTCCTTACCATGGAATCTCTTCCGGAAAGTTACGCCGTTATTTCAGTATCCAGAATTTTACAGATCCTTTCCGCGTAATCAAAGGATTAGGCGAAGCAAAAAAACTGGTAAAGATACTGAAACCGGATGTCATCTTTTCCAAAGGTGGTTTTGTCTCTGTCCCTGTCGTCATGGCTGGCAAAGGCCGTCATGTACCGACAATCATTCATGAATCTGATATGACGCCTGGTCTTGCGAACAAGCTTTCTATCCCTTCCGCAACCAAAGTCTGCTGTAACTTTCCCGAGACTTTGACGCATCTTCCGGAAGGAAAGGCCATACTTACAGGTTCTCCCATCCGACAGGAATTATTGTCCGGCGACAAATACAAAGCCAAAGAATTCCTTAAGTTTACTTCCGATAAACCAGTAATCATGGTTGTCGGCGGAAGTCTTGGCTCGGTAGCAGTCAACGAAGCCGTACGCGGTATCCTGCCTGAACTTTTAGAGACATTTCAGGTCATCCATCTCTGCGGCAAAGGAAAACTAGACGAATCTCTAAAGGATTTGGAAGGATATGCCCAGTTTGAGTACGTCAAAGAAGAATTAAAAGATCTCTTTGCCTTAACAGATATCGTAATCTCCAGAGCCGGAGCCAACGCCATCTGCGAGTTACTTGCCCTCCATAAACCGAATCTCTTAATTCCGCTTTCTGTCAATGCAAGCCGTGGAGACCAGATTCTCAACGCCCGTTCCTTTGAACGTCAGGGATACAGTATTGTCTTGGAAGAAGAAGAACTTAGCAAGGAAGAACTTCTTAATTCCATTACCGCATTATATAAGAACAGAAACTCTTACATAGATGCCATGAAGAATTCTCCGCAACAGAATTCTATTGATACAATTATAGACCTAATTGAAAATGCTGTTAATAAATAACTTTTTACGGACACGATTTGCGGCGTATCCATCTTTAAATCTTATTTCTCAGAAATAAGGATCCTTTCTCAGAAAATCTTATTCCGGAATATATAATTAAAAAAGCATAGAAAACAGGTGTCCGTATCGGCACCTGTTTTTACGCTTTATTCAAGTGATCATACTCCTCTGCGTAATTTTCGCGTATCCACTGTTTCGCCCGATACAATATACTGTGCAGCACCTCCAGCGTCACTTCCATATATTCCGCTACTTCTTTCTGCGGCTTATCCAAAACATATGTAATCGTAATGGCTTCGTACCATCTCGGATTCTTTCTATACAATGCATCAAATATTCCCTTGCGGAATTCAATGAACTGCTGCTGTTTCATTTTTTTTACAAAAAATTCTTCCGGATTTTCCACCGATTCCGAAAGTGTTATCTCGGCTTCACCCTCCATCTCTTCCACCAGAAATTCTCGTTTACGATCTCTTTTGAGATTCAACGCCATATATTTTGTCGTCAGAAGCAGCCATGCCATGGCTGCTTCTTTCTCGACATTATCCATATTCATATAAAGTTTTAAAAAAACATTCTGAACAATTTCTTCTGCTGAATGGTGATTCCCAGAGTATTTTACTGCCGCTTTGTATACACGATCAAAATTTTCCTCGTAAATTACCTTGAAGTCTGCTTTTGTTGTTAACTCCACATCCACTTACTACTCATCCTTCGCTTCTTTAAACTATTTTATCTTAGTCAGTAACTCCTCTTTATCCTCATCCGTGAGCTTGCCCATCTTCCATCCCAAGCCAACATCGTCATTCTTATACCTTGGAATCATGTGCAGATGGAAATGAAATACTGTCTGACCCGCTGCTTCTCCATTATTCTGGACAATGTTATAACCGTCGCATCCCAAAATATCCGTCAATTTCGTAATCATCTTCTTCGCCAATACCAGCGCCTTAGCTGCCAATTCATCATCAAGCTCGTATAGATTAGCAAAATGTTCCTTCGGAATGATCAAGGCATGTCCCTTTGAAGCCGGACTTGCATCTAAAATCACACGAAAGTTTTCATCTTCATATAAAGTAGCTGTAGGAATCTCTCCATTCGCAAGTTTACAAAATATGCAATTTTCCTTTTTCATTTCTATTATCCTTTCTTGAAAATAATAATTGATTATTTTGCCCTCCAATGCTAAACTGTTACTCCAGAAAGGGCGGTAAATACTATGTTTTCAGCGACAGACTACGACAAATTACAACAAATTATGGATGAAAGTCCCGAAAAAAGAGCGCTTCTCACAAGACTTCTTGAATCACACAAGATAGAGGTTAGTGCCATCAGCCACGAAATACGCAATCCCTTAACACTTGTATACAGTACACTGCAGTTAATCGAAGCACAGCATCCGGAAGTCCTGTCCTTCCGTTATTGGGATACCATGCATCAGGATATAGAATATATGACCCAGTTGTTAGAAGAACTCTCATCCTATAACAATGGGGAAAAACTGTCTCTCACCAGAATTAATGCCAATACATTTTTCAAAAGTTTAGTCCTGTCATTTGCTGCTTCGATTCTGGACACAGAGATTGAATTCACTTCCAGAATTGCGCCCGACCTGCCATCCTTCATGATAGACACCATAAAGCTAAAACAGACTCTTTTAAATCTCCTTGGGAATTCTAAGGACGCTGTCCTTTCCCTTCCGGATTCAGAACTTAAGTCAATACGTCTGGATGCAGCTTATATCGGCCAGTCTATCCGTATCACCGTTACTGACAATGGCTCAGGTATAGATGAAAAAGATCTGTCTTCTATCTTTGAACCATTCGTAACTCATAAAAAGACCGGAACCGGTCTCGGTCTGGCAATCGCAAAACGGATCATTGCAGCTCACGGCGGTTCCATTCAAGCCGAATCAAGCTTAGGAGACGGTTCTGTCTTTACTGTTACGCTTCCGGTATAGCAGAACCCCCGCTGCAAACCCTGTAACCAAACCGCCGATATGCGCCAGATTATCTACACCGCTGCTGGTAAAACCATAATACAGACTGATTATGATCATAAAAGCAAGCCGTCTGCCGGAGACCTCTCCTATCCGGCCCCGGTTACGCATTGTTACATATAACAGCGCTCCTATAACCCCAAATATTGCTCCCGAAGCTCCGGCTGATATGGAATAATCATCCTTCAGAACCTCATACCATGCAGACAAGAAATTACCGCCCAAACCACTAAGGATATAGATTAACAGGAATTTTACCTTTCCAATCTCACTCTCCAGATTCCAGCCAATCAATACTAATGTCACCATATTGTTCATCAGATGCTCGAATCCAAAATGCAGAAATAAACTGGTAAAAAAGCGGTAATATTCTCCATCCTGTATCACCCTTGGAACATACATAGCTCCATGTTCCAGCAGAAACATCCCATCCTCTGTCATTCCCTGCAAAGTAAGAAGGGAAAACACAACTACGTTAATTATTGTCAATAATACGGTACAAGGTGCAGATACCCTATTCTTTTTCATGTATAACACATTCACCTTCCGGTATTTGTTTTTTTATTGCATTATTCGCATAGTATACCATATTTCCCCTGATATAGTAACCTCTATTATCTTATATCATTCATAAGTCGTAACCGTTCAGCCTTCCGGCGTTTCCGACATTGATATAAACTCTTCTTTATCCACTTCCAAGGCTCTTCCTCCCTTAATTTTTATATTGAAATTATTGTAACATATAAATATAGTAAAGTCATTATCACTTTTCATGAAAAATCCTTTACTCTTTTGTCAAATCTTCTTCCTCAATATGCAGACCATCCCAGTCTCCCCATTTCGATTTTCTCCGCTTATTTAAAAGCTTTTTAACCGGCTTCCACAAATGATCAGATTCTCTCATAACCGCACTCCCAAGCTCCTGCTCTGTAATCCAATCACCTACAGTACATCCGTCTTCTATATCGTCCATATCTTTTTCATCAACTCTATTTTTCTCTTCCTCCGGATTCTGCATACATTCTGCTATCAGTTTATCTAAGCTGTAATTTTCATCCATGGTCTTTTTATGCAGCAGAAATACCATACGAATACATTCCTGATCCTGATAATCCGCCTGCTTCACAAAATATTCTGTCAGCTTATGAAATTCTTCCCACAAATCCTGCCGTGCCAAAGGATAATAACAGAAGAAATACTTCCCGTCTTCATAGAAGATATACTCCGGATTTAACAGAATACAATTAATATCTAATAGAAATATTTCTACCTCTCTGATTACATTTTTTATATTTCTAAGAAACATTTTTATATCTTTTGCAGTAATTTTACTTCTTTCAAACATTGCTTTTACAGATATCTTTCCACTGACATCATAATCATAATAACTATTCTCATTAATTCCCCTTCCGCCCATCTTCAAGATTCCGTTCAGATTATTTGCTTTTAACATACGAATCTGATAATCTTCCTTATAAAGCGCTTCTTCTTGAATTGTAATCTTACGCTCCATCTTCTCGGCTCATCCTCCCTTCTATACAAAACTTCCGATCACCCTCTATTTTTCTCCATCGGCCTATTTAAGAATTCTCTCCTTCATTTTCTCCTGAAACGTCTCAAATCTCTTATTTTTTTCTCCGGATTTGTAATTGCCGCTTTTTTAGAAACTGAAATTTTCATATATTTTCTTGATGCTGCCGCTATAATTTCAATCTCTTCTTTCTCCACATTAACCGATACCTGAGGACAAACAAACATAATACATTTATTTTTTACTCTCTCATAAAAAAGAGTCTCTAATTCTCCCTCTTTTACACCATCCTTTTCCCTCGCTTTTGTACTTCCTACCACAGCCGTTTCATATGCAGCGCCAGACAATATATTCTTATCATGATAATAGAATACTGTTAAAATGCATCCCATAATCAAGAATAAAATCATCGGCATAAGAAATGACATTTCTACCGTCATGCTTCCTTGCAGTTTACAATCTTTAAACCATCTATTCATTTTCAAAACCACTTTTATCCGATCCCCTCCACTAATATATTAAAAAGATACCCTGCCGTCAGAAAGGGAATAAACGGAAGCTTATATTTCTTAGACATCTTCTTTAATGCCAAGCAAACGGCTGCTGCCGCTCCCAGAAACAAAAACGCCGACATCAGCGCTTCCAACAACTTCCACACGCCAAGATAAATTCCCATAATTAGTATAAGCCAGCTATCCCCGTACCCTATTCCCTCCCCGGTAACCCTGCTAATCAAAAGAAATAGTATTCCTATCCCGATTCCGCCTGCTATCAGCCAGATATCTCCCTTTCCTATAAAAATCTGGTATCCCAACATTGCCAGATTGCCAAATATAAGGACAAAAACTGGTATTCTTCGTGAATGGATATCCATAACAGACAGAACTGCCAGCGCTCCTATACTCACGGTTCGGCTTATTGTCCACATCTGGAACACGCCCCCTTTCCAACTACTTCTGACATTGGAACCGCATATACCGTCCGCTTTAAACCACTGCAAGACAGTGAACTATGATATCTATTTCCTGTATCAGTAATGTACACTCCTTTGCTTCCATTTCTCATACAATGCTCGCACGGGTAATATTTTCCTCCACTATTATTCCGAAGATTATCAATTTCTTCCGGCAAAACCGTATGTATTGACAATTCCAAATACGTGCATTGATAATTCTTATGATATACCATACCCGTCTCCGTAATATAAACCGTCTCTTCATTATCTGATCCAAATCCCGGCTTCTCGTATCCAACCCACGCCTTAATACGCATCTTTTCCTGATACTTAATAGGAGGCACCCCAAACATAGGAAAGGGCAGACGCACCTCATACGTTACCTTAATCTCTCCGATTCCGGTCCGCGGCGAAATTCTCGACCCGTCGCATCTGACTCCTTTGCTTCCTCCTAGCACGATACTTCTCTCCAACCGCTCTGCTCCAACCGCCCGCACTACATCCTGTTCCAACCGCGACGGGATAACCATTGAAACCACGCAGCCTTCCTCTGCCGCTTTCTTTCCCGCATACTGCAGTCCGGAACGAATTGCGGTCTGTATTGCCGTAATTTCCATCAAATACAGCAGACATACCGCCGCAAGAAAGAAAATAGGAACTGCCATAGCCGCCTCTGCCGTAATACTGGCTTTTTTAGAGGCGGATACAGATACCCTTCCGAACAGATAAGAATTTTTTGAATGTGAGGGGAGTGTTTTACTTTTCATCGTACGAATCCTTCTCCTTTCCTGATTTTTTACTTGTCTGTTATTCTGGATTTTATTCTGATACCCGGAAGGGCATCTGTATCCGCCTCTTTATCAAACGGATCTTAATTCATTGGTAGCCGTAGTATGTCTTATATTGATATTGAATTCCTTTTCTCAGACTGCAGACCGAGCGGATTTCCATCTTACCGATACAATAATCTGCACGGAAATATGGCTGACCATAGAGTTTTCTCATGTTCTGTTCTATAATTCCAAGAGATCTAAGGGCGACCGTATCCCTCTTTGCCAGAAACAGCATCATGCGGAGGTATTCCGAATATCTAAGTCCATTCTCATCATCTCTTCCTTCACTGCGATCTTCCTCCGTACCAAGAGTGAGAAGTTTAGAGAACTGTAACTGCCAGCTCTCCTTCGACTTCACCAGAGGCACCCGGCTGCCTTTAAGTAAAGAGCGAACATCCATAATCGATTCGCCATATGCCCATGCCAGAAGAATTCCCTGAACCGCCGCCTCCGTAATAGCAGGAACCGCAAGTATGGTACATAATGCCAACGCCGCGGTTTCCGCCTCCGCCTTCATCTCGCTGTCCGTCTGAATATATGCATAATTAGGAACAAATCTAAAAAATATTATTTTTCTAATTACATATTCCAAGTTTTCTTTATCGCTGTTCTTTCCCGCAAGCATATACTCCAACTCATAATCCAACGTACTTGTATGTTCCGTATCCGTAAAACTTTTGAAGTGCTCCAGTAAGTATTCGCCAAATAGCAGAGTCGTCAGATTTCCGTTTTCAGAAACGTCCGAGAAATCACCATATCCTTGATTTTGCTCCCTGAAAGCCAGCATTTCCTCATCTCTTACACTTTTTTCTGATACGTTCCGATCTCTCGGCATGACAAGCTTCAAAACAGGCGACGTCTTTAACTGCCCTATATGGGTTATAGGGTTATTCTCCTTGGGAAGCTCGCTTTCATTTTCCTCCAATAAGTCTTCCATGCTCTCCTGCCAGGAATCTTCCTCTTCTGCATAATCCTCCGCCCTTTCCTCCTGCTGCCCCCATACCGAAGTCATATCTAACATATCCTTCACAGCATCTATTCCATACTTATGCTCCATGTATGCCGAGACCTGACCGAGAAAATCGCCGCACCCTTTATCCGTTAAAAACCGGATTCTTTCTACATCATGCTTAACGCTCCCCACACCGTAATAGTCTAAACGATCCGTCACCTTCTGCCTTGAATACCTCCCTGTCTCGTAGCCGCCGTCTAAAGCAAAGATATCATATTCTTCCAGCAGCTCCTTCTGGTATTCGGCAAATACGCACTCCATCGCTCTATTAGTGTCTGCTCTTCGATAATTCTTCGCAATCTGGATTGAAGCGCTTTCCATAATACCGCCGATAAAAGTTATGAAAAGAATAAAAATCAAACTTAGGTACGCCGTTACTTCTCCTCGACATTCCTTTTTCCCCATCTGCCGCACCGACTTCCATCATAAAAAACAGACATTAGATTCCTGAGCTTTCACTTACAATCTTCCGGAAAATATTCTGTACCAGACTTGTAAGCTGTGATTTAAATATAATGACAAGGCCGATCAATACAACCAGAATCAAGATTACCTCAACCACTCCTATCCCGTCATCCTCTCTTAACTTCTCTTTCACCTTTGATAAAATATACCGTATTCTCCACATATTACCTCTCCTTTATATATTCATATTAATTTGTCTGACCTTATTCTAACCGTCCCAGACTCAGAATTGCTTGATCTTATTCTACCTGTCCCAGACTCAGAATTGCTTAATCTTATTCCAACCGTCCCACCCTCAAATCTGCACCGACAAAAACGCGGGAACTATTACAATTACCAATACGACAGCCAGCATCAGGAACATCGGAAGCAGCAGCTTCGTACCCGCTTCCTCCCCAAGCCGTTTTGCTCTCGCCTTACGTTCTTCAAAAGCCTGAACAGACTCAATCTTTAATAGCTGTGTCATCCCCTTTGTACCTTTTCTTAGATTTTGCGACAATAATGCGCCAAACTTTATATACATCTGTACATCGCAGCGCCTCCCAAAATTCTCATAGCTCTCCGATTCTGCAATTCCGCTATCCATCTCACGGCAGCTAACCTTCATCTCTTCATAAGCATATCTCTCTCCCCACAGCTCCTTTTGGCGGCTATAATCCTCCGCAATTTTCCGCCAGGCGCGCTTGGCCGTCATTCCTGCCCCAAGGAAGAGCGTCATCTTATTCACTATCTCCGGATAATCCAAGATCATCTGCTGTTTCCTGTTCTCCTGTTCTTTTCGCTGGTTTTGGATCTCTAACGCATACAGCAACACTCCCATGAGAACCGACATCATAATCAGCACCAAGCCCCGGCTATCCATTTTCCGGTAATAAGAGGCGTCCTTATTTGAGATCTTTTCCGGAAGTTTCAAATCCGTACTGGTACGGCTTTCTTCCTCCCTTTTTCTGATTGCGTCCTCTATCTGGTTCTTTGTCTTTGTCTCGTCGTCCGGCATCTTCGGAAACACCTGCGCCGTACATTGGAATAACGCCTGCTCCTCCTCATTTTCACTATAAGTAAGAACCGCGTTTAAAGTAACAAGTGTTCCTTCCTCATTTAGAAAATCCGGCTGCAGCTCTCCTCTGATATTCATCACGTCATATCGGTCCAATTCCCAAGTTACTTCGACCGGCTCGTCCGGAATCTGTGTCAGAAGATTCATATTATATTCAATTCTATCAAGGCTGACATTTTCTCCAAGAATCATTCCTTCCATCTTCCGGATAATCCTGCCGAACATCTTCCGGACTTCTTCCGGCGAATATTGCCGTTCGGCAATCTCGACTTCAACCGGAATCTTTTCTTCCTTTCCTTGGATCTCTACATTGATCTCTTCCGTCCTACCGCCCTTGCCATAGCTATTTCTTTCGAATACGCCGTCAATCTGCGTTTCAGACCGTATAAAATCAGATACCAGAAGAAATACTCCCAGAACCAGCGTAAGTATTACCACAACTTCTAACAAAAGTCCTTTCTTTCGTCGAACCGGCTGCCGGCTGCCTAAACCGCGTCTCTCATCCCTCAGACCTCTATTCTTATCAGCCTTATCCCCAGATAATATGCGCCTATATAGATTCCCAAGCATACCGTCATCACCCCGATTCCAAATATATTCCCATACAAGCTGTCCATAAATTGCGGAAAACTCAGCGACATATATCCAATAATCGCGTACGGTATTGCAGACATTACACGGAACTCATATCTTTTTGCCGCAAGTATCGTATCAATCTCCCTCTTTACATCAATCTTGCCGCTAATCTGTCTCACCGTATCCTGTATAATCGCAATCATATTGCCCCCGCTCTTCTTCGCCGCCGTAAATACTGTTACAAAATTCCGGACATCCTCCGTCTGAACACGAAGTCCGAATTCCTCTAAAATCTGCTCCATCGGTACCTGAATCCGTAACTGTCTGGTAATGACCGTCAATTCTTTTGAAATCCTTGCCGTCTCCGGATAAATCAACTTAAGCTCCTTCTGAGCCTCGCGAAATGCATTTTCCACAGAATATCCGGTATTCAATGCCGAGGATACGGCCTGTATCGCTTCTTTAAACTGTATCTGAAAATCTAATTCCTTCTTCTTTGCATATTCCTCCTCCATCATAAAATAATGCCAGAAAAAAAGCGGGAACAACAGCCATGCCGTCCATAAAGAATGATAATACAGCCATGCCGTTACCACAGTAATACCTAAAGCCTTCGCCAGATTCCACGCATGTTCCCTATGGGTGATATCCTGCTGCCAGTAATTTTTCTTTATGGGTAATCTCCTGAATCTTTCTCCATTCCCCTTGTATCTTTCCTTCTTCTTCTTGAAGCTCCGTATATTTATATAACGTCTGCAATCGAATCTCACCATCCCAATACCCTAATACCTCTGTAACTTCCAATACCTTCCTGCTTCTGTCTCTCAATCTTCCCAGATGAATGATAACGTCTATTCCGGATGCTATCTGCCTCTGGATTGCAGGCAGAGGCAGATCCATCCCCATCAATACCATTGTCTCCAACCTGCTTAACATATCCTTCGGGCTGTTTGCATGCCCGGTACTTAGGCTTCCGTCGTGTCCGGTATTAAGCGCCTGCAGCATGTCGATTGCTTCTGCCGAACGTACTTCCCCAACTATGATACGGTCCGGCCTCATACGCAGGGCCGACTTAATCAGATCCCGGATAGTCACAGCCCCCGTCCCTTCCACATTCACATTCCTTGCCTCCAGCCTTACCAGATTCGGAACATCCTGAATCTTCAATTCCGCATTGTCCTCAATGGTTATAATCCTCTCATTCTTGGGAATAAACTGCGATAATACATTCAAGAAAGTGGTCTTACCGGATCCCGTCCCCCCACTTATGAATATGTTGTATCCGGCTGCCACAAGTCTGGCCAGAAAACCGGACACTTCACTGTTGATGGAATTCCATGAAATTAACTGTTCCATGGTAATTGCCTCTTTAGAAAATTTACGAATCGTCACAATCGGCCCCTCCAGCGCGATCGGATCCAAAACAATATTCACTCTGGATCCGTCGGCAAGTCTTGCATCCACGATAGGAGACGCCTCGTTCACCAGCCGATTGGATCCTGCCGCAATCTGCTGAACAACATCTTCTAACTTATCTCTGGATATAAAACGTCTGTCTGACTGAAAGATCCTTCCTCCCCGCTCATAAAAAATATTCTGAGTCCCGTTGATCATAATCTCCGTAATCGTCTCATCCTCCAAGAACTCCTGCAGAAGATCCAACTTCCGGAACGCATTGAATAACTCCCGTCCAAGAGCCGTCTTCTCGGCTAAAGGCAAATACTCCTCCTTAGAAGCCTCCTGCAGCACACGGTAAATCAGGCGGGTAAGTTCCTCATCCTCAATCTCCCGGGTCATATCCAACTCTTCCAGAATCCTTGCATGAAGCTGCTCCGAACGCATCATGAAATCAGCTCCTTCTTCACCATCTTCTTCTTTACATCATCAAATCCCAGAAGATGCAGTTCCTCTTCCATCTGCAGAATCTTCGCTTCCGCTAACGTATCTTTTACTGTAGGCACAAGAATCTCCGTGCAGATCCGAAGCAGCCCATATATATCCCTGAGTCCTTCATCTATATCCAGAATCATGACATCATAGATACTCTGATCCTCAATCTGGCGAAAGAGCCTGATCCATTCTTCCAGCGTAACCATCCTGATATCTTCCGATACCCTTACCGGAAGCAGATAGTCTAAAGCTCCCATATGCTCTACCAACGTGGTAAGTATCACACCCAGATTACGGTTCTCCTGCCTCGAATAATACAGTGCATCCGCAAGAGTATGCCCTTCCTCCGGAAAAAATCCCCCGATACCTCCATAAAATTCCATATTAAGATACAGCACATTCTCTGAGACAGCCAATTCCTGTCCTAATTTCAATCCATAACCAGTCTTTCCGCTCCTGTGTACCGGCGAAAAGATACCTATAATTCTGGAATTCTTCGTCTTAGCCGTTCTAAAATACAAATTCTCCGTCTCGCTTTGTTCACTGCACTTCCGGATAACCTCTGCCAGAAGCATCTCTCCCGACTGATATTTATATATGGCCGTCTCGCCGTCATTCGTCTCTGTCTTTCCGGATTCTATGAGAACAAACACATGGTCTGCCCGAATTCCCTTACGTTCATCCGCCGGATAACTTTCTCCGATAAGAAGTATATTGATTGGATGATCCCGCAAGATTGCCTGTACCTGCGGCAGACCATTACACACCTGCACCTGAAAAGCAAGTTCCTTCTTCTTCATCAGAAATACGGCAAACGATGCGGCATACCCTTCTTCTTGATCACAAATTACTAAATTCCTGCTGCTCACATAATACCCCTCCTGTTCCGCTGATTAATAAATTACTCCGTGAATTACTGCCGATACGGCATCGAACACTTTGAACTTCTATCGAATCTATCAGATACAAGCCACATAATCTGTAACTTGTAGGTTGATTATAAACCCCAATAATATGATTTGTCTATCCCATTTTTAGAAAAACCGAATCTTTGTGCAACCTTTACATAATTCCGTAGAAAGAAATCCCATAAAGAAGCGCAACCCCAGGAGTACCAAGGATTCCGGATGTCAAAACAGTCCAAGGATTCAGCCCTACCTGCACAGTAATCCCCTGCGCACTCAGGAATTCATTTACAAAAAAGATCATGGCGCTCCCTATAATCGCCCGTACAATAAAGTTTGTAAACGGCTGTTGTTTCTGCTCCGGCATATTGCTTTTCCTCCTCAGATTTATTTCCTGATACCATATATATCCACCGCGCACGTATTTTATTCTCAAAATCTGCTTATACTAGGATTGTTTGGAAATTACGATCAGAGAGGTGAATTATGAGATTATTTGAACGTGGAAACGCAGCAGAAGAAGATGTATATAAACGCCTGTCCTATGACCCTCAGGCGAATACACTTATGGATGAAATCGCCGACGCGCGTCAGGAAATAGAAGAGGCATATCTTAATTTCCAGTATGCTTCGGATCCCGATATGATTGACTCTTATATCTACAAGGGCAATGCCGCCTGGCTGCGTTACCGTTTCTTACTGCGTCAGGCAAAAATCATCTGACTCCCCCGGCTGCGCATCCCCCGCGCTAAAATTCCGTCTTTAGAAACAGAATTAAAATATAAAATACTTCCTACGGTCATATAGATGAATATATAAACTGTCAGGAGGTATTTTTTTGCGTAGGAAATTAGAATTCGTCTTATTAATCCTGCTTTTGGCAGGGTTGATTGTAGTCAGCAGGAATCTGGGAAACTATGTTTCAAGCGGCAAGATCAAAAGAGCAAAAAACACTGTGGTCATCGATGCAGGACACGGAGGCGCCGATCCCGGAAAAGTAGGGATTAATAAGGCGGAAGAGAAAGATATTAACCTGAAAATAGCAAAAAAAGTCAAAAAAATCTTAGAAAAGAAAGGCATAAAGGTTATAATGACACGCGAAGACGACACTATGCTTGCCAAGAACAGCAATGGAAGCAAAAAAGTACAGGACATGAAAGAAAGGGTTAAATTAATTAACGGCGCTGTTCCGGAATTTGCCGTCAGTATCCATCAGAACAGTTATCATGATGAAGCTATCCATGGGGCGCAGGTATTCTACTATAAACACTCGTCAGAAGGCGAACAGCTTGCCGCCGTCATGCAGAAAGCATTATTGTCTATTGACAAAGATAACCGCCGCCAGCCAAAAGAAGACGACACCTATTACCTTCTTAAGAGAACCGAAGTCCCGACAATCATCGTAGAATGTGGATTCTTAAGCAACCCTGAAGAGGCGGAAAAACTAGTCACGGACGAATACCAGAAACAGGTAGCGGAGGCAATCGTGAAGGGAATTGAAGCTTGTATGAAAGACTAGAGTGTAGTATAATATTTCCCATGAAAACGATAATAGAACAGATTGATGCAGGACAACTGAATACAGATACCATAAAAAAGGCCGGAGATATTTTAAAAAATGGCGGACTGGTCGCCTTCCCTACCGAGACGGTCTACGGGCTGGGGGCGGACGCGCTGAATGAAGACGCCGCGAAGAAAATCTATGCCGCAAAGGGCAGGCCGTCAGATAACCCATTAATTATACATATTGCAGACATGAACGCCCTTGATAAGATTACGGAAACCATACCGGAGAAGGCGGAGATCGCCGCAAAGGAATTCTGGCCCGGCCCTCTTACCATGATATTTCAAAAGGCGGATATAGTTCCTATGGGAACTACAGGAGGTCTTGACACCGTGGCTGTCCGCATGCCAAAACATCCGGCTGCGAAAGAGATTATCCGGGCGGGCGGCGGATATATTGCCGCGCCGAGCGCGAATACTTCCGGACGCCCAAGCCCCACTACGGCGCGGCATGTAGAAGAAGACCTGACAGGGAAGATTGACATGATCGTGGACGGGGGCGCTGTCACGATCGGCGTGGAATCTACTATTCTGGATATGACGGTGGAACCGCCTATGATATTAAGGCCGGGAGCCGTGACGAAGGATATGCTTGAAAGGCTGATTGGCGAGGTTGCCGTGGATAAGACCTTGATTGAACCGGACAGTAAAAAAATACCCAAAGCGCCGGGGATGAAGTACCGCCACTATGCGCCAAAGGCAGAGCTTACCATATTGGAAGGCGATATTTATCGGGTAACCGAAGCGATTAACCGGCTGGCAGAAGCGAAGATAAACGAAGGATTTAAGGTGGGCATTATCGGTACAGAAGAGACGATAGAGAGATATTCCGCGGGGAATGTTAAATGCATCGGCACACGGCAGAATGAAATGACAGTGGCCGGGAACCTTTATGGAATCCTGCGGGATTTTGACAGCGACGGAACAGACTATATCTACAGTGAATCCTTTTCCTCAGGCGGGATTGGAAACGCTGTAATGAACCGTCTGCTGAAGGCTGCCGGACATCATCTGGTTCATGTTTAAAGGGGAAATCGCTTAATCCCGATTTCCCCCGTTCATGACTATCAATTAACCGACAGCCCCCTGTAACTACTTATCCATTTACCCTTCTTTTTGCAGCAAATCCAGCGCTTCCCATAGCCGCTAATGCAAGCATAAGATACAGCATCATAGAAGAAGTATCTCCGGTCTTCGGAGATTTGCCATTTACCGGAGTATTTACAGCTTTCGCTCCCATATTCACGAGGACATAAGGGCTGAAGCTTTTTGCCTCAAAACTTACGTTTGAATCCTTCACAGAAATATTTACTGCTTCCAGCACGCCTTTCTCATTCTGATGGTAAAGTTTCAGGTTCGTTCCGAATCCTTCCGGAATCGGCATCGTCACTTTGACCGGCGCTCCCGGCTGAACTTCTTTGCCGTCTTTTAAGAGTGAAATATCAAAAATCTTGATTCCCTTCGTATTTCCAAGAAGCTTTTTAACCTGTTCTTCGATTGCTGTCTGCTGATCTTTATTCACAGCCTTTACGCTTAATGCAACTCCTTCTTCCACTCCTCTTACCGTAATGCCGGTAGCCTTATCCTTTACCGTATTTTCATCAGGTGTCGTTCCCGGCTTCTGATCGGTATTATCATTGTCATTCCCGTTTCCGCCGGCTGACGCATTTACAGTAAATCCGGTTGTAGATATCTGATTTACTAATGCTCCGTTTAATAATTCATTAAAATGAAGCTGTCCTTTTCCCTCTGCCGGAAATGATACAGTTCCTGTAATTTTAATACTTCCACCTGCCGGTATCGTTAAATTTTCAACTTTCACAGAGCCTGATTCTTGTTTTACCACCGCTCCTTCCGGGTATCCAGTGACCTTGTGCGTCGGTAAATTCTTCCCATAATTATCTCCTTCTTTGTCACGAATCTCTGTCCAGATATCTACGGAAAAATTCTTAACAGCATAATCTGAAGTGTTCTTCCATGTGACGGCAAATGGATATGCCGTATCCGTAACCAATCCTTTTACCTGAAAATCAATTGAATTCTCTAATGTCGGTACTGCGTTAATAACATTACCAAAATTCTGTGCAAAGATATTTTCAAATCCATATTTATCCTTCTCTCCATCCGTTAATTTAAAATCAACATAATATTTGGAAGAAGAAATATAAAAGTCCTTAGGAATACTGTAAGTAAGCGTTGCCGTGTTTCCATTTAAATCCATTTTTTCGCCGGGAATTTCCGACTTATCGATCTCCGCTTTGAGTCTGTCATTCGCAATTACATACCATCCCGTCGTGTCAGCTCCATTCGCCTCTACCTTCACTGTGTAGGAAATGGTATCTCCCGCTTTTACAGGCTTTTCCGGAATCCCTGTAACCTCTATGCTTACATCTGGCTTATCCGTATTTTCACCTGATCCCATTGAATCTTCTGTTTCGTCTAAATCCTCTGTTTCATCTAAATCCTCTGTTTTGTCTAAATCCTCAGGATCTCCCGGCTTGTCATTCGGCTCTGCCGGCTCTGTGATTGTCGGCGGATTTTCATCCGTACCGGCGTCTCCCGACTCGTCCGCAAAGACAGTCAGCCCTCCCATTGTCAGCGACATTACCAGAGTAAGCAGTAATGCCGTCAGTTTACGTGTTTTCATTTGATTTTTCCTCCTCTTTTTCTCGAATTTTCTTATCAATACGTCCGGGCGGCGGTTCTGAGACAAACTGCCGCAGGGACAATACGATACATTAAAAAATTTAGCATTTTACAATATCCATATCAACATGGTAAATTCTAACATTTTATCCGTTCAATTTTCTTTTTCCAAGAACCCCCATACTCCCAAGAGACGCTAACGCCAGAATCATACACAGCGTCATGGAAGAAACGTCTCCTGTTTTCGGAGCTCTTCCGGCAGTACTGCCGCCTGCGTCAGCGCCAGACACATTCGCCCCATTACCTGAAGCGCCGGTATTTCCTCCGGTTCCACCCCCTGAGTTGCCTGTATTCTCTCCGGTTCCGTTACCTGTGTTCCCCCCATTCCCGTTACCTGTATTTCCCGTGTTCTCTCCGGCTTCTCCGCCGGTATTCCCCCCATTTTCTCCCAAGTCTGCAAGTATATATGGGCTAAAACGGCTTGCCGTAAAGCTTACGGTCCCATTATCATTCACCGCCGCTTTCATATCTTCTAACTTGCCTTCCTGCTCCTCGTGATAAACGACAAGATTCTTGCCAAATCCTTCCGGAATCGGAATTGTCACTCTGACCGCTGTATCCAGATTATGGATTTCTTCCCCTTCTTTGAACAGCGCGATATCGTAAATCTCCATCCCCTTTATATTTTCATGGAGGCTTTTTACCTGATTTTCAAGAGCTGTTTTCAGGCTTTCGCTTATCGAAGATTTATCCTTTACTTTTAATTCAACTCCTTCTTCCGCCCCAATTACTGTAATTCCGTTATCGGTCAGGACGGTTTCGGTCATCTGGGACCATGTACAGATTTTCGTAATTTCTGTCTCCACAACCTTCCAGATACTTCCATCCTCGCGCTGTGCAAATATGTATTCGCCAGGTTCTTCCACTTTATCCTTAAATAGATCGACAACAGACGTCAACAGAGGAATTGCTGACATACCATCCTCATTAATGTAATATAATTGATTATCCTCTGTCAGAGCATAACCTTCGGCTGATTTCTTCACCCCACGAAGCACCTGATTATAACACAATAAGCCGCTTCTGGCATAATAGACCCCGTCGTCGCTTATATATCCTCTGTCAGTCAATTTACTGACATTCTCTGCCACCTTTTTTATCCCATCTCTATAAAATTTATAGAATACACCATTCTGGATATAACCGCTTAAATTCAATTCACTTACTCCTGTAGCAAAAGGAGTTTCATCCCATATTCCACTGCCTACGGCTCTTTTCAGAAGGTTTCCGTTTTCGTCCAAACCTAAATCATAGCTTTGAACCAACACATCGCCAATAGCAGAATATCGAATCTCTATTATCTTAAATTTTTCTTCCTTTACGTCCACTTTTACGATTGTCCCATCTTTTTGTGTAACATATCCGCTGCGATTCACAGACTCCGCGTTATCACAGACAAATTGCGTAACGGCATTTTCCCCGTCCATATACGTCATGCTGCATTTATGATCTTCTGTAACATAAATAATTTCCGGAGTCTTATATCCATAGTTTGAACATTTTATCGCAAGCTTTACATTGTCTGCAATCTTAATATGCCGGAATTCCTTGTCTTCCAGCTTAATTTTTGTAAAATTCCATAATGTGCCGTTCCGGTCTATTCCGTAATAATCTTCTCCTATTTCTGTGTCCCCGCCATTTGCCTCAGTACTTCTATATACCTTGTAGGGAATATATGTTTTAATCTGCTTATCTCCGGAAATTTGCTTCGGCGGATTCGTTTTCCAATTCCAAATCTGTCCCTGCTTTAAAACAGAAAAGTTCCCTTTTTCTTCGGGTATCTCGTCCGCAGATATCTTATCTTCATCAGCAATCGTCCCGCCATACTCGCCCTCGGTAACTGTAACCTTGAATGTCTTTTCAATCCCTTCATAGCTGGCGGTAATGACTGCTTCTCCTTTCTTTTTCGCATACAAGGCGCTTTCTACAGCCGTAATTACCGCATCATCAGAACTCGTAAATTCTACCGCCCCCGTATCCTGAAATCCCGCGCGGGAACCAAAAATATTTTCCGGTACATAATCTGCGTTTTCTACAGCTCCTTCCGGTAATCTTGGGCTTTTGTAAAATCTGTGATTTGATTATATGATAGATCTATCTCACTCATCCTGTGTAAGCGGTCTAAAAATGATAACTCTGTGATTTGATTTTCCGGCAAACGCAGTGTAACAATATTTGTACAGTTAATCTCATCCAAATATTTCTCAATCCATTCCGAAGTAAACCCACACTTCTCTAATGTAAGGGTTCTTAAGTTAGAAACATACCGGATTCCCGTGATATCGATTCCAATCTTGCCGCTGATTTCTATCGACATAATCCTTTCCAGATCAGCTTTATTGAAGAATCCATTTTCATCCGGTTTTGCTCCTTTTTCTGCAAGCGCCGCCCTAAAATCAGCGTCCGGTATCTCTACTTTCTCCTGTGCATCCGTTTCCGCCTCCCTGCTCTCCTTTACATCCTCATTTGCATTTTTTGCGGTTTCCTTCTCCACCTCTTCAAGCTGGGCATCCGTAACTTCTGTTTCTGTTATGTCTTCATTCCCGTGTACGCCATCTTGCAGGTTCTCTGTCTCTGACGCCGGATTTTCCTCAGGTTCATTTGCATTTACGACGTTAAAACCAGACATAGCCAATGTACCGGCAAGAAGAAACGCCAATAATTTACTTCTCTTCCTCATACTGTCCTCTACTCCTCTTTCTAAGTATCATGAATTTTAGCAAGCGTCCGTGCTTCCATTTTTCATTTCCCACCTTCATTTTTTATCCTCATGAAGTATTTCCAATACTATATTTTAGTTAAAAATAACATAGTCCCTTTCACTTATCAACATTGTAAATTTTAACCGAATACTTCTAACCTCTGTTTTTTTAACTATATTCCCGGTATAGACAATCAAAAAAATACCTCCCGCCGCCCCGATTTTCCAAACCGCAGCGGCAAGAGGTACTCTTGCCCTGTATCATCTTTTAATTCACGTACTTCTGTATCAGATTCCAGACTTCCGGGCTTTCCTGACCCAACGCCCACGCAGACGTGCCTGCCAGTTTATGCTCCTTCATGAGCTTCAGCTTCTCTTCAATGGACTTTTCATCCTCCAGCCAAATCTCATAGGTCGTATTCTCCACCGTCCAAGTCGCATAATTCTGTTTCAGCTCGTCATTCCAAGTCAGCTCTGCTCCCGCTTCATCGACCTTTGCCCTGGCAGCCGCCATGCCGAACGCCTGACTCTCTACCTTCATCTCATACTCTGCCGCTTCCGTCCCTTGCTGTTCCGCTAATTCCTCCGCCGTCTTCGGCGTCTCCTCCCACAATCTGGAGAAGAACGGAATACCGTTGATTACCTTCTCTGCCGGAACTTCCTTCAATGTCTCTACAATCCCTTCCTTCACGAAATTGTATGAAGCTACAGGCCCCGCTACAGGTGAACCGCCGTAATGCTCGTCATAACCCATAATGATGACGTAATCCGCAACAATTCCCTGTTCTTTGCGGTTGTACTGCATATTGTAGCCCTTCGGCACATAGTTATCAACCGACAGAACAATTCCGTTCTGCCTGCATCTCACAGACAATTCCCGGATAAACTGGATATAATGCTCTCCGCACTCTTCGGAAATCTTCTCAAAGTCTACATTGATGCCGTCAATACCAACTCTCAGCGCCTCTGCCATCAACTGATTGATCAGGTTCTCTCTCTTGGAAGTATATCTAAGCAGTTCATAAGATTCCTCATAGGAGCTAATTCCCCCGTCAAAATCGCGGATCGTCGCCCATACCTCTATATTTGCCTGATGGGCATAATTCACATAATCTGCCGATGCGATAGATTTCATATTACCTTCCGTATTCTCCACATGGAACCATGTCGGAGCAATGGTGGTCAGTCCCTTACTGTCGGCGATCCTCTGAAGCACAACACTGTTCGCCTCGTCGTTGGTTACATTATGCCATGCCATATTTATGGTATAGTCTTTCTTGATGCTTGTAAACTTCTGCTCTTCAAAATTCCTTGTAACAACCTTTTTCTCTTCTTTCCTTAAGGTCTTGCTCTTCACATATCCGATAAATCCGTCCTTTGTACGGACTTTCTTCCAGTCTCCCTCATCGTCCAATATGGTAACTTCGTCCTTCTTCTTAATCTGCGTCAGGATCGGGCTCTTCACGCCTCCCTGATAACGCACCTGTGTATTCTTCTTAACTGCCGCGACAGTCGTCTCCCCCCAATCGCTGACGATCATCAAGCGGTTAGGGTCGTTGTACAATTCATACTCGATATCGGTATACTGCCGGACAAAATCCAATGCAATATAAGCTGTGCTTCCCTCTGTTTTCAGAATGACGTAGTCTTCGCTCTTCTTTTCCTTGGAGACATTATAGTCCTTGCTTCCTACTTCCACGGTGACCATATCCTTCGGGAGGGTATATAGGAGAACATTCTCATTGGGATCCCAGTAAAATCTGCTGTTAATATAATCCCTTACAATCTCATACCGGACATAAGCCTTGCCGTCGGCAATCATTCCATGAGGTTCTACAACCTGGTTATCTACTGTGATCGCTAACTGTCCTTCGCTCTCAATCCCATAATATTTGTTCAAGTCATATTCTTTCTTTGAAGGACTGTATTTTTTCCATAAAAATGCCGCTGCAACTATTGCGACCACTAATATAACCAAAGCGGCAATCTTGATGCCAAGGTTCCTCTTCCTTCTCCGTCTGGACTGCTGCTTTCTCATCGTAGTCCTTCCGTTCCCCGGTCTTCTGGGCTGCTGCCTGCGGATACCCGAATCATCCGTCCTCTGTCTTCCAGCTGTCTGTTCGTCCGACCTCGTTCTTCCCGCAGACTGCTCGTCCGGCTGCTGTCTTCCAAATGGCTGACTTTCCTGCCTCTGTCTTCCAATCGGCTGATCCTCCTGCTTCTGTCTTCCAAATAACTGGTCTTCCTGCTTCTGCCTTCCAAATAGCTGGCCTTCCTGCTTCTGCCTTCCAAATGGCTGGCCTTCCTGCTTCTGTCTTCCAAATGACTGGCCTTCCTGCCTCTGTCTTCCAAATGACTGGCCTTCCTGCCTCTGTCTTCCAAATAGCTGACTTTCCTGCCTTTGTCTTCCAATCGGCTGGTCCTCCTGCCTCTGTCTTCCAATCGGCTGATCCTCCTGCCTCTGCCTTCCAAATGACTGACCCTCCTGCCTCTGCTTCCCGAACGGCTGGCTCTCAGTTCTCTGCCTTCCAATCGGCTGCCTGCGGAATTCCTGGCTCCGGCTCCTTATCGATTCTTGTCCTTCACTTGTCTGTCTCCCTGCCGGTTCTTCTGCTGAAATACGGCTTCTCATGCCATCTATATCTCTAGGCCTTAATGCGCCTGTATTCCCTCTGCGGTCTGAAGTTGTGCGGCTTCTTCTGCCTTTTTGCTCCATGCTGCACCTCCTACTCGACCCTATTATAACAAAACCCTCGGCGCACGTCATTACTTATTTCGACATTTTCTCGTTTTTTACGGGGTATTCACAAATTTCCTAATTATCAGCTACTCTTAATACTGGTAAACCACAGCTCTTTGATATCTCCTTTATCATTCAGTATATAGTCTCTCATATAAGCAGGTTCCTCGCGCACTACATGTGCCTGGACAATCTGCATAGGACTCGCCGGTATCCCGTCAATTCTCAGGTCTATCCGGTTTTTCTCATATCCTGTCAATTCTCTGAACATCATCTGTAAATCAACCTCATCCCCCACGTCTGACCTCCTTATACATGCCGGATGATAACTACGGCTGGGATTGCATATAATGGTAAAGGAGATGCCGTGATACAATTTCCTTATATACGCCACAGCTCAATATTAGTATAGAAGATAGTCCCGGCATACTGATAAAATGTTAATAGTTCATGTGAAAATTGCCTGAAACGGCTATTTCAGATTCTTCTCTGATCTGTCTCTGATAGATTCATAGATTCGTAGTATATGAAATAAATTTAATTTAAGAAATTCTCCCTCCTCTGTTCTAAGAACGTAGTCATCAGGGAAAACTATCTTCTAATATTGTAATTATAATAGATAAAAACTCTTTACGCAAGCACTTTTTTAGTTTATACTTATTTTATTGAACATTCAAGGTTTTCTATGCTATACTACACTAGAAGGAAGTGATGAATATGAAGATTGAAAAATTAAACGACAATCAGATCCGCTGCACTTTGACTCGTGCTGATCTTGCTGCCCGCCATCTTCAATTAAGCGAACTGGCCTATGGAACCGAGAAAGCTAAGTCACTTTTCCGCGATATGATGCAACAAGCCGCCTTTGAGTTTGGCTTTGAAGCAGAAGACCTGCCTCTGATGATTGAAGCGATTCCTGCTTCTGCTGATTCTATCGTCTTGGTAATCACCAAGGTCGAGGATCCGGAAGAGCTTGATACGCGCTTTTCTAAATTTGCTCCGTCATCCGGAAGTGAATGGGAGTCTTCAAAGAAAGATGTCCTTAATAAATTAGAGGGGGCTGATACATTACTGGAATTAATCGACAAGGTAAAAGAAAAGTTCGGTAATTCCGTTGTATCAGAAGGAAAAGAAGATGCACCCGCGGAACCGTCCAAGAATGTTCTGCGCCTGTTTTCGTTCCCTACGATGAATAGTGTTCTGAAAGCAGTACATCTGCTCAGTTCCATTTACTCCGGTTCCAATACATTGTATAAAGACCCGGAGGAGGATGTCTACATTCTGGCTTTAACACAGTCAGACCATACGACCAACGACTTTAACCGTATCTGCAATATGCTGTCAGAATATGGTTCTATGGAAGTATCGTCAGGGGCTACTCTGGCATTTTTGGAGGAGCACTGCGATATGGTTGTTTCAGACGCAGTACAGACCCTTGCGGCCGTCTGATATACCTGCGCCAGCAGTCACCGGTAGATTTTCTGCCTTTAAGAAGGGACTGCCAAAATACAGATATTATCGAATCTGTATTTTGGCAGTCCCTTCTATTTTGACTTATTTAATTTGCGCCGTACTACTGTGCCGCCTGAATCGTAGCATTGAGTTTTTCAACTAACAGATCCGGATCTATTCCATGTCCCATTGCGCCTTCTTCTATGGATTCCATCTGGGAGTGCGGGCATCCGATACATCCCATTCCTGCTTCCATCAGAACTTCTACAATCTTCGGGCACTTCTCATAATACTGCTCAAGAAGCTGGCCAAAAGTCATGTCTTTAGAAACCTGTGCCATTCATAACGCCTCCTTTTCTCTTCAGTGTTTCCATTATAATCGCTTTTTATCATTGTGTAAACATTTTCAATAAATTTCTTCCCAATTTTTGACTTCTAATATGTCAACCCATTTTTCCATATTTTTCGACAAAATCATATTTTTATTATAACTTCACAAAACATCCGTTCTTTTCTTTCCTTTGAGTAATCCCCCAAATCCACCGCAATTAATGTGGAAAATGTGGATAAAATAAAAGAAACAGTGGTTTTTCCACCTTTTTTGGCTGTTTTAATGTGGAAAACTTGGAAAAATGAAATTTCCAAGTTTTTACATATTTTTACATTTTTGAACAATTTGCATAGTCGGCGTACTAAGATTCGACAAGAGAAAAAGCCCGGGAACTTTTTCCCGAACTTTTTTCTCTCCTAAAATATTCTGTATATTTTAAATAAGTCTTCTTACTGTAACAATACTTGTGTAAGTGGCAGGCAATATTCCTATACCCTGCGAGCTGTTGATCGCATTTACAATCTGACCATTCCCCATATAGATCCCCACATGACCGTCATAGAGAATAATGTCGCCGGGAATCGCCTGATCGTAGCTTACCGGAGTCCCCACGCTGACAAGATCCCTTGTCGTACGCGGAAGGCTGATCCCAAAATGTGCAAATACTGACTGGACAAATCCCGAGCAGTCCGCTCCGTTCGTCAGGCTTGTCCCTCCCCACACATAGGGATTCCCGATGAACTGGCAGGCAAAATCTACGATAGCCTGTCCTGTCCCGCCTTTCGCCTGCGCTTCTTCCTGCGCCCTTAATGCGGCTTCTTCCGCTTCCCTTGCGAGCCTTTCTTCCTCCTCTTCCTTAGATTCCGCATAAGTAAATGCATCGGTCGGGTTTTCGGCCTCAGAATTTTGTACCATCTCCTGTGCCTTCTGCTCTGCGCTGTTTCCTACTATAATATATTCGGAACACACATAGCCGGTCACTTCGCCGGATTCAATCCTTGTCCACTCTCCCACCGGGCCAAGAATCTTCGCGGCATAATCAGGGTACAGCTTGCCTACCCACTCACTCTCTCTTGTCGGTTCGCTTCTTATATAAAGAAACGTCTCGACATTGGCAAACGCCATATCTAAATACTCACCCTTCTCTGTCGGCACCAGATAATCTTCTACTTCAATCTCCTTATTGGACGAGTAGCAGTTACTTAGTACCTCTTCAATCCCCATCTGCGGCATTACGTCGTCGGTTGCTGTATCTGAAGCATATGCCGTAGCTGGAAATGCTGTTATAGCTCCTGCTGTAGTAACTAGGAACAATCCTTTTTTCAGAATAGAATCCATAAACTCCCTCCTTTATGTTTTCTTATCTTTCGTAAATATTACAGAATTGTTACATATGTTACGTTATTATTATATCATTTATATTTCCAGTGTCAACCCGGTTTATTCATAAATCATCCGTCATATTCCGCATAAATAGTGGGTATAATTACATTATATTCCAAATCAATTATTACGAATTGTTACATTTTTAAATTATTCGTTGACAAATGCCATATGCTGAACTATACTAGTTTTTAATAACCGTTATCATTATTGAAAGGAGCACACAGATGGCAAACATGAAATACAGCAGACAACGCGCCGCAATCAAAGATTATTTGGAACACACACTTGAACATCCTACCGCTGACACTGTATACCTGCAGGTCAGAAAAGAATTTCCGAATATCAGTCTCGGCACAGTATACCGTAATCTGAATCTTCTGGCAGAAATGGGCGAAGCCATCAAAATCTCTACTCCTGACGGAGGGGACCGATTTGATGGACGGGTTGACCCTCACTACCATGTTGTATGCCGTTCCTGCGGCAAGGTCTATGATCTTACATTCGAGGAACAGCAAGCTCAGTCCATCACAGAGCTTGCCAACCAGCAGTTTGAAGGTACGATTGATTCCCATACAACTCTGTTCTATGGAATCTGCGGGGATTGTGAAGAACAGCTTAATCAGTCCCAAGAAGAGGATTCTCATTAAAATTACCTTAATACGAATAATTTTAATAAATAGTGATTGACATTTATTAATATCTATGTTAGTTTAATATTAGTAATTATTACTGATATTAACAATAAATTTAAATATGAAAAGGAGAGATTTACTATGAAAAAATTTGTTTGTACCGTATGCGGCTATGTTCATGAAGGAGATTCTGCACCGGACAAGTGTCCGCAGTGCGGCGTTGGAGCGGACAAGTTCAAAGAGCAGGCTGGTGAGAAGACATGGGCTGCAGAGCACGTTATAGGCGTAGCTAAGGGCGTCAGCGAGGATATCGTTGCTGATTTGAGAGCGAACTTTGAAGGCGAGTGTACAGAGGTTGGTATGTACCTTGCTATGGCGAGAGTTGCTCACAGAGAAGGATATCCGGAGATCGGCTTATACTGGGAGAAGGCTGCTTACGAAGAGGCTGAGCATGCAGCTAAGTTTGCAGAGTTACTCGGAGAAGTTGTTACAGACAGCACAAAGAAGAACCTTGAGATGAGAGTTGACGCTGAGAACGGCGCAACTGCAGGCAAGTTCGATCTGGCTAAGAGAGCTAAGGCTGCGAACCTTGACGCAATCCATGATACCGTACACGAGATGGCTAGAGATGAGGCTAGACATGGTAAGGCATTTGAAGGACTTCTTAAGAGGTATTTCGGCTAATCAAAAAGCCTGTAAAATCAAAGAAAGACGACATTTTAAGGGGATTGGCTCTTTTGGGCGAATCCCCTTTTTTTGCTTCAGCGGCTGTGCAAATAGCTGTGTAAGATTCTGGGCGAATTGGATAAGCTGTGTTATAAAAAACTGTGTAATCAAAATGTAAGAAAAGAGCTCTCTTTCGAGAACTCAAACAGTAAACTCCTTATCCATTTTGTTTTTCCGCGCTTTTAATACAATTCGTATCGCTCAATTAGGCACAAAGCTTTATTGTATTAAAACATGCTCAGAGAATTGAAAATTTGTCCTTCTGGGAATTTGCAATACTATACTTACTATAAGTATTAGAAAATATTGAAAAGGCACAATAACTGGTTCTATTATGAGAAAGTGCATTTTAGCTTGTTTTTTGCTGTGAAGACCAATATAATAAATAGCAGCAATCGTTAAGAATATAGAACATTTCCTATATTGGGCATCTGCCTGCCCATTTTATAAGAATATCTAAAAAAGCGCAATGCACAAAAAGGGGAAGCCATTAATTTCTAACAAAAGAGGAGGAACAACATGAATATAGAAATTATCCAGAGCCTATACCGTACTGCAAAAATAAAATGGTCTACACATTGCCTTGAACGTATGCAGGAAAGAGATATAAGCATAGATGATATCGGTGACTGTATTATGTCTGGTGAAATCATAGAAGATTATCCTGATGATTTTCCACATCCAAGTTGTTTAATATTTGGTTATACTATTGGTCATAACGTATTGCACACTGTTGTTGGCTCTGATGGTCAAGTCCTTTATATTATAACAGCATATTATCCAAACACTATAAAGTTTATGGAAGATTTAAAGACAAGGAGGAATAAGTAGATGTGTATGTATTGTAAATGTAATGATTTAATCGAATCTACCACAACCCATGTAGTAAATTATAAGGGATGTGTGATTATCGTGAAAAATGTCCCCTGTGAAGAATGTGAGCAGTGCGGCGCAAAATATTATTCAGATGAAACAGCACGACAGTTAGAGAAGTTAGTGAACACAGCCAAACAGCTTATGCAGGAGATCTCAGTAATCAATTATACAAAAGTTGCATAGTTTTGTGAATACTATACTTCTTTAACAGCTCCTCAAAAGCCATGCCATGTCTGCCCCCGCTAAGAGAGCAATAGTTGCTAACCTGGATGCAATCCATGACACCGTTCATGAGATGGCAAGAGATGAAGCTAGACATGGAAAATCCTTCGAGTAACTTCTTAAGAGATACTTTGGTTTTGTATCCTAAAGATAACAGGCAGGGGCTGTCGCATTAAGCACAAATCCCACAAGATACGGCATTTTCCAGAAACTAAATTCCGCCATATCTTGTAATTGTTTTGCTTATTGCAACAGCCCCTGCCATTCTCATATCCTTGATATTAAAGAGCTTAAATCTTCTCCACTTCCTCCGGCGTAATCTCCCTCTGCTTCAGTTTTAAGTACACAACCTCCCTGAATAACGCGTATACCACAGACACAATCGGTATAAAGATCAACATCCCGACAACCCCCATCAGGCTGCCCCCAATACTGACTGCCGCCAGTACCCAGATTGATGGAAGCCCTACGGAATTGCCCACCACATGGGGATAAATCAGATTCCCCTCAACCTGCTGCAGGACCAGAAACAGCACGACAAAAATCAGCGCCTTCAACGGATCCTCAATAAATATCATAAACACTCCGACCGCACATCCGACAAACGCCCCGAAAATCGGAATCAGCGCGGTAAAGGCAATCACAATTCCGATCAAAAGCGCATACGGAAGCCTGAACACCGCCATGGACACAACGAACATACTGCCTAAAATCACTGCCTCCACACACTGACCCGTCAGGAAACTAGAAAACGTATTATAAGTCAGAGACAACACTTCTAAAGCCGCCTCCCCGCGTCCTCTCCTGACAAAAGCAAAAAGTACCTTCTTCGCCTGAAGCCCCAATTTCTCCTTCTGGAGAAGAATATAAACTGCAAACACAAAGGCAATAAAGAAGGTCGTAATACCGCTCACAATACTTTTTGCCGCTGTAATCGTCGAATCCAGTACACTTCCTGCTCCGTTTTTGAAGAAATGAATCCCTGTCTCCATAATCTTATTCCAGTCAAATTCCAGACTATTCACCCACTCCATAATCTCCTGATTATTATGGAAAATATCCTCGGCCCATTCCTGTACTTTCGGAATAAATTCCTGTATACTCGAACCCAGATTTGCAAATGTAGTCCCAAGCTGAGGAATCAGCACAAACATCACAATTCCCACAATTCCAAACACACCAAAGATTACAATCAGCATACTGACCGGACGGGCCAGCTTCTGCATATATTTTTTGCCCTTCGTCTTATTCTCACTAAAAAGATTCCTCTGTACAAAATTCATCGGTACATTCAGCACAAACGCAATCGCACCTCCAAGAACAAACGGAAGGATAATGTGAAACACAAAAGCCAGCACACTGACCACCACGTCATATTTCCAAAGGCACGCCGTAATCAACGCCGTAAATACGATTAACCCTCTTATCTTCCTTACCGTCTCATTACTTAATTCCATATAAACCTCCTAATCTTTTATCTGACACTGCTTCCCACATCCACGCTCGCTTTCTGTCTCCATGATACGCAGGATATCTATGTTCGGCCAATCCTACATGGCAGATCTGCGGACTTTCCTCCACTTCATTAACTGTATAACCGGCAGATTTAAGAATGACAATCCAAATACTGCCGCTAACTGTCCCATATCCAGCGTAACTACTTTAAATATGCCCTGCAGCGCCGGCAGAAGCAGCACGCATGTAATCAATGCCATACCAATTAAAAATGCACCAATTAAATAACTATTATTGCATAACGACGGCGAAAATACAACCGGTCTTGGTGATTTACAATTGAATCCGTGCATAAGGCGGCTCATACACAGAGTAGCAAATGCCATTGTACTTGCAGGAACGGCTCCCCCGCCGCGATACCCCGTTAAAAATGCAATTCCCGTCATCACTGCGATACACAGTCCTTCCGTACCGATATCAGCCAGATAATTCCTTGTCAGTATTGATTCATTCACAGACCTTGGTTTCTTCCTCATAATCTCATCTTTGTGGGGTTCCAATCCCAGCGCAATAGCAGGGAGGCTGTCAGTCAGAAGATTAATGAACAATAAATGCACAGGTTCAAATGGCACGGGAAGTCCTGCGGCTGATGCAAACAATACCACCAGAATCGCAGCGAAATTACCGGAAAGTAAAAACTGGATAGAATTCTTAATATTCTGATAGATATTCCTGCCGTTTTCTACCGCTTTGATAATCGTAGCAAAATTATCGTCCGTCAAAACCATGGAAGCCGCGTCCTTAGAGACTTCGCTCCCTGTAATTCCCATAGCGACGCCGATATCCGCCTGTTTCAAAGCCGGGGCGTCATTTACACCGTCCCCGGTCATTGCCACAATATTTCCCTTCTCCTGCCATGCCCGCACGATCCTGATCTTATGTTCCGGAGAAACCCGTGCATATACGGAAATACCCTCCACAAAATCCAAAAGCTCCTCGTCCGTCATATTCTCAATGACAGCGCCCTCGCAGGCTTCCGACTCATCTTCCAATATCCCGAGCCGCTTCGCGATGGCCGCCGCCGTTATCTTATGATCGCCTGTAATCATCACGGGCTTAATCCCCGCTTGGATACACCTGCCCACAGCCTCTTTCGATTCCCTGCGGGGCGGATCCATCATGGCAATCAGTCCCAAGAATGTAAGTCTCTCCTCATCTTCCAAAGACAGCTCCCTGTTTTCATCCATTTCCTTATAAGCAAATGCAAGCACCCTCAACCCGTTTTGGGAGAATTCCATATTCTGCTCCTCAATCCGTGCCCTGTCCTCACCGGTAAATGGTCTTTCCGAATCCCCCTCCCTGATAAAAACAATACGTCCCATCAGAACGTCTACGGCTCCCTTCACAATCATAACGGTCCGTTCGTCCATCTTATGCTCCGTGGACATCCTTTTCCTGCCGCTGTCAAAAGGAATCTCCGACACTCTAGGATACCGGTCGCGTATATCGGCGCTGCTTATTCCAAGCCTTTTTCCGAGATTAACCAGCGCCGTCTCCGTAGGATCCCCTATTTCCCTGCCGTCCGTATTGGAAGCGTCATTACAGAGGATACTGTGTATAAGCAGCATCTCCTGCCCTTTCCTCCCCAAATCAATCTCTTCCGCAGGGACTCTCCCGCCGTCTACATAATATTCTTCCACGGTCATCTTATTCTGCGTCAGAGTCCCTGTCTTATCAGAACAGATAACCGAAACGCTTCCAAGTCCTTCTACGGCCTGCAGCTTTCTTATAATAGCATGCTCCTTCGCCATCTTCTGCGTGCCAAACGATAATACGATCGTAACGATCGAACTTAACGCCTCAGGAATCGCCGCCACTGCCAGAGCAACCGCGAATAAAAAGGCGTCCCCGGCAGATCCGCCTCTCATAATACTCATCACGAAGAGTATGCCGCAGAACGCCATTATAATGACCGATAATTTCTTTCCAAACTCATCAAGACTGATCTGCAGGGGAGTTCGTTTTTCGGAAGCCTTATTTAATAATCCGGCAATTTTACCTACTTCCGTCTTCATCCCGATCCCGGTCACCTCATAAGTTCCCCGTCCGTAGGTTACGAAACTCCCGGAGAACACCCGATTCGTTTGATCTCCCAACGCAGCTCCTTGGGGCGGTTCCTCAAGCGACTTTTCTACAGCCAGACTTTCACCTGTTAAAGTGCTCTCATCCACCTCCAGACTGAAACAAGTGATTAACCTTCCGTCGGCAGGAATACAATCTCCTGCTTCGATCACCACCTCATCACCAACCGTAACCTCCCTAGACGGAATCTGTATAAGGGTTCCGTCCCTCACCACCTTTGCCGCAGGCGCGGCCAACTGCTTTAATCCATTCAGGGATTGTTCCGCCTTTAAAGTCTGTACCGTCCCTAAGACAGAATTCATAACAACCACAACCAAGATAACCGCCGTACTCTCGATATCTCCAAGGAATCCTGATACCACGGCCGCTATCATCAAAATTATCACAAGAAAATCCTTGAACTGTTCTAGGAAAATCCTAAGAGTATTCTTCTTCTCTCCCTCCGTCAGTTCGTTAAACCCAAACTTCTCCTGATTCATTCTTGCCTGTGTACTCGTCAGCATAATCATTTCCTCTCTTTCTCACAATCTATCCAAAAATTTGATTCACGTTCCTTTACATAGAAGCCTACTTTTTATCATTCCCATATTTCAGGCAATGCAGGCGGCGGAAATAGAAAAATAATTCATATACCGCATAAAAAAGAGACCCCTATTGCATAAGAAACTATGCAATAAAAGTCTCACCATTTCATTACGATACGGATGGATATATATCATCGTACTGACGACATCGTAAACGTCCCCGGCAAAATCCGGTCACGCAAGTTACTCCCTTTTATCTGATAATTAATATATCCTAATTTCCAGATCCTGTCAACACTTAATTTGCTTACTTAATCGATATTTAACCGATACTTAACCGAAATCCAGCCGGTAAAGGATTAAACAAACCCTACAGGATTGCTTATTGGAGTAAAATATTATGAAAATATTGGTAATTAATTTGAATATTTGTACGATATTATATATGAAGGTATACCCAAAGAATCCATTGTGATACGTTTACTTACAGATGGATTTTCCAGCAAGTATATTTTTCATAATAATTAGAAAGGAGGAATATATATGAGCAGGATTTCCGCAATAAGCAGCACAACACCTTATTTATACGGACATATTTCAAGCGGTAACCGACTGATGTCTGCTGCTGACGGAGCCGCTGAGTTGGCGATCGTCGAAAAGGAAAAAGCACAGGTTACAGGTTATAATACAGGTACGAAGAATCTTAGCGACGGCGCTAACATGCTGCACACTTCTGATTCCGCGTTAGGCAGTATCACCGGTCATTTACAGAGAATGCGTGAACTGGGTCTGCGTGCCAGCAGTTCTATTCTCAATGACTCAAACCGGGCAGATATTCAGAAAGAGATCGACCAGCTAAAACAGGGTATTGAGCATATTGCTACCCAGACTCGTTATAATGGTATGAATCTGTTGGATGGCAGTATGAGTAACGGTGTTCAGCTTGTATCAGATGCAGGCGGCGGCTCTTTAACCGTCAATAACGCATCGAATTCCACATTACAGGCACTTGGTATCGCAGACTTTGATGTAACAAAAGATTTCGATCTGAATGCAATTGACAATGCTTTAGCACAAGTCAACAGCAACCGCAGCACTTTTGGCGCACAGTCCAATTCTCTCGATTACGCAATCGATTATAATGGATATGCTGCAACTAATTTGACTGCAGCACAGAGCCGTATGGGAGATACTGACATTGCAAAGGCTCTTCAAGAGTTGACGCACCAACAGACAATGCAGAGTATTTCCATGATGCTGCAAAAGAAGAAATCAGAGCAGGAAGGTCAAAAGACCATGGGCCTTTTAATTTAATTAAAAATTGAATGGGTACGTAAGCCTATATTAGTGTGTGAATATTTAAAACATAAGTTGACTATGTGGTAACCACTATTATAGCGGTACCCGGTAACTACTAAAAAATGCCATCTAAGGAATTACTTCCAAAGATAGCATCTTACCTGAGCGTGCGGGGATTCGAACCCCGGACAACTTGATTAAAAGTCAAGTGCTCTACCGCCTGAGCTACACGCCCTTATTATTTTAGGTAAAGAAAATGCCCAGAGCCGGAATCGAACCAGCGACACGAGGATTTTCAGTCCTCTGCTCTACCAACTGAGCTATCTGGGCGGATTGCGGGGGCAGGATTTGAACCTACGACCTTCGGGTTATGAGCCCGACGAGCTTCCAGACTGCTCCACCCCGCGATATTCTGTTAAATGCTTCCTTAAAATCATACTCTGATAGAAGCAAGCCGATGATCGGACTCGAACCGATAACCTGCTGATTACAAATCAGCTGCTCTGCCAATTGAGCCACATCGGCACTCATAAGAAAAAGCGCCATACCGGCACATTCTTAAATGACTCCAACGGGAATCGAACCCGTGTTACCGCCGTGAAAGGGCGATGTCTTAACCGCTTGACCATGGAGCCATACTCGGTACACACTCTATCGTGCTGACCGAGATTTATAATACCATAGCTTATAACAAAATGCAACACTTTTTTCACATTTTTATTAATTTTTTTCTTTTTTCTCTTTTCCCCCGGAACTCGGCCGGCTCCGCGCCCCTCCTATTCAATCAATTCCAGGAAATCTTCTTTAGTCATATTGCCCAGTTGTCCTGCGCCGCTGCCGATTACCTGCTCCAGCAGCTCCCTCTTCGACTCCTGAATATTCCGGATCTTCTCCTCCACGGATCCCTTCGCAATCAACTGGTAGACCGTGACCTTCTTATCCTGTCCGATCCTGTGCGCCCGGTCCGTGGCCTGATTCTGAACTGCAATATTCCACCACGGGTCATAATGGATCACCACATCCGCCCCCGTCAGATTTAAGCCCACGCCGCCTGCCTTTAAAGAGATTAGAAAAACCTGCGTATCATCCTCATTAAAATTCTTTACCAGCTTCAATCTCTTTTCCTTCGCAGTCTCACCGGTAATCATATAGAAGGAGACTCCTTTATTCTCCAAGTTCTGCTTGAGAATATCCAGCATCGAAACAAACTGGGAAAACAGCAGAATCTTATGACCTCCCTCCGCCGCTCTTAACACTAGCTCCAAACAGGCTTCTAACTTCGCGGATTCCCCCTTATAATTGTCGAAACAAAGGGAGGGATCACAGCATATCTGCCGAAGCTTAATCAACTCCGCAAGAATCTTAAGCTTATTCTTCCGGAATTGCTCTCCATCCTGCTGGGCAATTTGCTGCCTCATATATACCACCTGCGCATCATACAATTCCTGCTGCTTTTTCTCAAATCTTACAAAATGAGTTTTCTCTATCTTGTCAGGAAGATCCTTCAGCACGTCGCCCTTAAGCCGCCTCAGGATAAAAGGCGCAGTCATCTTCTTAAGCCTTTCCATCGCCGCCTCGTCCTGATTCTTCACAATCGGCGTCTCGATCTCCCTCTTAAATACCTCATACTTATACAAAAAACCGGGCATCAAATAGTCGAAAATACTCCATATCTCACTGAGCCGGTTCTCGATCGGCGTCCCGGTCAGCGCGTATCTGGTCCGGCTCCTGATAACTTTCACAGCCTTCGCCGCCACGGTCTGGTGGTTCTTGATATACTGGGCCTCATCAATAATCTGGTACAGAAACTCCTTCCCCTCGTAGTACACCGCGTCGCGCTTAAGCAAGTCGTAGGAGGTAACCAGCACGTCCGCCTCCTGATAACGCTCAAGCTTTTTGTGCCGTTCTTCCTGCGTACCCACAATCAGCATGAACTCGATCTCAGGGGCAAACTTACTGATCTCCTCCCCCCAGTTCAGCACCAGCGAAGCCGGAGCCACCACCAAGGAGGTCCCTTTCTTTCCCTCCTGCTTCGCCGCAAGCAGCACTGCGATCACCTGCAAAGTTTTCCCAAGCCCCATGTCGTCCGCAAGGATCCCTCCGAACTGGAACGCCTCCAGCGTGCAGAGCCAGCGATATCCGTTTTTCTGGTAATTCCTAAGTACCCTGACAAGAGACTTCGGGGGCTGAAAATCCGAATCATTTACCGTCTTGAACCCCCTCACAAGATTCTTGAAACGACTGTCCCTCTCACTATAGACATTTTCATTCTCCTCCAGCATCTTATCCAGATAAAGCGTCCGGTACAGGGGCAGCTCCACATTTCCCTTGATAAAATCCTTCGGCGACAGGTGGAGGGAATCCATCATCTCGCTCAGCATCTCGTAGGAATTATCCTCAAGATCCAGAAAATCCCCGTTTTTCAGCCTGTGATACCTCTTCTTGCCCCGGTAGCTGGAAAGGATATCCAAAAGCTCCTCCATAGGGATATCCTCTGTCGCTATATCCAGATTCAAAAGCCCGCTGGAAATCGATACCCCTACAGACATATGCATCTTACGCGTAATCTTCAGATTAGAAAAACGCTTGGTACACTGAACCTCCCCTAAATTCAGCAGCGCGTCTACACCCTTTGCCAGAACCTGATACATACACTCCTCATCCTTCCCGCAGTGGAACTCACCCTTTTCTTCAATAAACTGCGGGAACCACTGCCTGACAAGAAACAAAATCTCCCTCTCCTTGTGCTCCTCCCGGGGAACATTCCCGTTCCCCTCTCCATAATCCGGGACGGCAAACTCTTCCTCACCGTAACGCACATGAACCCTGCAGGAAATATTACCGTCCTCAGCGTCAAGATAAAATATGAATTCCGCCTCCGGCGGCAGATAACGGTTGATTTCTTCCCCATCCTCTTCTGCCACGTCCACCACGTCCCGGATCTGCGGGAGGACGGAATAGTAGAAATCAGAAAGCGCGTTTCTCCCAATCCGGAACGGCTTGCGCAAGGCTCCTTGACTGTCTGCCAGAGGACGGATTTTTCTGAGGAACTCCTCATCCATCCGATACAAAGTATCATTCTGAATATAATATGCCGTATGCACACCGTAAAACATAAACGGGATATCGCAATCCACAGAAACCCCATGGAACACCTTCCCCTTATCCGAACAGTTCTTGCGGATCGTCATGGCAATCTTCGGGTTCCCGTCCCGGCAGGCCAGCTCGCCTTTCAACTTGCCGTCGTCGTCACGTTCTTCATAGAGAACCGTCTCCTTTGAGGCAATCTCGTAAAAGCGGTCCAAACGCCAGCCGAACAATCCCATCTCATTTCTCTTTACTAGTGATTTTCTCGTAAACGCACCTGACTCGACGATCCGGTTGCCGAATTCAAGCTCTTCCCTCACGAGGCTTCCGATAAAGCCGATCCACAGCCTTCCCTGCGGCGTAAAATTCTCAAGCCTGTGGTTAATCTGCATACTCGTACCATATGACCCCATGGCGGAATTCCTTACATTTTCCTCAAACTCAAACAAATCCTTCACCAGAAGCATCTTCTTCTGCCCGATTTTGAAAGAGACTGTCAGTTTCCCGTCCTTTTTTACCAGCCGGGGCTTTAACATGATACTCTCGTCGCTTCCCATAACCCCCGAAATCGTCTGGTTCGCCCGGTTCTTCTGAAAAGACCGGATAACCTCGTTCCCCCACAGATCCGTGGCATCTCCCAAGCGGTTCCTGTCCAGATGTTCCGCAAGAAGCTGCATCAGAGCCGCAATATGTTCGCAGTTGTCCATCTGTGTATAATACCGGTAAAAACTCCTTGCATACATCCCGCAGCAGCAATCCGCCGACACCGCCCTATCTCTGGCAAATACGATCCGGGCAGGGAATGCCGCCCCGTCGCCCTTCACCTCCCCCTCAATAATCCCCAGCATCTCGTCCCACCCCTCGAAATAACCCGTGTCGATTCTTCCAAGAGTAATCTTTTTCGCCGCCACGAGCGCCTTGCCCTCCCGCACAGAGTCCAGCGGCAGATGCAGAGACTCCTTGATCTTTACCTTGTCAAAATATACGTACGGCTCCATTGCGCCCTCTTTATTCATCTGCTTGTCCCCCCAGCCGAAGCTCTCCTTCTGCTCCTCAAAATCCTCAATGGCATACATTGCGGCAGCCATATGCTTACAGCGGCTCCCGCTCTTAGCATGGGGACAGCCGCAATACATCCTGCACGTCTTCGGATCCTCATATCCGCTGACCCTTACCACGTACCTTTTCCGTTCAACTACCGCGGCCGTATATGTGCCGTCATTTTCCTCAAGTTCCATGACCCTGCCCCGGTCAAAATAATCTTTACCCAGAGCCAGCGTATTTTTCTGAAATTTATCCATCCAATTTTCCATGGCCGTTTTCACTCTCTTCTATAGTTGTCCTATGTCTGTTTTCTAAATAGATCATACCACAAATTGAAGCCGATGCACAGAAAAAAGAACAGAAAGAAGGACAGAGATCTCTTCCATCCCTGTCCTTGTTTCTGTTCTTTTTACTATTCTTCCCGTATTCGCAGACCTACTCTCCGATCATCATCTTAATGATCTCCTCGTTGGTCTCCCGCATGCCTTCCTTCCCAAGGCGTCCGATATTCGTGATCGTAGCCTCCACGCCGTTGGTCACGATCCCGTCTCCCGCATAGAACTGCTGCCCCCTCAGATACATGTTGTATCCAAGGATCCCCGCATCCACAGATGCTGCAATCTTCGCCGCACAGGAGGCTTTCGCACCGTCGCAGACCATGCCGGACACAATCGCAAGGGCATTGACTACCGTATGTACCGCTTCCTCATATCCGCCGCCGCACAGATATGCGATCCCTGCGCCCGCAGCGGCCCCGGCGCTGACAGCCCCGCAGTAAGCCGACAGCCTTCCGATACCCGTCTTTTGATGAATCGCAACCAGATTCGACAGCGCCAGCGCGCGGTAAGTCTTCTCCTTCCCCGCATCCTTCTCCTTCGCATATTCCAGCACAGGCAAGGAGCAGGTCATCCCCTGGTTCCCGCTTCCCGCATTGATGATGACAGGAAGCTCGCACCCGTTCATACGCGCATCCGAACCCGCGGCCGCCATGGCTTTTGCGCGGGTCCTCACGTCCGTCCCGTAAGTATCTAACAACACGCTCCCAATGTTGGCGCCGTACTCCCCTTTCAAGCCTTCCTCGGCAATAGCAGAATTATATTCGATCTGGCGGTCAAGCACCTCCTTCACATCCTCGATATCCACGGTATTTGCAAAGTCCCAGATGCTCTCCATATCTAAAAGGCTTCTGTCCGTCAGGCCTTCCTCGCTCTCTCCCTCCACAGGGACATCCACAAGTTTCCCGCCGTCCTTCTCGATCAGCACGATATTGGTATGGTAATTTGCGATCCGCACCTTCGCATAAGAATCACCCTTGAACACGATTACGATAATGTCAAACGTAATCCCGTTGTCAATATGCTCTACGCTGACCGGAACCGTGTCAAGGAATTCCACCATCTGCTTCGTCTGCTCCTCTGTTACTTCTGCGATCACTTCCAGTTCTTTCTCGGCTTTTCCCGCAATGATTCCCGCTGCCGCTGCCGACGGGATTCCTTTCAGATGATTGGTGTTCGGGACAATCACGCTCTTCACATTCTTGATAATACTCCCGCTTGCCCCAATGCTGACCTTATCCGGGACGCATCCCAAGACCTCTCTCGCCTTTGCCGCCGCGTATGCAAGGGCGATCGGCTCGGTACATCCCATGGCAGGAACCAGCTCCTCCTTCAAAATCTGCACATACGCCTGATATTTTTCATCTGATCTTTGCACGTTTATCCTCCTTCGGGAACCGACTTATCCTTCTTTCGGTTCCTCACGACATATTTGTCTATATTATAAGAAAATCCGCGAAAAGATGCAACCATTTGGAGGATTGATTTTTCATGCGCTGATAGAGTTCCCGGTATATAACTGGTAATACCGTCCCTTCTCCTCAATCAACTGTTCATGGGTTCCCCTTTCAATAATCCTGCCTTGCTCTAAGACCATGATACAGTCTGAATTACGCACCGTAGACAGCCTGTGGGCGATCACGAACGTCGTCCGTCCGTTCATAAGCTTATCCATACCGTCCTGCACGATCCGCTCCGTCCTCGTGTCGATAGAACTGGTCGCCTCATCCAGAATCAATACCGGCGGATCCGCCACGGCCGCCCTCGCAATAGCAAGAAGCTGCCTCTGACCCTGACTTAAGTTTGCGCCGTCCCCGGTCAGCATGGTATCGTACCCTTTAGGGAGCCTCCGGATAAATCCGTCCGCATTGGCAAGTCTGGCCGCCGCCACAACCTCCTCATCCGTCGCATCCAGTTTGCCGAAACGGATATTCTCCTTCACGGTTCCGGTAAATAAATGGGTATCCTGCAATACAATCCCAAGGGACCGGCGCAGATCGTTTTTCTTAATCTTGTTAATATTAATACCGTCATACCGGATCTTACCGTCCTGAATATCATAGAACCGGTTAATCAGGTTCGTGATAGTCGTCTTCCCCGCCCCGGTGGAGCCGACAAACGCAATCTTCTGCCCGGGCTCGGCGAACAGTTTCACATCATGGAGCACAATCTTGTCGTCGCTGTAACCAAAATCAACGCCGTTAAACACAACGTCTCCTTTGACCTCCACATAGTCCACGCTGCCGTCCGCCTGATGCATATGTTTCCACGCCCACATTCCGGTTCTTTCATTGCTCTCCTTAAGTTTCCCGTCTTCCGATACCGCGTTGACCAGCGTAACATACCCGTCGTCCTGCTCCTCTTTCTCATCCAGCAGGGCGAACACACGCTGAGCGCCCGCCATCGCCATAACCACTGCGTTCAACTGCTGGCTCACCTGATTGATCGGCATACTGAAGCTCTTGTTAAACGTCAGGAAACTGGCAAGCCCTCCAAGAGTAAAACCGCCCACATGATTAAGCGCAAGCGCGCCGCCCACAATGGCGCACACCACATAACTGATGTTTCCAAGCTGGGCGGTAATAGGCCCTAAGAAATTTGCAAAGGTATTCGCCTTATCCGCACTGACGAACAAACGATCGTTCAGTTCCTTGAAAGCCTTCTTATTCTCCTCTTCATGACAGAACACCTTAACAACCTTCTGCCCGTTCATCATTTCCTCAATATACCCGTTCACAGCGCCAATATTCTTCTGCTGCTCGAGGAAATACTTCCCGCTCCTTCCGGCAGCCGCCTTGGAACTTAAAATCATCACCGCCACCATGGCAAGGGTCACAGCCGTAAGCGGGACGCTCAGAATCAACATGCTGACAAATACGCTGACAATCGTAATCCCGCTGCTCACCACCTGGGGGACGCTCTGGCTGATCATCTGACGCAGAGTGTCAATATCATTCGTATAGACAGACATGATATCCCCATGGGCATGGGTGTCGAAATACTTAATAGGCAGCCGCTCCATATGTGCAAACAAATCGTCACGCAGCGACCTGAGCGTCCCCTGCGTCACATTAATCATAATCCGGTTATAGGCATAGGTAGAAATAATTCCTACGCAATAGAAGCACGCCACCCGGACGATTGCATTTGCCAAAGGCGTAAAATCCGGCGCATCCTCCAAGAGAAACGGCGTTATGTAATCGTCAATCAGATTTTTCATGAACATCGTACCCTGTACGTTGGATAGTACGCTTACGAAAATCAACACAACCACGGCTATATAGTGGAACTTATAATACTGAAATACATACGCCATCAGCCGTTTAAATATCTTCATAGGATTCTCGACCTGAGGTTTTACGCCCCTTGGTACTCTTCTCATCGGTCCCGCCATCTCTAATCACCCGCCTTCTCGTCAAAATCTCCGCCGCCGCTGGTCTGGGACTCGTAGACCTCCCGGTAAATGGCGTTTTCGCGCAGAAGTTCCTCATGGGTTCCGAAGCCGTCCACGCATCCTTCGTCCATCACGATAATACGGTCCGCATCCTTTACGCTTCCTATCCTCTGTGCAATAATCAGTTTCGTCGTGTCCGGAATCTCCTCCCGGAACGCTTTCCGTATCTTCGCATCCGTCGCAGTGTCCACCGCGCTGGTGCTGTCGTCCAAAATCAAGATTTTCGGCTTCTTAAGCAGCGCCCGGGCAATACAGAGCCGCTGTCTCTGTCCTCCGGACACGTTGCTTCCGCCCTGTTCGATATGGGTCTCATACCCATCCGGGAACCGCTGTATGAATTCATCCGCACACGCCTGACGGCATGCTTCCTTACATTCCTCCTCCGTCGCTTCCCGGCTGCCCCACCGCAGGTTTTCAAGAATCGTCCCTGAGAACAGTACGTTATTCTGGAGCACTACGGACACTTGGTTCCGCAGGGTTTCCATGTCATATTCCCTGACATCCCTTCCTCCTACGTAAACCGCGCCGCCCGTCACGTCGTAAAGACGGCTGATCAGGTTCACCAGACTGGTCTTTGCGCTTCCGGTTCCCCCGATGATTCCGACCACCTCGCCGGAACCTATCTTAAGGTTAATATCCTTTAACACCGGGCTTTCACTGTCCTTCCGGTATGCGAAATCCACCTGCCGGAATTCAATGCTCCCGTCCGCCACTTCATACACAGGCTCCTTTGGGTTCTTGATATCGCTGCTCTCTTTCAGCACCTCCGAGATACGCCGGATACTCGCCATACTCATGGAAATCATGACGAATACCATGGACAGCATCATCAGGCTCATCAGGATATTCATACAATAGGCAAGCAGGCTCATCAGCTCGCCCGTAGTAAGTTCAGAGGCGACGATCATCTTCGCCCCAATCCAACTGATCAGCAGGATACAGCTATAGACCGTAATCTGCATCAGCGGCGCATTATATACAAGATTACCTTCCGCCTTCATGAAAATCCGGTAAATGTTCTCGCTTGCTTTCTTGAATTTGTCTGTTTCCTGCTCTTCCCGGACGTATGCCTTCACCACGCGGATCGCCGAAACATTTTCCTGAACGGACGCGTTCATATCGTCATATTTAGGGAATGCCTGCTGGAAATACCGGGTGGCATGGCTCATAATCAGCGCCAGCAGAACGCCCAGAATCACCACCGCCACCAGATAGACGCCGGAAAGCTTCCCGTTGATGCGGAACGCCATAATCATGGCGCACAAAAGGCTCGCAGGAGCCCGGGTAAACATCCTGAGGGTCATCTGGTAGGCATTCTGCACATTCGTCACATCCGTCGTAAGCCTTGTCACCAGCCCCGCCGTGCTGTACTTGTCAATATTTGCAAATGAAAATGTCTGGATGTGGTTGAACATGGTTTCCCGCAGGTTCTTCGCAAAACCCGCGCTTGCCTTAGCGCCGTACCGCCCTCCCGCCATACCGGCTAACAGCCCGATTGCCGCGGCGATTACCATAATTCCCCCTACCTTGTAGATATGCCCGATATCTCCCGCATTAACGCCGTCGTCTATGATGGAAGCCATCAGGAACGGAATCATCATCTCCATCAATACTTCCAGAATCATGAACAACGGCGTCGCGACCGAGGCTCCCTTATATTCTTTTACTTCACTCAATAAAGTCCGGATCATTGATTTCCTCCTCTCTGTTGCTACCTTCTTTATTCCCGGCATCGTCCGCACTCTCCCTAATCACGTTCATATTCGCATCCTGCTTTGAAAGATTCTCAGTCAATTTTCCGACTACAGAATAGAATACGGATAATTCCTCGTCTGTAATCCCTTCGGCAAGGCTCATGTCAAGGTTTTCAATCAGATTCTCAATCATCTCATGGCTCTGTACACCCTTCTCTGTCAGGACTACTTTCTTTAACCGCGCGTCATGTTCTACGGATTCCCTAAGGACAAATCCCTTTTTCTCCATCAGCTGGATGATGTTCGTGACAGTGGATCTCCCTATCGAAAAATGCTGTTCGATGTCTTTCTGAAAAATATCTTCATCCCGGTTCTCATACAGATAACGGATAATCCATCCGTGCATCAGCGTGACCTCGTCAATTCCCGCAGACTTCACGCGCGCCTGCAGGGTTCTCGCCAGCATATGATCCAGTCTGCGTATCTCGAAGCCAATCCGTTCTTCCCGTTTTTTCATATCATCCTCCTTTAAAATGTCCTATCTGTTCGATAACAAATTGTTTACACTTAAACTGTTCGATAACAAACATATCTTAACGCTCTCAAGAAAAAAAGTCAAGCTCTCCGCCAAAATTCTTTTTACGAAAAATCACGCCCGCCCCTTCATAATCATTGAATTCCCCTTGAAATAATGGTAAGATACGGAAAAGGTATCAACTGAAAGGAGCGCCAAAGAACTTAAATCTCCAACGAAAACGAACTGACGATAAAATATTATACGAAATGGGCTTATGGGATCAATTATACAAGATCGGCCAGCCTCACATCATCGGAAGCTACAAAATGGACATGATGGCATGGAACGATCTGGACATAGAATGAGTTATGGAATCCGGATCTATGGTTCTTCGATTGGGACACAATCACCAAGGCGGAGTGTTATTGCTCCAACATCATGGAAATGGCCGGACAGATTCCCGGAAGCCGGGAACACATTATAAGGATAAAGCAAGATCTACCAATATTCAAGCATGGATGTCTACCGCGCCGTATTAGAACAGGGAATAACAGATACCGATGATTTACTCTCCCGGTATATCAGAACAGAAAACAAAATATAAAACATGTAAAGACGGATATCAACCTTTTCATTGATATCCGCCTTTACTCTAATCCTTCAACCATTCTTTTTACCTCTTTCTTCCTCGGTTCAAGATTCTCGGTGTTTTACCAATTCACTTGCCGACTCTGGTATTCTGATTATTGAAATCCTGAAAATAAATTTAAGTTCTTGGTGGTCCGTACCTCCTTTTCTTAAACTCTTCGACTCCTGATACTTAGCGCCTCTTTTCTCAAGAATCCTCTTCCAACACTTGTGTTGATTCGTAAAATAACATCCTATCACTTACAGCTCGCGTCTGTCTTGTAATTTGGTTCTGTTATTTGTTAAATATAAAATATCACACTTATTCACATTTGTCAATATATATTTTTACATTTATTATTTTAATGTTATTTTTTTTGTCTATCATGCATGTAGTTCTATATTACCAGAATATTCAAACTATTTTATGTCATTACTGGCTAGAATCAAATCACCAAGACCAAAGAAGGGCCGTTTCTTAGCAAATGCACAGCTGCAGGCTGAACAGTTACAAAAAAGCTGCCCGACATTTACATCCGACAGCCTTTCTTTATTCACTCTGATCTTTGACGTTTTCCTATCTTCTTGGAAGACCCGGCTCTCTCTCTAAGGTAAATCCGCGCCCCCGAACTTCGTTGATCTGTGTAATCGTAATAAACGCTTTCGGATCAACCAACTGTACCGTCTGATTAATCGAATACAGCTTACGGTTCGGAACCACGCACAGCACGCCCTTCTGCTGTTTCGCGCCGTATCCGGTCTCTATATGAACCATAGTTACTCCTGCGTCAATCTCCTTCAATACTTTCTCTTTCACTTCCTCGTACTTATCCGTAATGATAAATAACTGAATCTGCGACTGGCCCATCAGCACCACCCGGTTCATCATCATCGTGGTCACCACCAGTACCAGAATACCGTACAAGACCTGCTCCGAGGTGGAGAAAAACACCTGACATACCAGCACCAGAAAGTCTACGATATACATAAATACCGCTACCGCTATATGGAACCACTTATGAAGTACCAGCGCAAGAATATCCGTTCCTCCTGTGGAAGAACCCACTCTCACCACCAGTCCGATTCCAAGACCTAATAAGGCCCCCGCATAGAGCGACGCAAGCATAATATTGTCCGTAAGCTTCGTAATCCCCGGAATCGCCTGCACAATCGACAGGAAGACAGGGTATACGACCGTACTGATCAACGTTGTCAATGCAAATTTCTTTCCCAATACAAATGTCCCCAAAATAAACAGTATAATATTTACAATAAATATAACCGCCGACAGATTCCCGTTGAGATAATGATTGATAGTAAGCGCGACTCCGGTTGCTCCGCCCATGATAATCCCGTGAGGTACGACGAACGCCGCCACTGCGACTGCAAGGACCACATTGCCAAGCAGCACGCAAATCACGGTTTCAATACTCTTTTTCCAATTTGTTTTCATTATGATTCTCCTATGAAATCCCTTTCATTGTAAGCTGGATACGCTTCTTCTTCATATCTACGCCCAAGACCTTGACGTCCACGATATCCCCGACGCTCACCACTTCCAAAGGATGCTTGATAAACTTCTTATCCGTGATCTCGGAAATATGTACCAGCCCGTCCTGATGAACCCCGATATCCACAAACACACCGAAATCAATAACATTCCTTACCGTGCCCTTTAGAATCATCCCCTCTGTCAGATCCTTCATCTCCAGAACATCCGTCCTCAAGATCGGCTTCGGCATCTCGTCGCGGGGATCTCTGGCCGGCTTCTCAAGCTCCTTCACAATATCCCGCAGGGTGATCTCGCCGATTCCCAGCTCAGCGGCCAGCTTCTTATAATCCTTGATTGTAAGCGACAGACCGGAAAGCTTGCCGCCGCTGATATCCTCCACGGCAAATCCCTGCTTCGCAAGCAGCTTCTCGGCGGCTTCGTAAGTCTCCGGATGTACGCTCGTCCCATCCAGCGGGTTATCTGCATCCTGTATCCTCATAAAGCCGGCGCACTGCTCAAACGCCTTCGGCCCCAGCTTGGCAACCTTAAGAAGCTGCCGCCGATTGGCGAATTTCCCGTTCTCTTCCCTGTACGCCACAATGTTCTTCGCAATAGCTGCGGAAATACCGGAAATATACGCAAGAAGCGGAGCGGAAGCCGTATTCAGGTCTACCCCTACCCGGTTCACGCAGTCTTCTACGACTCCCGACAATGCCTCGCTTAGCTTCTTCTGATTCATATCGTGCTGATACTGCCCCACGCCTATGGACTTAGGATCTATCTTCACCAGCTCCGCAAGCGGATCCTGCAGACGCCTTGCAATGGATGTAGCGCTCCTCTGCCCTACGTCAAACTTCGGAAATTCCTCGGACGCCAGCTTGCTTGCGGAATACACGGAAGCTCCCGCCTCGTTGACGATTACGTAGCGTACCTTTTGAGGAATCTCTTTGAGCAGTTCCACAATAAACATCTCTGATTCGCGGGACGCCGTGCCGTTTCCCACGGAAATCAATGTAATATTATATTTTTCAATAATCTTCTTTAGAAGATCCTTAGACGCCTTAATCTTCTGCGGCGTAGTCGGAGCCGTCGGGTAAATGACCGTGGTTCCGATTACCTTCCCGGTGGGATCTACAACCGCCAGCTTACACCCGGTACGGAACGCAGGATCCCAACCAAGAACCGTCTGCCCTACAATCGGCGGCTGCATCAGAAGCTGTTCCAGATTCTTCTTAAATACTTCGATTGCCCCGTCCTCCGCCTTCTCCGTCAGATCATTGCGGATCTCCCGTTCAATCGCCGGCGCAATCAGCCTCTTGTAACTATCTTCCGCCACGTCCTTTAAAATCGGGGTCGTATAGGGATTATCTCCGCGGATGGTTTTCTTCTCAAGATACCGGATAATATCCTCCTCCGGCGCCTCGATCTTGACGGTCAGGAACTTCTCCTTCTCCCCGCGGTTCAGCGCCAGAACCCGATGCCCTGCAAGGCGGTTCACAGGCTCTTCGAAGTCATAATACATCTCATACACGGATTCGGCTTTCTCGTCCTTCGCCGCGGAAATAACCCTTCCTTTCTGCGCCGTGATCTTCCGGATCCAGATACGGTAATCCGCCTCGTCGGAAATGCTCTCCGCAATAATGTCCTTCGCCCCGGCAATGGCTTCGTCCGCCGTATTAACTCCCTTCTCCGGATCTATGTATTCCGCCGCCAGTTCTTCAACAGGCTGCTTCGTCTTCTGCAGCGTAATAACCGCCGCCAGCGGCTCTAACCCTTTTTCTTTCGCTATAGTCGCCCGAGTCCTTCTCTTCGGACGGTAAGGGCGGTATAAATCTTCCACAACCACCAGCGTCTCTGCCGCAAGAATCTGCTTCTTCAATTCCTCCGTCAGTTTCCCCTGCTCTTCTATACTTGATAATACCAGCTCCTTCTTCTCCTCCAGATTGCGAAGATAAGTCAGCCTCTCATGCAGCTTCCTGAGCTGTTCGTCATCCAGGGTTCCGGTTGCCTCTTTCCTGTATCTTGCAATAAATGGAATGGTGTTGCCTTCATCGATCAGCTTGACCGCCGCGTCCACCTGCCATTTCTTCACACCAAGTTCTTCCGTAATCTTCTGATTAATATCCATGCTCTATACCCTTTCTGAATTCTCCCTTATCATCAACTTATTATACCTAAAATCCCGCAAATCTGCAATGAAATACTTGATACAGAGTTCACTCTGTTTTCTTGAAAATCAGAGTGCGCTATGCTATAATCAGCAGAGAAACTTCGATTTTTCAGTTTTGCCAATTTTGCTCAAGGAGTTTATAATATGAATCAGGAAATACAGGAACTAACCAAACAGCAGTTAAAATCACAGGAGACGAAAGCAAAGATTTTCCGCGCCGCAAAGCACATTTTACAGAAAAAAGGCTACGAACAGCTGTCCATTAAGAATATCTGCGAAGAAGCAGGCGTCTCTAACGGAAGCTTTTATCATCATTTTAAGACTAAGGACGACCTTCTGTCTTATTACATAGAAGAGCAGCCCGGCATCGACCCGAATCTTCTGGACATGCCTGCCACCCCTGACGAAGCGAAACAGGCGATCGTCTACGTTTATCTGAATTATGTGCATTACTGTCAGAAACTGGGAGTGGAATTCATGGCAAATTACTATACGCCTAAGAACCAGTCCCTAAATCCCCTGATCTGGTCGGCGCGCCCATACCCGATAGTAACGGTCTCGGACTATCTGCGCAAGGCAATCGACGCAGGAGTCGTGTCTCCGTCTGCAGATCTTAACGACATTGCCACCGATATCCGCATGATCGTAATCGGCAATGTCTTTGAATGGTGCCTGAAAGGCGGCGAGACTGATTTTGAGGGGAATATGAAACGTTCACTGGAAACCTATCTTAACGGTCTGTTCTGACTGGAAAGCAAAAATCCTTCGAGCAAGCGGACTCAAAGGATTTTTTAGAAGGGAATATGGTAGTGAAACCATTTACAATAATATCTTGTAAGTGTATTATAACTCTGCCTTTCCAATAAATCCAATCATTAATTATAATATAACTTTTCAATTTATAGATCGCATCTATAAGGAGGTCTCTATGAAGGCATTAACAGAAAAAAACGACGCTCCCGCCGGGGCAAAGATCGTCGGACAGCCGGATGAATATATATTTATCGTCAATCCCAACTCCCGTTCCGGGCAGGGATACAGGCTATGGGAACAGGTTGAACCCGTCCTGAAAGAACGCAGGATCAGATATCAGGCCCTTTTCACAAAATACCGCCAACATGCCGTCAAAATGGTTCAAGAGCTTACCGCCGGCCTGAATCATCATACGATCGTCGTGGTAGGAGGCGACGGAACCATTAACGAGGTGGTGAACGGGATCGAGGATCTATCTAAGGTTACTCTTGGATATATTCCGACGGGATCGAGTAATGATTTTGCACGAAGCCTGCATATTCCGACGGATCCCATTCAGGCGCTTAACAATATCCTCTCGCCTTCCCGCTGTCTGTCTGTCAATATCGGTATTCTCAGATACGAGGATAAAAAACGGCGTTTCGCCGTAAGCTCGGGAATGGGGTTCGACGCGGGTATCTGCCACGAAGCCATGGTTTCCCCCATAAAATCGCTGCTGAATACTCTGCGTCTCGGGAAGCTTACCTATGTCGGTATTGCCCTGCGCCAGATTCTCACAATTGCGCCCGGGCAGATTACGGTGACGCTGGATGATTCCCGGAAGCTGCATTTTAAGAGAGCGTATTTTGCCACGGCCATGAATCTGCCGTTTGAGGGCGGCGGTTTTAAATTCTGCCCCGACGCGGACTGCAAAGACGGGCTGCTGGACGTTATAGTGATCTCCGGACTGTCTAAGCTTAAGATCCTCACCCTGCTCCCTACGGCATATAAGGGCTGGCATACCCGTTTCAGCGGGGTATATCTTTTTACATGCAGGAAAATGGAGATTGCCAGCAGTATTTCCCTGCCTCTTCACACGGATGGAGAACCAGTCCTTCGGCAAACCAATATTTCCATATCGCTGGAATCCGAAAATCTGCGCATAATCGCCGGAGGGTTCTAGCATGCTGATATTTATTTTATTCGTATCCTTGATTCTGTTATATTTGTTTGCCATCTCCCCGCGGTTTACGCGCAGGAGAGACATGCGCCGTTACCGTCATACCATGTTCGCGCACAGGGGATACCACTGTGCGGAAAAGGGGATTCCGGAGAATTCCATGGCCGCTTTCCGCGCCGCCTTAAAAAGGGGCTACGGCATTGAGATTGATCTCCATCTGACCAAAGACGGACGGCTTGTCGTGTTCCATGACGACACCCTGGAACGGATATGCGGACGGCCGGACACCGTGGAGAACATGACCTACGAAGAACTTAAAAACTGCCGTCTCTGCGGCACTGCCGAGACAATCCCTTCTTTTGACGAGGTTCTGTCTCTTGTGGACGGGCGCGTCCCTCTGCTGATCGAGCTTAAGATTCCGGATTCGTCCGTACTCATCTGCCGCGAGACTCTAAGGAAACTTAACCATTACAACGGCCCCTGCCTGATTCAGTCCTTCAATACGATCGGAATACGCTGGTTCCGGCTTAACGCGCCGCACATCCTGCGGGGACAGCTTTCTTCAAACCTGACGCGCGACCCCTTAAAAGAAGCATGGCTGTTCCGTTTCATGGTAAAGCATCTGCTGTCTAATTTTTTAGGACGGCCGGATTTTATCTCCTATAACCTGAACGATCTTCCTATTGTCAATGTCTGGATCCTTAAACATATTTTTCATGTACCTGTTGCAGTATGGACCCTCAATACTCCGGACATGCTAAAAAAAGGTTCAAAATATTTTGATATGCAGATTTTCGAAAAGCGTCATGAAAATTATTAACAAACCGTGAACTTTATTGTTGATTTTTTTCTTTCATGTTATAATTTGAACTGAACCATGAATAGTAATATATTGATCGTCAGGCTTATAAAGGGGTAATAATTATGAATATGATCGAACGGACAAAGAACTTTATTAAAAAATACCGGCATGCGTGGGTTTTACTATACGGACTCATATACATGCCATGGTTCGTTTATCTGGAAAGAAGGACGGACGTCCATCATTTCCTGATTCATTCGCCGCTCGATGATTATATCCCTTTTGTTGAATATTTCATCGTACCATATCTGTTATGGTTTATATTTGTCGCCGTGGCGGCGGGATATTTCTTCTTTACAGATAAGAGCGGGTTTTATCGGCTCTGCGCTTTTCTGGTTATTGGAATGACGTTCTTCCTGTTGTTATGCACAGTGTTCCCGAACGGATTGAACCTGCGTCCGACGACGTTTGCGAGAGATAATATTTTCGTGGATCTGGTAAAGCATATCTATGCGACAGATACTCCGACGAACGTACTGCCAAGTATCCATGTGTTCAATTCTCTCGGCGTTTGTATTGCCATCCGGCACAGCGAGGCCTTAAAGAAACACAAATGGATATGCCGCGGCTCTTATCTGCTTGCCGTATTGATCGTTCTGTCCACCGTGTTCCTGAAACAACATTCCGTGACGGATGTGATCGCGGCGTTTGTATTGGCGTGCGTCATCTATCCTTTCGTGTATGCCGTACAGGAGAAAAAGGCGGCAAAGCTGTCGCACCAGCCGATTTAATCTTCTCACCCATACATTGGATAAGAAGATAAAGATATACTTTATTTTAAGAGGAGGATACAGTTTATGTATGCAGAATTTAGCGAAAATCTGGTAACCGGCAATGAGATGATCGATTCCCACCACAAGGAGCTGATCGACCGTATCAACAAATTATTAGACAGCTGCGAACAAAGCAACGAGAAGACCGCGGCGATTAAGATGATGGATTATCTTGCCGATTACACCGAGTTCCATTTCCAGGCGGAGGAAAAGCTCCAGCAGGATATTGCATATCCCGGATATGAACAGCACAAAGCGCAGCATGAGGCATTTAAGAATACCATCAAGGAGCTTGAGGAGATGCTTGCCGAGGAAGAAGGCCCTTCCAATGCATTCGTGGAAAAAGTACATGAGAATGTAATCAAGTGGTTCTATACACATATCGAGGGCTTTGACCGGTCTGTTGCGGAATACAAGTTCATGAAGGAAAATAACGAAAGATTATAATTTACCTAAGAAAGGGCTGCCGCATTAATTTTGTACTTAATGCGGCAGCCCTTTCTTCCCTCGAAAATTCAACCTTCGTATTTTAACTTACAGCATTTCTATAAACGCCGCAATTCTGGTATTCAACTGACCGATATCCGCCTGAGAATAATCTGTCTCCACATTGATATAAGGAATACCCTTTTTCTCATTCACAAACCTGCGGATTGACATAGCCTCTACATTGTACGTATGGCATGCCTGCAGCGTCATCTCTACGACACCGTCGATCTGATACTCGTCGATCAGCCTTCCTAGTAATTCCAGACGGTTCGGGTTCGGAGTCATGACAGAACATCCGATATCAAGGTAACGCCTTGCCAGCGCATCGTAGATATCCGGACTCTGCCCGTCCACCAGCTTGTCGATAGACTTTGCCCCATTACAGTTCTCATAGGTTACCACGACGGCTCCGTTGTCTTCAATCGCCCGGATCACTTTCTCCGTTGCGCCGCCCACGGGACATCCGCTGACCAGTATACGAGGCATCTTCTCCAACATCTTGCCTTCCGCATATTCTTTCTCAATCTTATCCGCCAGAGCATTTACCTCCGCCGGAATAGCCTTCCTGTCAAACTTGAACGTGCTTCCATACAATACCTTAAACAAATCCTGCCCCTTGATCGGTACAGGGTCGTGCTTCATTACCTCATAGAGCCTTTTCAGTGATCTGCGCACTTCATTATTGGTCTTAACCGCCCCGCGGATATCCTCTTCCGTAATGGTCACGCCGAACTTCTTCTCCAGATATTCTTTGAAACGGATAATCTCGCTCTTCCACAGCTTAAGCGCCTCTTCGCCCTGAGTGTTCGGCAGCTCCATCAAGAATACGTCCTTGAATTCCATCATATATTCATACATCTTCTTCTTTCCGTCGCAGGTCGTTTCCCCCACGACCACGTCAGAAAAATAGAAGAACGGGCATTTATCCGTCTTTGCAAATCCATAGCTGGACTTAATCAGCGGGCATAAGTTCTTCGGAAGATCCTTCTCCGCCTCTACAATCGTCTCGTCGGACGTAGAACACAGCCCAACAGTCGCCGCCCCCATGGCCATCGCTATTTCCTGTGGAAAATAAGTGCAGTACGCCCCTACAACCGGTACTCCCTTATCCTTCAATTCTTTCATCGCAAGAAAGGATTTCTTTCTCTGCTCCGCAAATTCCTCAAATACTTCCGGTAAATCTTTGATAATCTCCATCTGTTTCCTCCTTAGAATTTCACTGTAATTATCCTGCTTCTTATCATACCACTTCTAAGGAGTATCATAAAATTGAAAATCCTGATAAAGCGCGCCATATATAGCCGCTATCTATAACTCCGCCGCTTGCCCAATACTATACCGGCATAATATCCGAACGCCGACGGAATGGGGTATGCTTCCTCGATCTCTTTGGGATGAATAAATAAAAACCCTTTCTTATTCGTCTTTTCCAATTCGTCCACAAGAACCTCATACCCTGTCATATGCCATTCTACATGACTGAAAATATGTTTCGCCTCCCCCAGCTCCCTGATCCGCACCGGCATAAGCCCGATTTTCTTACTGAAAGCCGCCGCCTCCTCAAGGCTCATGCGGCCCGGTTCGCTTGGAAATTCATATAACCCTGCAAGAAGCCCTTTTGACGGGCGTTTCCGGATTGCCAACTGTCTCCCGTCCCGGAATACAAGCACGGTTCTCTCCTCAATCTTTCTTGGCTTATTCTTACTCTTAACCGGAATCTCATTAACCGTTCCCTGTTTTCTTGCCTCGCAGAGCATGGCGACCGGACATTCGCCGCACTTTGGCTCTCCGTTAGGAACGCACACAATAGCGCCAAGCTCAATCAATCCCTGATTGAAATCCCCCGCCGCATTTACCGGAACCACCTTCTCTAACGCTTCTTCTATCTTCTTTCGGACGCTCTGCTTCATGATATCCTCCCGGCTCCCCGTGAGGCGGGATATCACTCTTAGCACATTGCCGTCCACAGCGGGCTTCGGGATTCCGTAGGCAAACGCGCTGATCGCCCCTGCCGTGTAGCTTCCGATTCCTTTTAACGAACGTATCTCCTCATAGGTTTCAGGGAAATGGCCCTGATAATCGACCATGATCTGCTGCGCGGCTTTCTGCATATTGCGCACCCGGTTATAATATCCTAAGCCTTCCCATAGTTTCAACAGTTTATCTTCCTTAGCTTCCGCCAGATCTTTTACCTCCGGCAGTTCATTGATGAAACGCTCGTAATAGGGTTTTACGGCCTCCACCCGAGTCTGCTGAAGCATGATCTCCGATACCCATACCCTGTAGGCGTCCGGATTCCTGCGCCATGGGAGATCTCTCTTATGCTCCCGATACCATTCGATTACAGGCTTTGCCATATCGCGCCATATTGCAGATATTTCCTGATCCTTTAAGACGACCGGAACCTGATTTGCAATATGAATCGAATCCTTTTCCACCTCGCAGTCGTATGCCAAGATCCGGACGCCCGCCTTCGCCGCGCTCTCAAGCGCCTTTCCAAAAGCAGGATGCGTATCCATATTGGGAGTAAAATATCTGACGCCTTTCATCTGGACTACAAAGAACACATAGGCTTCATAACCCTCGTCCAGAGCCGCCTTTAATTCTTCCACATGCTTTACCGCACGTTCGCTGGGCGCATCCGGAAAGCGTACGATGTCATTTTCTTCCAATGTAACGCCCTTTACCTCGATAAAGATCTTCCGGCCGTCCGCCTCTATATAGAGGTCAAAACGGGAATTGCCGTATGTGTATTCGGGACGGATCAGGGTGATATGTTGGAAGAGGTTGCCTTCTTCCAGCCATTCCTTCACTAACTTATTGGGAACCTGAGAGTCCATGTTTATCATTCGGTCTCCTTTTTCTACCGCAATCAGATCCCATCCGGTCTTTCTAACGGGATTGTCTGATTCCTGAATGTACACCGTCGCCCCCGGTCTTAACAATTCCGCACATCGTCCCGTATTTTTCACGTGGACTGTTTCCCGGACGCCGTCTATATCGATATAGGCAATGAATCGGTTGGGACGCTCCTTAAATATGCCTTGCCGGATGTTGTTATAATGCATTAAAATTTTCTCCTTCTTCCCCAATCTTTATCTAATTTAAATATCTCATTAACTCCTCTGCCAACCGATAAACTGTTGTTCCAGGGTCGTCTCTGCTTTCTGTCCGCCCTTCTCTTTTTAAATAAATCGTCCGATCCCATTGCCCTATTCCCCCTCTCGTATCTCAAATTCTTTGAGATATGGAATACCGCCATAGACCCCCGCCAGATAATCTTTTTCAAAAGATGCGTCTGACCTGACCCTAAAATCAGATAATGCAGATAACTCAGAATATCCATACTCATCTTTCTGAACAAACCAAATTTGATCTCTTCTGAAAAACTTTTTGTCCATTAAAGTAGTATCATGTGTCGTATAAATTAATTGTGCCGAAGAATTTCCTTCATAAAACAAATCAACAATAAATTTTAATAATAATGGATGTAATTTTACATTTAACTCGTCTACAAATAGTGATCTATGGTTTAAAATTGCCATTCTTGCATATATAAAAAGTAAAATACTTTTTATAGTTCCCTCAGACTCCCAAAAAAGGTTCAGCGAGTGCCTCTCCCCGTTCTTCCCTTCATGAAAGGTAAAAAATCGAATCTCTTTTTCACTTTCCTCATAATCTATGTCCTTAATCCCTGAATCAATAGAAGTTAAAAATTGTTTTAAATTCTCTTTTTCATTAGCGATGGTCTCCGGAAGAAATGTCTCAAGAACCCTTGTATCTTCACAAAAATCTGCCGGAACTATCAGGGTATCCATAATTCCCATATATACTCTTTTAAAAATATCCGTCTTTAACCGAAGCTTGTAGAAAAATGATAACACCAATGTCTCTACCGGAATCTGTTCTTTATAGACCTCGCACTCTTTTCTGACTGACGCCCCGAATTTCACCACTTCTGTCGTACGTTCAAAAATAATTGCCGTTCTATTAGTTTTCAAATTTTTTCGATATAACCATTCCGTCACGATACATTCCGCATTATACTCAAACCCATACCGGTATTCGAAATCATCCAGTATTTCTACAATTTGAAACTCTGAATTTTCTTCATTTTCCTCAAAAGAAAACGGAGCATAATATTCCTCAATCGCCGTGAGCGATCCATCTTCTACATTATTCAATGATTCAGTAATAATTGTTTGGAAAAATCTCATAGCAATATTCAGGTTTGACTTCCCGCTGGCGTTCGCACCGTAAATTGCTGCCACTTTTATAAATTTTTCTTTTGATCCGTTATCAATCAAATTACACTCGTGCTCCTTATATGCATTGATTGCCGTCATATCCAATATGGTTTCTTCCTTAAAGGATAAAACATTCTTCAACATGAATTGCACCAACATGTCCCTAACCTCCTATGCATATAATATACCCGTTTATTAAAATCTATGTCAATGATTTTACGTGTTTTTCACAATTTTATCTTTGAAAGAAGATAATCTACCGCTCTAAGCAACTCTTCCTTCTGACTCGGCAGCATCCCTTGGATCGTAAATTGATCCAGAACCGTAGTGTCCTCAAATAGACAGTCTGTCACAGTCAGATTCTCAATAAGAAGCCGTTCTTCCCGCAGAATCTCTTCCGGGGTCATCTCCTCAAATGTTCCGGCCCTTGCTTCTTTGTAAAGAGGCGTATCCTCCCATAATTTTAATTTCAGGCACCAGATGTTGCGCGGATGTACGCGATTCAGCATCCGAGCCGTCTCAATCGCATGCATCCGAGAGAAACTGCGGCCTCCAAGTCCCGGGATCACGGTCAGGTAATAGTCGATCCCTGCCCGGTCCAAGTTATACAGCGCCTCCACGATCTGTTCTGAAGTAACTCCCTTCTTCCGCTCCTCAAGGATCGAATCACTCCCGCTCTCCACCCCGATATGCAGCGCCTGGACTCCTTCCTTCCGGAGACGGCATAGTTCTTCCTGCGGCTTACGCAAAATGTCGTCAATCCGTGAGTACATCGCATATTCTTGAACCTTCGGCATATATCTGCGGGTAAGCTCCGTAATCTCAAGTATCTGCTCCGTGCTCATAAAAAATGCATTTTCTCCCAGAAAGAACAGTCTTGAATCCTCCGGACGCAGCTTGGCAAGTATCTCCAGATTATGTTCTATTTTATCGATCGGATGAATCCGGAACTCGTCCTTTGCAAAGTCACAGAAAGTACATTTGTGCCAACTGCATCCAAGGGCTACTTCTAAGGCTGCCGCCGTCTGTTCATGGGGCGGCAGATAAATCGTATCGTGTGTGTAAATGGACTGGTACATCTCTTCTCGTGTCATGGCGTATGCTCCCCTCCCGTCTTGTTTCTTCATAGTATAGCATAAAAAATAATTATTGACAGTACCTCATCAGATGTGCTGTTAATAAAATTACTAAACCCTTGATGGTCAGGACGCTTACAATAATTCTCAACTAAATTTGACGGTTCTGTTATCAAAAATACTATTCGGAATATCTCCGTGTATTTTTCAGCTTCTTCCATTGTCAAATGGCAATCACACAATACAATTCTATTTTGCGAAAGACGAATCAAATATGGCAGCTATCATGTCTTTTGTTAAATTTTCTAAGTGTCAGCGCTGTTTAGGTACAGATAAACTAACAGCGTAAAAGTCTGCTCCTCAACCTGAATATCCAGCGAACCTCCGTATCTCGCCGCGATTTCTCTCATACCGGATATCCCGAATCCATGTCTGCCGTCATCCGGCTTAGTGGTTTTCAGTTCTTTATCCAATCTCCCTGCAAAGCTGTTTTGAACTTTCAGCATGAAAATCCCCTTGTCACAGCGGCAGCGCAGAATTACCACCCTGTCGTCTGCTTCTGACGCTCCGCAAGCCGCGTTATCCAATGCGTTTCCAATCAGGGAACACAGATCTATATCGGATATTGATAATGTTTCCGGAAGCTGAATACGGAAATCATACTTTAACCCATATTGAAGTATCATATTTGCCTTTACCTGCAGGATTACATTCGCCGCCTCATTCGCGCAGAACCGGGTAATCTCAGGTAAAAAAGATTCTTTCCCGGACATGCGCGTACATTCCGTTAAAATATTTCCGCCGCTTATGCCGTCTGCTTCCCGCCTTAATGGAGCGACACCCTCCAGCAATTCGTCCAGATACGAAGCAGCGCCTTCCTGGTTCTGCCCTGCAAGCATCGCCCGAACCGTTGATAAATGATTATTCATGTCATGGCGCATATGCCGGAGACTGTCATCCTGCTGCTTAAGATTCTGATAGTAGGTTTCGCGCATTTCGGCAAGCCGGCTGCGCTGCTCTAACTGCTCATGATCCTCTAACGCCGACACCGCCCCCAGAATTGCAAAAGACGTCAGAAAGATACACGGCAGGATAACAGCCCCCACATACTGCGCCTGAATATCCGCAATATCGTCGAACATCTTCCCGAAAGTCAGCGTCACCGTAGCCAGAAGCATACAAAAGGGCGTGATCGACAGCCAAAAAACCACCTTCCACAGCCGCTTTGGCAGAGTTACGGTATTCTCCGGAAGTTTCCTTCTGAGGAATAAAAATATGGCTGCAAATATCACCGTCCTGCCCATATTCGGCAGGATTAACCCACGCAGCAAGCCGGAATCAAATTTCTTTACATAGGTATCCAGAATGGCGTTTACCGACATTATCATACAAAAGAACGTAAAACTGACCGCCTGACGCCCATACCAGTTTCCGCTCGTGCAGAATGTTCCCGCAGCAATGAAAAACGGCGCAGTCAGAATCAGATTATGGTCGCCCAGCCAGATAATCATGCCGTTACTGACAGTAAAGCAAAAAAACAGGCATATTTTAAAAAACAGATGACGCCGCGGCTGTATATAACGGACAAATAACCGGTAAATAAAAAAGGCGTTTACCATATGGCAAGCCGCCAGCAAGAAGTACATAAGCCCGCTATATGTCAGCTTAGTAATCTCCAGCATCCTCAATCCTCCAACGCTTCAAAAGTAAGCTTCAGCATTGCCGCCTCCCTGCAGGAGCGGCTGACCGGCAGCACCTCGCCCCCAATCCATACCTCTGCCGCCGTAATCTTCTCCACCGCCGGGGCATAAACCAGATACCTCTGGTGGATGCGTACGAACCGGCTGCCAATCTTTTCCTCCACATGGTCCAGCTTATCGTAAAAGGTATACTCCCGCTTGACCGTGACGCAGGTAACCGTCCTGCGCTCCGAATAGAAGTAGAGGATTTCCCTGTATGGAATCCGGTAGGTAACGTCCCCGTATCTGCAGAAAAACAGGTTTTGTTCATTCTGGCGCATCTTGAATAGAACCCGGTCAATCAGGGGCTCAAGCTGCCCCCGTTTCACCGGTTTCATCAGGTATGCCATCGCATTGACAGAATAGCCGTCGAAAACCCGGTCGGCATAGCTGGTGACGAACACTAATTCTAAGTTGTGATCCGCATCCCGTATCCGTTCTGCAGTTTCCATTCCGTCGATGCCGGACATCTTGATATCAAGAAAAAGCACGTCCAGTTCCCCGCAGTGGGTGGCAAGCCAACGCAAAACCGCCTCCCCGGAGGGAAACTCAACGAAGGTATTCTGCATCCCGCGCCTGTCGAGGATCTGCCCGAGCGCGGCATGAAGCTGCATCCTCGCATCATAGATATCGTCGCATATTCCGATTCTTATCATCTTGTCACTCCATTCTTAATTATCTGTCTGCACGGCAGACCGCCCGCCGGCATCAAACCTATACAAATCACATGAAAGAATATCTTATATACTAGCATGAATGAGATAAATATAAAAGATAGAAAAACCCCAAAAACCAAACTTTACATCAAACCTGCCATTCTTGCTTAAATTCTAACCTCCAATGTCAAAAATTACACCGCAGCCCCCATACATAACGACGCCGTTTGAACCGATACGCCGTCTCTGCTATACTCCCTTTCGTATAAATAAGCTGTAAGAAAGGAGCTGATGCTTATGCTGCAAGTATTAGATTTACAAAAAAGCTATCAGACGGGCAAGGTTACCTATCCCGTACTCAAAGGGATTTCATTTTCCATCGACGACGGTGAATTCGCGGCGGTTATGGGAAGCTCCGGTTCCGGGAAAACGACCCTTTTGAACTGCATTTCCCGCTATATTCCGCCCGATTCCGGCAAGATACTTCTTGGAGATACGGACTTGAACCTTCCGGACGACGGGAAACTCTCCCTAATCCGCAACCGGGAACTTGGATTTGTATTCCAAGATTTCCTGCTGCTTGACGGGCTGACCGTCCGGCAGAACATTCTGCTGCCGGCAATCATCGGAGAAATGATTTCCGACAGCGTGGAAGAACAGGCAGACCATTTGTGTACGATTTTCGGTATCGACAAAATCAAAGACAAATACCCCGCTGAAATCTCCGGCGGCGAGAAACAGCGCACGGCGGTCGCAAGGGCGCTGATTAACCACCCCCTGCTCATCCTTGCCGACGAACCTACGGGAAATCTGGACTCCAAATCCGGCCGCGCCGTCATCGACGCCTTCCTTCAAGCGCGGGATTCCCTTTCCGCTACCATTTTCATGGTTACCCACGATTCCTTCGCCGCAAGTTTCTGCGACAAGGTGATCATATTGCAGGATGGGCAGATTTGGAAAACATTACTCAAAGGCGGAAAAGAGAGGGGCGTCTTTCAGGACGAACTTCTGGACGTAATCCGGGAAATGGGCAGGTGACGGCTTATGAAGACATTTTTCGACGTATACAAACACCTTAGAAGAAAAAACAGAAAACAATACCTGCTGCTGTCCGGCTGCCTGTTCTTTTCCGTGCTGCTGATTTCCTCCTATGTCTCCATGATGCGCTCACAGACAGTCCTTACCATCCTGCCGGAAGGGGGAGACAGCCGGAAACAGGTAATGATGATCTTCGTGCTGACTGTGATTGGGTGCATGGTCTTCTCCCTGTATGCCGCCAGCCTGTTCTTCCGGCAGAAATCGCAAGAGACCGGAATACTGCTCGCCCTCGGCGCGGACCGCAGAATCCTGATCCGCCTGATGGTACGGGAAATGTGCGTGTTGTCTACGGCGTCCTGTATTCTGGGAATTGTACTCAGCATCCCGCTTACCAAGGGAATCTGGATCCTGTTCCGGCTGCTGGTGGTAGACACCGAGGAAATGGCTCTCCTTCTGGATCCACAGGCTTTCCTGTTCTCCTGTGCGTTCTCCCTCGCCGCCCTGTTCCTACTGCTGTCTGCCAGCGCACGTTCTATCCGGCGGGTTCATATTATTGATATCATAAGCGAGAGCCATAAGTCCGAACCAATACATGCGGTTCCGCAAAAATACGGCTTTATCGGAATCGCACTCATATTTCTCGGTATATTTATGGGCTATAATATACCGAGCTACATCATAGAAAAGCTGAACTGGTATCTGCCGGAAGGCATATCCTCTATCTTCTACCTGCCGGCATTTGCGGGACTTTATATGGTTCTTTTACATGCGGTCGTCAATGGCTGGCATAAGAAGAACGCCTACAAAGACCTTGTGGCGACCAGCCAGATGAAGTTCCAAGGGCGGCAGACCGTAAAGAATCTCCTTGTCATGACCGTCCTGATTGCAGGCGCATTTTTCGCATCTTTCTACACGCCTACCATCGGGATTGGGTCGACGATGGAATTTAATGCAAGGTCGACGGACTATGTGTATCGTTTCCGCAGGGATCAGGATATTCCCATGGGAACCGAAGTTCAGAAACTTGCCGGGGAATACGGCGTGGAAATCACGGACTGGACAGACATCCCGGCAATCCGGCTCGGTGTGGACGGAGAGGATCAAATCAAGAAAGAATCTGCCGTTGGCATTATGCTCAGCTATGAGTACAAGGAAGTAGCGTCCTCAGACCTGTTTTTGCCTGCGTCGGCATACACGGCGTTTACCGGCGAAGAGCTGCCCCTTCCCCACGGTTCCATTGCCGCCGTCTCTAACCCTGAGGGAATCCCCCGCTTGTCCGTCGGCGTCACCTTGCTTACAAACACGCTGACCGGACGGACCCTGCCTGTGGATTCAGTCCTTTCTTTGGAAAATGACGCGCTCTCGGATTGCTATGTCCTGAATGACGAAGACTTTATTTCCATGAATGAAGGACTTACGGACGAATGGCGGGAAATGCTCTGCCTGTTTAACGTGGAGGACTGCGGCGGCAGTTATGATTTTGCCAAAGCGCTGCTCTACGATATCATAGACCGCTCGGGCGAGGAGGTTGCTCTCTTTAACGGATGGGATCCTGTGCGGAGACAAATTGACATAGAACGTACGGGCGAATATTTCCTCGATTCGGAGCATCTGGAAGAATACGGATTTTCCCGGATTCGTTACGAAGAACGGGACAGCACGGTATTTCGGCTGTACTGGGCGTACATGCCCAAGTTCCGGGTTCTGGACCGGATGGATTTCGTAAAGACCCTCGCCGTGTTCCTTATGCTGTTCGTCTTCATCTCCCTCGTATGCTTTGCCGCCGTATTCGTCATCGCATTTACCAGAACCATGACCATTGCGCTGACAGGGAAAGGGCTCTATGAAGACTTAAGGCGTCTGGGGGCCTCTAATGCATATTTATACCGGACGGTAAGAAGTCAGGCGAAACGGGTCTTTGTGACTCCGGCAGTGATTGGGACGGGAATCATTTATCTGTTTTATGTGATGATGCTGTATTTTAATGACGGCAGGATATCCGTTCAGGAGTGGGCGGGGCTTTCATGCTGCGGATTGCTGACAGCCTTGGTTTTCTGTGTGTATTATGGGATATATCGGATAACGCTCCAAAAGGCGTGCCGGGTTTTAAATATTAAGTAAAGGCCTTTGAATGGCCGGACGCATTTCCATTACAATTCCATATTCGTGGAAATTTTCTCCTTTTATAGGAATAATTACAGAGAGACATGTGACTCGTAGAGTCATATGCCTCCCTGTTCATGACTATCTATTAACCGACAGCCCCTGAAATTTATATTATTTTTTTGGCTGTCCGTAGCTTTTGAAACTTTCCAACACTTCCGCCATCTCTTCCGATGACAAGTAAACCGGATTGCCCACCGTTTTTGCGCGATACTCTACCTCCGCGCAGAACTCCATTCCGCATGCAAGGGAATATGCGCTCTCCAAACTTCCTCCGCAGACAAGCAGGCCGTGATTCGCAAGCAGGACCGCATTGCTGCCCCCGATTGTCCTGGCCGCCGCTTCTGCAAGCTCATGCGTCCCATATGTGCAATAGGGAGCGCATGGAACCGTGTCTACGCCTGCGTCTGCGATTACATAATGGGCGGCTTTCAGCGGCTGGCGCAGCGCCGCAAATACCGTACAGTACATAGAGTGCGTATGTACAACGGCTCTGCATTCCGGTTTGGCTTTATACATCGCCGTGTGCAGCGCCCACTCGCTGGACGGCTTCCGCCCGCCGTCTATGATGTCTGCATTTAAGTCCATAATCACAACATCTTCCGGTTTTGTATCAAAGTACCCGATCCCCGACGGACTGATTGCCATGAAGCCTTTCTCGGCATTGTAAATACTGATGTTACCGCTTGTTCCGGCCGCAAGTCTGTCGCCGCTCATTCTTTTCCCATATTCTACAATCTGTTCTCTCTCTTCCTGTAATACCATTTTGTCTCCTTCTTTCTTCTGCTGTTGTCTTATAATGCTTTTATATGCCAACCCCGTTTCAGGGATTCAACACCTGACGGTTTTCGAGCCATTCCTCATAATATGCATGAATCAAACTCTGTTCACAGGGTAAATATACTTTTTCTTGCTTTTCGCCCTTCTCCTCTTCCGTACACGTCCCATAACGCTCGTTGCAGATCTTTCTGCATCCGTGAATGGACGCCTGCTCGAATCCTTCCCTTATAATCAGCTTCTTGCCTGTCAGGTCTGCCAAATGCCGGCATAACATCTTTGAGCGGAATCCGCCGGCACATCCTAAGAGGTAATCCTTCTTATGCCCGGTCATCTCGCACAGGCTGTTATACTGTACATATATGGAGCAGGCAATATCCGCCACCACCGCCCAAGCCAGATTGACGGCTTCCAAATCTGCGCCAAAGGGCGCTTTTGTAACAAATCCCCCCTTCTTCAAGGAGCGCTTCTCGGAAAAATGCAGGGAGGAAAACGAAGCGGTACACAGGTACTCTTTCTGCCCCTCCATTTTCTCTTCTAATTCTTCATACGATGTATCCGGAAACAGCAGCGCTTTCATTCTCTGATAATTCAACCCCGTTACTCCCGGATTCGTCTCTACCTGATAGGTCTCTCCTCCCAGATTGGAATCTGTCCAGCACCTCTTCTGCCGGTCAGAATATTTGTAATCCGTAATGGTTACCACCGGCGAAGTCGTCCCCGATACGACCGCCACGTCTCCTACGCCGATTCCGATGCCTTTCACCGCTATCTGCGTATCCGCGCCGCCTACAATAAACTCCGCCTGATCATTGATTCCAAGACTGCCGGCAAGCTCCTTTTTGATTGTCCCCAAGCTGTCCCCCGCTTTAGCAATCTCCGGCAATATGCTTAAGGAAATTCCATAATCCCCGCACAGCCTCTTTGACCACGCCCTCTCTTCAATATCAAATAGCTGGGTTTCGCATGCCTGCGAGGGTTCTATCACGAGTTTTCCGGTAAATACTTCACCAATCCACTCGCTCAAACTTGTTATTTTCGCAATGCTTTGAAACTCTCTTGGGTATTTTTTCTTATATCCCATCAGTTTCGCCGCCGGAAAATCCTCCGTCACCCACCTTCCCGTCCGGTCATAGATAAATTCACGGTCTTCAATCTCGTTCATCCACGCACGGCCGCGGTTATCAATATTCGGCAGCCCCATGAAAGCCTCCCCTTCTCTATTATAGAGAACAATGCTCTCTCTGGCTCCGGTTGACGTAACGGCCTTTACCGGATGTCCGCGAAACTCTTCCGTCAATTCCCTGCACCCCTGCAGCAAAACGCTCTTCCACTCTTCCGGAAGGAAATACTGTGCGTCTTCATATAATTGATCGGTATGATACCGGTTCACGTAGCTGCGGATTCCCCAGATTCTTCCTTCGGCAGATACAAGCGCGACTCTGGAATTTCCGGTCCCCATATCCACAACCAGATAATTATTCTCCACCTGCCCCTTCTCCTTTCCCTTTTATTTGTTCTCTTTCATCCATGCGTCGATACTGTCTGCCATAATCCGTGATTGGTGATCCGTCACTTCATAGGCGGCCCCGCAGATATGGGGCGTCAACAGCACATTGTCCAGCTTTGCAATCTCGAGCGCGTCTTTTGTCGGAGGTTCCACGGAAAGTACGTCCAGGATTGCCCCGCGGATTTTTTTCGCTCTCAGCGCTTCCATCAGCGCAGGCTCGTCAACCACCGCGCTTCTCGCCGTGTTTACAAAGACCGCCGTTTCCTTCATCTTTGCAAATAAACCTGCATGGATCATCCCCTTGGTGCTGTCAATGACCGGAAGATGTATGGATATAATATCTGAGTTCTCGAATAACTCCTCTAACCCGCATTTCTTATAGGTATCCTTTACAGAATCTACGAATGGGTCATAGAAGAAGATCTCGCATCCATACGCCTCCAAAATCTTGGCCGCATGTTTTCCGACCGCCCCAAATCCGACGAACCCAATCTTCTTTCCATACAGTTCGTTCCCCATCCAAGTATAATAAGGGGTCGTTCCTTCCACCCATTTACCGTCTTTCACCCATTGTACTGCCGGAATAATATTCCGCATGTAGGAAACCAGAAGGCCGGTCAGCATCTCTGCCACTGCCTGCGCATTTCTCGCAGGCGTACACAGCACCGGCACGTCCGCCCTCTTACAGGCGTCTACGTCGATGTTTGCCGGGTTTGCACGGCAATCCCCGATGAAGAGTAAGTCTTTATACCCTGCCAGAACCTTCTCCGTGATACGGTCAAGCTCCGTAATCAGCGCGTCCGGCCGCTCTTTTTTCAATACTTCCATCATCTCGTCTTCGTAATATCGCTCTCCCGTTCTGGTCCACGGGTCATATACAATCTCGTCAAAGTAGGCTTCCAGCCTCTTTCTTTCCCTTTCTGCAAAGGGCGCTCTTATTAATAATTTCATTGTACTATTCCACCTCTCCGGCTTTATTTTTATGTTATGTTAATAGAACTCGCCGACTGTTCCCTCAAAGTAGTCGTTTAACAGATACGGTACATAGACTCCTTTATCGGTTACAACGCCGCTGATTAAATGCGGCGGCACTATGTCGAAGGAGGGATAGATTCCTTTGACCTGCGGAATCGTATTTTGAATTCCACGATAGGAAAGCGCCTGTTTCGAATCCCTTTCTTCTATAATGATTTCGCCGCCATGCATCTTATCTTTATCCGGAATCCCGGTCACATAATATGGAATTCCAAAATACTTTGCAAGAATCGCGATCTGAAACGTCCCTATCTTATTCGCAATGTGGCCGTCCCTCGCAATCGTATCCGCCGCAGAAGTAAAGAGGTCGATTCCTTTCTGCTGCATCGAGTAGGCCGCCATATTATCAGTAATTACCGTAGTGTCGAATCCCATCTGCGCGCAGCACGTGGCCGTCAGTCTTGCTCCCTGAAGATATGGTCTTGTCTCCGCGCAGTAAATCTTGATATCATTTTTATTTTTTCTTGCCGCCCGCAGCATCATCCCTATGATCGTCTCGCCGAAGCACTGCGTCATAATCCTTCCGTTCTTCGGAAACAGAGAGGCGAGATACTCTCCCGCTTTCTCCATTGCGGAATATCTCCGGTTCAGCGAATCAATCGTTCTGGCGAAGCAGGCCCTCGCCGCGCTCTCTCCTCTTGCAAGCGCTTTTTTTGCCGCCTCAAGGCATCCTTCCGTTATTATTCCCATTCGGTTTGCGGTTGTCGGCCTTGCATGGGAAATTTCATAAGAAGCCCTGGTAAGGAATTCAATCTGCTCTTTCTCTGTCTTCCCTTCTGTCTCATACGCCGCAAGAGCCATCCCCATTCCCGCCGCGGTGTACGGCCCCGCGCTCTGGGTAACCATATCGGCTATGGCTTTCGCAACTTCTCTGTAAGTCCTGCACTCGACAAAGGTTACCTCTGAGGGATAAATCCTGCGGTCTAATATCCGTACTCTTCCGTCCTCGTACCACGCCACATTCTCATACTGCAGCATGAACGCCAAATCCCGGTCACATCTTTCCATAATACATCCTCCTTTGCGAACCGGCGGCTCTTATACCTCTGCGGGCAAAACGGCGGCCGGACAGAGATATTCCGTACCAACTGCCACAATATCCGTCCCGTCCCGAAGTACGCCTCTGTCCTTAATCAGCTTAATTCCGATTTGGATTAAGGCTCTTTCCATCGGGACGCGAAGCCTCCGGTCTTCCACGTCCGTAACCTCTTTTACCTTGGAATCCCCAACGACGCGCCTGATAATCTCTGTTCCGGCATATCCGAAAGAATCGGACATTACCTTGTCTATATAAGATTTTTTGAATTCTGCGTTTGCATATAAGGGGAAGGTTACAATCTCGTCCCATTTTTCGTTAAGTTTCTCCCTGAACCTGTCTGCAACTTTGCCGACCGCATCCGGGATCCAAGCCAAAAATTCCGAATTCCCGGGAGCGGTATAGAATTTATTCGCCCATGCAAAGAACAGGTTTCCTATCACATTCCCTATGTCGTATCCCATGGGGCCGTAGAAGGCAAACTCCGGGTCGATAACCTTCGTCCCTTCCCGGTTCACGAAAATCGAGCCGGAATGGAGATCTCCATGGAGCAAAGCCTGTGCATGATTCATAAAGCCGTCCCGCAGCTGCCCTACATTCGCATGAAGCTCCTTATCGCCGTATAACTTTTCTTTTACAAAATCCAGATTCTCCTCCAATACCACATTACGCCCCTTGTAATCATAATAGGGTTCCGTGAATACCAGATCTTCGGTGATATCGCAAAGCTCCGGATTGGTAAATAGTTTTACCCTTTCCTTCTTCTTCGCCCTGTCCATAATCAAATCCGTGGTCGGGAGCAGGGTTCCTGCCATAAATGCAGCGATATCCTCCGGCAGTCTCGGGAAAATCTTCCCCGCCGCCATTTCCGTACGGAGATTCTTGTATTCGGAAATATCTTCCATCGACAATGCATACATATCTTCATCATACAGATAGATCTTCGGTACAAATCCCTCTGCCAGCTCATCTTCAATACTAAGCGCTTCCGCCTCTATCTTATTGCGGCGCATGTCCAAGTGCCTTCCGGAAGAGCGAAGCACCGTATCCGCCTGCTTGACGATCAGTGATTTACCGTTCCGCAGATTCCGGACTTTAAACACATAGTTGATATTTCCATCGCCGATCTCGATTGCCTCCAGCTCTTCCTCTTTACCGAAATATCCAACCTTTTCTTTTACATATTCCTTGACCGTACCGACATCAAGCAAAAAATACTTTGAATACTTTTCCATCCCTTAATTCCTCATACGTTCTCTATTGTTTCAGCGTCTTTTCTTTTGAATTTCGGCAGCCCCGTCAGAATAAAGATTACGCCGAAGATAATCATAAGAATGTCGTACCATACATACGGCATAATTGTTACCGGGGCGATCTTGGCCATTGCGCCCGCCGTCAAAAGCTGTCCCGCATAAGGCGTCAAACCGTTAAATGCCGATGAGAATAAGTCTAAGATACTTGCCGTTCTTGCCGGAGCAATATCAAACTCCTCCGAGATATCTTTCGCAATCGGCCCGCAGGCGATAATCGAAATCGTGTTGTTCGTTGTCGCCACATCGACTAAGCTTACCAAAGCCGCAATACTGAGTTCCGCCCCTACTTTGGACTTCATCCCTTTCGCCAGCTTATTCAGCAGCCAATCGATACCTCCTAAATACTGCATGATCGCCACCAGACCGCCTACGAAGATAGCAATAACCGCCATATCCTGCATGGAGCACATCCCGTTATGCACAACGGAAAATGATTCGATAAACGTAAAGTCTCCATGAATGATTCCAATTACCATACCTGAAATTACAGATATCGTCATTGCTATAACCGCATGCATACCGATTAATGACAACGTTATAATCAGTATGTATGGAATCAGATTCACAAGATTAATCTCTCCTCCCGCCGTAATCTTAGCAGCGTCGATCGGATACAGCGCCAATGCTATAACCGTTATGAGGACCGCAGGCCCGACCATAAAAATATTGGCTTTGAATTTTTCTTTATTTTCAATTCCCTGCGTCGTCGTTGCCGCAATGGTCGTATCTGAAATAAACGAAAGATTATCTCCGAACATAGCCCCGCCGACTACGACGCCGCTTACAAGAGCTACGTTCACGCCGGTCTTAGACGCGATATCAATAGCAATCGGCATCAGCGCCGCTACGGTACCCATCGAAGTCCCCATTGAAAAACTGAGTACGCAGCCGATTAGGAATAGCCCGGGAATAATCATATTAGTCGGTAAAATCGATATACCGATATTGGTTACCGTATCCGTCGCGTGCATCCCGCTTGCCACTCCGTAAAAAGCGCCGGCCAGCATGTAGATAATTACCATCAGAATGAGGGTATCGTCTCCCCCGCCCTTGCAAAACATTACGACTTTTTCCGTAAATGATTTCTCTTCCGCAACCGGGCTCTTCATAAACAGCGAAATAGCAGACGCCAGAAAAATCCCGATCATCAGCGGGAAATTCGAAAAGTCCCCGGTTCCGATTCCCATTGCGAAATAAACAACCAAAAAGATGACTAACGGCAGCAACCCCATAAAGCTTCCTTTCTTATTCGCTTTTTCCATTTCATTTCTTTCCTTTCTTTGTAACTCAACCTTTTTTCTGTTCCCTGACGCTTTCTTTTCATTCGCTTTGCGTCCGTCTCTTACATTCAATTTAAAATGCCGTTTTTCCTATTGTTTCCCAAAATCACATTTTATTACATCCGCCCTCCTTCAGTTATTTTGCTATGCCAACACATTACAACATTATCTAACATTTGTCAACATTATTTTGTTGATATTTTTTAGATTTTTTGGTGTTTTTTTATTATTTATGGGCAATTTAACGGGCATTTTTTATTTTAATGTTGATTTTTGAGGTTTTTTTTGATATTATAGTGTTACATTCAATATAAATGCTGAAAGGATTTGTAAGCTATGTTAAAAATTGACCGTCACAAACTCTTAGAGGAGGAACTGCATACCTACGGGAGTATCCTGATATCCACTATGAGCCAGAAGCTGGATTGCAGCGAAGAAACCATCCGCAGGGATTTAAAAGAACTGGAAGCGCAAAATAAGTTAAAGAGAATCCACGGCGGAGCTTTCCTGCCGGAAGCCGATGACAAAGGCGCGCCTGTCCAGCTTCGGGAGACATTCTTCTCCGAAGAAAAGAAAAGGCTTGCAGCTTACACAATCGACAATTTCATTCAAAATAACGACACGATTTTCTTAGACTGCAGCACCACCTGTCTGGCCCTTGCCAAAGAGATTGTACAGCGGAATTTAAGCGTTACTATGATTACGAATTCTCTTCGTATCTTCGACTTATTCAGCAATCAATTTTCCAAGGTCAAACTGATTGCCCTTGGCGGAACCTTCCGCCAACGCTCGAATTCTTTTTCCGGATACCAGACTACCGATGCAATCTCCTATTATCTTGCCGACAAATGCTTTATCAGCAATCCGGTCGTTGACCTAGACCATGGCTTGCTTGACAATAATATGAATGAAAGCCAAGTACGAAAAGCGTATATTTCCCAATCACGAGAACATTTTCTGATTGCAGATCATACCAAATTCTCTGATTCCGCCGATTATATAATAACCGGCCTCAGCAGTATCAACATGATCATCACAGATAAATGCCTGCCTGATATATGGAATGAAAAACTGCGGCAATGCAACATTCCTATCCGTTATTGCTAAAAATTATATTCATAACTTTAGGAGGCGTTACTATGTTAAACTTTCATTATTATAATCCCGCCCGTATCTTTTTCGGGGACGGGGCGGAACAGAATATATATCGTTTGTTCAAGGAATATAAAGTCACTTCCCTGATGTTCGTATACAGCGGGGATTTTGTCAAAACATTGGGGATCTGGGACGTAATTAAGGATGCCTGCGACCGTCTGGATATTGATTTTCTGGAATGCGGCGACGTTGTTCCCAATCCGAAGATTGAGCTTATCCGCGATCTGGTGGACGTTTCCAAAGAACACTCGGTAGATTTTGTCCTGGCCGCAGGCGGCGGAAGCTCCGTAGATACGGCCAAAGCGGTCGCCCTTGGGATTCCCTACGAAGGGGATGTGTGGGATTTCTTTGACGGAACGGCTGTCTTGGAGCATGCCGTTTCAGTCGGAGCCATTACGACGCTCCCTGCGAGCGGCTCCGAGACGTCTAACGCCGCTATTATTTCAAACGGATTGATGAAACGGGGATTCGAGGATGATATGATTATACCGAAATTCGCCATTATGAATCCCAAATACACGCTGGGTCTTCCGGCGTATCAGACTTCCTGCGGATGCGCCGATATCCTCTCTCATTTGCTGGAGAGATATTTTTCAGACACGGCTCATACGGACGCAACAGACTATATGATCGAAGGCGCGATCAACGCCGCCTTGGTGAATTCCCTGCGCCTGATGAAGGAACCGTCCGACTATAATGCCCGCGCCGAGATTCAGTGGCTTGCGTCTATTGCGCACAACGGCATCCTCGATACGGGGCGCGCCGCGGACTGGGGCTCTCACAGAATCGAGCACGAACTCAGCGCACAATACGGAATCACCCATGGGGAAGGCATGGCCGTTGTTTTCGTCGCGTGGTGCAGATATATGGCAAAAGTCAAACCTTACAAACTAGCGCAGCTTGCCGTCCGCGTCTTTCACGCTGATTCCTATAACCATACGGAAACGGAAATGGCGTATATTCTGGCGGATAAATTAGAAGGCTTTTTCAAAGCGCTGAATCTAAGGACGACCCTGACAGAGATGGGCATAGACGATACACATTTCGAGGAAATGGCGAATAGAGCCACCAATAACGATACCGCCCCTGTCGGGCATTATGTTCTACTGCATGTGAAAGAATTTGTGGATATCTTAAAAATGGCAATTTAACCGCCAGAAGAAACTGTTCTTTGATCTGACGGCGTGTCTTATGTTTATAGTGACCGGGATTTGCGTGGGGTTCAATCTTATCTAAAGCAGCTTAGCCAGAACCCCATCCATCCCAGAAAACTTTCTTTCCTATGATTTCGTTCAATTAGACAGCAGCGACAATACTTTGGGACGCGCCCCTTTCTCATACTTAAACCCAAACGCATACCGGATGATTTCCGGCAGATAATACTTCTTTTCCACAGAAACCAGATACCCCTGGCTTTCCAGCTTCGAAATCTCCTCCCCTGTCAGGCTAAGCTTCGCCATAGATAAGGGCAGTCTCTTCTGCTCATCCGGCATTTTAATCAATTTTTCTAAAATGCAGTAAGTCTCTTTCATCTCGTCTTTGATTTCCTTCAATTTTTCTTTGGAACACTCCGGAATCGCATTCCTTACTTCAATGGGCATAATAAACCTGTCCGGGTTTATCAGTTTTGAATCCGGCAGATTTTCCGTAGCAAATTTTAAAAATCTGACAATATCCCTCGCCTGGAGCTGTCCGTTAAAATCTGACAAGGACGCAATAATCCAACGGGATGAAAACGCTTCTTTTGAATGATTCTTGCCCAATTTTTTCCCCCACAGCAATTCCAGCCGTTCTTCCAAAGCCTCTCTGTTCGACTTCAGGATATCTATGTTTTCAGAAAACCTGTGATTTGCCCTTGCCGCAATCCATGCCGCCAGCCTCAGCGCTTCCGTGGGCGTCCACTGAAGTTCATATCTGAAATATTGGTTTCTGAATTGCTCAAAATTAATCTCTATCGCCTCCGAAGCCAAATCCTTTCTTGCGAAAATGATGATTCCAACATTGCCGTGTTTCAGGCTATTTAATTCATTAACGACATTCTGGCATAACGCCCTGACCGCAAGTTTCCAGCTTTCATCTTTCCGGGCCTGCGCGTCCATGAATAAATCCTCCAACCCGTCCACCAGAAACAACACCTTTTTCCCCTGCTTCTCCAGATAATAATCTATATCCTCCAAATCTTCAATACTGCCGCCAAACGTCCGGACAATCGTCTCTGTCCACTTCTGCTTCCATTCCGTCAATGAATGTGCCGCGTCCATATATGACATAATCTCGTTATAATTAATGTTTAATATATTAGAATCAATACATTCCTCTCCCAAGATTTTATTCGCATTTTCCACACATTCCTGAGCCAAACCACGGATATTATTCCAATTCACCGTTGAGAGCAGCGGCAAGACCAACGCTCTACAACTTTCTTCTTCCTTTGTTTTTTCTACACTTTTTGTAAATTCAGCCCAGTTTCTCCCTCCCAGTATTTGCTTATATAGATAAGTCTTCCCGGAACCCTTCGCCCCCAGAACAACAATCCTTGGAATCTCGCTCTGATAATCTTTAACGATTTCCCGAATAGGAAGGGTTGCCAGCATACTCAGTTCTTCCGTACCTTCGGCAGTAATTTCTTTAGAAGCAATCCTATGCAGATTCCCCAACGTTTCCCGGACTTCCTTTATTGTCAATCCACTATCATCCGAATCCTGCTCCGCCGCAAAAATACTGTCGGCAGCCGATCCCATAATCTCCAGCAATTCTTTTCCCCTTAGGACGCCGCAGATTTGCCGGAAGTCCCCTAATGAGATGAAGGGAGAATCGAATAGGACTCTGAGCAGATAATCTTCTCTTAGAAACGCAGTATCTTCCAAGGCAATTTCTGATTCTATTCCTTCCATTAATTCATCTTCTATCCGCCCTATGGTATGCTCTTCCATTTCCTGCGGTATCATCGTCAGTATTATCTTGAAATCTGATAAATACTTTCCTGTTCTCTGCCAGATTTCCTTCAGAAGCATCTGCGTACCCTTCACAGACTGCATAGAAGTTGAAGTTACAAAGTATTTCTGCACTCTCGGGTCAAACAGAAAAGGCGCGGAAAACTCAGTAATGCCCGCCCTTAAATCTACCAACACCAAATCTACGCCTAACGCCGCTCCTATCTTTGAGAGAAACTCCGCAATCACATACTTATTGTTCTGCCCGGAAATGATTTTTTCCGGACTGGAGAATATATCCAACAACTGCTCTTCTTCCCTGTATACAGGGAGAAAATAATGTTCTGTTTCTAACTTATCCGTTTCAATGACCAATATAGATTTTTTGACAAGTCCGGCTATCTTTTCTGCCAGCACGGAATCCATATCATGAAAATGCATCAGAGACAGGATGTCCAGATAGCTGATTGCCGAGCTTCCCTGTTGTTGTTTCAGCATCCAGGTCAACCCCGGCACCTCCAAGTCGGAATCTACAATCAGCACTTTCTTCCCTCCCCCATACTTTTTCGCGATTCCATTCGCAAGGGCAATCAATGACAAGGTTCTTCCCACACCCCCTTTATAAGAATGAAAAGCGGCAATTGCAGTTCCAGGCAACTTGGACAGAGCTGGTTTCTCTTCATTTTGTATAAAAATATCTTTGAATAAAGGCGCCGGAACTTTTTCCATGCGTTCTTCTTCACCTTCATCTTCATAAATAATCTTCAATTTTGACTGGTCGAATTCAATCTCTACCTCTTCATATTCACAGTCATAATATTTCCCAAAAATGTCCTTAAAAGTTGACTGATCCTCCTCCTTACTTTGTTTCGCCCTACAGATATTTACAACAATCTCGTCATTGTAAACATCCACCCGGTTCCAGCTCGCGGGCCATAGCTCTCTATTTCTTTCTATCTTCGTTTCCACGTCGCGCCAAGTAAATATCTGCATCTCGAACCTCCTACAATCTTGACCGAATCCATTCTGCAATCTTCACCAATATCTTTTCCGCTTTTTCTTCCTCTCCTACGTCGGCGACCGCTGCGCCATATCTCCACAATTCGTTAAACTTCTTAGGCGGAACACTCCCTCCGCCTTTTTCCAAAGAAATATTTTTTAACACAAATTCATTCCGTGGATTAACTTCTTTTAACATAGCCTTAATATCATGTCCGGTCACGCTCCGATCACAGCTGCTTTCAAACTCTTCATATGTATTTTTCCCTTTTTCTTTCATCAGTAAACTCTTTAATCCACATTCCACGGAATAAAACAATACTAATCTGCGGGTCTTATCACTTACATCCGTGCTTTGATACAACTTATAATGCCTGCGGTAACTGTCTTGAAATTCTCTTCTCGTAACATTTATCTTTTTATTTACCATGAAAAATTGCTCCATATATATGATATCGGTTTCTTAATTCTGAAATTACTATAATCTATACAAAATAATTTGTCAAATAAGTGCAAAGCCGTGCGAACCCCGCCTCACTTTTTCTTTCCCAGACGTACAGACGCCGCACACGAGGATAGGGATATAAATACTTTATCATTCTTGAATAAAAAGTCTTCTCAAAAACGGTCAATGGGGTATAATAAGGTATAACCCATTGACCGTTTCAGTCAGCGAGGAATTCCATATGAACGAAAGATTCTATACCCTTCCGCAGGAAAAACAGCAGCGGATACTTAACGCCGGATTCCGTGTATTTTCACAGAATTCCTACCGCAAAAGCCCCATGCAGGAGATTGCGGACGCGGCGGGTATCAGCAAATCCCTGCTGTTCCATTACTTCCAAAACAAGAAAGAGCTGTACCTTTTCCTGTGGAACAAAGCGGCGGACATTACCGCCGAACACCTTACAAAAAGCCGCTGTTATGAATCCACGGATTTATTTGAAATGATGGAGCGGGGCATGTACGCTAAGATACAGATGATGTGCCTTTACCCGGACATGGCTGCGTTTGCCATGAAAGCATTTTACGAAAAGGAGCCGGCCGTCTATGAAGAGATTCAGAGAAGCTACCGGCAGCATTTTGGCCAGAAGGCGTCGGACGCCCTTGCCGGGCTGAATCCGGATGATTTTATCCCCGGGCTGGATCTTGGGATGATGTACCGGCAGATTTATCTGATGTCGGTGGGATATCTGTGGGAGATTGCCCAGCGTGGGGAGACGTTGGACGCTAAGACGCTGGAAACAGACTTTGGGGCGATGCTGACATTCTGGAAGAAGGTGTATCTGCGTAAATCACTTTAAAAGGAGCTTATGAGATAGATATGGATGCGATTAAAACCACCTCACTAACAAAATATTATGGTAAATCACGGGGCATTACGGATATGGACCTGACCGTAGCGCAGGGAGATTTCTTCGGTTTCATCGGGCCAAACGGTGCCGGGAAGAGTACCACAATCCGCACTTTGCTCGGGTTAATTGCGCCTTCGGATGGAAACGCGCAGATTCTCGGAATGGATATCGGCAGACAGAAAGAAGAGATTCTCTCCCGCGTCGGGTATATGCCTTCCGAGGCTTCCTTTTACCGCAGCATGCGGGTGGGGGACATCATAAAATTTTCCGCCGAACTGCGGCGCAGGGATTGCAGCGCTGAAGCGAAAAATCTCTGTGAACGGCTGGAACTGGATGTGAATAAGAAAATCCGCGAACTGTCCCTTGGCAACCGCAAGAAGGTATCCATCGTCTGCGCGCTCCAGCATATGCCTGAGCTTTGCATCCTGGACGAGCCTACCAGCGGGCTGGATCCTCTCATGCAGCGGGAATTCTATGCAATATTGGAAGAGCGCAACAAGGGCGGAACTACCGTTTTCGTATCTTCCCATATTCTCTCGGAAGTCCAGCGGTATTGCAGGCATGCGGCTGTTATCCGCGAGGGACGCCTGCTGGCTTCGGACAGTACCGAGCGTCTCGGGCATACCGATGCGAAACGGGTGCGGTTAAGAGGCACGAAACTGCCCCTTGAGCTGCCATACGTGAAGGATGTGCAGACGGAAGGCGATTCCGTAAGTTTTCTGTATGGAGGCAATTTAAAGGAGTTACTGAATGTCCTGGCTGGGATGAGCCTTACGGATGTTTCGATTACCGAGCCGGATTTGGAAGAAATCTTTATGCATTATTATAGCTAAAAATAGCAGATTCTTTGAAAACAATTCTCAGGCAGTCTGCAGGGAAGGGAAATTAACATAATTATGGTAAAACACGAATTGAAACAAGGACGGACGACTTTACTCATATGGACGGCGGTGATTGCTTTTATGCTGGCGCTCTGCGTCCTTATCTATCCGGAGATGGAAACACAGATGGGGGACGTTAGTTCCATGTTCGCCGAAATGGGAGGATTTTCTGCCGCTTTTGGCATGGACAGGCTTAATTTCGGTGAATTCATGGGATTCTTCGGCGTGGAATGCGGCAACATCTTAGGACTTGGGGGCGCTTTTTTTGCGGCTCTTCTGGGTATCTCTGTGTTGGCGAAGGAAGAGAAGGAGCAGACGGCTGAGTTCCTCCTGACCCATCCGGTCAGCCGCCGGGCAATCGTGGGGAAGAAGCTGGTTTCTGTGCTGATACAGATTTTGCTCCTGAATATTTCCGTGGCCGGCGTTACCGCTGCCTCTATCTGGGCAATCGGGGAATCGCCTGCCTTTCGCCCACTCTTTTTGTTGTTCCTCGCTTATCTGATTCTGCAGGTCGAGGTGGCTTCCGTGTGTTTCGGGATATCGGCTTTCCTGAACCAGGGCGGCGCAGGGGTGGGGCTTGGTTTGGCTGCCCTGCTCTACTTTCTCAATATTATCGCGAATCTGACGGAGCAGGTAAGATTCTTAAAGTATGCGACTCCGTTCAGCTATACGGAGAGCGCGGATATTATTACGGAAGAGTGCCTGGATGTGAAATATCTGTCGGTAGGGCTCTTGTTTACGGTGATTGGGATTGGGGTTGGGTTCTATCGGTATTGCAGAAAAGATATTCTTTCGTAAAGGCTGCCTTCCCAGCCCGCAGCTATCCTGGCTGGGAAGGATTTTTACTACTATCGATATTGCCGTTTTCGTAAATCTTAATGTGGTGAGGGTTGATTGCAGATCAGGATGCCCCGCTAAACAGGAAGTCAGCGAGTCAATGTCAGGACGCCTGCGCAGTATGAAACCTGCTTGAATTCAAGGTTCGGAAATGTGCTTTTCAGTTCGTCAGCAACGAAATATATTTCCTCATCATCCCATTCGTCACCTGCTTCCTGTCTGCACTGTTCCAATTTATCGCGGGTTCCAAAGGCAACGTCGCCAATCAAAATCTTTCCACCCTCTTTTAGGCAGCCGCACAAAGTCTGAAGAAAGAAGACTTTTTGTTCATCAGTCAAATGGTGCAGCGAGTAAGTCGCCACAATAAAATCATAGCATTGATTCCGCAGCGGCTCTGCTAATCCCTTCGCGAAATCCCCCTGATAAAAATGTGCACCCGGCATTTTCTCGGATGCCAATTCGATCATTCTTGACGAGAAATCCTGCCCATAGATGGAACAACCGCGTTCATACAGTTTCATCGTGAGCGTACCCGTTCCAAACCCTATATCAAGTACTGTTGCCTTTTGTTTTTCCATAACAGCTTGAAAGATGCTACCAAGCACATCCTTGTAGCCGGCAAACGGGTATGTATTTTCTTCATCGGAAATCCCGACCACTTTATCATATCCATCTGCCCACAAATCAAAGCCTTTATTATCTAACATACTTTACCTCCTCCTCAATTCCTTTTATGTGCCGCTTTTTTCAACGGAATCCGCCCAATTTAAAAAATTTGCCTACGGCAAAGAGGCGGATTCTTGACTGCTAACCGCTCAGTTACAGGCTGAAATATTACAGCACTTCTAAATTAATAGATTAATAGCTTCGCCGATACTGTCCCGGAGTCATCCCCGCATATTTCTTAAATATCTTAATAAAATAACTCTGGGTCGAGAAATATAGGTACTGGCTGATTGCCGCCAGCGTCTCATCCGAATTGACCAACATATGCTTCGCGGCCTCGACCCTCTCCTTCTGCACGTAATCCACCATGGACATCCCAACTTCCTTCTTGAATATCCGTGACAGATGGCAAGCGCTTAAACCGACTGCCTCCGCCACCTTTTCCAACGTTATTTGCTCATGGAGATGAATCGTAATATAGTGCAGCGCCGCCTCTATCTTGCTGCTGTAATGCCTGTTCCCCGCCACCGCATAAGTGTATTCCCGGAACGCCCGGTCGCTGAGTCTATCCAGCTCTTCAACCGAAGCACACTCCTCTCCTTTCAAAATATAGCTGTCGCTCATTGCATACGCCAACTCTTCCGGAAGCCCGCCTTCCATGGCAGACCTTGTGAATATGGTGATTGACGCGATCAGCATATTCTTCTGGTGGCGGAGCGAATCCCTTGACAGGACGCCTTCCGTACCATCCGGGGGAAGCCGGGTCACAGAATCCAGCAAGTCCACCCGCCCTTCCCGGATGACCCGGTATTTCTCCTTCTCATATGCGTATGACATGTGAGGCTGCGCAAGTTCCCTTCTCTCAAACATACTCTCTTCTCTATATGCCTTCAAAAAATCCGTCTTCTTATTCATAATCATTCTCCAAAGCCTGATACTCGACTTCTGCATCCTAGAGTCATCACACTAGTGTGATGACCGCATTATTTTCCCGCATCTTACCTGCATACAGAACAATAAATATCCATGTAATGTCACGGCAGGATCTTGAAGAATCCCGAAAAAGTTCATAAAACCAATGACTGTACGGCTCAACGAGGCCTTACTATACCACTACTTTATCATTTTTGAAAGAGCCTTACAATGACAAAAAAATAATTTTCCATTGTCATTCAAACATAATATGGGATAACTATTTAAGAGAGCCTTGATGTGGCAGGAAATTAAAACTCAATGCTCTAAAACACCCAGCAAATCAATCGTATTTTTTTACGATTGATTTGCTGGGTGTTTCTGAGTATAATATAAGCAATAAAATTAGAAAGGGAGAGCAGTGTATGCGTGAAACAAGAACAATAGAGTTCAAAGAAATGATTACAAATACATTTTTAAAAACAGTAAGCGCCTTTTCGAATTATGATGGTGGAGAAATATTTTTTGGCATTGATGACAATGGTAATATCAAAGGACTGTCGGATATAAAACAAGCGTGTCTGGATATCGAAAATAAAATCAATGACAGCATTACTCCGCAGCCTGATTATACACTGGAATTGCAGAGCAAAGACAGAACGATAAAACTGACTGTAAAAAGCGGGCTCCAAAAGCCATATTTATATAAATCGAAAGCATATAAGCGAAATGATACCGCAACAATAGAGGCTGACACACTGGAACTGTCAAGACTGATTTTAGAAGGGAAAAATATCATGTTTGAAGAATTGCCATGTGAAGACCAAGAGCTAACTTTTAATACGCTATGTCAAAAATTAAAAGAATATATTCAAATTGAAACTTTTAATCAGGATACCTTGAAAACGCTGAACTTATATAACAGCACCACCGGATATAATAATGCGGCCGGTATTTTGGCGGATAAAAATCATTTTCCGGGAATTGATATAGTGAGGTTCGGTGAGAACATCAGTGTGATTCATAAGAGAGCAACATTTGATAATATATCCATTTTGACAGGCTACGAAAAAGTATCAGAGGTATTCAAAGATTATTATCAATATGAGGAAATACAAGGAGCCGAAAGGAAAAAGGCAGAAAAAATACCGGAGGCCGCGTTTAGAGAAGCAATTGCAAACGCGCTGATTCATAGGACGTGGGATGTGGAGTCACAGATAAAAGTTTCGATGTTTGACGACAGAATAGAGATTATTTCTCCGGGAGGACTTCCTTCCGGAATAACAGAAGATGAATATTTATCAGGGAAACTTTCAGCCTTAAGAAACAGGAATCTTGCAAATGTATTTTACAGGCTGGGGTTTGTCGAAATATTCGGTACAGGAATTACACGGATAAAGCAGATCTATGAAAAAGGATTGAAGCAGCCGGATTTTGAAGTGTCGGAAAATACAATTAAGATTGTACTTCCGGTTTTTGAGAAAAACCTGAATTTAACGGAAGACGAAAGAACAATATATAAAATTTTAAGTAAAACAATGCTGAAATCAATTAGCGAAATTGCTCCTTACGCCCCGTTTGGTAAATCAAAGACAACACAATTACTGAAAGAGATGGGTAAAAAAGGGGTTGTGAAAATTGAAGGCAGAGGAAGGGGTACTAAGTATGTGATAAAATAATCATCCTTTACCAACCTATTTACCAATTTTACAGGGACAAGCTTGCCGCACCAACATTTTCTATATTCACAAGATTTTACTATATTTAACAAGAAATTACTATATATTCTAACACATAACTGGTAAATTTAAAGTATCCAAAAACAATATCTTAATAAAACGAAAAAGGAGATATCGACCATGAACCGAAATGTAAAAGAACTAATCAGCCAGATGACTCTGGAAGAAAAAGCCGGGATGTGTTCCGGCCTTGATTTCTGGCACCTGAAAGGCGTAGAACGGCTTGGCATCCCCAGCGTAATGGTAAGCGACGGTCCCCACGGCCTGCGCAAACAGGACGAACATGCCGACCATCTGGGAATCAATGACAGCCTCAAAGCCGTCTGCTTCCCGCCCGCCGTATTAAGCGCATGTTCTTTCGACCGCAGCCTCATGCATGAATTCGGCGACGCCATCGGGAAGGAAGCTCAGGCAAACGACCTCTCCGTCGTCCTGGGGCCTGCCGTCAACATCAAACGTTCCCCACTGTGCGGGCGTAATTTTGAGTATTATTCCGAAGATCCTTACCTTGCCGGAGAAACAGCCGCCTCCTTCATAAACGGCGTACAGGAACACCACGTCGGAACCTCTATCAAGCATTTTGCCGCAAATAACCAGGAATTCAACCGCATGAGTTCCTCCTCCGACGCAGACGAGCGCACCTTGCGGGAAATCTATTTTCCTCCATTCGAGACTGCCGTTAAGAAAGCCCGGCCTTACACCTTCATGTGTTCCTACAACCGGATTAACGGAACCTTCGCCTCTGAAAACCCGTGGCTTTTGACAGAAGTCCTGCGCGATGAATGGGGATTTAAAGGATACGTGATGTCCGACTGGGGCGCGGTCAACGACCGTGTGGCAGGGCTGAAAGCCGGACTGGAACTTGAGATGCCGTCGTCCAACGGCGTTTATGACAAGGAGATTGTCGCCGCAGTCAAGGACGGCTCTCTGGATGAAGCGGTTCTTGATCAGGCTGTGGAACGCATTTTGAACATTATATTTGAATATACAGACCACCGTGAGGAACAGGAATTTACGCTGGAAGCCGACCACGGGCTTGCGAAGAGAATTGCGGAGGAATCCATGGTTCTTCTGAAAAATGATTCCATACTCCCGCTAAAAGAGTCGGAGAAGATTGCCTTTATCGGAGAATTTGCGAAAAAACCTCGTTTCCAAGGGGGCGGAAGCTCCCATATCAACAGTTTCCGCGTCAGCAATACCCTAGACGCGGTTCCCGGAGACACCGATATCACTTACGTAAAAGGATTTCCGGCTAACGAAGACGTTTATGACGAGGCGCTTGCAAGAGAAGCCGTGGAGGCCGCTAAAGCCGCGGACAAGGCCGTCATCTTCGCAGGGCTTCCGGACAGCTTTGAGTCCGAAGGTTACGACCGTACCCATATGCGTCTGCCGGAATGTCAGAACCGCCTGATTGACGAAATCCTTGCCGTCCAGTCTGAGGTGATCGTTGTCCTGCACAACGGTTCTCCCGTGGAAATGCCTTGGCTCTCCAAAGTAAAAGGACTTCTGGAAGCGTATCTCGGCGGGCAGGCTGTGGGAGAAGCCGTTGCCGATCTCCTGTTCGGCAAGGCGTGTCCCTGCGGGAAACTGGCTGAGACGATGCCTTACAAGCTGTCTGACAATCCCTCCTACCTTTCTTTCGGGGACGGGGAGAATGTAAAGTATCAGGAAGGCGTATTCGTCGGATACCGTTACTATGACGCAAAAGAAATGCCTGTGGCTTTCCCGTTCGGGTTCGGGCTTTCCTATACCAGTTTTGCATACAGCGGCTTGCGGATAGACAAGACAGAGATTGGGGAAAATGATACGGTAAGGGTTTCTGTGGATGTGACGAATACCGGCGATGTGGAAGGAAAAGAGATTGTGCAGTTGTACATAAGCGACAAGACCGGGGCCTGCCGCCGTCCACTCCGGGAACTTAAGGGGTATGAGAAAGTATCTTTAAAGCCCGGTGAGACAAAGACTGTGGATTTCACTCTCGATTACAGGAGTTTTGCATGGTATAGCGTGGAAATGAAAGACTGGTATGCGGCTTCCGGAGACTATGAGGTTTTAATCGGCGCATCTTCCCGTGATATGCGCCTGTCCGGCAACGTGCATCTGACAGCGCAGAAGAGGATGCCGATTAAGGTGCATACGAATACGACGCTTGGAGAATTGCTGGCGGATGATCGTACGGCAGGGCATGTGGAGCATTTAAAGAAACAGTTAGAAGGGATATTCGGGGCGTCTTCGGAGGGCGGCACGAAGGAAGACGGAGACGTGGCGATCAGCGACGCGATGAACGACGCAATGGTGGCATGTATGCCGCTTCGCAATGCTGTTTCCTATGGGATGTGCGGGAAAAAAGAGTTGATGGATTTGATTGAGAAGATGAATCGGTTGTAAACCGCTTGAAAGCAGGGAACTGCCGCTTTAAGGATGGACCGGGCGGCAGTCCCTAATAAATTAATGAACATTTAAATAGGGCTGATTATGCAGCCGCCTCTTACAGCGCCGCAAGATACTCCATAAAATTCTGCTTATTTTCGATTGCCGTAGTTGTTGGTCTCCCGAGATTTTCTCTTGCTCCAAGACCGGCCTTAACCTCAATCAGACTCAATTCATTGCGTTGTTTTACTTCTTTTAGCGTTGTTTTCAAAGATTCATATGTAGACACTGACGCGGCGCTTTGAT
>CAJTOH010000011.1:3876-98507 GCA_910577685.1 uncultured Dorea sp. | reverse complement strand
CCGGCAGATCTTATTCATTTGCAGCTGATAATAAACGGATTGGAGAAAAAGATAGCCGCCGCGGAAGAAGGCCTGATTACCATAATCTAATTGCCTGTCAGCGTGGAATGGAATCAATACTGTTTTTACTTCATTTTCCTTTTTGTATTTTTCAGTCTCTATTTTTGCTTCATTTCTTGCCCATGCAACGACATCATCTCTTGTAGGGCCATGTTCAGGAAGAAGCTGTTCTAAAGTTCCCAGCTTGCGTACAATTGTAGAAGTAGTGCTACCATTTGCTTTTACATAAGATTTGCAGATATAAAAAGACTCTGCATTTTTAGATTTTGTTATGTGAAGATTCATATATCATCTCTCCTCATCCTATTATACCATACAATAACATAAAATAACATATATAAAAACAAATTAATTGACACAAAAAAAGCAGGTTTTGTGCGACCTGCGAGTACTTTTTGGATTATTCAATTGTCAAACTCCCGTGCTTTGAAAAGGTTTTTTAGGCTAATTTTTTAACAATTTATGCCATTATACGACTTTCCGAGAACAGAATAAAGTAAAAATTTCAAAAAAACTTATTTTTCAAACAGATATTTACTTTTATATCAAAACGTTATAAAATAGAGAGTGCATATTACTCGTTATTTTATGTTTTTACTATTTTATTTACTAGGAGGAATGAAACGTGTTTAGAAACTTGAAGGTGAGGAGTAAGCTGCTCCTCTCATTTGGTATTATGATGGTTTTCTATATTATCTCCATCATCGTAGCTAATTTCGGACTCGGAAGGGTTATCAAAGGATTAGAGAATTTCTACGATCATCCCTATCCTATGGTTCGTTATTCTCTGGAAGCCGAGTCGTCTAACCGCCAGAATCAGTTGAATATGTTCCGAGCATTGACAACAGAAGATGAGGCAAAGAGGCAGGAGCTTCTCGGACAGGTTACTGAACTTGCCCAGACCATGTCTAATGATCTTGAGGAGCTGACGGAAGTTTACGGCTCTGACGACGCGTTAGTAGCGGCCGCTTTGGATGCCGCGTCCAAGTTAAAATCAGCCAGAGAGAAGTCGTTATCTTACCTTGAAGCCCATCAGGGGAATCAGGCTCTTGCCGTATTGAACGGCGAATATGCCGATGCCGGCATTGAATTTCAGGAAGCGATCGACGCCATTATCGCCAGAGCCGAGACGAATGCCGAGCTGTTCTACGAAGAAGGCCATGAGACAAAGAAAGGATGTTCCCTCCTGTTAATCGGCGTCGCCGTTTTCAGTCTTATTGTAATTTGTATTCTTGCACTCCGCCTTACCAAGAGCCTTACCTCTCCGATTTTAGAGATTGAAGACGCTGTAAAAGAGATGGCCAAAGGTAATATGCATACGAATGTTACATACGAATCCAACGATGAGTTAGGCGGACTTGCCGATAACCTGCGTTCTTTGGTTAAGATGATGTCCAGTTACATTGAGCATATCAGCCAGAGGCTTGGAGCGCTTGCAGATGGAGACCTGTCCGTTGAGATGGATATGGAATACCTTGGAGATTTTCAGTCCCTTAAGCGTTCCTGCGGTAAGATTATCGAGTCTCTGAACGACGCCATGAGCCAGCTTCATCAGGCGTCCGATCAGGTTGCAGAAGGATCCGAACAGGTATCCAGCGGAGCCCAGGCGCTTAGCCAAGGAGCTACGGAACAGGCGAGTTCCGTGGAAGAGCTTGTTGCAACGCTTAACGAACTATCCGACAAGGTCAACAAGACAGCGCATAATGCGCGCGACGTCAATGATCTGATGGGTCTGACCGTCGGAGAGATCGACAACAGCAACAAGATGATGGAATCCATGATGACTGCCATGACAAGAATCAATGATTGTTCCAGCGAGATCGAGAAGATTATTAAGACAATAGAAGATATTGCATTCCAGACCAATATTCTTGCATTGAACGCCGCTGTTGAGGCCGCCCGTGCAGGAGAAGCAGGCAAGGGATTCGCAGTTGTTGCAGATGAAGTAAGAAGCCTTGCTTCTAAGAGTCAGGAAGCCGCAAAGGATACGACAGCGCTGATCAGCCATTCTCTCACCGCAGTATCCGAGGGTAATCAGATCGCGTCGGATACGCAGGAATCTCTTCTGAAGGTTGTATCGAGCGCACAGAAGATCTCAGAGAATATGGCTGCTATCACAGAGGCGTCCGACATGCAGGCAGAAGGAATCCAACAGGTTACTCTTGGTATCGATCAGATTTCTTCCGTTATTCAGACGAACTCCGCTACAGCGCAGGAGAGCGCGGCTGCCAGCGAAGAACTTTACAGTCAGTCCAGCCTGCTTAAGAGTTTGGTAGGACGTTTCCGTCTGAAGAAGATGGCCGGCCCTATGACGCCTGTTGCACCGGCAGCGCCTGATCCGATTCCCGATCCGATTCCGGTTTCCGCTCCGTCCATAGAGCCAGCGCCGTATACGCCGTCTGCGCCGTTTACACCGGCAACGCCGATCGCACCGGTTTCTGATACGGTAGTCGTACCGGCTCCTGCTCCAAAGACGCCGGTAAACAACGATCCTTTTGTAGACGATATGGCGAAGTATTAAATATCACAAATAATAGAAGGCTGTCAGAAATAATCCTGACAGCCTTTTTATTATTCCATTCTATTGCTCTTCTATCTTCTTACATACAAACTTGTGTACTTTCTCCCCGCAGGTTCCGTCGCTATTAACCGCAATTTCTTGGAACGCCTCAATCTGCTTCTCCCTGTCAAATGCATCGCCTATCACATTTCCCTCCAAATAGGCCGGCAGTGTATTAAATACATTCTCTTCACAGGCATATTGCAGCCACTCTGAATTCTTATGGAATCCCGGCTCCCGCCTCTTCAGTTCGTCTGCATTGAATTCGATTGCAATCTCCGAATACTCGCCGTTTGCCAGATTAACCTTATAGAGTTTCCTGTCAAGGGCTGAGTACAGGCAATATTCGTCTTCATTGCAAAGCCCCGGTCTTGGCAGGAAATACCCCTTCTCTTCCGTACGGAAGTATTCATTCTTCACTGTCTCCGGTATTTCAAACGGCGGACACCACCGGTTAATCTCTCCCGTCTCTTTGTCCAGCCGCATAAACGCGCTCGCCCAACTCGGCGAAAGGTATACATAATTCCCTGCAAAAGCAGCCGAACCAAAAGGACGTTCCATACAATCGTATCCAAACACTCCATGTTTACAGGTCAATCCATCCGGATAGTTTCCATATTCATGGATCTCCTTACTTACAGGATTCCATCTTGAAACCACATTACCTGAATACGGCAGGAACCACAGCTCCTCACCGTCTGACTCAAGGGCAAAGCAGCCGTATGAATTCGCCTCCGTTGTCACAATCTGCTCCTCACCCGTCTCCGGATTAATGATCCACAGCTGATTATCCACAGGCGACGCTATATATAAGCATCCGCCGTGTACACAGTAACCGCCGATCCGCTTTAATCCTTCCGCCGCTCCGAACAGTATGTCTAAATGATCTTGGAAGTACCAGATCTTATCATTCTCCGTATCATATCTTACAATGGCAGGGTATTGATCCGGAATCAAAAAGAGATATTTTCCGCATCCAACTGCGCCCCAAAACTCCCTCTCCCGTGATACGCATGGTTCTAATTCGATTCTTTTCTCAATCTTGCCGTCCTTGATCTCTACGATATCCTGCGCATTGGTCGGACATACATAATCTTTGCCGTTCACTCGGATCACTTGCCGGTAATAGTCTCCGGAAGCATATTCCGAAAGATCGCAGCTAAACTCATATTTATAATCGCATGCCGGCGCGTGATACAGCTTATTCCCCTGCGTCACCATCCATTCGTCATTTCCGGACGCATGGAATCCGGAGATCATCTGGCCTCTCCAATCCTCTTCTTCCGGTTCACTGCTAAGGTTGTAATTCAATATAAATAACGGTTTTCCTGCAACTCCGCACAGAGCGGCTTCCGGAGCCGATCTGTCCCCTATAAACGCGTCGCAGACGGCAACCGCAACGGCAGCGTCAGAGGTATCGTCATAAATACCTATCTGCTCATTGATAAAAGTTTCCTTCCATTCATCATACGCCTGCCGATCCGACGGACGCATGGCGTCTAACGTCAGTTCCATGAAAGCCTCCGGTCTCCATATCAGGCAGCTATCCGCTCTTCCTTTAAAACACCGGAATATATACCCCATCTTCTTGAGAAATGCTTCCGTATCGGCAAGCATACTATCGATACTGGAACTGTAAAGGTATACCTTCTTCCCTTCCAGCCTTGCCTTCCATTCCTCAGGAAGACGAAAGCTTACGGCGCACTCCTCTTCTTCGCCTGCTCCATCGCCTTCTTTGGAAGCGGCGTCCCGATACTTCTCATAATCCCCGCACACAGTAATTACATGATCAAATTGCGGCGCTCCCAACGGCTGGAACCGTTCCTGCGGAATCTCCGGGTCAAAATACTGCCAGGAATTCTCCGCCTGCGTGATAATAGAATTCGACCAATAGTAAACCGGACATGCCTCCATACCCTTTCCGATTCCGCCTGTACTTGCATAGTGCGGAATATAGATAAGCTGTTCCGTGCGCTTTCTCAAACGCTCCGCATAGAACCTTGGGTCTACGCTGGTTACATGATTGAATTCATCATAAGGGTTGTGTACGTAGATCGCATCCGGCCAATGCTTATCTACATCATAAGTCTCATAGTATGTGATTGTTACGTTCTCCGGAAAATCATTGCCCTCATAATGATATTTACTGAAGGTACCGTCCATATTTTTCTCAAAATACGGTATCGGAACAACATATACCTCACATTCGTCATCCTCGGCGGCCGCTTTCCAAACGCTCTCCATAGAATCCCACATGGATGCCTTATACGGAAGGAAGACTATCTCTTTCTTGCCGGAAATCTGTTCGTCAATAAGCTTCCGAATCTGCTTCGCCTGACCTATGATGTCCTTTAGCAGCCTCTGACGCTCCTCCGGCTCCTTCAAAGCGGAACGCATCTGAATAAGAGTCTTACTGTGCTCCTTGAGCTTCTCCACGGCCTCCGTGCTCTCTCCGCAGATCAATTCAATCTCGTTACACATCTTGGCTGTGGTCTCTTGACAATCATCCAGAAGCGGCAGTATCCCCTCTTCATTGATCTTCCTTAATTCCAGACTTGTCTTTAAAACTTTGCTTGCCTTTTTCAGCAGATCTGCCAGGTCAAGCATCTGCTTCCTAAATACATAGCTCATATTTTCATCTCTCCCTTACATTGTTTTTGAAAATGCTTTCCCTAATCCGCCAGCCCGCGAAGGACGTTCTGACGCATCCTCAGCAAGTCCAGATCTTCCGGAAGAAGCGGGGTTAGCTGCGTTATAACAGACAGCGCCTCTTCATACTGTCCGCTGTCAATCATTGTCTTCAAGGCTCCCTTCATCTGAACGGCAAGCGTCCGGAATTCTTCCCCGACCGCTTGCTTCGGAGCCGCCATCCTCGTTGCCATATGGCGGGTCACTTCCCTGATTACCCCTGTCATAGAGGGCGCAAATCTAAGGGCGGACCGCAGCAGCCGAACGGCTTCCGGAAGCTTCATCTCTTCTATCTTCCCCATAGCTTCATCTGCCAAAATAGCAAACCGGCAATCTTTGGGAAGAATATTATACCTCTCTTTACAGAAAAGCTCTTCCCGATACTGTTCCCTGTAGTATTGCAGGATACATTGAATATATGCGGACAGCGTCTCAAACAGCTCGCAATTCCTATACTCTCTTCGGATCATAGCTTTCTCCCGAAGCAGCTTTTCAAGCCAAAGACCATGTACCGCAGCCTCCCCCTGCTTCATATCTTCTAAGGCACGCCACAGCTTCTCAGTCTCGTCCTTGGGAATACAATTCATAAGGCTCTGCGCGCAGCGCTGCCATGTATCCAAATCCAGCATCTTCGCGAGCGGGGACGGATCAATCTGAGACTTCACAGCCGCTTCAACCGCCTGATACTGCAGGTAGAAGGATTCTGTCTTCTCGAGGCATCGAATCAACCCCTCTGACGCCCCGCACAGTATCGCTCTTTGCAGCAAAGTATAAGGAGATTCCTCAGGGAAATCGTCCAGAAGCTTCACAAATTCTCCGCTCTCTTTATACTGCTGTCTCCACTGGTCAAATATCTGGTAGTATCGCTGCATCCAGTATTCCTCGTCCCATGGGAGAAGCTTTAAAAAGTATGCCGCCTGACTGATATCTCCCAATTTTAAGGCAGAACCGATGCAGTTCATCCTTATATGGTTGAGCCTTGAGGGAACCTTTACCTTCCGTTCGGTCATCTCCGCATAGCTCTGCCTTGACCAAACTTCCGGATTTTTATCCATATATGCCAGCGTCTCTTCGAATTCTTTGCCGTACCGTACGATCTCTTCCGCAGAATTGCGTTCTACATATATTGCAATCAAATGAATATAGAGCTCCAGCTTAACCAGCTCGCAAGGGTCTTCTTCCTCCAACATACGAAGAGATTCCTTTTCAGCCCCCTGCCAGTCGCCGCTCTCATGCAGAATCTCCACCAGCTTCATCTGAAGCCACCGCCAATAATCATTCTCATTAGTCGGCTGACAAAGCTCCCGCCCCTTCCGGCAATATTCCTCTGCTTTCTTCCACTCTCCGGCAATAACATATTCCTGTACAATTTGAAGATAATTCTTGATATACTTCGGACGCTCCTGAATACTCTTCTCAAGCAGCGGCGTATTCCTCAAGGCTTTCTCAAGGCTTGTCGTCCCGCTGTCCGATACGTACCCATAGTGATGTACATAGGCGTCAAAATATTTGCACGGATTCATCCGCGGAACCAGCTCTTCATGAATCGTGTTCTGAAACGCAATTCCCGGGTTCATCCGCGACATCCTAAACGCATGGTAATCCGAATAGTGGATTCCTTCCCAATCTACATAATTCCGCTGTATATAGCATGCGAAGCCGTAACTCCGATATTCGCCGGACAAGAAAAAATCTCGAATCTCCGTGACGTCATCGAACCATTCGTCATCGTCTATATACATGAACCATTCCCCTTTTGCCGCCCACAGACCCACATTCCGGGCAGCCGAAAAATTATCGCACCACGTAAAGGGAATGATCTTATCCGTATAACGGCCGGCGATCTCCCTTACCCGCTCATCCGTTCCGGTAAATACGATAATCAGCTCGCTGGGGACCTGCATCAAAAGGGGCTGCAGAGAGTCAAGACATCGCTCTAGAGAAACTGATCTGTCCGATGCAAGCATAGAAATGCTAAGCTGTATTTTCATTATATGTTGCCTCCTTGTATGCAGCAATTTCCAGATTTAGTAAAAAGAAAGCGCCCATCCAATGGACCGGCGCTTTTTATAATTATTATACCTGTAGAAATTACTGTAATAACTGAAGAACTCCCTGCGGTACCTGATTCGCCTGTGCAAGCATTGCCTGAGAAGCCTGAACCAGAATGTTATTCTTCGTGTATGCCATCATTTCCTTAGCCATATCTACGTCACGGATACGAGACTCTGCTGCGGAGATGTTCTCGTTCTGAACACCCAAGTTGTTGATGGTGTGCTCCAGACGGTTCTGTAATGCACCGAAATCGGAACGCATGGATGAAATGAAGTCAATCGCCTTATTAATAACACTGATCGCTGCACGAGCACTCGCGCTTGTCGTAATACTAAGCTTATTCGTGCTAACCGAGCTATTGGCGGCACCTACTGTTGCACTTACACCAAGAATGGAAGCGCTCATCTTGGAAAGACTGATCTTAATCTGGTTGTCCGTAGATGACGACTCACCAACATGAAGCGTAATGCTCTTCGCTCCTGTGCCCTTACCGGAGAATAATGTGATTCCGTTAAAGTTCGCTGTCTTACCAATTCTGTCAATCTCAGCTCCGAGAGCCTTGATCTCCTTCTGCATCTCTGAACGGTTAGCTGTTGAATAGGTTCCGTTGGCTGACTGTGTTGCCAGCTCTACCATACGATTCAGCATGGAGTGTACTTCTGTCAAAGCGCCTTCTGCTGTCTGTACAAGAGATACACCGTCTTCTGCGTTCTTCTGAGCCGTAGAAAGACCTGTGATCTGCGCACGCATCTTCTCGGAAATTGCAAGTCCTGCCGCGTCGTCACCTGCACGGTTGATTCTGTAACCGGATGATAACTTTTCCAAGTTCTTTGTTAAAGATGAGTTGTTATTAGTCAAATTTCTGTGTGAATTTAACGCCGTAATATTATGTTGGATTCTCATAGTTTTTCCTCCTTGAAATTAAACGGGGAATTCCTTTTCCCCTCATTCTTACACTATACCATAGTTAAAAGTATTCGAATATATGACAAACCTCCCTCAAAACATGCCGGCTTACTGTCTATCGGAAACTCTCTCTCTATTCAAAACTTTCAGACATATATATTATCGTATCTTTTTGGAATATCTTAAGGCTTTTCAGTAATTTTCCATTTCATTTTTTCTTCGTTAAACCTACAATAAGCGTCCATTCAATGAATGGACGCTTACTATTATACCTGTCAGAATTACTGTAATAACTGAAGAACTCCCTGCGGTACCTGGTTAGCCTGTGCAAGCATTGCCTGAGATGCCTGAACCAGAATGTTGTTCTTCGTGTATGCCATCATTTCCTTAGCCATATCTACGTCGCGGATACGAGACTCTGCTGCGGAGATGTTCTCATTCTGTACACCCAAGTTGTTGATGGTGTGCTCCAGACGGTTCTGTAATGCACCGAAATCGGAACGCATGGATGAAATAAAGTCGATAGCTTTATTGATAACGCTGATAGCCATACGTGCCTTCTCACTTGTTGTAATGCTAAGCTTATTGCTTGAATTGATTGTACCTGCCCCAGTATGGGTTGCGCTTACGCCAAGGATAGATGCGCTCATCTTAGAAAGGCTGATCTTAATCTGGTTGTCTGTAGATGAAGATTCGCCGACATGAAGCGTAATGCTCTTCGCGCCTGTTGTACCCTTTCCGGAGAATAACGTAATTCCGTTGAAGTTTGCTGTCTTACCAATTCTGTCGATCTCAGCTCCGAGAGCCTTAATCTCCTTCTGCATCTCCGTACGGTTTGCAGTAGAATATGTTCCGTTGGCTGACTGTGTTGCCAGCTCTACCATACGGTTCAGCATGGAGTGTACTTCTGTCAGAGCGCCTTCTGCTGTCTGTACAAGAGATACACCGTCTTCTGCGTTCTTCTGAGCTGTAGAAAGACCTGTGATCTGCGCACGCATCTTCTCGGAAATTGCAAGTCCTGCAGCATCATCACCAGCACGGTTGATTCTATAACCTGATGATAACTTCTCCAAGTTCTTTGTTAAAGAAGAGTTATTGTTCGTTAAATTTCTGTGTGAATTTAATGCTGTAATATTATGTTGGATTCTCATAGTTTTTCCTCCTTGAACTTTTACAGGGAATTCCTTTTCCCTTCATTATTGATTATGCATTGCGTTCTGCAAAAGAAGAATTCGGCAATAAAATAAACTCTCCTTCCGTCATGCCGGCTAACTGTTCGAAAGAATTAATCTATCCTACCAATCCGAAAACTTCTTGACAACTATATTATCGTATCTTATCCAAAAATCTTAAGACTTCTTTTTAAATTTTTCTAATCTAATTTTGTTTTAGCTGTTTTATCCGCTCCGCCGCCGGTTGATATCCCCCGTCCAACGCCTGCCGGTAATACTCCAGCGCCTCCTTTATCTTTCCGTTTACCTCAAACCATACTCCCAGATTGTAGGCCGCCTTAAAGGAACCGCTGCCGATCACGCTCTCGTGCTCCGGAACTTCCCCGATCTCCAGACATCTCTTATAGGAGCGTTCGATCTCCGGCAGATAGCCGATATACCTTTGTGTATCCGCGAAGATTGCCTTGGTATAAAAAGTCCCGCATGCAAAATGGAAATCCGCATATGACGCCAGAGGTATTTTTTCCTTTTCGATCAGACCAAAACCCGCTTCATATTTCTTTAATTCCAGAAGATTGTAAAGATAGGAAACAACGCCGCTTACGCGGTATCCGGCTCCGGAATCCGGCACAAACAGGTAAAACTGTTCGAAATATCCGTCTGCTTTTTCATAATACTTCATCAGCCACAATGTACGGGCAATCTGATATAGCAGATATGGGTCGTCCGGCTCCTCCTCAAGTTCTTCCAAAAGGACCTTCAGATTCCTGTCTCCTTTCCCTTCCTGCAGGTAACCGTCATGGTCAAAAATCAAAGGAAGCGGAACAATGGGCAGCGCGCTGACCACCTGCTCGTGCATCCTTCCTTCGTAAACCGTACCCTTGGGGAAAAAACGGGTGATATATTCATAACTTTTGCTAATCTCGCCGTTCGCTTCTCTATAACTATTGTGAAGCCTGACAGCCCCCAGCCTGTCTCCGGACTCCATAAATTCCTGTAAGTCCTCTCTGGTTCCTGATATCAAATATTCGTCCGCATCCAGAACAAGATTCCAGTCGCAGGGCGACTGTGCGAGGGCATAATTTCTGGCGGCCGCGAAGTCATTATTCCATTCAAACGCCGAGACATGGGAACCGTATCTTTTTGCAATCTCTATGGTATCGTCCGTGGAACCGGTGTCCGTAATATATATGCCGTCCACAAGTTTCTGCGCGCGGGACAGACATTTCGCCAGACTTCGGCTTTCATTTTTTACGATCATGACTAATCCTATTGTCATCCTTTATAACCTCCCGGAATCTCTCTCTATCAAGCTGATTCTATTTGTATCATAGTTTATATCGCGGGTAAAATCAACATTTTATTTCCGTATATACTGTATTTTAATTCCAAATTATGCTAAGATTGAAGAATATAAAAGTAATTAATTTTAAGAGAGGTATCAGGACATGAAGACATTGGGTCTAGTGATGATCGTTAAGAATGAAGAGCGCTGTCTGGAAAGATGTCTTAAGCAGGTAAAAGATCTGGTTGATAAAATCTATATCACTGACACCGGTTCTACGGATAAGACGAAGGACATCGCCGCTTCTTTCGGAGCTATCCTGTCAGATTATACCTGGAATCAAGACTTTTCCGCCGCCAGAAATTATGCATTATCTCAATCAGACTGCGACTGGAATCTGGTTCTGGACGCAGACGAATACCTTATTGAGGGCAGCCGCGCAGATATTGAGGCGTTTATGGAAAACGCCGAACACGTAGGCGCTATCCAGAGGAAGGACTATTATAATGAAAGCTCTTTGGACGGAAAAGAACGGGTTTCATATATGTATACATGGACTGCACGTCTGCTGCCGCGGGGCGTAGGCTTTACCGGCCGAATCCATGAACAGGAGGATTCTTCTTTTCCGGCCGAATCGCTGCCTCTTCTGTTCGAGCATGACGGTTATCAGCAGGGCGGCAAGGAAGAACGTAACCTTGCCATATTGTTAGATGAGCTGGAAGATAAAAGCGACGACCCTTATCTGCTTTTCCAGACGGCGCGGACTCTGCGCGGAATGAACCGGCACGCAGAGGCCTGCGCTTATTTTGCAGACTTCTATCAACTGGTTCCTTTAAGCGGGGCCGCCTACCGTACAGGCGGTATTGTTCAATTCCTGTTCAGTTTGATGGAAATTCAGGAATACGAAACCGCTCTGGCTATTGCGGAAGAAGAAAAAGACAGGCTGGGAGAATATGCGGATTATCATTTTACATGCGGAATCCTGTATATGAAAGCTGTTCAGGCGGATACGAAGAAGTATATTGCATTTCTTCCTTTAATCGAACAGTCCTATCTGAGATGTCTCGAAATCGGCGAGGTTCCGCTTCATCAGGGCGTCCATGGATGCGGCTCGTTTAAGGCCGCCCATAACCTTGGGATCTGGTATGAAGTGTCGGGGAACCTTCCGAAGGCTTTGCAATACTATCGGCAAGCCGCAGAGCTGGGGTATCTTCCGGCGATAGAGCGGCTTCGGAATTTTGAATAAACTGACAGATTATTTTTGAAGAGAGGATCGTAATAATGATAATTTGTGTTCCCGGAGAATATTACATATACGAGACGGACGCTGCTCCTTCCGAAGCGGAATTGACAAGCTTTTTTCAGGATCTCAATGAAAATGATATTATGGAAATCCGTCTTAAGCCTTCTGCCGGCAGACCGTCCCAAGTATATCACGTTAATCGGTTTATTTTAGAAAATCATCTGGATTTTACAGATCTTTCTATAAAGAAAAGTGAGAATATGTTTGAAGACGCCGCCGGAAGGTGTACTTTTGATCTTCCGGCGCCTATATTGGATTCCGACGGAAATTGTGTCTGTATCGTCAAAAAAGTCCGGAGTTATTATACACATTCCTATCACTTTGAGGGGGATATTGACGTAAGTTTCCTGAATCGCTACGACTGTATTGCCCTTGCCGGCTTAAATGAATATTCTGCAGAACTATATAAAAGAGCGCTGCCTCTTTGGTCCGGCAGCGAAGTATTTCTAATCGGTCAGGAATGGGCGGATTATCTGGACATGCTCCCTTCCCTTCCCAATGCCCGCGTCCGCCTATTTAATAAAACGGAGGAATTCCTACAGGAATTGTCAAGCTCGGCCAGGGGGAATCTACTGTATATTTTAGAGGGGCTGCCTCAAAACGAGGATAATTCGAGATATAAAGAAGGGATCCTGTTCTATGACGAGGTCATGACTTTGACCTTCATGTTTTCCCATGTGGTTCATCCCGGTCCGAACAACGTTAATCAAAAATTTTTCCTGATAGACGGCTCCTTTTATCTGGAAGGAATCTATGCAATCTGGGACAAGGTATTTACAGCAGCCAGATACGCCATAGCCAAAGGTTACACACCTGTTTTTCAGATTGTTTCTTCTAACGACAATATTTATTCAGACTATGAAGGAGAGGATATCTGGCGCAAGTTTTTCCTGCAGCCCGAAAACTTTTCGCTGCAAGATGCACAAACAAGCCGGTATGTTGCCGTCTCACCGAATATGAATATTCTCAGTATTCTTCATTTTATTATGAATGAAACGGCGCGGGATATTTCTCTTTCTTGGCCGCAGGGAATCTTCAACGACCGAATAAAAAGCTATATTAATGAGCGTCTTAACCGTTTTCTGCCAGCTCCCGACCGTACGCTCGGCGTGCTGATACGCGGAACCGATTATATCAATAATCCGCTTCCCAATCATAAAAAGCATGCAACTGCAGACATGGTTATCGGGAAAATACAGGAGGTGGAGGATACTTGGGATTTTGACTGGCTCTATCTTGCTACGGAGGACGAGGAGATCTGCTCTAAGATGAAAGAACATTATAAGGACCGGATCCGCTTTACCGACCAAAGGCGGTATACCGTTAAGCCGGGACAGCTATTGGTGGAGCTGCACAATGAGAAGAAGGACGGAAAAGGCTTTCGATTAGGAGCAGAATATATCTGTTCCGTCTATCTATTAATGCAGTGCAGAAGCTTGATTGCGTCCGGGGACTGCGGGGCTTTGACCGAAGCGCTTCGAGGGAAAAACGGGGAGTACGAACACGTGTATGTTTTTGATCTGTGATACATTTCAGGGGCCGCTGTATTAGGGAGATACAATACTCCTCAATGGAACGGACCCTGCTTTGATTATATGAATCCACCGTCAATCTTTCCCGCAAAATACTTTCCAATCTGCGCGATGAACGCGAGCGTCTGCTCTTTCATCTCGTCAGGAAATGCGGTCAGTACAGGCCCTGTCTCGAAGCTTAAGGTTCCTGTATACTTTATTCTTCTCAGGCCTCTGACAAACCCTTCCCAATCTGTGGAAGCCGTATTCTCCCTCGTTCTGGTAAATGTAAACGGTATCTGGTGGAGGTCTCCTACCCCGTCGTTATCATGAATGTGGAGCGCCTTCAAATGAACCCCTATTTCCGTAATGAATCTCTCAAAATCAATCCCCACAAGATTCGCATGGCCTGTATCAAAACAGAATCCCAATACCTCCGCATGATATTTTTCATTAAACCGTTCTATTCGCTCCGCCGCTTTCTTTGCATGGCAGCATGGACCTTCTACTATGTGTCTGCCCAGCGCGTTATACAAATTCTCTATGCAGATTATAATTCCCATCTCTTTAGCCATAGGAGCAAGGGAATCTAAAAACTTCTCCGTCTGCGCCCACTCCGCTTCTTCACTGCCAAGATTCCGGGAAAGCTTGAATCCATGTACGACGATATACGGACAGCCGAAAAAAGCGCAGACCTGCATACTCTTAGGCGCGACTACATCTCTCAGATAATCATTAAGCTCCTTCTTCCCGTTGGGTACATAATTGGGATAGGGCATATGCATCTGCCCTATATTAATCCCTGCGCAAGCCGCTCCTTCTTTATGCGGGCGAAAGAAGTCTTCCAACTCTGAAACCGTTCGATCAAAGAAATTATTCAGCTCAAAATTGTAAAGAGAAGTATTCAGAAGATAGGAATTCAGGCTAAAATCCGCGCAAGAAAAACCTGTTCTTTTCAGCATCTCGAATCCTGTCCGGGGATGCATCTCTGTTTCCGCCCTATCGCCGCCTCCTCTTCTTAATTCCGAATCATAAACTACATTCTTTGTCTGTACCCCGATCGTAACCATTCCTTCTCATTCCTTCCTAAATACAATACGTTCTATACCATCTTCAACCTGTCAAAATAGAAGGACGGCATATATTCATCGTTAAAAAACTCTATGTTCTCTATTCCCATATCTTTTAATTGCCGCTCAATCTCATGGTAGTAAATATTACAGATAAAGACCCCGCAATTATCCGGCAGCTCCTTTAACGCTTCCGGCGATTTTACCTCAATACCGCAGAAGGCCGTTCCCCAGGCTTTGCGATTGTTATCGCAGGTAAATAGGGGAGGGTATTTCTCTCCATAACATTTGATATAATTCCGGCACATATTCCCGGCTCCAAAAAGAACGATAGACGTATATTTTTTCAATAGATTCTCTATCTCTATCTGCCATTTGAAATATTCTGCCGTTGCTTTGGCAAGAATCATGAGCCGGGGACGCAGCAGCGGGGAAAACGCCGCGGCCGTGTCCCTAATATCAAGGACTAGCTGGCCGTCGAATCCAATCTCCCGCAATCCCCGAATCAGGTTTAACCAATCTGTCTGGGGATGACCGCAATAGGTACTGGTAAACGGCAGCATGGATCCTTCGCTCTGACCGTCGCAGTCACGCAGAATGACGGCTTTAATGCGATCGCCTAACATGGCTGCAAATTCATGCATATCCTGTCCGCAGAGACTGCAAACGCCTACATCCATACAGAATCCGAATCGTTCTTCTCCTGCTTCCTGATTCAGTTCATCAATCCACTGCGCCGCCTCGAAGCCGTCAGAACAGACGCCTCGTACCATATGGCCGTTCACACTGCGGCATTGGTTCTCCAGTAATATCGTCACATCATTTTCTTTTGCAGCCGCTGCAAGCCGGAGATAACATTCCCTGTTCTGCTCCCGCGTCTTTTCGAGCGGCCGAACCACAATGTATCTGCATCCTATCTTGCCGCAAAACCGGATGCTCTCCTCGGCCAACCGCAGCAGCAGCTCTTTTAGATCCGGTCTTTTGGTATCCCTCGGCAGATAGGGCGCTCTTGCGAGGGGGGATTTTATGTTTTTGGCACGGATGGATGAGGTTAGATTTTCGTAAAATCTGCCGATCTCTTCCGGACGCCGTAGGATTGACCGGATATCCCAGCCTTCCGGATATCCTGAATCGTCCTTATTGATACGTTCGCTTCCATAATTCTCCAGCTCGTAAGCAGAGCAGCACATATCAAATTCAAGGGATATATTTTCAAAACCGGCATTTGATATGTCCGTGACGCCTTGTTCCGGCCGGAAGGGATTCACTATGCCGGATGGGGAACAGATTATATTCATGGTAATTCTTCACTCCTATCTTCGTTGCAGATCTTATAAGATAAAAAAGCCGTACTTTTATACGGCTCTTTTTTAATCTTGATTTTTCTTTTTGTTATGTTTGTTCTTAAGGTAATTATAAAGATTCATCGGCGGTAAAATAACCGGAGCGACGTTTGCATTTGCTGTAAACGTTGAAACGATTGCGCGAACATACGGAAATAAGATTGCGATAGCGTTCGCCTCAAAAGTATCTATCCTTTCATTCCCAATCTCCAGATAAAAAAATCCCTTAACATTCACTGCCATCTCAAAAGGATAATTCTTTTCTAATGAATCTTTAAAAATCGAAACACCTAATTCAACTTCCATCTCCTGATTATCTTCACTCAACTGAATATGCGCATCAAAATCGAAATCTAAAGAAATCTCATTATGTTCCGTATACGCTTCATTCGTCTTGTAGGTAATATCTTTTACTATATATTTTTCAAAATGTAATACACTTCTATATTGGTGTGTCATTATGCAGCTTCTCCATAGTTTTCAGGGAAAAAATTCAATTCGTTAAACGCTGGCATAAACAAATTTTTTATACATAGGCCGTTATCGTCAGAGTTCTTTACGCGAAACGTCTCTTTATAATTATACATACTCGCTTCAAAATCTTCACCCGTAATATATCCTTCCGGTACTTCTATTGGTCCCCTTTTACGAATCTCTGTTACAATATCCTTTGCAAACTTAATAGCCATGATATTCCCCCCTTAATATACTTCTTTTTCAATAGCTAATCTAACATCCGTCTCACTGCTGCAGTCCCATTCCTTCTCAAAATTTTCAACAATCATTTCCTTTTCTCTGCGAACAAAAAAGCCATTATGCAAATATAAGCGATTTCTTTGATTCTTAAAGGTACTTCTTCTTCCTGCCAGTATTTGATCAATAGGATATTCCTTTTTCAGAACAAATCCTTCATTTCTGGCAAATTTGTATGCAATTGCAATATCGGTAGTCCAGGATTCTAAGCCAGTGAATAGATACTTTTGATTTTTATACGGGACGTTAATCCCTCTGTATAATGTTACAGTCATCTTGGTACTTTCCTGCTTCTGAAGATAATTACGCATAGCCGCATAAGTAACTGCTTTTTGCTTAATATAGCACCGCATCATAAGAAGCTGGTCATCTATATTTTTTGCTGAAATATAATCCAATATTCTTGTTTCAGTCTCTTTATTAAAGGTAAATATATTATTCGTAACTCCAAGAGACATGGCCGCAAGCTTAAGACTGATCATTCCATTACCATTAATCCTCTTATACCAACCATTGTTCCCGAAAAAAGCCTTTTCTAAGCATATCTTTTCTTTCTCGTTCATTATTTGGTTTAGGAAATGATTAGACCTTTTACAATTGGTTCCTGCAAAGCTAATAAGTTTTTGATTCAAGTCTTGGTAATTAGGTAATACTTCTCTTAGTATGTCTTGTGACAGTCTATATCCAAATGCTTCCTCTATCATTTGTCAATAACCTGTCAACTTATATATTCAAAGAAAAAAATACACTTAGCTACTATTATATTAACAGTTTTATTAATTATTTTCAAGATAAATATTTCCTTTCTATTATATGCTATTGTTACAGCAAATCCCCAACAATTTATCAATTCAATTATTATTGCCGCCATACGCCACCAATTTCCCCCATAAGCCTTACTTTATCACAGTTTGAGAGACTTTTATCTGCGTAATCCTTTAAGTAATCCTTCAAAATGAGACACTCTGAAAGTATTCCTTCTGTAACCCCATATTCGCAAGAGGATGAGGGGACATAAGCAGGTACGTTCTCAAACAGTATAAAAAAGAGCAAGGAAACATATGGGTAGACGCTACCCACGAATTCCTTACTCTTTGAGAACGTATTTAGTATATCATATATTTACACATTTTGCGACATTTTTTTGCTTTGCGGCTTAACTTTGCAACTTAACTGTTGCTGTTCACTCCCTGACCAGCAAAACGCTCCGCGATTTCGCGCTGAAAAACTTGGAATTTCCGCACAAAATGTGCGGAAACACCTCGCTGAATAGTGGCGTGTGAACAGTAACGTCTATATACATCGTTTTTATATGTATTCGTATACATATTGACATTATTGAGCGTATATGTTATATTATTTTCAAGGGAAGGGGGCTAATCAATGAAACCTATACTGGAAACTTACTGGCAGGCATTACAGAGGAAGTTCCCGGAAGAACAAGTTTTTTATCTGTCTATCATATTAGTATTTTCTGAATTTCAAAGAAGGCGGCATAACCTTGATATTCCGGAGACGTTTACGCAAAGCTATTTCTGTGAAAGGGCTTTCGACATACCGAAGTATGATATACATGAAGCGGCTCTTCAATTATGCGAGAAGGTCGACTGGGCGCTGGCGGAGAATGACGATGAAGTTCAGCAAATTATACAGAGCACTTTTCGTACTATCAGGGATATTCCGCATTTTAATATTCTTCTGGAATCTATTATGGAACTTATCGGAACTTCAGGCGGATATATTGCTACGCCCCAAAGCGTCCGCAGCTTAATCGCGGATTTACTCGGCGAAACTTCCCCGGAAAGCATATCTGATTTTTGCAGCGGTATCGGAATGTTTGGCTTAGAACTGGCCCGGAAGATTTCTATGGACAAAACCTCGGAATTATCTCCTTCTTCTTTCTGTGGAATAGAGATGAATCCTGTTCTGTGTGCGATTGGGAAATTGATTATAGAACTCTATGAAATTGACGGACAATTGGTACAAAAAGATATTCTCACCCCGCCTCCGGCATCTGAAATGTCCTTATATGACTTGATTGTTATGGACATGCCGCGGGGAAATAATAAACGAGAATCTTTTGACAGAAATGACCCGCGGCTTACCGATTTTAAAGAAAAGACCGTGTATACCGATTGGATATTTATTCAAGATGTTCTATATCACCTGAAGGAAGGCGGTTATGCGGCCGTATTATGCACAACGGGAGCATTGATCCGTGCAAATGAACGCTCTCTTCGAAAGAGTGTGGTTCAAAACGACTGGCTGGAAGCTGTCATAACGCTTCCTGCAAATCTATATCCTAATACCCGGACCGGAACAGAACTTTTAATTTTCCACAAAGGGAACCGAGGCAGACGGCGGCACAAGATCTTGTTTGTAGATATTAACAAGTATTATTTCCGCGAGCGGAGAAATGCATATGCCATCTCAGAAGAGGGACATCGCTTGGTATGTGCTTCTTTCGGGAAGTATGTAAAGCAGGATGAAATCAGCGCGGTTATATCAGCGGATATGCTGGAAGAACAAACTTATTCATGGAAGCCCGTCCAATATATTTGCCAAGAACAGGAGACAGCGACAGGCGACAGCATCCGTCTTGCCGACGTTGCCGAGATCGTCCGGGGCGCTCAGGCTGTGAATAAGGCAGTCGGAACTCCCGGCAAAATGGTCTGTTTTCTTAATATTAAAGATATTCAGGACGGTTTCGTCAAGTACGAAACGGCTGATAAGATCAGCGTTTCGAACCCTGCATGCAAAATCAAATACCGTATTCAGGAAGATGATATTCTAATTACATCAAAAGGGACGACTATAAAGATTGCTATTGTTGAAGCGAACCCTATGTTGGCGTATATAAGCGGAAATATTACGCTGTTAAGAGTAAATAAGCAAATGTATGACCCGTATGTACTTTTCCATTATCTGGACTCCGAACAAGGCAGGGCTTCTCTGGAACAGATTCAGTCGGGAACAACTATACGGATTCTGAATAATTCTAATCTAAGCGCGCTAAAAGTTCCTTTGTATGGCGCCGAACTGATGTCAAAGATTGGCGCACAGCTAAAAATTAAAAGGGAGGGATATCTGAAAAATTTGAATTTTTTAATTGACAGTTATAATACGGAGCGGAAAAATTTATTAGATTCACTGAAAGAGGAGATGTAGATGGCAAAAGTATTTATTAGTTACAGTTCTAGGAATCAAGAACTTGCACATTGTTTTATTGAATTTTTACAATTGGGGATGGGGATACGGAAAAGCGATATTTTCTGTACTGTTTTTCCTGATTCCCTGACGACAGGCGAGAATTTTATCGAAAGAATCCGGACAGAGATCGAGAGCTGTGAAGTGGTGATTTCTCTTATCACGGGTGAATATTTGCAGAGTACGTTCTGCATTGCTGAGATGGGTATTGCATGGGGTATGAGGAAGCAGTATTTTCCCCTTCTTCTCGTTCCTTATGAATGTTTGGACAGGACTCCTTTGTGCGGCGTACAGATGCGTCGGCTGGACAGCGGAGAAGATATTAGTACGGTGTATGACGAGTTGTATGGGCGCCATGTAATTCAAGGGCGTCAGACGGCGGAATTCAACAAGAGGCTCCCGGGTTTTCTTGACCGTATTAGGATGTTAAAGGATGGGGAGTATATGGTTAAGAAGGATAATCAGGGATATTATACCTCGGTAATTCACAAAGTCCGCAAGGTTCACGATAATTACCGCTGTTACGGGATTAAAGGGCATATTGAGGATCCGCCGGATAATGAGAAGGCTGATAGCGACTGGATTTTCTTTTGGCGGGGGATGTATCCGGAGCTGGAGGAGGGGGACTGGGTTCGGTTTAAGGTTTCGAAGTCGGAGGTGAGGTATTTCAGGGATATTGGGTATGCACGGAATTTGTATCCGTTGGAATTGGAGAAATTAGGGAAGTAAGTGTGTATAAAGGGAGAAGCTGTAGAATAAACGGTGTATTGTCGTTAATGGGTAGGGGCCGGGGAGATCATCTTTTTAATCTCTCCGGGCCGCTATTTTATTACCTTTCAGTAAAACTTCCATAACTACTGTTATGTTCCTGCCGCCTTCCTGAATCAATTTTCCGGTCAGATTGTTGCTGCCGGTATTCACCCAGTATGCGGAAAATATTTTTTATCCGGATAAATATCTAATGTTATAGCATGCCATAACAAATCACAGCAACCGCTTCTCAATCAATGCTTTTATCCGAGTAGAGTTCGTCTTCTCCGTATAGGGAAAAAACACCATCTCCGCCCCATTCTCCTCCAAAAATTCCTTCTCCTCCAACCATTCCGGATTATCCGCATAATCACTACCCGAAAACTGACAGTCAAAATGATGCAGCCGCCACGCATCCCGCGTACCGCCAAAGTTCAGCGGAATCTCTACCGCCTCATCCACATAGCGGCAAGCTCGAACTAATTCTATCCTTTCTTCAAATGAAACAAATGGATCCGTATGCTTGAACTTTCTAACCCCTTCATCCGAAACTACTCCCACAATCAGATACTCGCACTGCTCCTTCGCACGCCGAAACATATTCAAATGCCCAACATGAAACAAATCAAACACGCCTGCAACATAACCCGTATGGTATTTTTTACGCCCGCCTGCCTTTTGTAAAGCACTCTGTTCCTGCATAATCGGCTTTCTCTTTCTGGGATAATCCTTACTAGAATCAAAAATACTGTATTCCTTGACCCCCATCTCATTCAACTGTTTCATGACAGACAAATAATTCTTAATACAGATCAGCACCTTATATTCCCCGCTTTGCAAACACTGCAGAATTTCTGGTGATTGAATCTCTATTCCTTCTATCTTCTGCCCCCATTTTTCCTTATTGTTATCTATAATCGCATAGACAGGATAGTCCTGCCGGTATAAATTCAAAAAGCGTTTTGTAAAATTTCCTGAACCAAACAAAATTAATTTACGGGTGTCCGAATTCCGAAAAATATCTACAAATAATTTTTGATAATCATCTGCAGAATAATTCAGCCTCTGTCTGTTAGAATTTACCATCTCATAATTACGCCGATACCTTTCATGATATTTTCTCAGAATTTTTTCCTGCCGTAAATCGGCCAAAAAATCCCACTCCATCCTCTGCCACTTCTCCAAGCGCCGTTTCAAATCATAACGATCCAGCAGAATGTCCATCGGCATAAGCTTCTGAACTTCCATATCCCCTGCGTAGAACGTAGCAATCATGCGCCAAATAAGTCCATTAGCAGGATAATTCTCCTCACAGAACTCCTGATCATAGAATATAAATGTATCATCTTTATAGAAGCTATTTAATGGCACCAGATCAACATACCCTTTCCGCAAAATCGCACCTTCTCCATCTCCTACATCCTCCTGTACAATCTCAGAAGAGTGCAAAATCAAATCTCGAAACTCATCCATTTTACGTAAGAACTTCTCACGATCCGTATGCAGCAATCTCTTTAAATATAGCTGTCCAACCTCACAATCCATATAAGGCATTATATAAGAATCCTTTTCGAGTTTTGCTTCCACAACCGATATGCCATGAGCAGATAAATCCTGTCCATTATCATATAACCTATTTAAACCTTCTCTTCCTTCAGGGTAAACCGCTCGCTTTTCTACAGTATATTGTTCTAAATTGTCTGAACGATGAATTATTGTCAGAATAGCGTTTGCTCTGCCCCGTTCTATAGAACTTGTAGTATGGACAACATCTGAAAATCTGCCTTGCAAAGAACATTCAATTAAATATGCATTTGCCATCTCATGAAACATTCCATTTTTAATTAAGCCGTTATATATACTTTCTTCTTCCAGAAACACTGTATTGGGATAATTATATGTAGGGAATAGTCGATTCGCTAAATCCTCGTTTGGCAAATAATCTTCTGCATATATTAACGAAGGATTTTTTAAATCTGGGAGGACGGAATAAAACCGACTATTTATCATCCCTGCATCCTGTAATAATTCACGAATTTCTGCACGGCTATAACATCTTCCATGGAATTCATCTTCTTTCTTAGAATACGCTCTTCTATAATTTTCAATTCCGTCGAAATTTCTTCCTGTATACGGGTCTCGGTCTCCGCAAAAATAACGAAGGGCAAAACGATTATTCATCCCCAGCAATACTGTACCGTCAGTTTTAAGCAGCTTTTTCCAACTTTTTAATACTTCTTTTGGCTCGTGATAATTCTCCAGGGTTTCAATCGCAATAATATAGTCAAAGGCATGGATATAGTTTTGCCTCCATTCCTTTGGCGCCGCCTGATCGGCGGGTATACATATAAGTCGTTTTGCTTGTTCTTTCAATAAAGAAATATAGCTATCCTGCTCTTCGCCAAAATAGAGAATCGTACTGTCAGGAATGAACTTGTACCACATTAATAATCCTTTTTGTATCTCTTGTATAAGCTCTTCTGCCTGTAACATCTTGAACCTCCAACTTATTTATACTATCTAACGTGATAGATCACATAATGACAATTCTTCATATTATTATTCTACCACTCATTCTTCTATCCATTCTTCTGTCAAATGAATGTACTTTTCTCCACAGTCAGAAATATCCATCGAGCAATCTTTGTTGCTCCAAGCCACGTTACGTCGGACAATTTTAGCCGGTGTCCCTGCCGCAATACAATTGTTAGGGAAAGTACTTTTAACAAGACTGCCTGCCCCTACTATACTTCCATTTCCAATCTTCGTATTATATAATATTGTTGATCTTATTCCTATCCAAACATGATCTCCTATATCAATTCCCCGTTTTTTGCATATTTCTTCTGTAGAATTAATATTTTTTTTAGTATCTACATCAAAAATGGAATGTGAATCATTTGAACATAAAACAACATCATCTGAAAATAAACATTTATCACCTATTTTAATCTTGGTAAAATTGCTAACCAAAAAAGTGGACCTTTCTCTAATAAGTGTCTTATCCCCTATATATACACTTGAATATTTCCCCATAGAAATCCTGATTAAATCCAAAATATCCGAATTATATCCTATTCTAAAAGCCGCATACTTATCAATGTCTATATATTCTTTGCAGCTAATTATATTCTCACCCTTTGCTGAAAAAAACGAATTATCCCTTAAAGTCAATGAGCGAATCATAAAATTACATTTATATCCCATCTTCAAGTTACAATTTTTTAATACTGATAATATCGTTTTTGTCAAAGTACAATCGTGGGCAATTTCTATTTCTGAATGAGAGTCTATCGATATCTTAGTTTCAATGCATTTAGTGTTACTGCCCATTTTTATTTTAGAATCACTATGTATATAAATTGACGTTTCTAAAAATCCCCCCTCCCCTTGTATTTCTAAAAGCGAATTAAATCCGGAAAACACAACTTTTAAACCTTTATGATTCCCTATTATTTTATTTCCATGTGAATCCTCATAAAAATCATCACTCTGTTTTATAATACAGTCACAAAAATAATAGTAATCTTCGTTTTTTCTATATCCATATTCGACTAATTTACTCTTCAAAGAATCATAATATGCCAAAGGAACAACCACATATATCTCTTTTGATTTGCCATTTAGATAATCGGGAGCTAAAATATCTTTTTCATTTTGCTTTGTTTTTTCACTGTCTACATAAAAACTTACTTTTATATTATATTGTTCTAGTATATTTTTAATTCTGTCTGATATAGTATATTTCCCCCACAAAACAACCTTTCTATTATCATAATTATTAATAACATGACTGATTATATCAGAAATCCAATCTAAATTATTATATTGTTCATTCTTTTCCATATATACCGCTCCTAAAGTCTATTTACCTTTCTTCCATCCACTTATATAGAGACAAATCTTTTATTTCTTTTAATAAATATCTATCTATAATAAAAAGTGCTTCTATTGAATAATTCTTCTATGCTTTGTTCCAGAAACTGTTCCGCATATTTAAATTCCGCAACAACTTAGGATAAACATCGCTTATTCTAAAAGGACGTAATGCAAAGTCTTATACATTTTACTATATTCAAGCATAGCAATATTACAGATATCTTAATCATATTTATCTCATATCTATTCTCCTCAATAGATCTACAAATCCATTAAATACATGTGTATATGTTCTCTGCCTCAATTCCTAGACCAATTAGTTGTTTAAAAATATCTTGACCATTCCTCTTGCTTGAAATTATGTACATACACTCCGGAAATTCTTCGACACATTTTCCAGGTTGATATATTACTAAACCATATTTAGAGGTTTTCCATAATGCCTTATTATTATCGCACAAAGCTCTAACATTTATATCTTGGCTAAACAAATATTGAATTATCAATTTTCCATAAGCTCCCAAACCAAACACTATAACTTCCCTATTTTTAACAAGATTTAATAATTTTACCATATTTTCTTTTTCAATAGTGTCTTTCGATTCCAACTCAAGATTATACTTACCGAAATCATTAATAATATTGACAAGTTGTGAATATTGTTGATAGATGTCTAAATCTAATATATTTTTTTCTATTGCATCTAAAATTTGCTTCTTAAACCATTTATAGTAAGGCTTTATATATTCAGAATCCATATTGTATCCTACTGAACGTAAAGTCTTCTTTATTTCTATACAAAATGATTTTACCATATATGTATAGAGTCCCTTGATGTAAACAAATTTCTTTTTCAATTCATCTGTGTCCAATAATCTTCTAAATTCTTCATATGAATATTTCAATCCAAACACTGATTTAACTGATGCCTGCCCCCTATCTGTTCTATATCTATAAAACGATTTATCACAATAAATTCCTCGTCTAGCACAAGCAAGCACCTGTTGTACAAATCCAATATCCTGAAACGCCGCACCTGATGATTCATTTAAAGTGATATTGTACTTCAACAAAAATTCTTTTTTATATATTCCTTTCCAAATGCTATGGTCATTTATATACAAGTACAAATCATTATGAGGATTAAAAATTTTTCCATATCTCTCTTCCTCATTTTCAAAAAGCATAACACGTTCAAAAATCTTCTTATTTCTTGAGTTTGTAAGAAATGTATCATAATTTGCTTTCGCAAAATCCGCATTGTTCTTGACTGCAATTTTATACAAATATTCATACATATCCTTTTCGACATAATCATCTGTTTCTAAAATAGCAATATAATCACCGCTTGCAATACTAATTCCAATATTCACTTGGTATCCATAGCTTCTAACGTCACAATGTAAAAGTTTTATCTGGTCTTTATACTTATCATCATTTGCATAAACTTTCAACCTTTCCCATGTACCGTCTGTAGAACCTGCATCAATACAAATGATTTCTTTTTCAATTAGGGTCTGATTCAAAGCAGATAAAATACACTCATCTATATATTCTACTACATTTAAAGATGGCATTATAATAGATACTTTGTTTTTCCTTTTCACTATTTTCTCATCTTTCATTAATTCTGTAACACTGTTTTCCACAACTGTTCAACCTTCTCTTCTGAATATTTCTCTTTAATCGTCGTATATGCTCTTTCCCCCATTTCCGCAAGCACATTTCTATGCCGATATAAAAAGCATATCTTTTCCGCCATTTGATCAATATCCCCTATTGGGGTAATAAAACCATTCTCACCATCCGTAATGTCATCTCTTGCTCCCGATACGTCTGTAACTATAGGAACTGCTCCGCCAGCCATTGCTTCACATTGAGTGATACTATGTCCTTCATATTCAGAACAACTTATCATTATGTCCTGCCTTTTCCAAAAATCTCCTATCCTTGAATGTTCAATCGTTCGTAAAAGAAACACATATTCTTGTAACTCATTTCTGTCGATTTCTTCCTCTAACTCATCTTCATATATTCCGCTTCCCGCTATCTCTAATACGAATCGTATGCCCCGCTCTTTTAATATTTTAGCTAATGGAACTATATAGTCTATTCTCTTTGCTTCTGTTACAATACGACCGGCATATCCTACACGTATTTCTTCATCTTCTACTGAATAAACATGGTGAAAGCTTTGGTCACATAAAATTTCCCATGATAAATACTTTATTTTTCTTTCAGGAAAACCTCTTCTAACCAGCTCCTTTTTTATTTTGCTGCTTATAACCAAACAACTATCAATATATTGTTTCATTAAAATACAATTATGATAGTATATTTCTGCATCACTATGGATTACAACAATTACATTAACATGAACAGGAAACAATCTTTTTGATAAGCACGCTGCAAAAAAGTTATGACTCATAAAATTACAAACTATGTTTGTACAATTCATTCCCACCATCACTTTCACTAACTTCTCCCATATCTTCCACTCATTTTTATCCCATTCAAATGAAACAGGAATCGTTCTGCTATTCTTTTTTTCTTGTACCGTTGAAATCGCATTGTTCACTAATAAAGCAGTCGTCCAACCCCTTTTTTCCAATTTCTGCGCTGCCTGAACACTCCAAGTCTCTACACCTCCCAACGTTAATCCCATGGAAAGATCAAATAAAACATTCGGTACTTTCTGTTTCAAATTGTGCTCTGGGATTTCTATTGGCAATAATAATCCGGACAAGGAAAATATATGATTTAATATACACGCAATGGAATTACATGTCACAATCTGCTTTTTACACATTCCTACTTCTTCTAATTGTGAAAATATCGCTTTCGTCTCTTTACATGTAATAAAAATGGTCAGATCTTTTGATAAAATGTTGATTGATTCTATTGAAACCACTTTGATACCTTCGACTTCTTTTCCTATAAGTTCAGGATTATTGTCAATAAAATAATCAGCCTGTAATCCGCATTTTCTCCATATAGAAAGCATTTTCTTCCCTATCTTTCCTGCGCCAAAAAAAACTAACATTTACCTTCTGCCCCCATTTTTAACCTTTGCTTATATATTTTATCAAAATAAAATTATTGTATAACCATGTCTTATCAAAACGGAAATTGATATTTTCGATAGAATTCTTCTGCTTGCATAACATGTTCTATATTCACTCCGGCCTCAATTAGCATTTGTTTCACTGAGTCAGATTGAGTTCTACTTCTTATTGCAATAAGCAATATGTCATAATCTAATTTAAAAATACTATCAGGTGAGCTTACTTTGTAGCCAAGTTTTTGATATTTCTCATAATTCATATCTGTCCAACCCACTACTTTAAATCCTGATGTTGTTTGCAAAATATCATATGTATTTTTCCCAAATTTACCAGCTGCATAAATTAAAACTTTCTTATCAATTTTGCCATTATGACCTTTTATTACTCTATTCTTGAGCATATGAATCATTTTCCCTAAAAACCTATGATAATTCCTTTCATAAAATTTAATCATTTTCTTTTCTTTGGGACTTGTTCGCAATAAAGAATATCTTAAATTTGTGCCATCATAATACTCCGTAACTCGTTCCGATGTTCTCCACATAAAAATCTGGAAAATAGATTTTTGACTTAATTTAGGCGCATATTTTTTGCTATCGCTTAAGTTATAATCATCTTGCGGAAGTTCTCCTATAAACTCACTAATTATATTATCCGGATTTTGACAACAATATCTCAATATAAATTCACTTATAGAATTGATTCTTACCTTACAATTAAAGTCTATAAAAAAGCGTACAATTTCCTCCACGAATAATTCAGCGCCACGAATATAGTCGTTAAGCCCACACTCGCTCCATCTACATTCATCTATACTCTCTAATTTCGGGACATATCTATCACCTTCTTTCGTATATGCAAGCGTTGCTCCATGCGGCGCCCTACAGAGCACTTCAATTATTTCGCGTAATTCATAAGTAGAATAAACCATAAAATTACATTGAGAACTTTGGAATTGCTCAATCATATCATAATAAAACACGTTTAATTTACCTGGCAAATATCCGTCCAATATTCTAACCAAATATCCCATTGAAAGTCCTGTACCTTGCAAATCCACAAACGCATATTTATTGTCTGAATAGTCAATCTCTTGTAATAAGTAATTTTGTACATACTTAATCTTTTCCTCTTCTTCTACTCTCCACGCCTGCCGTGATCCGTATATATACTTTGTCTGCAGATTTAACTGATATAATTTTATATAGACATCAGCAATTTTTTGCAACAAATATCCGTCTCGTGCGATAAAATATAGTCTCTCTATTCCTTTTCTTATGCTCTGATCAATAATCCACTCTACATAAGAAAATAAAATCACACATCCTACGGAAGCACCTATTTCCTCTTTTTCTCCTAAATCTTGCTTCGTTCTAATTATCTTTGTAGTACCTAAAACTACTTGCAATGGAAGATTTGTATTTAAATCTATCCTATCCTTTATTTCTCTCTCCCAAGGAGGGATAAGTCTAGACTCCATATATATAGTATTAATTCCTAGAAGCTGTGGAACTTTTATATCGGAAATAATATTATCACCATAATGTGTCCACTCATCATAATTTACATTTTTTAATTTCTTAATTACACAATACAATGTTCCATCGTTTTTTGTTGCATTATAATCACAAGAAACATATAGCGGAATTGTACCTAAAATAGGATCAATTTTTTTCAAAATATTTTTAATATTAGAAGTAGATAAATACATATCTGATATTAAAATAATATCTTCTTTTTTCTGATGAAGTTCTATCAATATATCAATATTTTTCTGAATTCCTACAGCGCAGTTAGTTTCCAACTCTATTTCAGCAGACATCAACTCTGCACTTTCTTTTTCAGATATATCTGACATTTGTATTAAGGTATTATAAATATCCTGTAAGTTTATTGCTTTTTTTTTTGAAAAATTTAATGCATTTTTTTCTGCCTTGATTCTTAGATTTACGAAATCCTCTGAAACATATTCTGAATCAATGCATATCCTTTTCTCAGTAAGATATTTTTGCATTAACAAAAAAACCCCAATGGGGCTTGCCATCCTTCGGGTTATCAAAGTGTCAAAAACATCAAAGCTATACACTGCAATATGCTCCTCCTATATTAATTAAGCAGCCGACTTTTATAATATTTGATATAATCTTCCGCCATTCTTTCCATAGAAAAGTATTTAGAATATTGCATGATATAATTATGATCCCACACTCTATGATACCATTCCTCCATTGCTTCTGCTAATCCCTGACTACTTCTATCATCTGCAAAGCAAACTACCTTTTCGTCATTTAAATCCTCTGCACATTCTGAATCAGAAAACATTACAACAGGCAATCCATACGCTATAGTCTCTAACATTGCAATACTCAACCCCTCGGCCTTACTTGGTACAACCAAACCATCCGCTATAGAATAATATTCTTTCATTTCTTTATTGCTCAAACTCCCCACGTAAATCAGCTCATCCTGCATTCCCATCTCAAAAATCTTGTTTTGTAATCTTCCTTCCATTCCATCCACCCCACAAAACAAAATTTTGATTTTTTCCCGTAACTGTCTCGGTAACATGCAAAATGCATCCACTGCCTGAATTTGATTTTTTCTATCCAACACAGTTCCTACACATAACAAAACCTTCTTGTCATATAGACTATACCTTTGTTTCAGATCACTATCCAATTTTTGAGCACTAAAATCTGTACCATTTAAAATTACAGAAATATTTTCTTCTGAAATTTGGGGAAAATCTTTCAAAATTTTTCTCTTCATCCCTGTACTAACGGTGATCATTTTTAAATCTGGTATACTATATAAATCTTTTTCCCACTCTATACTCGTATCATAGCCTTGTATTTTCTGTTCAATACCGATATAGAGATGTTCCGTATATACATATGGTATATTCTTCAGAATACAAATTTCTATACATTTTTTTGCCAAAACTCCGAGTCCGTGAATATTTACAATGTCCGGTTTAATCTCGTCTAATGCATCCTCAAATGCTGATGCCATAGCATGCAAACGTTGTTCATTTGATATAAATTCGATGTTTTGTTTTTCTGTTCCTACAATATGTATGTTCCCCAAGTCCATTCTTGGAATTTTACACTTACCAATAAAAAGATAAGATTCATTTTTTTTCCCAACATATTCACATATTTTTTTTATAATCAAGTCCCCGCCTGTGCAGTGTTTACAAAATTGAGGCAATGTACCTGTATCATCGTAAATCGACCATGCCATAAATAATATTTTCATATTAATTATCCCCCCATTTTACAAAAAATACTAATGATATTTGCGTTTATCAAAATAACAAGTTCACTCATATATTACTCCGCCTTTCTCCCATTTGACCACAAACTAGGCAAAATAATACTATCTTCCACTTGAATAAAAAATTCTTTTATCTTATCTATTAGATTTTGATCTATAGTTTTATCTATTTGAAATTCTTTTATGTCTTCCAGTAGTTGACATTTACTATCCACACCAAACACTAAATAATCGGCCGCCTTTGTCTCTTTAACAAATTGAAGAAGTAATTCTATTTTCCCTATTTTATAGTCTTCCGTTAATCTTTCAAAGTATTTCAAATATGGTTTCGCATGCTCTAAGTAATTCGGAATCTTATCCATATCCATCATAAAAAGTCCTTGTAGAAATGCACTTCGTGTAAAAATTGTTATACCTGCTTTTTTAGCCTCACGGATAAAACCCGACTGAACTCCTCGTTGGTCAAAAACACTATATGGTAACTGAATATAATTCATACCTTTTCGAATAGCTTCATACCCTTCCTCCATATTATATATAGAAACACCTATATTCCGAACTATATTCTCGTCCTTCAAACGGAGCAAAGCCTCTACGATCCTCTCATCATATATATATTCTGGTGTGTGCAGTAAATAACCTTCTAAATGCCGAACTTGCAGACGTTCCAAACTCCCCTCTAGTTCTCTTCTTATAACAGAATACACATCCTTTTCATCTGGTTCTATTATATTAGGACGTAGTTTTGAAATAATCTTCACGTCTTGGCAACACTTTCTATATTCCAAATAATCACCTACCACAACCTCAGCAGTACCATATGCCCTCGCAGTATCAATAATATTAATTCCATTTTCCATAGCTATATCTAGCATCTCAAAACATGCTTCCTCCGTTGGCTGCCCCTCTTGATTATTTATTCCATAATTCATTCCAAACTGCACAGTACCCAAACATAAATTAGTCAATATTCTCTCTTCTCCTTTCCCATTCATCCCTTAATATAGAAAGTATTTTAGAATCCCACCATTTTCCCTCATAATAGTATTGCTTCCGCAGTATTCCATCAATCTGCATGCCAAATTTCTGATATAAAGATAATTTTTTCTCATCGAATTCATATAACTCTGACCAAATCTTTTCCAGCCCTAATTCCAGAAAACCATAATCGAATAATAAACGGCAACTTTCCTCTGCATAACCAACATCGTCGATATATGCATAATCTTTTCCTATATATAGAGAAAGATCAGAATTCCGATGAACCCAGTTAATATAACATAATCCACAGCATCCCAATAGCTCGTCGTCTTCGACACTTCGAATTGCAAACATAATGGTTCCAGAGTCGCCCAAAACCTTTTTTTCAAACCAGCTATTTTGCATATCTGAATTTAATTCACGATACTCCCTAAAATGTTTACGAAATTCCTTCTGATTTCTCCATTTCATTAAATAAGGCAGGTCATCTCTTTCCAATGCGCACAAATATACCCTAGTTCCTTTAAGCATCTTCTACGTCCTCCCATTTCAGACATTCATCCTTCCGTATATCCCTCATTATTTTTTTCCCAAAAACATCTCCCATTTGAAAAGGTAAAACAGATCCTTCCTTTACCGGCCGGAGAGGAAAAACATCTTCCTTTTTAATCCTATCCCCTTTATTTAAATTTCTCTGCAAATAACATGCCCTACGTTGTATATTTGCCGTATCGATTTCATTGTCCTCTATACGCTTAATTCCATCTCCCAGCGCTTCCTGAAGTTCTTTACACGCACATACCATCTGCTTCCATGTAATTGGATTCATTGAAAATTTATGGTCAGGTCCTTCCCTATCATTATCATCCGTAAAATGCTTTTCAAAAACTCGAGCTCCCAGCATGTACGCCCCTAGAACTGTCACATAACCAAACGTATGATCTGACAAACCTAAAATGCACTCCGGATACAATTTGTGATAAGTTTTGAGCACATTCAAATTAATATGAGAAAAATTCAAATCTGACGCTGTGTAATTTGTGTTACATTGCATAAGAATAATTTGCTTATTATACTTTTGAAGTGTCTGCATTGCACGTTTCACATCCTCCAGGTCTGCAGCGCCTGTAGCAAGCAAAACTGGTTTTTGTTTTCGAGCGATATATTTCACTATTTCCAACCATGTAATATCACCAGAGCCGATTTTATATGCATTTACATATTCTTCCGCATTATCTACAGAATTAAAATCATACGGACTGGTCATATATTCAATTCCGACTTCATCACACTTTTTCTTCAATTTTTCTGACCATTCATCCGGAATACTTGCATCTTCATAAGTCTCAAATACTGTCTTTTTCCAGGATGATTGATGTGACAACTGAACGCCAAGGCTTTCGAATCCATTTTTGCTAACAATTGTTCTCGCCTTAAAATTCTGAAATTTTGCAGCATCTGCACCGGCTTCCTTTGCCAATTCAATCAAGTAAAATGCCCTATTAATATCTCCATCATGGTTTGCCGCAATATCCGCTATAAAATATGGTCTGGAATATTCAGATATAATACGTCCTCCAATTTTAACCTCCATTAATTATCTCCTTTTATTAAATTATTAAATGATAATAGACTTTTGATAAACGCCTAATCCCATCAACTTTACTGGGTTTTCTTATTACCTTTATTCTTCAGAAACATTTTTGGATAATTACCGGTTTATTAATTATCTCTTAACCCCTTTCACTTTTATATGTTGTTCCTCATCTTTAATATCAGACATTATCTGCATACGATCTGAGCAGAACGCATAATTACATTCGTACAATCCAATGGTGATATTTGGAGGCCAAATGTCAATATCTGCTTTTCTCCAATACCATATCCGCAAAGCTGCTTTTGCATCTCCCTCGAGTGTGCCGCATTTGCGATAAGAAAGCAGGCTTTCGGAAAACGTTTTGAGGCTTCCTCCGGTGATATGGCCAAACACTCCATATGACTGGTATTCCATTTACTCCGATCATTGTCACAAAACGCCGCCACATTATCTATTCCATTATTTCGGACGAGACAATATGCGCAAGATCCAATATATCCGCATCCAAAAATAACGACTTCGTTTTTCGATGCAATAATCCGGAGGAAATCTTTAACGCTTTCCGCATTAATTTCAGCTTTCAATCGTGTATAATAATTATAGAAATCCGGATTTTCCACAAACATTCTGATTTCAAGCCAAGCGTTTTCGGCTACGGATGATTGTCTTAAATTTCCCCGGTTTATAAAATCTTTTAAAATAAGGCGGAATTCCTCCAGAACCGCCGCCATCCCATCGGCAGGCTGCCCCCAAGTTAATAATTCCCTATACGGCGCCAAGGCTATCACCGCAATCTCCCTTGCAAGAAAATCCATTCGTTTTGAATCCACTTTTTTTTCTTTTTGAAAAATATTAATCAAATTTTTACATTCGGCTAAATTAAAAGCTACGCATTTGCTGTTATATGTTGAGGAATTTATATTATCCCGGCGGTAACGGTAATAAGAATGGTTTAGATAAACCCCCCTTTTAACCTTCATCACAACTTGATAACGAAACCCACAATCTTGAAATGCAGCTCCGGAGGTTTCCTGAAACCAAATATTTTTCTCTAAAAGAAACTCTCTTTTATAAATACCGTTCCAAATAAAAACATCAATAGTCTGTTTTCGATTCATAAAATCATCCGCAGTGAAAACCGTATTATACTGAATACCACTATGTTTTTTCAGAGAATATTCTAAAAATATCCTCTTTCCATTCTCCAATGTTGTAAAAATATCAAAATCTGATTTTACAAAATCCGCATCGTTATCTTTAGCATATGTGTAGAGTTCTTCAAACATTTCCGGCAGAACAAAATCATCTGTTTCCACAATTCCTATGTAATCTCCGGTCGCCTCCCTTAACCCCAGATTCATCTGATAACCATAGCTTTTCCGGGATGAGAGAATCAATTTGATACGCGGGTCTCTTTTTGCATATTCCCTGAGTATTTCGAATGTACCGTCTGCAGAACCCGCATCTATACAAATAATCTCAATGTCCTGCAAAGTCTGGCAGACTACGCTGTCCATACATTCCCGTATATATGCGGCCACATCCAGAGAAGGCATGATAATTGATACCTTCGGCATATCTTAGCCCTCTTTTCTAATCTTATTGATAGTCTCAATTATTGAATCATGATATAAACCATGAAAAAAATCATAACTTTTCTCATAATTCCGAAAATAAAAATAATCCCGTTCATTTGCAATCATGTTTCCATAAACATCTATATAAATGTCCGGAAGTATATTTTTTGTGATATCTTTTACATGTCCGCAAAAATAAACCACTCTGTCAAAGGAATTCCTATTGCTCACTTCTGCCACTGTAATGTTAGGACAGTTCCGCTTAAGCTTATCCCTTATTTGTTGTAAACAGAACTCGGACTTTATTCCGAAAGCAGTACTTATCACAATTACAATGTCCGGATTTATTTCACACAATCTGCAGCAAAACTTGACAATACAATGTTCCGGGACTTCGTCCGCCGGATAAATTAATATGCGTTTACAGCCGGATAATTCGTTTTCAATCAGATGATATCCATCCTTCTGAAGTTCATTCACCCTTCGTTCTCCTGCTTTCCCACGGCGGTCGCGTATAAAATCTTCCAGAATATATTTTTCCGTATCGAATATGTCCATACGCCCTTTATAGTAAGAGCCATACATATATGAAAAGGCACGCGACAGCATAAACTCGGTAAATCTTTCAATATCCTTTTCCGGCAAATATTTGGCGAAAAACCGATGCCTGTTACGAGTAATGTAATATCGCACAAAAGTATTCTCTCTCCTTTGCCTCATTCCACTTTTATGCCATGCCTTTGCGCTTCCAAGGGAAACGACCCGATATCCATACTTTTTGATCCGGTATCCCAATTCTATATCATCATAATAAATAAAATACTCTTCATCCATCCCACCGCATTTTAATAATACTTCTCTTCGTGTCATTGCGGCCGTAGCGGCTGCAAAATCACAATCCCGTGGTATTTTTGCCGCTTCACTGTCTAATTTCCCACACCACTGGGATTCATCGATAAATGTTTCAAAATTGATGATCTTCGCATAGTCCATAACCCGTTCCGGGTCGTCTGACATCATAATCTTTGCGCCCACGATTCCTACATCCGGGTTCTCCTGCAGATATTCATACAGTTTTTTTATCGTATCCGTATCCACATATGCATCGTTATCCAACATCATAATATATGGATACCCTTTTTCCACAGCCAGCCGTAATCCTCTCCCAAACCCACCGGAACCTCCCATGTTTTCCGGGTTCCGAATAATTGTTACATGATTGGAAAAACGGCTTTGGATTAATGAGACAGAATCGTCTGTCGAAGCATTGTCAATTACATAAATATCTAATTGTGTATCTTTGGACTTTATTACTTCTTCAATACATCTTACAGTATCTGTACCGCCATTAAAATTACATATAATTACAGCTATATCATTCATAAACATTTTTATACCATCTTTCAAATATTGGGGTATAACATTATATTTGATTTATAATAAATATTTAATTGCCACTCTACTACACGTTCCTAAACCAAATACAATGATATACTTTTTTTGACCATCTCTAAAAACTCCTCTCTTTTTTCATTTAAAATTATGTCTTTATTCTTTAATTACAAACTATTTATATATTATCCAGAATAGAAGAAGGTTGTGGATATAATTGATAAATCTTGATGTTCTGCAAAAAGAGGAAGGACCACATATACTTATGAAAGTATAGATTTACGTATGTTCTTCGATATCTAATTACATATTAAATAATAAAATTTTTCGATACTTTCCTGAGGCGTACTAATTTCTACATTTAAAGCATTACAAAGTTTCCTATTAGACATACCCATATGTTTCGATCGTTGTGCTTTAAATTGTGCAATATCACTCGTTTCTTTATGAATTACACCCGTCTTTATCTGGAAAAATTCTCTTAATTTTATTCCAAAATCATATTTTGTAATACATCCTGTCCCACATGCATGGTACAATCCACATAAGCCTTTTTGACAAGCTTTATAAATCAATTCTGCTAACTCATTAACCAAAATTGGCGAAAAATCAATGTCTGTGAACAAGTTCAATGTCTTTCCTTCTATTAAGGAATAATAAATCCATTCACCAAAACTCTGTTTTTTCTGAATATTTATACCGTATATATTGGTACGAAAAACCAAATTTTGCGGATATTTTAATACGAAAGTTTCCCCAGTCAATTTTGTCCGCCCATATACATTAAGTGGATTTACTAGATCTTCTTCTGTATATAGCTTTGGATCCTTTCCGTCAAAAACAGCATCTGTAGAAATATACACCATTTTTATCCTGTACTTATTGCATAGATCGGCAAGCTGCCTTGTTACAACCACATTTAAACGCTCGGCTTCCTCCGAATTCCGTTCACATTCTTCAACATTTATTAACGCAGCCGTATGTATTAAAATGTCCGGCTTTGTTTCCACAATATTCTTTTCAATTTCCTCTATTTCGTATAAAGAAATCCTTTGACATGGCAAACTTAAATTTTTAAGTTCTATTATATCAACCCCTGTAATCTGTGCTTTATCCTTTAGCTCACTATAAATTCCATATCCCAGCATTCCTGCCATACCTGTTATATATATTTTTTTCAACTCTAATCATCCTATCTCTCAACATAAATAAAATACCACGGCATCATAAGCACACCAGACACTTGTAACTCTTTATATATACATTTATTAAACTCCCGCACTTTTAAAAATTCTTTCATAAGCGGTAAAGAATAAATATTATACCAGCTATGGGTAAACTTTCCTTTCGGTGTCGGCCGCTCATAATTTGCTAGCCTATATTAAAATTAATTTTTCCTTCATACCCAAGCAAAGATAACGCAATCCTCCTCGTTCCCAAATCACATATATTTTTCAACGCTTCTTCATACTCAGGAAGCCAGAATAATGTTTGAAGGCAAAGAGCGCCATCAAAACTGTTCTTATGGCGGTCTGCAAAATATCTTGTCGCTCCTCCTGCCCCGCAAGCAATATCTATAATTCTGCTATTTTCCAAAGATGTATTTTCCAATAAGGACTTTTTCAAAAAGCACAGTACTTCTATAAGTTATCTGTATCTGCCTCTTGTGATAATCCATTATTTTAGAAGGCATGCCATTTCTTTCTCTAATCTGTCTCTAATCTGTCTCACTGACAGCCATTCCTCATTCTTCTCTGAACTATAAGAAAATCCTTCTGCTACTTTTTTCCCTTTAGGTTTTACTCTCATGCGCTCATTGAACATCATTTGTGGGTATATGATATAATGCCTCTCGTACTCATATGTCGTTGGCGAATCTTCTAAAGTCACCATAACTTCATGTAACTTTTCTCCTTCTCGTATCCCCACTTCCGGCATCTCGCATCCTGGTAGCATCGCCTGCGCCAAATCTGTAATCTTAAAAGACGGTATCTTGCTAATAAATGTTTCCCCTCCACAGGCCTCTTTCAATGCCATTAATACTAATTCCACGCCTTCCGGAAGACTTATCCAAAACCTAGTCATTCGATAGTCCGTAATAGGCAACTCCCTCCTGCCTTCCTGAATAATCCTGTTAAAAAAAGGAATAACAGACCCCCTGCTTCCCGCCACATTTCCATATCGTACAACAGAAAAATTTAAATCAGATGTGCCTACATAAGAATTCGCCGCCACAAAAAGCTTGTCTGACACCAACTTAGTTCCTCCATATAAATTCACCGGATTCACAGCCTTATCTGTAGACAGCGCAACTACTTTTTTTACATAGGAATCCAACGCCGCCTCAATTACATTCATTGCTCCATGTATATTCGTTTTAATCGCCTCATTTGGATTATACTCACAACTTGGAACCTGTTTTAATGCAGCAGCATGAATTACGTAATCCACTCCCCTAAACGCTCTTCTCATTCTCTCTAAATCCCGCACATCCCCAATAAAAAATCGCAGTTTTTCTTCATACTCTTTAAATTCATTTGCCATATTAAACTGCTTAAATTCATCCCTGGAATATATAATAACCTTTTGTGGATTATATTTCTCTAATATATTTTTTACAAAACATTTCCCAAAAGATCCTGTTCCACCCGTCACAAGAATTGTTTTACCGTCAATGATCTCTTTATACATATTCTTACTCCTCGTCTGGTTTTTTTACAATTCTATCGTTTTGAAGAGAAATTAAAAGTCCCTCATTTCTTATAAAACCCCGGTTTATTTCTCTAACCTCCGGATTTTTATTCAAATAATTTAATATATCAACGGAATCAAAATCCTCCCGCCCTATTCGATAAAAATATTCGTATATATTTTTTATAAACCGATAATCTTCCGGTTCATCAATAGTCCATCGTTCATTCTGCAAATTCCCAAGGGTGCTTTCATAATTTTGGACCTGAAACTGCTTTCTGTTATTTTTTATGTATAGAGTAACATGCTCCCTCTCAGAAGCAAGCTGCGCTTTGCTCCATGCCAGCTTTAGTAATTCAAAACGCATAATCTCTAAATCTAACCCATCTGCAAGTGTCTCTGATAATGCTGCCATATACTCCGTTTCCGGCTTTAATTTTTCAATCGCATCATCCAGTATTTTTGCATCAAACACAGGACAATCTGCTGTAATACGAATTACATATTCAGGATGGAGCAACTTTGCCGATTGAAAATATCTATCCAATACATCTTGGGAACTGCCTGCAAACACTCTTGTTCCGATACTTGAAACTAATTGAACAATTGGAATGTCTTCTTTATTTATGGTAGTCGCCACCATGACTTCATCAACATATTTACTCTTTCTCACTCGTTCTATAACACGTTCAAGAGCCGTTTTCCCACACAAATCTTTCAATACTTTCGCCGGAAGTCTGGAAGAGCCGCACCTTGCTTGTATAATTGCTAAAAATTTCATTTATTTAATCCTCTTTTTATTGTTAAAATATGCAATTGTTTTCCTTAGTACCTCTGCCTGTTGTTTCGCTTCTTCCAAATCATAATAATTGGTTTTAAACTGCAGCAATCGTGGCTGTAAAAACTCCGCGTTTAAGCAATTTACAATATTATAATTGTACGGCTTGTATATCCCTAATTTTTCTCTATTCAAAAAGGACTTATTCCGGAACATCGGTTCCTGATAAGAAAGCTTCCACGCAGCATATATTCCATCTCCTCCAAGTTCTAGATATTTATTTCTGAATTCATGCCATCCTACTATCTCCGTATCTAACCGTACAACATAAGTCCAATAAGAATGTACATTCCCGTCTTTAACAAACTGTGGATGTAACCATTTGCATGCCGCAACTTGTTCATGATAGCAGAAAGCAGCTCTGCACCGCGCCTCTACCAATTCCTCCATCCTCTCTGTTTGTCCTAGCGCAACAGCAGCACACAAGTCCGCCATCCGATAATTCCACCCCAAAATAACATGTCTCTCGTAATCCGGGCTTTGAATATCATCTTTCGTAATTCGCCCCTTTTCTCCATTAATTCCAGCATACCCCAGACCAGAATACCTTCTCAGCTTATCGGCTAAATCATCATCATTTGTTATGACAATGCCTCCTTCGCCGGCGGTAAGGTGCTTAGAACTCTGAAAACTGTATGAAGCCATATGACCATAAGTTCCGACTAATTTATGATCCTGATATGCTCCATAACACTCTGCATTATCTTCAATTACAATAAGCCGATATTTCTCTGCAATATCCATTATTTCCTTCATCTGCGGCGCCAACCCATAGAGCGCTACCGTGATAATCGCTTTCGTCTTTCTAGTGATTACCTTTTTTATGCTTTCGGCTGTAATTAAGAACGTATCTCTGTCCACATCTGCGAACACCGGAACTGCATTCGCATGCAATACCGCTATGGATGTACTGCTCATAGTAAGCGGCGGACAGATTACCTCATCACCAGGTCCTACCCCGGCTGCCTCTAACGCCATATGTAGTGTAGCTGTTCCATTCACCATGGCTACAGCGTGTTTAATATGATATTTTTCGGCAAATACTTTCTCTAATCGTGTAACTGTTCGATAGGTATTTCCTGCAGAAAATTGTCCGTCCAAAACCTCTTGTATATATATCCGCTCCAGTTTCCCAATACGCTCCATAAATATCCAAACTCCTTCCATCCCCTCATTTTATAAAACAGCCTTTAATGCCTATACAGTTAAAGTAATCACCAGAAAATATAATAGTCCCTTTCCCAAATGATTATTTAAATATATCATCAAAATTTACTCTTTGAAAAACTTCTAATTTTCCTCCTCTAGTTGCATTGAATATTTTAATGTTATGTGAATCTGCATATTCTTTAGCTGCTTTATAGCCCGCAAGCTGTAAATCAATATCTGCCATATATGTTACGCTGTATCGCTCCAAATTTCCCTTGTAGAATCTTTTTTCTTCTTCTTCTATTTCCCTCATATGATTAGATATATTGGCTTTCGTAATCGTATTATCATCATGCCGCTCAACAGAATAGCTAAAGTCCATACCTAATAAATATATTTCCTGAAATCCCATATACACAGCCAACTGCAACATATCATACGTAATAGTCCCCCCCAGATAGACTTGTTTGCTACAGTCTTCTGAAAATCTTGGATATCCATTATTATCTTTATCACTTAACCGATGTACATAAAATAATTTATCCATATCAGCATCGTTCCTATACTGTATTCCTTCCCCTGCCGCTGATGTAAATGCTGCTTTACATCCCTCCAACAATTTCATTAATGTTTCCTTCGCCGACATCATTTCTTTACAAAAAACAGGATCACCTGCACAATAGTATACCGGTCTCCAATCAGTGTACTTATATAACGCATAAATAGAATTTGATGCAAAGGTATATTCTCTTTTCATTTTTTCTAAGTCCTCAACCTTAAGGCTTGGACCATTACCGATTATGAAGCAGCGTTTTTTTATATGTTTTTTATAAAAAATTCTTATTTTTTCCGTATATTTTCTTACATCTATTAAATCATTGTATAAATCATAAAAAATTTCCTGATTTTCATAGATAAGAATATAATTTAACCCAAATCCGCAGTTTTTTAATTCTTTGACAATCTCGTCTCTGTATAAGTAAGAGGAAACCACAAAATATCCATCTTGAATCTCTTTATAGGCATATACAGGCTTTCCATTCACACGCTCTAATTGAATTCTCTTATCTATATAACCTTCCCACGGAATTTTATACTTATTAAGATATAGTCCTAATATCTCACCATATTTTCCAGCACCTACAATATACAATTTATATTTAGAAAACACTTTTAAAGCTTCTATATACACATCTGTTTCCATATAATTCATTGTTGTAATTACCTTCTCTGCAATAAATAAAATTTACTATTGATTTACCAACCATTCTATAAAGTCCCGAACAGCCCCATTACCTCCATTTTGAGTTGAAACATAATCACAAATTAACTGCACTTCACATATGGCATCCGCAGGACATCCCTTTAATCCGCAGAGTTTCATTGCAGGAATGTCATTTATATCATCTCCTATATAGGCGATCTGAGATAACTCGCATTTTAATTCTTTTGCAATTTTTTCTATTTCCGTTTTCTTATCTTCAATATTTTGAAACACATAATCAATATTTAACTCTCTTGCACGATTAGTAACTATATTAGATTCTCTACCTGTAATAAGAACAGATTTTATATTATGTTCGGGTAGTATCCTATGTATACCATATCCATCTTTAATATTAAACGCCTTAAATTCCTCACTCTGTGAACAAATATATATTTTCCCATCCGTCAATGTTCCGTCAACATCCATAACTAATGCTTTGATATTTAATTCCATACCAATATACACCCTCTATATTAATCCCCTATTTACCTGCATCAGATCTTTATTTTCTTTTCGATGATATACTTTATATAAGCCCTGCATCAACAATATCTTGAAGCCGTATTATTCCCATTAATTCATTTTGTAAATTTGCTACTACCATACCATTAATTTTCATTTTTCTTAATTGAGACAATACATTAATCGCCATCTCATCAGGTTTAGTACAAACTGGTTTCTTGTTCATCACTTCAAATACTTTTACATTATAGATATCAACTTTCCGTTGCATCATCCTACGCAAATCACCATCTGTTATAATTCCAATAATTTTACGATTTTGATTTATTACAACTACCATTCCCTGTCCTTTTTGTCCTAACTCAATAATCGCTTCATATAAAGATGTTTCTTGATACACAGAAGGAATCTTTTCACCTTTGACCATTAGTTCTTTCACATGAAGACACAGCCTCTTTCCCAGTGCGCCCGCCGGATGGAATTTTGCAAAATCTTCTTTCAGAAATCCGGATTTCTCACTTGCCACTACAGCCAACGCATCCCCTAAAACCATAGCAGCAGTTGTACTTGATGTTGGAGCCAACCTAAGATGACATGCCTCTTCAAATTTCGGAAGTAAAATTGCAATATCACCATACTTCACTAATGTTGATTCTTTTTCACCTGTTACTGCAATTATAACTGCATCTGTCATCTTGATAGATGGTAAAATTTTTATAATTTCATCACTCTCACCACTATAGCTAATTACTAATACGATATCCTTGTTTGTTACCATGCCAAGATCACCATGAAGAGCTTCCGCAGGATGTAGATGAAAGGCAGGAGTTCCCAAACTAGAAAATGTTGCAGCCAACTTTTTAGCAACATGCCCAGGTTTACCTATTCCTGTAATAATAAGTTTACCTTCACAATTCATTATCAGATCCAATGCGCTTAAAAATTCTTCACCCAAAGTATCTTTTGTCTTTTGTAAAGCATCAATTTCTTTGTCGAATACATCTCTTGCTCTTTCTAATGCATTCATTGTCTCTATCAACACCTCTTTACAATGATTTATCTATGCGCCGAATTTACTCTTTATTGTACGACTTCAAAAATACGTTTCACCTTCTCCAATAAGGCTTCCACTTCACTCAACGGAACCATATTTGTGCCGTCGGAAAGCGCCTCCTCCGGATTAGGATGAACTTCCATGAACAATGCATCTGCTCCTGCTGCAATTGCAGCTTTCGCTAAAGGCTCTATGTAACAACTATTTCCACTAGTTTTTGTCCCACCACCGCCAGGTTTCTGTACACTATGTGTGGCATCAAATATTACAGGATATCCAAATTTTTTTAATTCCCATATTCCTGCCATATCTACAACAAGAGTATTATATCCAAAACTAGTCCCTCTCTCGCAAAGCAAAATTTTTCTATTTCCAGATTCTTTTATTTTCTCGATTACATTACTCATATCCCAAGGTGCAAGAAACTGCGCTTTCTTCACATTTATCATTTTTCCGGTTTTTGCAGCGGCACTCAAAAGATCTGTTTGTCTGCATAGAAAAGCGGGAATCTGAATAATATCACATACGGTTGCTGCCACTTCCGCCTGATAAGGCTCATGAATATCTGTTACTATACGCAGTCCTAATTCTTTTTTTACTTTTTTTAAAATATCGATACCATCATTCAAGCCTGGGCCGCGAAAAGAATGAATACTTGTCCGATTAGCCTTATCAAAAGACGCCTTAAAATAATAGTCGATAGAAAGTCTCTCCGTAATATCTTTCATGACAGCCGCTATATTCATTACCATTTCTTCTGTTTCTATTACGCACGGTCCGGCAATTAACATTAATTTCTTCATTATCATCATTCACTCATTTTATCTATTTTTACATACATTTCTGCAAGTTTGTAATCTTCTTCATTATCAATATCAATAGCTTCCTTATACGATACTTCCTGAATATATGGCCGAAACCCAATTCTTCGATTGTGTACAGTAAAAACATCCTTTTTAAAAATAAAAAATCCACTTGTTTCTACATAAATAGGATCCATATCCTGTGTTCTTGGAACATCATTAACATCATAATTTATTGCCTTTCCTTTATACCACGCAAACGTTTGAATCCGCTGTGCCGAAAATGCAGAATCATGGCTTCCATTAATAACATAACTCAATGCTTTCCGAACTGTTTCACTTTTAATAAACGGTGATGTCGTATGTGCCAAAATATATATATCCGCATCTATCTGTTTTATAAATTCGTTGTAGATATCAAACCCTTTTATTTCATCACCATCAAGATATTTATCCCTACGTAGGAAACTCGTACTCACCGGAATATAATCTTTTACTTTTTCATCACTACAAAAAACGTAAACCTTGTCAATGTCCTCCACCTGATTCAAAGTATTACAAATATGCCAACACAACGGATACCCTGCAAGAGGTAATATATTTTTATGCGGCAGTCTTTGACTATTCAATTTTATTGGAATTAATGCAACTACCTTCATCTTTACATCTCCCTATATCGAAAATTTCCTCAAAACTTACTCTTTCAAAAACCTCTAACTTTCCTCCACGCGTAGCATTATATATTTTTATTCCATTCATGTCAGCATGGGTTTTAGCCGATATATAGGCAAGAGTTGTTTTTTTCGTATTTGGAAGTCCCCATATAGGATAATTTCCCAGAATATTCGAATGATTATCAATCTCCTGTTTATCCACTAACATACCGGTGAGATCAGAGTCTAAAGAGAAATCATGATCCATTCCCAAAAGATATATTTCTTTAAATCCCATATATGCTGCCATTTGAATCATTATATAGGTCACAGTATAGCCTATATACACTTTATCTGAACAATCTATTGAAAAATCAAATTTTTCTTCCGAGCTCGAAAAAACCTGCCTAAACAAAACTAAATTTTTAAAACTATCCGCATATATTGATAAATATCCACTACTCCGACTAAACATATATTTACAGTTTTGTAACGCATATTTTAAAACTTCTACATCCCCAAATGTTTTTCTAATTCCTACTCCATCTGTAAAAAAATAGTAATCAGGTCTCCAAATAGTATCTTCATAACATTTAAAAATCAAATTGCATGCAAACGATTTAATTCCAAGCTTATAGATCATATCAAGATCCTCAATACATAAGCTTGGTCCATTTCCAATAATAAAACACTTCTCTCCACTGTGTATATTTTGAAAAGATTTTAATTTTTTTATTGAAACAGAACTCGCCGTTGTCGTTTCTTCTAAAGAATCCAATATTTTTGCGTCCTTAAAAAAAATAATATGTTCTTCTTCTATTTTGTTTTCCAAAAGCTGACTTTTCACTGCCTCATAATTTCTCATTGACAATATATAAAAAGCTTCTCTTGGTAACTCTACATCAATACTTTTAAAAACAGGCTTTAAGTTCAAACAGTTGTCTTCTACACTACTATAGTTATCATAATATCCATTCCATGATATTCCTGCCTGATTTAATAATTTGCCAAGTAAATTACCATAGATACTAATCCCCCATATATATATTTCGTTATTTTTACTTATATCTTTGATTCCATCCCAAAATTCATTCAATGTATTAAACTGCATTTTTTCTACCTGCTATTTCATACTCTTTTTTCGTAACAAAAACATCTACCACCTTTTGTCTCATAGCAACGCAGAACTGATTGGTTAGCTCAAAACACCCGCTGCCTGTAATTACATAATGGTATTTTGGATTTATGTTTATGATATGCACTTTTCTTGGTTTTCTCTTCAGGCTCTCACATATATTATCAATTGTTTTCCTAAATATACTTTCCTGAAAAGGGTCAAAATAGTAAAACCAATTATAATCATCCAATTCTGTTTTCACGGCTGCTGCATCTCCATGCATACAAGAAAGATTCTTATTTTTATCCAAATCTATATCTAATTTCCGAAAATTAGATATTAATTCTTCATAAATCTGTGTTTCAAACTCCACTCCTCCTACCTTTTGAAATCCATAATCTAAAAAGGTAAGCATCGCACCTCCTTTTCCGCATCCAAAATCGAAAATTGCATCGTCCTTTCCCGGAATACAATGGCATTTATCTAAAATTGGAAATATCTCTTTCTGCGTCGTTACCCGATAAGAATGTGCCCCTTCCATCCCATCTTGAAACTCTGAACTCTCTATAGCGGAAACAAAATTGCAATCATATTGATATTCCAACCATTCCATAAACTGGACATCCCGTGTCCCTGTTTTTCTTCTTTTAAAAATATCTCCTGTCAATCTATCTGAACAGACACAATCTTTTCCATATATAATTTCCAAAAAATTATAATACGTCCTACCTTTTATATATCCGGATTTCTCCAGTTTTTTTCTTACCGACTCATCCTCCAAAACAGCAAGCCATACTACTGCATCTTCTACATCCGCATAGTCAAAATCAAAAAGGGAGTCCCTGAATAGCGGAAAATTATAAGGCAAGCCCTTTGACCAGTCTTCTGTAATAATAAAATCCATTTTAATACTATGATAATAATCAGCGTACCACTCTAAAAAACGTCCGGTATATCCATAGCCCCACAATAAAATCCGTTTCTTAAATGCCTTTATCATTATAGAATCCAATCTTTCCCTGAATTCATCAAACAAATGTAACATAATCTGCTTATCTCCTTTTCGCCAGTTGTTCTCTGATGATCCGTACTGTTTTTTCCATTGTCTCCCAATCGGCAATGGCAATCCTTGCTATTGCTTCATCCTTATCACTAAACAAACGTATTAGGATATTATTCTCTCTTAATACCCCTTTCAACTCCTGCATATCCCAATTTTCTATTCTCACTGCCACAAAGTTCGAACAGGATTGAAAAGCACGTACCAAAGGAATCTTGTTCAGTTCATCCGTGAACCACGTCTTAATTTCATTCAATCTGCAATTTGTATTCTCATAATATTCCTTGTCATGCATTGCAGCCACCGCCATCCTGCGGGATATTGTGCTTTCCCGGAAAAGCGGAAGATCCAATCCAAAGATATGTTTTACCTTTGCGTTACAGAATCCATATCCAACACGCATACTAGCCAAAGCATAATATTTCGAAAAAGTTCTAGATACTATAATATTAGAATAGGTTTCCACCAATCTTCTCACGTCAACATCTTCTTCCGAAAATCCCCAATATGCTTCATCAAACAAGATTAATGATTCCGAATTTTCTTTTATAATCATTTCAAGCGCTTCTCCGTCTATTCTACAGCCAGTAGGATTATGCGGACTGGTAATCACGATAATCTTAGGATGATATTTCTCCGCCTTTTTCAAGATATCCTCTACATCGAAATAATACGTATAATCATCTTTTAATATATTGAAATAATGGGTATCACAGAATTTTTCCCTTGCCAGACTGGAATAATAACTCCATCCCGGATCTGAGGTTAAAATACAATCTCCCCGTTCTAATACAATTGAAAAAACAGATTTTATCAATTCTGCAGAACCATTATGAATATAGATATCATCCTCCGGAACAGAAAATGCTTTGGAGATTTCTTCTATCAGAAAGTCTTGTGTAGCCATATCATATTCATACAAATCCTGCATATTAATATCTTTCAGAATTTCAAGACATTTGACGCTGGGTCCAAAAGTATTTTCATTCAGATGCAAACGTCCAACGTGCTGATCTGTCACCGCCGAATTATAGCGCTGAATTTCGTCATATTTTGTAAAAATATTCGGAAGTTGCTTTTTCACATCGGCAGTTTCCTTTAATATTTTATCCCGGTACTCTGCAAATTCCGGATCAAAAGCAATGACATCTTCTACCGTGTCAAATTCCTGCACAATATCATCAGAATATTTCACTAAAATAAGCGGAAGTTTCTCGATATGCCTGATATGAAAATCGTCCCAAATCATCCTTTTTGTTTTCGGATCATCATATTCCAGATTAAGAGCGTTTACAAATGTTTCGCTAAACTTTCTGGAAAAATATGCTTCTCCTATGGTATACCAGGCGTTGCTTCCCCCTTTATGAATAGACGTAATATAGTCGCCGTTCATCCCCGTAATGCAATGCTCCTCCGCATATTCTTCCGTATATTTACAAGAATAATAAGAATCATAAACATATTCCTCAAAAACATTTATATTAAAATAATTATCAGAGCAGCATATAAAGCTGTTTTTCAAATACTCCTTTGCCTTATAAAGAGACGAAATATTGTTATAACGATAGTAATCATCGTTTTCTACAATAATTACACCATATTTTTCCTCCAAATACTTAAACTGCTCTTTTAAATAGCCAACGACAACTATTATTTCAATTATACCTGCTTCTCTAAGCTGCCTAATCTGTCTTTCAATCAACACTTCTCCCTTTACTACATATAGCCCTTTAGGCATAACCCGGGATAGAGGAAAACTCCTCAAACCGAATCCAGCTGCCATGATAATGGCATTGTCAACCTTATATTCATTTAGATGTGTATATCCATATTCTGTAATTCCATTTTCTATCCAATTTTTTCCCGTCATCTCCTTTACAATCTCTTCAATATGTACTGGAGCAAATCCTGTTCTTTTTGCAATATTTTCTAAAATAACAGCTCCATTATCTTTATGAATGGAATATAGGACCTTAAATTCCTCGATTTTCATTTCTTCTCATTCCTTTCTAGCTCTATAATTCAAATTTTATAAGCGTTGCCGTATGCTTTGGCTTTCTTTGGCTTTTCGGCGGCGGTGTCATATAATCATCTCCGAACATAAATCGAAGAAACCCATCCGAATCAACCGGGGCTTTTACCAAGATGTCCTCAAACTTTATATCACAGGACTGTCTCATCCATCTCCTTAAAAATCCTCGATCTTCTTCTGATCCTCCCCATCCTATGGTCCGAATCAGACGGGTGTTTTTACCTTTATACTTATTAGATAACCTTTCAAGCTCTCTAAATGCAATTCTCGCTGGCATATTTCTCAATACTCTATATCCGATTCTTTTTAATATTTTTTTCTCATGTACTGCCCCTACCGGCGAATACAACACTTTCCTTACCATATAGCACCGGAAATTAAATATCGCTTTAAACGGCTGTTTATCAGGCATTCCGTCACAAGGAAATATATCTATAAATATCCCTCTTTTCATAGATAACATCTCCTGGTCTTTGCGCATAAACACTGTACCTTTTCTTAATATACGTGCATATCCCCAACGATACCCCGGATCGGTTTTGTAAGTTTGAAGAAAATATTTTTCAGTATTCAATTTTGTTTTACACAAATTGCAAAATCTATCATAATCCCCTCTTAGCATCCTTACATCTATGTCATCGTCCCATGGAATAAATCCCCCATGTCTGACAGCGCCGAGAAGCGTTCCTCCATCCAATTCATAATGAATACCATTTTCACGGCAGAGCCTATCTAACTCTTTCAGCATATCCAACTCTATTTGCTGCATCTTCCTTATCGTATCTGCTGTGTATTCAAATGTATGCATAAGTTTCTCCAAATTAAATTTATTGACAATACTTTTCCGGCTCATTCAAGAACACATCTGTAATTCCTTGTTCCTGCAGGATGTCCAAATCAAGCATATTTCCAGACGGCTTCTCCGGATATAGGTGTCCCGTAAACCATGCGCGTACTGTATAACCATCTATTCTTTCCACCGGAACATCTATACCTTTCCAATAAGGATGCAATGCGTCTGCTTTACATCCTCCCTTTAGTTTATGCAAGCAGTCTGATACTCTGTTATCAAGAATACCTGTCTCGGCATCCGAATCTAACGATTTGATCCGTTCTAACGACAATGCAAGAAAAGATGAGTATATCACTTGCTTCTGCACTCCATAGCGATGAACTAAATCAACAATCTTTTGCTCCATTCCTTCATATGGAAATACGCTATTTTTTAGTTCAATATTAAGCCTCAATCCACTTCTAATTTTGTCACCCAGCAAGTCAAATACTTCTTCCATGAGCGGAATTTGTTCTTTCTTTCTATTCCCGGCATTAATGCGCAATTTCTTCAATTCTGACAATGTATATTGTCTCACTTCACCAATTCCGTCCGTGGTCCGATCCACTCTCTCATCATGGCAAACAACCAGATATCCATCCTTTGTAAGTTGAATATCTAATTCAATACCTTCAAGTGATTTAAGTTCCGATGCTTTTTTTAATGCCAATAAGGTGTTTTCCGGATACATCTGACTACAGCCTCTATGCGCCCATATTTTCATGCCCTCTGTTCTCCTCCAAAAACTTTTCTATAATTTCCGCAATAGCTGTCGACTCACCACGTGTCAACTTAAACTTATTTTTACTACTGCCATTTATGGTCGACAGGAAATCACTAATTTCATATCTCAATCCCTCTCCCAAAAAACGATCAGAAAATTTTTCTACTCTTCCAGGGTCTTCATAATGAACTTCAAAATAACTGGTCTTCCACCATGGCGCCTCAGCAACAATATACCCTTCTGTTCCCGCAATCAGAAGACGTCCCTCCGATTTTACGCCTAGTCCACACGTCGCTGTCGCAATTCCGTTTGGATATTTAAAAGAGATTTTCGTAAAGTAATCCAGTCCATTATCCCCGTTAATACTGTGAAACAATATCTGATCATACCCTCTTCCAAATACCTTAATAATAGGTAACATAACATAGCTTCCTAGTTCTGTAAGACTACCGCCATATTGAAAATCTGTAAGTCCTCTGGATTTCGGATGTTCCAATTTTGTAAAGCAAGCCTCTATGTTTCGAATAGCTCCAATTCTTCCACTACACGCAATTCCCAACAGATTCGTGAACCCAGGACAATAAGCTGTTTTAATACCTTCCATTAATACTAACTCATTCCCTTTCGCATAAGAAAACAATTCTTCTGCCTGTTCTTTTTCCAATACCATAGGCTTTTCACACAAAACATGTTTCCCATGTTCTAATGCAGCCTTAATATATTCATAATGCGTACCGTGCGGCGATGCAATATAGACCGCATCCACCGCTTTGTAGAAATCTTCCGCCTTCTCGTATGCATTAATCTCCCACTTTTCCGCAAACCGGAGAGCGCTTTCAAAATGAGGGTTATATACCCCCTGTGTACTTACGCCGCTTACATGCTTTGCTTCCGGTATAAACCGTTCGGCAATCCTGCCGTTCCCAATAATCCCAATCCGTTGAATTCTTTTATTCTTAGCCCGCAGCATGGTACTTGATATATTTTTTGTCCGCTCCAGATATACCACTTTGCAGTAATCTTTTAAATAATCAAATTGCCCTGTCCAATCTGAACCTACAGTAAAGATATCAATCTGATATCTTTGTATATCACGAAATTTCTGTCCAGATGCTTCTTCTATGATAATCTCATCAGCAAACCCCGTCTTCTTTACATTCTCAATTCTTGTCATCAAAGAATCTATGACATTCAATTTTCCTCTCGTCCTGTCATAATCCTCCGTAGTAACTCCAACAATCAGATAATCCCCAAGCTGTTTGGCTCTTTGCAAAAGTCGGTAATGTCCTTCATGAAACAGATCATAAGTACCATATGTAATAACCTTTGTCATCTCGCCAACCTCCAAGAACCATAAATTCCCACACTATTTTTATCTAACCTACTTTCACATAAACTGCCTACATACAAACTGATGTGTTTTTTCACCACATGTTCCATCGCTATTCGCTGCTATTTCCCCATAAGCCCGAACTTGCTTTTCTTTTTCAAATGCATTACCAATTATGTTCCCATTAAGCAAATTGAGCAGAGAATTAAATGCATTTTCCTCACAGGCATACTGAAGCCACTCGGAATTTTCTTGAAATCCTGCTTCATGCATCTCTAATTCATCTTTATCAAGCTCAATCAAAACTTCTTTGTAATCTTTTGTCTCCATATTTATACAATACACTTTTCTATCAAACGCCGAAAATAGGTTAAATTCATTTTCGTTATACTTTCCTACCGGGCGCACAAAACAACCCTTTGACCAACAAAAATAATATCCATTCTTCCAGCTATTTGCTATATCCATCGGAGGCTTCCATTCTTTCATCTCTCCTGTTTTCCTATTCAGACAAACATACATATTCGCCCACCGCGGCGGAAAATAAACATAATCTCCATAAAACGCTGGTACACTGAACGGACATACCGAACACTTATATTTGTGGATCATATGTGTACACATCAATTCCTTCGGATAATCCGTATACTCCTGGATTTCCCCGCTTCTTGGATTCCATCTTGTAATTACATAACCCTCGTACGGCAAAAGCCATATGTCTTCTCCCTCTGATATCATTTCAAAACAGCCACATTTATGGTTCACTGCTAGCAACAAAACTTTTTCTTCTCCTGTTTCTGCCCTTATTTCCAGAATCTGATTATCTTCCGGCGATGCCAGATACAAGCTCCCCTCCCGGACACAATATCCGCCGCTCCTCTTTTCTCCATCTACGATCCTTTGAAATACATCTAAATGCTGACTATAGTAACAGATTTCATCCTTCTCAGTATCATATCTCACAACAGCAGGATAATTGTTCGGAATAAGGAACAAATACTTCTCCCAACTAATCGCCCCGCCAAACGCCCCTGCCTGCTCCATACATTGCTCCACTTCAATCCTCTTCTCAACCCCACTCTTCCCAAGTACAAGGATATCGCGCGCATTAGCAGGACATACATAATGTTTCTCCCCTATAGTTATAACCTGCGAATAATAATACCCATAAGCATACTCCGACAAATCGCAAAAATACTTATACCTATAATCACCATTTTCCGAGAAATACAGTTTATTCCCCTGCGGAATCATCCAGTTATCATCCCCATAAAAATTGAATCCCGGAATCGCCTTCCCTCTCCAATCATCCTCCCCCGGAACACTATGAATATAATTATCCAAAATAAACAACGGCTTCCCCACAATCCCAAACAAAGATGTCACCGACGTTGCCCCATCTCCAATATAAGCGTCGCAAAGCGCAATCGTATTCGCTATATCCGGCGTATCATCATAAATACCAAGCCCGTTCTCAATAAAATATCCTTTCAGCCATTCATAAAAGGGCTTATACTGCGCACGCATCGAATCCAGCGTAGACTCCATAAGCGGATGAGGTCTCCACAACAGACACGCATCCTCCCTACCCTCAAAACATTCAAAGACATACTTCATTTTCTTCAAAAACGAATCCGTATCCGCCAACATTCCATTCAAGCTTGTATTATAAAAGTACACCCTCTTGCCTTTCATCTTTTCAGCCCACTCTGCCGGCGGCTTAGGCGGGTGATTACAGATGCGAACGATTCTATCAAATTTCGGCGACCCGAATGGCTTAAACTTGCTGTTAGGGAGGTCAGGATCAAAAAATTTGCGGTATTTCTCCGCTTGTGTAATAATATAATCAGCATAATAGTATGCCGGACAAGTCATCTGTCCCTCTGACATACCTCCGGACGTAGAGTAATATGGTATATAAACCAACATATCCGTATACTTTCTTAACTCTTTAGAATAATATCTCGGATCAACGCTCGTGACATAATTATAACTATCATAAGGATTATGTATATAGATTACATCCGGTCTGCGTTTATCCAGACTATAATTGTCATAGTGTACGATCGGCACATTATCCGGAAATTCATCGCCTTCATAATGATATTCGCCTAAAGTCCCATCCGGATTCCGGTCATAGTATGGAATTGGAATCACATAAGCATCACAATTTTCGTCTGCATCAGCAGCCATCCAAACACTTTCCAGTGAATCCCACATAGATGCCTTATAAGGAAGAAAGACAATCTCCAAACGCCCTTTAATATCATATCTCACACTATTCTCAATCCTGGTTAATTGTCTATGCAAAACCTTAAAGCTCTTATCTGCCCTAACAGCTTCTTCATATCCCAATTCTTCATAAATCTGATATACCAGCTCACAATACCCCTCCAGCATCGGGATCACCGGACATTCCTCTCCCTCCACCGTTTCTATCAGATTCCCTATCTGAATAGCCCCATCCTGACAGTTTTCCAAGAGCTTTCGCGCCAACTCTTTATTATGATTCTCAATCTGTTTCTTTATTTCATCATGAGCAGAATGAAGAGTGCCAATAAATTCTTCAACCTGTTTCTTTTCTTTCCTTCTCATCCGCGACCTCTCAGAACTATTAATTAATATAATATATAAACCTTAAAAATCTATTCCACTCTTTTGTTCAAGTACTATCCATCTATCAAAACTTCTTCCACTCAAAACCCCTACAAACACTTAATATAAGTACCATCCAGTTTACAATATACATCCCATAAAATCAATAGGTTTTCACTTCCATCTTTTTAATATATCGACAGATTATATTTTTTCTTTAGGATTTTAATAAAACTATATATAACACCCCTTACACAGACGCAGGGCCGCCCTCCCTCATCCTCCATTACTGGCTTTCCGTTCCAAACAGCCCTGCATCATTACTCACAGAATCTCCAATATCCCCCTCACCATCTCATACATCACCTGATCCGTCTCACTCACCTGCACAAAAGAAGACTTCACCCCACACTCCCTAACCTTATCAATCCACGCCAACGCCGCCTCCCTGCTTTTCGCATGATACAGCATCCCATAATAGATATACGCCAACTCATTCGAAACATTTGTATGAAATACCGTCGGATCATCCGAATTAATGCACACCATAACATTATCCTCGCCCTCCGGCCGGTTCAACCGATATATCTGATTATCCGTAATCTTATCCACTTCCCCAATAGCCACATTAGACGAAGGATTAACCTCAACAACAATCCCCCTCCTGCTCAATTTCCTGCACAGCATCTTTTGAAGCGTCTTAGTAATCTGTATATCTTGCTCCGTCACCTCATAATTAATAGGCCTTTCCATCCTAAGCACGAATCTCTTGCAATGCCTCGCCAGAGCCAGTTTCTCCCCGCTCCACAGAATCTCGTCGCAGTTCTCACCCTGCACATATTCGCAAAATCCATTCTTTTCCGCAAACCTGCATCTTTCGTACGCTCCGTCCCCCGCCGTATCAAACATTTTCAGATACCCCTGCATTAAGACCTGCATCGAGATTCCCTGCGCCTTTCCATAAATTTCCCCAGCCAGCTCATACACCCTTCTCTCCAGATACGCCATCAGCGTTGACTGAAAATTTACGGCGTCCTGACTCAGCACATAGTAGGCCCAAATATAATTTTCCAGAGCCTCTATCCTGGGCAGAACTACAAAAGGATTAAAACGTCTCCACTGCTCCGGCACAATCCCCAGCGCCGTCCCGTGGCCGATCCTATCCCCCGCATGGAATTTCAGAAACGTCACCGCCTCGTCGACCCTGCGCAGCCCCGACAGAATATGCCTGAACTCCTCTCCCGCATGAAAAGTAAAACGTAAGCTCTGAGTCCCTATTCTCTCATACCCTATTTTTTCTATCGAGCTGTCTCTCGCCTTATTATATACCTTAGCAAACGCCCACACAGGAGTCGAATTCTCTAGGCTGGCAGCGTCAATACCCACGATAAACCGATCCAGCCCCGGGATCTCCTCCCTCAATTTCCTCATCAGCTCCACCGCTTCATCATATTCCTTTTCCAGCGCTCCGAACAGAATCTTCTCCCGCTCTTCTACGCCATCCAAAAAACATTTCTCAGGAACCGTTTCATCTTTGCGCTTTATAAAATGAAAGATCAATCCCACTCTTGGTATCTCCCGGCAGACTTTATACCTCCCCTCCTCTTTCACACAATAATCTTCTTCAATAATATTTCGGTATGCTTCCAAAAACGCCCTCACATCTCTTCGAAAATAGTTCTCGTTTTTATTAATAGACGCCCGAAATTCTATTTTTTTCAAATACCGATTCTGGAACTGCTTACGCATCGCCTGCTCCCAATAGATTGTATTTTCCTCCCCCATTTTACCGATACCGGCGATCCGGCCCCCAAACTTATTCATTCCGGAATCTTTCCCATAATATTTCTGCTGAAAATAATCCAGCCCCCTGATCGTTTTCTTCTGAACCGTACATCCAAAGACATAATTTCTAATACGCAGATACTGCAAAATCCACTCCGCCGTCTGCCTCCCTTCCTCCGGAAAATGCTTCTCCTCCTGCTCACTCAAATATTTCATCGCATAGAATAAGAAAATATTCTCGTCTGACGTATGTATATCAGAAGGCACGCCAAATAATTCCTGCATCCACGTCCGTTCATTATCATGTTCCGAGAGAAGCTGCAAAAGCGTATCCCATTGTTTCTGAAAATAAGTAAACATTTCCGCCTTTACTTTTTTCTTGCCGGCATCTCCCAAACGCTCCCGGAATAACTCCTCCAAATCCTCCCCTTTTCCAAAAGAACACATAAGGAATTCCAACTCCTTAATTTCCTCCGCATCCTTCTTCCCTTCAACATTCGCATCAAAATAATTGCATCGCTTAGGAGCGCTCCCTTCATCAGTAAAATAGTTTCTTAATTCCAACGCTATCCGGATACGCGTAATAGCCGCCGCTAAAACAAAAAACAGAACCTCCGCATCCTCTGCGCCGCCATTTCCCATTGAAAGATTCAGCCCCTTAAATATTTCAAGAGAGTAACTTGTAATCGGCGTCATCAGCGCCTCCCAAATCTCAAAGAAAGATATAGAAACGCCTTTATGCATATGATTTTCAGCCACCCCGGTCTTCAAAATAATATCCAGCTGCTGATCGGCCGCCTCGATCTGGCTGTAATAATTATCCAGACACTCCGCCGTATTCCTCGGATTCCGAGCCATATAGAGCATAACAACAAAATCCAGCGGAATATGCATACTCATACTATGAAATAAAAATATCTTATTTTCATCTCCAAATCCGCCGAGAAAACTTTCATCATGACTGTTCTTCCAATACTTGAATACGACCTTCCCGTCCCGCTGCGATATCATTGCGTTCATAATCTTATGAAAACATTGTAAGTACAGATCTAAAGAAGAAGAAACGTCTCCTGTCCTTATATCAAACAAATAACACTTTTCTAAGTACATATAGATTTCGTCATAAGAATATATCGTATATTGGTTCTGCATATGGCCGATTACATTATCATACAGGATCTTCTCAAGCTTTTTAACCCTATCGCTTGTTTTTCTATTCTTCTCCTGTTTTTCACGTTTTACTTCAATTATCTCTTTAAAGTAATCTTTTCGAAAGAACTCTAACGAGGCAAAAGGATAACACAAAATAGCCAGATATCTATTTATTGTATCATTCATACATATACTTCCTTTAAATTAATCATGAAAAAAGACCTTCAAACTCTTCTTCCGTCAGCTCCATCTTCTCTTTAAGTATGTCATAAATCTCCTTTTGAACAAGGTCTGCCGCTATTATCTCATTATCTAACAATTCTTTCGTAAAATCAGCAACTGCTTCCGCACGTATTCCTAATGTGTCATAATCATTGTTCTCTGCTTGAAGGTATCTAAGATAGCTGTGCAAATAAAAATTATTTTCCTCTTCTTTATCTTCCATATCTTTAATCATGGACTTTATCTTTTTCTCCCACTCTCCGTCCCTCAATTGAATAAATTTTTCGTCAGAATCTATGATAATATTCTGGACATCAAACAAAAAATACCCCTTATCATCCTTGTCTATTTTTACACAGTACTGTTCCTCAATATCTTCTATTATCTGTTCATTTTTCCCAAACTGATCAATTCCTGCCTCTTGCTTCATTCCCCACATATCCACATCTATATTTCTATCTGTTTTTATTTTATGCATTACTTCGTGTTCTAGCTGAGCTAAAAAAGCTTTTTCCTTTTTAAAAAGCTCATCCAATATTTCTTCATCTGACTGCAGAACTAATGGCAGCTCTCTAATTTCCATCAATAATTGTCTCGTTTCTTTTTTCCCCAGTTTTATTCCCGGATGATCCTTCAAAAATTCTTCAAGCATACACTGTATAACGAGGATCTGATCCAGACTCATATAATATGTTATATCATCTTTATTATTATTTAAATCCCCTTTTAGAAAGAAGTACTTGTTTAACTTTTTTTCCAGTCTGCATACAAGCGCCGCTCCCGATACGCCTTTATCACAATTCATAAACTTATAATATCCCCCCGATTCTGCCAGCAATTCTCTGACATCGAAGAAAAGAGGCTTCCTGTATATTGATCTTAGATATCTCCACCTCTTCTTATTCAAGAAAGGATATACAAAATTTTTCACATAACTATTATCCCATAACTTTTCCTTATCAATCTGGAAAATTACTTTCTTTTCCTTCGCACCGTCTTCACCTAACAAAGCCGGATATCCCTCTTTCGTGATTTCATGAATCTGGAAACGGTTCATTATACCTTTGAACTGACGCATCTTTGCCTTTAACAATCCTCGCGAAATCAGCCTCGCAGCCATCCCTTCCAAATCAATTATTCTCTTCTTTGCCTTTTCCTCCCTCATACAGATCTCATAATAAATCCAGAATAAGGAATATCTAGAGCCTAAATATACCGCCGTATACTTATCCCTTTCTCCCATCTCAAGAAAACATTTCTCAACAGACCGCGTACTTGCCAGAGCCAGATTTTCTTCCGATTTGGTTTCTTCAAGAAAAAACTTATGCCATTTCACCTCTTCCGGTACATCCTGCAGCAATTTTTCCCCATAAATAACATCTGCATTTAAAGGCAATAAATCCAAAAGCGCCAACATAACTTCTTTCATCTGTGAATACATCCGTACCAAATAATCTTTTCGTCCTTCCGCATCTTCCTCCATCGCCTGAACCGACTTAATCAGCGCATACGCCGCCTCATAAACATCATCCCGGCCCGTCTCTCCTCCATCCCAAATATGATAGATCCTATCCCGGCCCAGAAATTTCACAAGATACAAATTCAGAATAAATTCTCCGTTCTGTAAAAGTTTGCTCAATATCCACCCAATATTCTTTTCATTCCAATTATGTCCGTCCAGACTAAGCTTCTTCCGTTTCGCGGGGATTTTTCCGTCAATTGTCTCGTCGTAAATATATTCCTCCACGGCTTTATTCTTTAGCATCATATAATAAGCGTTAGAATTCAGTTCCTCAGAAAAAATCCTGCCCGCAAAATCAATTAACAAAAAAATAGAAAAACTTTGCTTAGAATCAAAACTTTGCTCTTTCTCATTTTCCTTATCATCCATACAAGTTGCTTGTCTATCTTCTTCTCCCCCGCTGACATTCCCTGAGTCCTGCCCTCCCCCGGCAGCCTTATCACTCTCTTGACCTCCCTCTCCATATAACCAGTGAAACGCGCTTTCAAAATCAACCTTAACATTATCCTGTACAACTACAATGATTTGTCCAAGGAACTGTTCTCTGCATTGGGCGTATAACTGCTTGGAATCAATCATTGCCTCAATCAGCCTCATTAATGAATTCCTATCAGCCTCATGTCCTAAGTCCCGCAGCTCCTGCAATACATTATAAACATTATTGATACCCCGCGACGTATCATCAAACATGTGGAATATAACATCATTAACCCTTCGGCGCTCATTTTCCCTTCTTTCAGTCACATCCGTATATGTAAAATAGGAGCTGTCAATATATTCCGCCGTCACCTCCATCAACAGCTCCACTAACTTCGTCTGGTTCTTCCCCTCTCCGTCCGCAACCTGAAAATCCCCTCTTTCCTCCAGCGACCACCTCTTGATAGTTTTACGATACGCGGGCGGAATAACCTTTCTCAAATATTCATATGCCAGAGCTTTCTTCCGCGTCAGCAGACTGTCTGCCTTCCTGTTCATATACGTTGTCCGAAAAACCTCGGCATCAAGCGAATTCTCCTGTCTAAGGAAATCCAGAGTCAGCGCTTCCTCAAAGGTATCAAGATCCCCCGATATGAACGTCACTATTCTCGGATTAGGCAAATAAGACAGAAGGACTTTTACAACGTCCATACACCGCGTAGTACTCAGGTCAATATCGTCAATAAATAAAAAAATCATAGCATGGGATCCCTCAGCGTCATCTGCCCTATCCCTCTTCTCTTCCGCATATGTACACAATATATTGACAAACTCCCCAAACAATTTTATAAATTCCGAGTCCGAATTAAATACTTCTTTGGTCTTATCCAGATAATATTGCTCTGTGGTAAACTGCCGTATCAATATATCCCGATAATCTTTTTTAATATAACAATACTGCCTCACCATATCGTTATATACTTTTTCCAGCTTATCGCGGCCAGAGTAAATGCATTCCCGTCCCCTTTTTTCGTTCTCCTTCCTTTTCCTTTCATCGCCGATCTCCTTAACAATCGGCTTAAACATTCCCAGAATAGCATCCATAAGCGATGTCCCCGGAGACATATTCTCCGGAATAACAATCGGAAGCAAAATATCTCCCGTATTTTTTTGCTCTTCGCTTAACCTCTTATAAAACGTTTTTAAGATTGAAGTCTTTCCCGCTCCCCGGCACCCCATAATTCCAATATTGTTCGTCTTCTGTTCACTGCCGCTTCCTTCCGAAATATTGCTGCGAAACACATCAATCTGGTCATATACCTGATTTGAATTCGGGAGAATCAGATTCATCTCCTGCTCCGTTAATACCCTCGCCCCTAGCTTTATCTTCTGTTGTTCCATCATTACTCCGACTCCTCTTTTAAAAAATTCTATATAAATGTTACCATACTCTATAAATTCCGACAATATTCGACGCTCAAAATTACCGCTGCATTTATTACGCTGTTACCGTTCACTCTGTGACCAGCAACACGCTCCGCGATGCACAGAAAGCGCAAAAAGATGCGGTTTCGCGCTGAAAAACTCGGGATTTCCCCATAAAATGCGCGAAAACGCCCCGCGAAATAGCGGCGTACAAACAGTAACCGCGCTATCTGCCCGTCATTTCCCAAAAACACCTGCAAAAAATACCTGCAAGATTCTATCATAGCCTCTTACAGGTATCCTTCTTCCGCCCTATTCAAATATGTGATCGGATGCTTTCCTCCGGCCTCTCCCTACAAGATCTCCACATCCTGCAGCATCACCGGTTTCCCCGCTTTCTGACACAACTGCACCAAACTGCTCCCGTCCCCATAATAGGCGTCGCTCAACGCAATCGCCCGGTCCAGCTCCGCAGAATCATCATAGATCCCCCATCCCTCCGACCGGAACTGCTCCACAATCTTCTGATAATCCAGCCACAACTGCGGCCTCATAGACTCTATCGTCGCCTGAATCAGCGGGTGCGGCCTCCACAGAAGCGCAACGTCCTCCCAGTTATCCTTGAAAGTCCGGAACACCGACTCCATCTTCCTAAGCATCTTATCCTCCTGCTTAAGCAGCGCAGTCACACTGGTATTATACAGAATAATCTTCTTCCGGCTCCCGTCCTCCTTAAGCACAATCCGCTTCCACTCCTCCGGCACGCTGCACCCGGCATCGGCGGCGTTCAGCACCTTATCTAGCTTCGGCGACCCCAGTCCAAGGATCTTCCCTTCCCAGTACGGTCTCGTATTCTCGCCGGTCTCCTTCGTCAGCACGTTCACATAGACCTTCTTCATATCCTCCGACTGCACAATCACTTTATCCGCATTCACCACTGCCGGAACCGTACAGAAATGCTCGATCCCTTCCACCGCCTGCTGGTTATCCGGGTCAACCTCGCTCAGCACAAAGTACGGGATATAGACCAATTTCTCCGTAAATTTCTTAAGATTCTTCGAATAAAAAAACGGATGGACACTGGTCACATAATTACAGTCGTCGTATGGATTATGAATAAAAATCAAATCCGGCTTCCTTGTCTCAAAATCATAGGCGTCATACTTTGTAATCGGAACATAATCCGGATATTGATCCCCTTCATAATGCATCTCCCGGAAACTCCCATCCGTATTCTTATCATAGTACGGAATCGGAATTACATATGCGTCGCACTCCGGATCCTCGTCTGCCGCCTGCCAAACACTTTCCAGAGAATCCCACATAGACGCCTTATAAGGAAGAAATACGGCCTCCTTGCGCACCTTAATATCTTCCCTCACGCTATATTCCACCTTCCTCAGCGCCTGATACAAGCTGTCATATGCCGTCTCTACATTTACCGGCAGATCCTGCAGAAGCTCCTCATGGATCTGATAGACAATCTCACAGTAATCCTCTAACAAGGGAACGGTGGCGAAGCCTTCCCCCTCTATAGTCTCAATCATATTACCCAGCCGGATCGCGCCGTCCTGACACTGTCCCAGCAGCTCCAAAGCTAAGCTGTTCTTATTCAATATGGCTTTCTTGATCTCGGTATGAGCCTGCCTGAGAGACTCAACGAAATCTTCGGCCTGTTTTTTCTGAGCTTTTCTCATATCTTTCCTGATTCCTTTTCCCTATTTTTTAACCATTATAAATCATAAAAGGAGGAAAATCCCCAACTTCACAGAATCCCCTCCCAAACAACTTACTCTTTGACCTCTTCCTGAGCGCCGCCTTCTTCCGCCTCGGACTCGTCCGCCTCCGCAGCCGCTCTCGCTCTGGCTTCCTCGGCCTCTCTGGCCTTCTCCGGATTATATTTTAGAAAATAAGCGTAAATATCTACAATAGCCTGATACAGTTCCTCCGGAATCGCCGTCCCCAGATCCAACTGAGTCAGCACCGTTGCCAGAGAATTATCCTCATACACCGGCACACCGTTCTCATTAGCCATCTCCACGATCCGCTCCGCCATATATCCAAGCCCCGAAGCCACAATCACCGGAGCCACATCTTTATTCTCATCATACCGCAGCGCGACTGCTTTCTTGTTCATCACGTCCTCATACTGTGACATTGATTGAATTTCTCCTTTCCAATATCTTCGGGAAGGCGGTATGCACCGGGATTGGCGCTTTACCCTGCTCTACGCCCAGATACTCCAGTTCCAGATCATTCTTACGCATAATCTTGCGTATATTCTCGCGAATATCGCTCTCATGCCCAGCCAGCTCCTCCGGATAATGGATCAGCATATCAATCTTCCCCTTCTCATAATACAACATCATATCAAAAAAGCCAACATCTTTCATATCGAACTTGATCAACAGCTTCACGCCGCGCTCCTTAGACCCCGGATTCCCCGACTCCTCGTCAGGATCTACCCACATCTCCGAAAACATGGGCACACCGTCCAGAATCACAGGCAGCATCACATGCATAACCGGCATATAGACGCTTTCATTCACCAGCACGCTCCGCATAATATTGACAAACTGCTCCTTATTCTCAACGCCGGCTTCGCCTTTCACCCCGGCTTCCATAATATTCAAAAGCTTATCCGTCAGCTCGTTCTTCCCCGCCGCCCGGTCATAATCAACGTTCAGAAGCATATTGCGCAGATCCTTCCCGGTCATTCCCGGAAAATGCTTATGGAAAGTCGGGAACTCCATCAGCCTTTGGAACGCTTCGACCACCTTGTCAAGGCTGCCGCTCTCGTACCGCGCCGTATTAAACGCAACCAGTGTGACCAAATCCCGCAGCTTTCCCATCTCCCGGTTGTCCGCCACATATTTTCCCATATAAGGAATAATCTGTTCCTTCAGCATCCTTACATTGGCGGCGTTACTTTCCGTAGCATGTGGTTTTAACCGCATGGCAAGTTTCTGCAGTCCCTCCCTGTCGTTCCGGAACATACGAGCTTCGATATCTTCCAGCGTCCCCTTAATATTCTCGAGAATATGCTTTCCTGAGGACATATCATTATATTTTTTCAGAAAATCCAAGACACCCGCTTTCAGCTCCACCGTCGTCGCCTCGCCCATAATCTGGCGCATCACGTCAAACAACGGCCCCTGCAGACGATTCGCCCCCGCCATCTGTCCCTTCATGAATTCATTGAGCTTCTCCGGCGACATCTCAAGCATCTGAAAAAAAGCCTGAATCTCCTCCGCAGTCCCCTTGCCGATCCCGGACTCTACCAGATTCGCCATACCCCCGAAGATCATCTTGGTCATGATCTCCCCAAGGCGCGGCACCTCCCTTAAGGACGCGATAAAACTTCCGAAGTTCGATTCATAGGAAATTCCCTTCTGGCCTCCGTCGTCTCCGCCCGCCTCGGCTCTTCCGTCCGCCCTTCCGACCCGGTTCGCTTCGACGGGGTTCTTTATGCTAAGGTCCTCCGCCTGTTGGGACGGAGTCTGCTTGTTTATCGTATTATTGTTCTCATACGCCACGGTTGGATTCGTTACTTTTAAAATATTTGACATTTTTTCACCTACTCTATAATTTACTCTTATCCTTTTCCGCCATTCTGACGATATACATAAAAATAATACTTTTTAACATATTATAATTAACATTATTAGATAAGGCGGTACTAAGATTATGGATAACATGCTTGAAATGTATCTTTACGAGACTAACACTCTTATGGAACAGCTGGATGAACTCTTAATAGAAGCGGAAAAGAATGCAACGTTCACAACGAATGATGTTAATGAGATTTTCCGTATCATGCATACGATCAAAGGATCGTCGGCCATGATGGAATTCTCTACATTGATGGAGATTGCACATCATATAGAGGACTTATTCTTCTATATCCGTGAAAACGGTATGGATGCTCTCGACGAATCACATAAAAATGATTTGTTCAATCTGATGTTCCAATCAACGGATGCTCTTCGTATAGAGGTTGAAAAAATCGAAAACGATGAGCCCCTTAGCACTAATATCGACCACATCATTGCAAATATTAATAGTTTTTTGGAAAAAATCAGTTCTTCCGGAAGCAAGTCATCCGCTGATTCTTCCAAAGAAGAAAAGGTCGAAACAGAGACGCCGGTTGCTGACGGGGAAGCAATCGCACGTATCAATCAGGAGCTTGCCGGATGTCCGGAAAGTAATTTACGTTACTTCATACGGATCCATTTTGAAGAAGGATCCGGTATGGAGAATCTTCGCGCGTTTATGGTAATTACAGCGCTGCGCGAGATTGACTTACACTTTGAACATTATCCCAACGATGTGGAGACCAATTCCGATACAAGCGAGACGATTGTAGAGAAAGGTTTCTTCATTGCGGTAGGGAATGAGGAAGATCTGGAACGGGCGCTTCAGGCGATCAAGCTGCAGAACAGCATACATTCATACGAAGTAATTGAGAACGCGTCGGCGAAGCCTGCCGAGAAGGCTCCGGCTTCTCAGTCCCGTCCGTTGTCGGCGGCTGAGAGCGCAGGCAGCGCGCAGACAGCTTCCGCGCCGGCACAAAACAGCGCGCAGGCGCCTTCCGCTCCGGCGCAAAACAGCGCTCCGGCAGCTTCCACGTCTACGCACAACAGCGCGCCCGTGAAGCAGAGCCTTATCAGCGTCAACCTTTCCAAGTTAGACAGTCTGGTAGCTATTGTCGGGGAGATCGTTATCACCGAATCCATGGTAACATCATCGCCCGACCTTCAGAATCTGAAGCTTGATAACTTCACGAAGTCAGCGCGCCAGCTTCGCAAATTAACAGACGACCTTCAGGACATTGCAATGTCTCTGAGGATGGTTCCTCTGTCAGGAACCTTCCAGAAGATGAACCGTATCGTCCGCGACATGAAAAAGAAACTCAACAAGGACGTCCGCCTTACTCTGGTAGGCGAGAATACGGAAGTAGATAAGACTGTCGTAGACAGCATCGGCGATCCGATCATGCACATCGTCCGTAACTCTATGGACCATGGTGTTGAGGCGACGGCAGAAGAGCGTATTGCCGCAGGGAAGAACCCGCAGGCAGAGATTGTACTTTCCGCCGCACACACAGGAAGCGAAGTAATCATTTCCATTTCCGACGACGGACAGGGAATGAACCCGGATAAGATCCTTGCCAAGGCGGAACGAAACGGTATCCTCACCAAACCGGCAAGCGATTATTCCAAGAAAGAGATCCTTTCTCTTCTCCTGCTTCCCGGTTTCTCCACCAACGAGGAGGTTACCGAGTTCTCCGGCCGCGGAGTGGGTATGGATGTAGTGAAGAAGAATGTAGAGTCCGTAGGCGGAACGATTTCTATAACAAGCGAGACCGGCAAGGGAAGCTGTACGACTCTTAAGATTCCGCTAACCATGGCGATCACAGACGGTATGGAAGTGTCTGTCGGCAAGTCCTTGTTTACAATTCCGATAGCCAATATCCGCCAGTCATTTAAGCCGCAAAAGGAAGAAGTCATTCTGGATGCCAACGGCAACGAGATCATCAAGTGTCTGGATGCGTTCTATCCTATTATTAGAATACATGAGTTATATAATATTGAGACAGAAGTTACCAATATCGAAGACGGTATCTTAATCTGGGTTGAGACTGCAGACAAATCCTACTGTCTGTTCGTGGATGAGCTGCTTGGAGAACAGCAGGTAGTGGTAAAACCGCTCTCGCCGTTCCTTGGCAACTTCAACATCAAGAGCTCCGGTATCGGCGGCTGTACCATCCTCGGCGACGGCAATATCAGCTTGATTCTGGATATCAGCAACTTATATGCGGCGACTCAGCAATATTAAAGTGTACAGAGAACTGGAGGAATAATTATGTCAGCAGATACAGCAGTAAATACAGCAGCGAACCAAGTTATGGAGGATGGGGCGCCAATCTCTACGGAGCGTTTTTTAACATTCAGCTCCGACGGGCTTAACATCGGCGTCAGCACGAACTACGTCATTGAGATTATTACGAACCATGCGATTACCATGGTTCCCCTTGTTCCGGATTACGTAAAAGGTATCATTAACCTGCGCGGGCAGATCATCCCGATCATTGACATCCGCCTGCGTATGGGTAAACCCGCAATCGAATATACGGCTTCAACCTGTATCATCGTATTGAACATTAATTCGGTTTACATCGGCATTATTGTAGATGCCGTTCAACAAGTAATGGATATTGACCAGGAGAGGATTGCACCGGTTCCTGTTGAGAATCAGCAGGAACTAATCAGCGGAATGATTTCCTCATCCGAGCGTTCAGTCATTCTGTTCCTGGATTGCGAACAGCTAGTTCAGTCGTACTAATAATACAAAGGAGACAGAAGAACTATGTTAACTCTTAATGACCGTGACTTTCAGACATTGATTACGTTCATTCATCAAAACTACGGAATAGACTTATCAAAGAAACGCCAATTGATCGTCGGCCGTCTTTCCAACACGATCGTCTCTTTAGGATTTACTTCCTTTGGGGAATATATCGATAATCTGGTTACGAATAAGAAACCGGAAGACATTGAACTGATGCTGAATAAGCTTACGACGAACTATACGTTTTTTATGCGCGAAAGAGCACATTTTGACTTGTTCAAGGATACCATTCTTCCCTATCTGGTGGAGACAAAGAAGGATAAAGTTCTCAGCATATGGAGCGCGGCCTGCTCTTCCGGAGAGGAACCTTACACGATTTCCATGATCCTGAAAGAATTCTTCGGATCCAAGGCAGCCGCATGGGACACAAGAGTTCTCGCGACCGACATATCTCAGAACGCCCTAAAAGCTGCAAAGAATGCGGTCTATGACGAAGAAGCGCTTAAGGAACTCTCACCGGACTGGCGGTCCAAGTATTTCCGTCCTGCAGGCGAGCCGGGAACCTTTACCGTGGCTCCTGAGATTAAATCCAACGTAATCTTCAGAACCTTTAACCTGATGGATCCGATTCGGTTTAAATTGAAATTCGATGTAATATTCTGCAGGAATGTAATGATTTATTTTGATCAGCCAACCAAGGATGCGTTAGTACAGCGTTTCTTCAATGCGACCAACCCCGGCGGTTACCTTCTGATCGGCCATTCAGAGAGCCTGAATAAGACAACAACGCCCTTCAAATATCTGAAACCTGCTACTTATCGAAAAATTTGATATATAAAAAAACATAGAGGAATAGCTGCTTTTGATTTTTCAGAAGCGGCTTTTCCATGGTTATACCTACAACAATAATGGATACGCAGTATTGGCGTAAGAAAGGAACCTTTTATGAATAACAATATTAAAGTATTAGTTGTTGACGATTCTTCTCTCTTTCGGCAGGCGCTCATGCATCATCTGTCCGCGCAGCCCGGCATAGAAGTAATCGGCTATGCTATCAATGCCTACGATGCCAAACAGAAGATTCCTCAATTAAAACCAGATGTGCTTACCCTTGACGTGGAGATGCCCGGCCTTAACGGAATCGAATTTCTAAAGCAGCTGCTTCCCACAACTCCGCTTCCGGTCGTTCTTGTGTCTTCCCTGAACTTGAGCGTGTTCGATGCACTTTCAGCCGGCGCGGTTGATTTCGTACGCAAACCGGATATGTCTGTCCATAATTCAAAGCAGACATTTTTTGAATCGCTTACAGTAAAAGTCATGACGGCAGCCAAGGCGAAAGTCCGTATCAGCCAGCCTGTCGGCGCTCCGGCGGCCAATAACACTCCGTTATCGACGCCATCCGCAGCTCCTGCGCAAGGCTCGGTATTGCAGCGTCCCGCGCAGGGTACGGCAAGACCTATGCCGTTTCCGGCCCTGTCAAGGAATGTCCTTGATTCTACCATCATCGGACTGGGCGCGTCTACCGGGGGAACGGAGGCAACGCTGGAAGTATTAAAGAGACTTCCGGGCAACATCCCGGGTATCGTCATCACCCAGCATATGCCGGAAGGCTTTACGGAAATGTACGCTCAGAGATTGAACAGAATCTGTAATATGGAAGTCCGCGAGGCGAAGAACGGCGATGTGATACATCCCGGTCTGGCCCTGATTGCCCCTGGTGCAAAACAGATGGAAGTAGTCCGCTCCGGACGCAACTACATCGTTCAGTGCCGGCCGGGCGCAAAGGTAAGCGGCCACTGTCCTTCCGTAGACGTTCTGTTTAATTCCATAGCTGCGAACGTAGCTATTAACAAGGTTGGTATTATTATGACCGGTATGGGGCGCGATGGAGCGGACGGGCTTCTCAAGATGCGTCAAAGCGGCGCCTTTACCATCGGACAAGACAAAGAATCCTGCGTCGTATACGGCATGCCTATGGTTGCTTACAATATCGGGGCTGTCTGCACGCAGGCTTCCTGCGAAAATATTTCTTCCGTCCTTATGAATCATTTAAAGGGCGTCAAGTAACTTTTTATTTGGTGTTATGAATCCCGAAGTTGTGCCGATATTCATAGTATAACCAGAAAATGACGTTAAAGATTTTAATGAAAAAGGAGTCCAGTATGAAAATTTCAACTAACAATAATGTGATTAACAATTTCACAGACATGCGTATTCATACCAAGGAAAATTCTACTCCTTCCGTAGTTTCTAACGATGAACACAACTTCGATGCTATTATTATAAAGTCTGACCCTAGACAGATAGAAGAGCATACGTTTGCCAAGTCGCTTACCCGGCAGTTGTCTTCTGAGATTAAGAATATGGCATCTGCAGATAAGATTCATAATCTGCAGAATCAGGTTACCTCGAATACCTATCATGTTGATGCCAATGCAATAGCAGCCCGTATGCTGTTGCTGTAGGAGGATAGACAAGGGATGAATGATTTTACAGCATTTACTAAGATTATAGAAGAGTTAATTTCTCTTTTTGATCATTTAATTCCGATAGAACAGGAGAAGCTCGACGCTGCGGTTAAGAATCGTGTCACGTTCGTAGAAGACTGCATGCACAAGGAGCAGGCTGCTGTTCTGCAATTACGCGGATTGGAGCAGAAGAGAGAGGCCGAACAGAAGCGTCTCGGCATGGAAGGCTATACCTTCCGGCAGATTTTAGAACATACGCCGGACGATACGTCTGCTGTTTTGAGCCCTCTGTTTGACCGGCTGGGGGAGCGGGTCCGAACTTTCCAATCTATCAACAACAGCGCGAGAGATATTATCGAGGTGAATCTCCATGTAATACAGTCTGCTCTTGCTGCGGAAAGTCCTGGAAAGGCTACTTATACTTCCACAGGACAAAAAGATGACAACAAGAAAAAGAACCGCTTTACCAGCCGTTCTATTTAATATCCCGCAAAGTCCATGGCTTAGATGTCCGGATACGCAGCAGTATCCTTAACAGATATATAGCACATGATTTGCGTATAGATCAGAAGGAGGAATTACTATGATACGTTCAACGTTTGCCGGGTTCACCACCGCACAGTTAGGTATGGCTGCCAGTCAGCGTGCGCTGGATGTTGTCGGTCAGAATATTACCAATATTAATACCCCTGGTTACACAAGACAGCGTCTTGATCTTGCCAGTATGAATACTCAGAAGGGTGATTTTTACAGCGCTAAAGCCAACATCAAGGTCGGTTTCGGTGTCGAGATGACAGGTGTATCTCAATTACGTGATCCGTTTCTTGACGCCCAGTACCGTTCTCAGATCAGCAAGTTAGGAACTACGGATGCGCATGCAGCCGGTTTCGAACAGCTGACCCCTATATTTGACGAGGCTACGATGCAGGGTGTCCGCGCCGCTTTCATCTCCCTTACCAGCTCATTGAGTACACTTTCTACTCAGGTTGGTAATCAGGAGCATGATACGATGGTTCGTTCCAATATGCAGATACTCTTGAATTTGTTCCGTGAGAATTCCGTTAAGCTGCAGGATGTCAGAGAAGATATGCAGATGGGCTTTGAGACTACCGATATCGCAGATGTGAACGAGATGCTTGAGAATATCGCCGAATTGAATACCAGTATCAAGAACAGTCAGGTTCTAGGTAATCCGGCTCTTGAACTGCAGGATCAGCGGAATCAGTTATTAGATGAATTAGGAAGTTTCCTTCCTATAACGGTTAAGTATAAGAATCAAGAGGTGGGCCCCGGCCAGTATGTAGAAGTTCTGAATGTAGACTTTACAGATACGGAAGGCGTTAAACATTCTCTGATTTCCGGCGGTTTATTTGCACAGTTTGATGCGGACGTACTGAATCAGCCGGTAGAATTGACGCTTTTCGATGCAAAAGGCGCCACGGCGGATGTGACTAATGTTTTAGGTTCCGGTACTTTGAAGGGAACTCTCGATTTCCTTAATAAGTCAGGCGACTTTGACGGAACTGATTTTAAAGGTCTGGGTTACTACGAGAAGGTGTTAGATTCTCTTGTTGATACATTTGCGAAAGCGTTCAACGAAGCAAATGCCGTAAAGGATGAGAACGGTAAGCTTACCAATTTAAAAGATGAAGACGGGAATGTTATAATCCCTAAAGATAAAGATGGAAACACCATTTTTGCTAAAGACGCTCAGGGGCAGCCTATGACGAATCCCCCGGTCTATGCTTATCCGTTATTTGAAACGATCGACGGTTCCGCAGATTTTACCGCGTCAAATATTAAGATTGCCACAGGATGGGCGAACGGAACCTACGGTATCCGGCCGTCTAATAACTATGTCACCCTTGACAAAGAGGCTGGTACCACTGCTAATGAGAATATTCTTAACATGGTAAAACTGTTAGAAAAAGATATTACCTTTGCCGCTAATAACTCTGCGGGCAATAAGATTACTTTCTATAAAGGAAGTTTTCATGATTGTTTTGCCAACATTGAGGCAACACTTGGTATTGACTATAAATCAGCCAACACCATGCTTGCGAATCAGATTTCCGTTCTTAATGAGACCGCGAATTCCAGAGACGCCGTATCCGGCGTGCAGTTGGACGAAGAAGGTATGGATCTGCTTCACTATAACCAATCTTACAGCGCGGCGGCCAGATTTCTAACGACATTAGACGAGGCGCTCGACAAATTGATTAACGGCACCGGTGTAGTCGGAAGGTAACAGGAGGTATAATATGAGAATTACTACAAATCAAATATTACGAAATTATAAATCGAATCTGGGAACCTCCCTTTCTAATCTGGATATTGCAAGAACCAGAGTTATGACGGGACGGAAGTTCAATTCTACTGCGGAAGATCCTGCCAATGCATTACGCGCTTCTGTTTTGGAACGTAAGTACGTCAGGAATCAGGATTATCTGAATCTGGTAAAGGACGTACAGTCCTTCCAGGATTCACAGGAAGACGCTGCTATGCAGATTAACAATATCGCAAAGCATCTGAGCAAGCAGTACGGAATTGAGGCGCTGAACGGAACTAACGGTTCTCTCTCAACGAGACAGACTTACGCCGACGCTTGGCGCGGTTCTCAGGAGAGCTTGTTATTGAGCCTGAATGCAAGTTACGAAGGAAAATACGTATTTGCAGGAAGCGACGGACAGTCCGTTCCCTTTAAACTCACCAAAGATGCTAATGGAGAACAGGTTCTTCTTTACAGAAATGTTGATGTTAATACCGGAAATCTTTACGGTGAAGATGGTAAGATTGATCCGGATCCCAATGTTAACACTCCAGCTAAATCTGCTGAACGTCTGAAGAATCTGTCTGAGGACTCACTCTACGTAGACTTGGGCTTTGGTTTGAATATTAATGACGACTTTACCATAGATTCCTCCAGCGCTTTCAATACCAGCCTTCCGGGTATTAAGATGGTAGGCTTTGGAAAGTTCGACGCTAATGAGGATGGTATTGAAGATCCTAAGAATATGATTCTTCTGATGGGAAAGATTGCAGATGAATTAGAGAAAGAAGACTTTGATTACGACAGATATGAAGAGCTTTTAGGTAAGTTTGACGAAGGACGGGAGGGTGTTCTGGAGGTTGTAACTACTCTCGGTACGCAGACCGAGTTCCTTACTACCACCAGAGACCGTTTAGAGACTAATGAGATCAGTCTTGCTACACAGATTGATAACGTAGTGAACATTGACATGGCAGAAGCTATCATGAATTTCTCATGGGCTCAATATGCTTACAATGCATCACTAAAAGTAGGAAACCAGATTTTGACCCCTTCATTTATTGATTTTATGCGTTAATAAAAAAATATAGGAATAAGAAAGGAGGAAGTCATATATGAATCAACTCATCAGAATTACAACGGTTCCTATTCAGTATGAGCTGAAAGTCAATAATGCCCGGCTGGAATATTCCCGCGCCAAGGCAGAATTGGAAATCAGCCGTAATGAAGGCGGATTGTCGATTAAGAGCCGTCCTGTGAAACTGCATCTGGATGCTTCTGAGGCAAGAAATTCTGTTGTGCCTACCACAACAAGAAGCGTTGCACAGACCGCACAGAAGGGAAAAGAAGCCGCTTACAGCGCAACGGCTCAGCTTGCACAGGAAGGACAGCTTCTGGTTAAAGCGGATATCGGCCAAGATGTAATCGGACAGATTATGCAGCAGAGAACAGCTCCTGCTACCGGAGAATTCCAGCTTGGATTCACCCCTTCTGCCCCTGTAGATATCAGCTATGAAGCGGCTGACCTGACAATCAACTATGAGATGGATAAATTAAACTTTGACCTGAAAGTGGCAAACGGCAATTTTGAATTTATCCCCGGCAATATTGAGATGTCCATAACACAGCGTCCTGATGTTGTCATTGAGTACGTCGGCGGACCGCTCTATGTACCGCCGAGTGCAGATCCTAATTATGAACCAATAGATGTAAGGGCTTAGTAAAGCCCTTACTTTTTCACTTATAAATAAAATAAAAATCCGGATACCATAGTACCGAATTTTCAGGAGGTATGAAACGTTGAATATAAACGCTAAATATTTTGGCTCCGTCTCTTATGAGGAAACAGACGCCATTCATATCGTCAATGGACTGATAGGTTTTGAAGACCACACAAGATATCTTCCCATTCCATTCCAAGAGGGAAACGATTCCATGATTTCTCTGCAATGCCTTGATGATGAAACACTGTCATTTATATTAATGAATCCTTTTGGTTTCTTTCCGGACTATGCGCCGATTCTGTCATCGCAGGATCTTTATGAAATAGGAGCCGACTCTATGGAGGACGTCTCTTATTATGTAATAGGCGTAATCAAGGATTCCATTGCCGAATCTACGGTAAACTTAAAAGCGCCCCTTATAGTCAACGCATTGAATCGTAAGGCAAAGCAAGTCATTCTGGAACAGCCGGAATACACGTTCCGTCATGCACTTGGCGATATGAATCGTAAGGAGGATTAATGCTATGCTTATATTGCAACGCCGGAAAGGACAATCCCTCTCCATTAATCACAATATCACATTGACCGTCGTTGACACAGGAACTGATTGGGTAAAACTTGCCATTGACGCCCCTAAAGAAATCCCTATACTCCGCTCGGAATTAAAAGAAGCCGCCGCAGAAAACCGCAAAGCCCTGGCAACCGCTTCCCGTCAGGTATTAGAGGAGATCTTGAAAAAGAAATAAATAAAATGCTGAGAACCTTAACAACTCCTGTTCTCAGCATTTTTCATTGTTACCGCTATCTGTCCCGACGCGCCGTATACTACGCAGAACAATCAATAAATTCCACCGACGTTACCGGAACTGACATTACTTCCACGCTGACCGCCCCTGACGCTCCGTCCCCAAGCAATGCCGCCGCCTCTGCCGACAAAGCTGCCGGCGATAAAGAATCCACATACTGCTCTGCCATCTGCCGGAACTGCTCGTCGCTCATGGACGAATTGGGCATCACATCATCCATATGCGCCGTCGATGACTGGCACTGCTCCAAACCCATTCTGGCCTTCTGCTTACGCTTCAATTCCTGCGCCAACTGAAGCGCCAGCTTCTCTTTCATCTTCTTCTCCGCCGCCTTCTGCCGGCGCTGGATATTCTCCTCTTTGTGAAGTCTGGCAATCTTAATATTACCGCTCAAGATCACCGACTTAATCTTTCCAACAATTCTCGCCGCTTCCGCCGAATCGGATACCTGCATCTTCACCCGCTGTATCTCCCCATACTTTGCGGAAATCAACCCCTTAACGGAACTAACATTCCTTGCGCTTGCCAGCCTCATCATGCTTGACGTATGGGAATAACTGTAGGAATTAACCTTCGGTCTCTTCTTATTCGCATAGAAAGAGTTCGACTTCTTATCCCTCCACCATGTCTGTTGGGTATTCTCCTCTTTCTTCTGCATCGCCGTCCACTTCGATACCTGACCGCTCTCGTCAATCACCAGCCCCATACCGACCAGATCCTTATTCCTGAGAAGCGCGTCTACATTCGCCGATTTTTGATATTGATCAAGATGGTTCAAGATATTCTCCACATGCCGGCGAAGATTCTCGTCCGTACTCATCCTCTCAAGTAGTTTCTCGGAGAGCGCCACATTGTTCATCCCTGTCTGGCCTGCCCCATACTGTGAAATCTGCTGATGGTTCTCAAAAGATATTACGCTGAAATTAATATTCCTATACGTCTGCTCCAGCTCCTTCATCAGGGAAGCTGCGTCCTTCGCCGTATCATTTTCACGATCTGTCCGGGAATCCATCTTTAAAAATACAATCTGGGGATCTGAGTAAACCTTATTGTTCGTTACTTTCATAAATATCCCTCTTTTCATTCCGACTAACCTCATGCTATGTAACAGTTCAGTCTACCGGTTTTACCGTTACTATGCTATACTTATACTATCGGCGTAAAACCCGGCTTTCATAATAGGGCGGAAACGTCAATCTAAATTTACAAAAACATTATTATGTGCTATTATACCAAAATAGCTCCATACGGACACAACATAACAGATCTATGAGGAATTAAAAATGAAGTCATTAGTATTAGCTGAAAAACCCTCCGTCGCCAGAGACATTGCCCGCGTGCTGAACTGCCGCAAGAATCTTTCCGGAGCCATAGAGGGGAATCAATATGTCGTCACATGGGCATTAGGCCACCTCGTCACTTTGGCAGATCCCGAAGAGTACGACAAGAAATTCAAAGAATGGAATATGTCCTACCTTCCCATGATCCCCAAGAAATGGGAACTCATCGTAATCAAACAGACCGCGAAACAATACGGCAGCGTCAAGTCCCAGCTGTTCCGCAAGGATATCGGCGACATTATCATCGCTACCGACGCCGGAAGGGAAGGCGAGCTTGTCGCCCGATGGATCTTGGAAAAAGCCAACTGCCACAAACCTGTCAGAAGACTATGGATCTCTTCCGTTACGGACAAAGCCATCCGAGAAGGATTTTCCCGCCTGAAAGACGGACGTGAATATCTGGACTTATACCATGCGGCAAGAAGCCGCGCCGAGGCAGACTGGCTCGTGGGAATCAACGCTACCCGCGCCCTGACCTGCAAACACAACGCCCAGCTCTCCTGCGGCCGCGTACAGACCCCCACCCTCGCCATAATCGCAAGACGCGAGGAAGAGATCCGCGCTTTTTGCCCGGAGGAATACTATGGTTTAACCTGTACCGCCGGGTCAGTAAAATGGACATGGCAGCATAGTAAAAACGGAAGCGCCCGTTCCTTCCGGAAGGATTTCATTACAGACGTTCATACAAGCCTTAAAGGGCAGTCTCTTACCGTTACGGAGGTGCAAAAGTCCGCAAAAAAGACTTTCTCTCCCGGTCTCTATGACCTGACGGAGCTGCAGCGGGATGCGAACCGCCGTTTCGGATTCTCCGCCAAAGAGACCCTGAATATCATGCAGCGCCTATACGAAAACCACAAGGCGCTCACCTACCCCCGTACGGATTCCCGCTATATAGGCACAGACATCGTTCCTACGATCAAGGAACGGCTGAAAGCCTGCAATACCGGGCCGTATAAGAAATTCATCCCTCAACTGCTCAAAGCGCCCATAAAGACAGGCAAATCTTTCGTAGACGACAAGAAAGTCAACGACCATCACGCAATCATCCCTACCGAGGAACCTGCGCTTCTTGAGCATCTAAGCAGCGAAGAACGGAAGATCTATGATCTGGTGGTACGCCGCTTCATCAGCGTACTCTACCCGGCCTTTGAATATGAACAGACCACTCTTAAAGGAACCGCCGCAGGCCACTGCTTTACCGCAAAGGGAAAGCGGGTGACAGCTTCCGGATGGAAAGAGGTCTGGGGCATGGAAGACTTCGAGGACGCCGAGGAAGATGACGACGTCTCTTCCATATTCCGTACGGCAGACCAATCCCTCCCCGCCCTGAGAAAAGAAGAAGTCCTGCCTGTTTCCAATATTACAATCCATACCGGAAAGACGAAGCCTCCTGCAAGGTTTACCGAAGCGTCTCTTCTTACGGCCATGGAGAATCCCGTCCGGTATATGGAATCAGACGACGCCAAAGCGAAAAAGACCTTGGGAGAGACCGGCGGGCTGGGGACCGTCGCCACCCGGGCCGATATCATTGAGAAATTATTTCACTCATTTCTCATTGAAAAGAAGGGGAACGAGATCCTCATTACCTCCAAAGGAAAGCAGCTTCTCACGCTGGTCCCTGAGGACCTGAAAAAGCCGGAGCTCACCGCGAAATGGGAGATGCAGCTTGCCGGTATCGCCAAGGGCAGCCACAAAGAGGCGGAGTTCCTTAAGGAGATAGAGGGGTATACGAGCGCGTTGATCGACGAGATCCGTTCAACCGAAGGTTCCTTCCGGCATGACAACCTGACCAACACCAAATGTCCGCGCTGCGGCAAGAGGATGCTCTCCGTCAACGGGAAGAACGCACGTCTTCTGGTGTGTCAGGACAGGGAGTGCGGCTACCGCGAGACGATTGCCCGCCTAAGCAACGCCCGCTGCCCCAACTGCCGCAAAAAAATGGAACTCATCAAAAAAGGAGACGACGAGACCTTTGTATGCCAATGCGGATATAAAGAGAAGCTCTCCGCATTCAAAACGCGGAGGGAAAAAGAGGGAGCCGGAGTCACCAAAAAAGACGTGCAAAAATACCTGAAAAACCAGAAAGAAGAACATGTGAATACAGCATTTGCAGAAGCGCTGTCCGGAATCAAACTGCAATAACAGCAGCGGACTTAAGAAAAAGGGGCGTCTCGCATTATTGCAGCAGCCCCTTTTCAATTCTTGGCACATCTACTCCTTCAGCTTCTTATAATAAGTATCCGCCGTATACAAAGCCGCCGCAGGATTATGGCCAAGCACGCGGTCCTTCGTTACAGCCGTCGTCGCCAACGCTTCCGAATACTTGTAGAACAGGCTGTCATGCCCCACGCACAGCCCCACTACTACATTGAGGTCTGTCTCCGCATGATTCAGCATCTTCGCCTGTAAAATCGGATTACACATATTCGTTCCGACTCCGTTACATGCTTCCGGAATACCGACGGAGCTCTTGGGCGTCGCCCCTGCTTTGCATGCAATCCCAAACACCTCGAAGCCGTGGGATCTCATGATCGAAGCCAATGTGCGGCTCTCATTCAAAAGCCCGACACAAGTAGCGATCCCGATCTTCTTCGCCCCGATCTTCCGGGCAAATTCCATGATTTCCTCCACTCTCGTATACTGGCAGTAATGTTCATACTCCACTTCTGCAGCCGCAACCATCGTCTTATGGTTCCCTTCCTCCTCGTAACACGCCATCGCTTCACGGTATACTTCCTGATCCATATTCGTGGTCAGGCAGAACTCCGGATAAGTCTTATCCATCTTATTACAGTTCTTTACCGCACAGTCAATGCATGACCTCTCTTTTACTAAGTTCTCGTTACCCATCTTTTTTCCTCCTTCTCACAATTAAAATGCACGCCTCTTACCTGCAATGCCTCACGGCCTTACATTGCTCTTATAATAAGCGACGACCAGATCCACCATGCGGTTATAACTCTTCACCCCGTCCTTCTGCCCATTCGCTTTCAGATATGTATCATTAACCTTATTCGAGACCTCTGCAATAGCGCCGTCATATTTTGCCCAGAACTCCCTGTTCAGCCTAAGATCCGCCTCCGCTTCCGCCGGCAGTTGGCTGCGCACGTCAGCCCAGACGTCATAATCCCATTTATACAGCACATTCATACATTGTATCCATGCCGACAGATATCCGCTGTATGCAAACGCATCATCGCCAGACTTGCTGCAAGCCAGAAAGGCGATAAAATTCGCTTCCTGCTCCTGCATAAATCCCCGCAGATGGGATAATTCGTGGCATGCGGTATACGGAATAACATAGTCCTGCACATCTCCGTTATAATTCGCCTCAATCGTAAACGGCGAGTAGACCCCCGTCAAATTCTGAATCGAAAGGATGCAGGAATTCACAAGTTCCTTCGGCTTCGGGAAATAACCTGCAAGCTCCGGATACTCCCACGCAAGCTTCTCCATGGCCTTCACAGCCTTTTCTTCCGCCGGGAATCCCAATTCCATACCGCCTTCCCTTCCTCGTTCAACCCTGCCGCTTAATCCTGATATTTCACGGGTCAGCCAGACGCACACCTCCTCCAACTCCCCGGAGGAATATTTTGCAGTCCCGATTCCCGAACTGTCCGCAAACGACTCCCGATGATAGTTAATCCCGCAATTTACCACATACAGAAAACATAAAACTGACGCCAGCAGAAACAGGTTCACAAATCCGGTATACAGCCCTTTTCCGGCAATCTTCCCGGCAAACCTCCCGACAGTCCATACGGCAATGCCAAGCAGCAGAAAATACAGCAGCATTTCCGACACGGAAACGGGGAAATACCCCGCCAGCCGCCCTACGCTCGCCACCCACAGCGGATAGACCCGCGTGCTGTACCACTGAGCAAAACCGCCCAAAAATCTTGCCGCTGCGCTTAAAAGCAGTGCAGATATCCATAAGACTATACTTACGATTAACTTTATTTTATTTTTTTGAGGATTTTTTCCCTTTTCTGCCATATGACAATCTATTATCCTTTTTATCGAATTCTCCGCCTTCCGGGAACGCCCGCCCAAATCACTATCCGGAAGAACAACGCGCCCTATAACATCAGTCTAACAATCTCCCCCTTTCTTGTCAAGAAAGAGGAAGATTTCTAACAGTGCCTTTTATTCCCAGCTATTTTTTCCTCTCCTTCCACACCTTCGCCAGAATATCCTTTAATACCAGAAATTATTGACTTTTCCCACCCATTCTCTATAATATACATTGCAGGAAAACATACCCAAAGGAGGATCCAAACAATGCACGCACAAACACACTTTAACAAGAACATCCTGTACCTGCATATCGCCGTAATGCTTTTCGGGCTTGCCGGCGTTGCCGCACAGTTTGTAGAAATTTCCGCAGTCATGGTCGCTCTTGGGAGGGTCGTCTGTTCTTCCCTGTTGCTTCTCGCGATCGCACTCGTAAAAAAAGACAGATTAAAGCTTGATTCAAAAAGAGACGTCTTTCTGATCATTCTGACCGGAGCGGTCATGGCCGCGCACTGGACCACCTTTTTCCAGTCCATACAAGTGTCGACGGTAGCGATCGGAACCATCACCTTCTCTACGTTCCCTTTGTTTCTGACATTTCTGGAGCCGGCCGTATTCCGCGAAAAGATACGCCGCCAGAGCATTATATGCGCAGTGATCCTGTTTATCGGAGTGCTGATTACCATACCGGAATTCTCCATGGCAAACCATACTACCATCGGCATCCTCTGGGGCATGGCCTCAAGCCTTACCTATGCGGTCCTGACGCTGGCAAACCGCTACTTTTCAGCCCGGTACGCCGCCCGCACCATCTGTCTCTATGAACAAGGATCGGCAGCCGTGGTACTTCTCCCGGCGCTGTTTCTCGTGGAAACGGTCTGGCAGGCTAAGGATATTGCCGGAGTCGCCTTCGTAGGCTTTATCTGCACCGCCTTCGCCCACTCCCTGTATGTGACTGCACAGAAAAGCGTGAAGGCGCAGACTGCCGGTATCATATCGGGGATGGAAACCGTCTACGGGATTGTTTACGCCCTCTTATTCCTCGGGGAAATTCCCAGTATACGGGAACTGGCCGGCGGAGCCGTAATCTTAGGCGTCGCGATGTATTCCTCACTGAAATCAAAATAAGCTACTAAATATTGAAAATATTATTACACAAGAGGTGACGAAGATGAAAAAATATCTTAATATTTCCCTGATTTACGCAGTCGCCGCTATGGCGGGCGGCGTGTTCTACAGGGAATTCACAAAATTCAATCAATTTACGGAAGCTACCGCCCTCGGCAAGGTACATACGCATCTGTTCCTTCTCGACATGGTCGTCTTCATGCTGACGGCACTTTTTTCGGCGCGGGGCAATCTGGAAGAAATTAAGACCTTCCGCATATTCATGAGGGTCTACAATATCGGCGTGCCGCTCACCGCCGTTATGCTGGCCGTCCGCGGAGTCACACAGGTACTTGGACTTACGCTGTCTGACGGCGCGTCTGCTTCCATCTCAGGGATTGCAGGTATTGGGCATATCCTGACGGGCGCAGGGATCATACTGCTTCTCCTCTCGTTAAAGAAACTGGATGTATAACCATGAACAGACCATCCATTGACCTTCCTCGGATTATGTTTATCCGTTCCGATTCTGTGTGATTATTGCTCTGAATACCTGTTCGACAGACAATTCCATATTCTTTTTCGCATTTTCCGGGAGCATCGCTTCTTCCATAGTAGTGACTCCCCTCACAATCGGAAAGAAGGCGTCAATCCCCGCCTCATTACATATCCCTGCATCCTCTGCAATGCCTCCGGCGAACGCCAGCACTCTGGCCCCGTACTTTTTTGCAAGGCGGGCAACGCCTACGGGTACCTTCCCCATAGCTGTCTGGGAGTCCAGCCGTCCTTCGCCGGTAATGACGATATCCGCGTCCTTCACCTCCTGTTCAAGCCCTACTGCGTCCAGAACGATATCAATCCCCGATTTTAATTCTGCGTTGGGCAGATAGCTCAGGAACGCAAATCCCAAACCGCCCGCCGCCCCGGCGCCTTTCGCCCATCTATAATCCGCAGCGTCCTCTATCCGGGGAACCCCGTCCGTCCCGGAAATACAAGCGCCGCAAGACACCCTTTGAAGATATTCCCTCGTCTTGTCCGCAAAATGCCGCAGCTTCTCATCAAAACTCTGCTTTTCCTCCTCTTTGACTCCCTTTTGCGGGCCATACACATAGACGGCTCCGTTCTCGCCGCAAAGAGGGTTCTCTACATCACACGCAATATTAAAATGACACTCTTTCAGCGCATCCGGCACGTTTTTGGAGGAAATAGACGCAATCCGGTCCAAATCACGGATACCCGGCCCGATGTTCTTCCCTTCCTCATCGGTAATCTCGTATCCTAATGCCTGCAGCATACCGGCTCCGCCCTCGCTGGTAGCGCTTCCCCCGATACCGATAATAAATTCCCTGCAGCCTCGGTTTACGGCATCCAGAATCATCTCTCCCACGCCGTAGGTTGTCGCCCTTGACGGATCTAATTCCTCCGGCTTCACCAAAGTAATGCCTGCTGCCTCCGCCATCTCAAGCACAGCCGTCCTTCCGTCTCCGAGAATCCCGTATCTTACGTCCGTCTTTGCTCCCAACGGCCCTGAGACCTCAAGGGAAACGTATTCTCCCCCCAGCCCTTCTACCAGAGCCTCCGTGGTTCCTTCTCCGCCGTCCGCCAAGGGCTTTACAATAATGTCCGCCCCGCATGCTCTAAGTATGCCTGCCTTCGCCGCACTACCGGCGTCTGCCGAGCTCATGCTGCCTTTAAACGAATCTATCGCAATCACAATTTTCATATCTACTAACCCTCTCTCTTCTACAACTTTCATATGACCGCAAATTGGCATGGTCAATTATGTGATTATTGGACCTTTAATTCATTCCAGATATGGTATAAAGTATCTACATCAAGCAAAAACATAAAATCTTAACATGAAAAGAGGTAACTACTGTGAACATGAATACTAATCCAAAGAAACTTGTCATGACAGCGTTATTTGCGGCGCTGGCATGCGCGGCTACCATGTCCATCCGGATTCCCACGCCGGGGACCGGCGGATATATACATCCGGGCGACGCCATTGTCATCCTCTCCGGGGTAATCCTTGGGCCGTCCTACGGGCTTCTGGCGGCCGGAATTGGTTCCGCCATGGCAGACCTGCTGGGCGGATACTTTATCTATGTACCGATCACCTTTGCAGTGAAAGGGATCGTTGCATGGATCGCCGGAATCCTCTATCATAAACTCGGAAAGACGTCCGGAAGCCAATATATGGCTCTCATTCTGGGCGGAGTTACGGACATCATCATGGTAGGAGGAGGATACTTTCTGTGCGAGATCCCGCTCTACGGGGCGTCAGCCGCAATGGCAAGCGTTCCCGCCAATCTGATTCAGGGCCTCAGCGGGCTTATCATCGCCTTCGCCCTCTATCCCATCCTGCTGGCAGTGCCGGATATTCGCCAGATAACGCATCATTCTCACTCTTAAAAAGATACATGCATAAAAAGCCGAGGGATGCCTCAAAATCGGAAAACGCCCAATTTTGCGGCATCCTCTGGCCATATCAATCATTCTGCGGCCTTTTGAGCCGTCACCGCTTTATACCTCTCATACATACGATTCCAGACTTCCGTCTCCTCCGGTTCATAATGGCGTATATTGAATGCCTCCCTGATTATTCTTACATATTCATCCCCATCTTCCAAGAACCCCAGCGCCTTCATTTGGATTAACGCATTGCCAACCGCCGTAGCTTCCACCGGCCCCGCGCTGACACATTTCCCGGTGACATTCGCAATATACTTACAAAATTCCTGATCCTGAATCGCGCCTCCCAGCAGATAGATCGTATCCACCCTCTCGCCGGCTATATTTTCCAGATCCTGAATCGCCTCTCTGTATTTGAACGCCAACGATTCCATCACCGTCCTGTAGAATTCCCCCTGATGCTTCATCACCGTCTGCTTCGTACGAATACAATACTGATTGATTGAATCCTCCATATCAACCGGCGCCACAAACAGCTCGTCGTCCACGTTAATCATATGTGAAAATGCGGCCGCCTTTCTTGACTCTTCCGTCAAAAATGCGTAGCCCGTCTCCCTGCCCTGATTCTTCCAGCATTTCCTAAGTTCCTGAATCAGCCACATCCCCATAATAGACTTTACCAGCTTAATCTTACCAAAAGCCGCCCCTTCATTGGAGTAGCCCCTGTCATAGATTTCTTTCGTGATAAGCGGCTCGTCCAGAATCTTCCCGATCACGGACCAAGTGCCGGAACTAATAAAAATGTAATTCTTCTCTTTTGCCGGAACCCCATAGGCCGCCGAAGCCGAATCATGGCCTGCCGCCGCAGTCAGACGAATCTCCTTTCCGTCCGGCAGCCCGATCATTCTCTTTGCCCTTGGGCAGAAATTCCCTTTAAAAGCCCCCGTCATAACTACCTCCGGAAACAGCTTCACGTTCAGGCCAAGCTTACTGCCGATCGGTTCTGACCATTCCCTCCTCCTCAAATCATACATCTGTGTCGTGGATGCGCTTGTGTATTCTACCGTACGGTTTCCGGTCAGAAAATATCCCAAAATGTCGGGAATCATAAGAAAACATTCCGCACGCTCCAAGAGGCCGGGATTTCTTCTCCGGATCCCCTGAATCTGGTAGACCGAATTGTACCACATATCCTGTACGCCGGTCAGCATAAATAAACCTCTTTTTCCGAAAATCCCCTCCGCTTCCTCTATCATCCCCGCCGCCTGCTCGTCCCGGTAATGATATGGATTGCACATCAACTCGCCCTGCCCGTCCAGCAGTGCAAAATCCACGCCCCAACTGTCAACAGCCGCCGATTCTATGGTCCCGCCTCTGCGCACGGCTTCCTTCAAGCCGGTTATGATCTCCCGATACACATACAGTATATCCGTGTAGAACCGTCCCCCCACATGAATACCCTCGTTCGCAAACCGATGGATTTCATCGAACTCAAGCCTCCCGTTCTCTAACGCTGCGCTGATCACTCTGCCGCTGGACGCTCCCAGATCTATGGCTATTACCCTCTTCTTATCCATTATCCACCTCTTTCGCCCTGAGACTATTTTAAATGAAATACCTGTCTGATCTCTTCCAGTCCTCTCTCGTCGATAGGAATAATCTCTCCCTGGTTCTTAGACATTACGATAGACATAGCGCTGTATTCCGCGACTTCCAGACGGTCAAACGTTTTCAGCATACTTTCCCCGGTAACAATCAGACAATCGTGATCAGCCATGACAATCGGCGTGCTCTCATCAAACATATCCGCGATTGTCTCCGGCTTCTCCAACATCACAGGAGATTTTAAGCGGGGAATATCCCTCATCATGATATAGCTCTCCGGTATAGTCTTAGAATCCAGCGCCTCCCCGGTTACGGCAAACGCCATCACATTCTGGGGCTGACAGATAATAATACTATTAATCTCCGGATGAGCCTCATAGATCGCACGGTGAATGTCCGCCGCCCTCCCCGGCCTCTTTCCGGACTCGGACTTTCCATTCTCAACCGCTGCAATATCCTCCGGTTCAAGATACAGCCGGTCCTTATGGTACGGCGTAACCACAAACCGTCCGTCGTCAATCCTCTCGGAAAACGACCCCTGAACGCTAGTAATCAACTGTTGACGGTATGCTCTCGCAGCAAAATCGCAGATCTCCTTTCTGGCCGCCTTTTCCCGGCTGCTATATTCCCCTGATTCAAATCCTTCTCTCTCAGCCTTCAAGGCTTCTGTACATTCCTGAATAGTCTCCTCGTCAAGAACAGACAGCTTCCCCAAAGCCGCCGCGTGAATTTGAATCCTTGAAGCCGCCTCCATAGTCTCAAATCTACCAAACGCGTCCTGCATATTTTCCGCCCCTACTACTACGCCGTGATTCTCAAGCATAACCACGTCATACCCCTGGCTGAATACTTCGGCAATACAATCCCCTAATTCCTGACTTCCCGTCATTGCATACCTTGCCATGCCAACCTTTCCACACTCCCAATAAACCTGCGGACATATCCTTGTCTCCGGAATCTTCCTGACAATAGAAAATGCTACCAACCCCGACGGATGCGCATGCAAAACCGCTTTCAGATCCTTTCTGGCCTCATAGATCTTCTGGTGAAACGGATATTCGCTGCTGGGCCTGTGCCGCCCCGTAATGGTTCCATCACTCTTAATGCATACCATGTCCTCTTTTGTCAGCGTCCCCTTGTCAACAGATGCCGGAGTAATCCACATATCTCCATTCTCATCCTTAATGGAAAGATTCCCCCCTGAGGTTGTGGTAAGCCGCTGATCGTATACTCTTTTAATCATTCGTGTGAGCTGCTCGGCAGGATGTAATACATTCAAATTCATTTCATTCTTCCTTTCTGTTAAGTTTTTCTCATATGTTTAACTATTTTTATCATACACTTACATAATTTTTTCGTCAACTAAAAGGAGCTGCCTGTTGACAGCCCCTTTACTAACCCTTTTCTAATATTCCATACTGATTCCCTTATTCCGCCCGCTTTTCATAACATAGTGGAATACTAACATTCCCAGAAACAGATAGACGAAGGAATTAACCGCCAGCAATCCCATATCTAAAAGCGTAACCTCCAATTTTAAAATAAGACGTCGGGAAATATCTATTCCCTGCGACAGTGGAAATATAAAGTACGCCGCGCTCCTAACGCCGACGCCGTTCGCCACGCCGGAAAAGAAGAGCAGTAAATAACTGAATATAGTTGTAAACGACGCCGTCTTTGTGAAAATCAACGTCAGCGCTGAAAGCAGATAAGAGATCCCGATAAGCCCCAGCATCGTAATAATAAACACCGGTATAACAAACAGTGAAAAAGACATCGGCACAGAAAGAAAAATGTGCAGCGCCGCCATCACTATAGCAATTTCTACGGATTGGAACAAAAGCCAGCACGCAGACCGGTAAAATAGAATACTCGAAAGGCTCGACGGCTTTATTAACAACTGTTCAAAGGTCCCGCTCTGTTTCTCCGTTGAAATCGAAACAGAAGACTCCCCAATGATTCCATTCGCATAAAACCAATACACAAAGCCGATATAATAAGCCGAGTCCGGTATCACATCGGAATTGGTAAACAGTCTAAAAAACCCGAAAAACATGATAAATAAAACCACAAGATTCACGATATGATCCGGGTAATAACATTTCACTTCTAAAAAATATTTTCTCAATTCGGCAGCAAACTGCCGTCTGATATTACGCATGATGACTCCTCCAAAAATGAATCAATACTTCTTCCAGCGTCGGCGTTTCCGGGACAATCGATATAATCCTCAGACGGTTCTCCATACATACCTGCATAAGACGGCTTTGAGCGGCTTCGTCCGTATTGGGGATCCTGATATGGATCACCCCCTTTCTCTCCTCAACCTCCATATCCTCTGCCGAAACAACAGCGGAAAGGAGCTCCTCGCTCCCTTCGGACGCGGCAAGCAGATATTCCGTTCTCTGCCGGCTTTTTTGTGAATTAACCAGAGAATCAACACTCCCATGATATGTAGATTTTCCGTTCTCAAAAATAGTCAGCCTGTCCGTAAGCCGTTCCAGCACGTCGATCTGATGAGTTGTAAGAAATACTGTAGTGCCGGAATCAGCCATCCGGCGAACTTCGGAAACAACGGTAGCTTTTGTCGTTACATCAAGCCCCAGCGTTGGCTCATCCAGAAAAAGGATCTTAGGCGAATGAATCAGCGCCGCCATAATGGCGACTTTTTGCTGCATACCTCTGGAGCAATACCCTACCTTTTTATCCTCGTGTCCTTTCAACTCCATTACAGTCAGCAGTTCTTCCGTTCTAGCTTGAATCGCCCTGTCCGTCATTCCCATCAGCCGCCCATAATAGAGCAAATTCTCCCGCGCCGACAAAAACCAGTACAGATTACGGTTACCTTCCAAAACTGCCCCTATATCGTTGAAATAACTATTTCCTATACTCCGGATATTCGTACCGTTATAATAAATCTCTCCGGAGGTAGGGTTCAAAATTTTCAGCATCAGTTTTAAAAACGTACTTTTTCCGGCGCCATTCGGACCCAGAATCCCGTATATTCCCGGTTCAGGTATTTCTAAATTCAGGTTGGAAAGCGCCGTATGCGCGCCAAATGATTTCGTCAAATTCTTTATGTCAAAAATCATCTCATCTACCTCCAAATATTCTTTTCCCTCATATTATGAGGGAAAGCAATCCTGTGTCAAATTGTAACATAATATATAAATGACAGCAACAACAATTTGACGTTATGTATTTTAATTTATTTTAATCGTAAAGCGGCAAGATAATAAACAAAAAAACCGGCCGATTTCCATTCAGAAAACCAATCGGTTATGTAAAATTTATTCTATCTTTCCGTTTATCTAAAGCCAGTGTACCGACCTCGTTATATCTCCATTCTACTTAAATCGCAGTATAAATCTTCCTTCCATTTATTAAACCTATCAAAAATAATTCCAATGTTTGAGGGTTCGTATTTCTATATTTGAGATGATAATAAATTTGCCTAATACCCTTTACAAGATCTTTCCGGTCTTCCTCGTAATAGTTTACATTCTCATCATAACAATTGCCGGCCTGTAAAAGCAGCGTCAAAGCAAACCTCTCGTTGATATATATATATTCTTCCTCACAGCCTTCTATAATCTGAAACGGTTTTCTCTTTAAACACCATGAAGCTATGAACTTCAAGCCAATCTTCCTTAAACAAAATCAAAATACGGATCCCCATCAAATCTGTAATTTCCCGCTTATAATTATTGAGGGATAAAGCGTTTCCTGCTTCCAGATATTTGGGATTTTTACGAATAATCTTTTCAATCAAATGCTTTGTATCTTTCACCCTATAACTTAAAGAATGAACACCTAAACACTTTTGTAATACCTCCGCATATTGCTTTACAGTGTTTTGATGTTCATTCCTTTTACGTTCAAAGTCCTCTGCAATTTGATCCAACTCCGCCCATGTCATTCGGGAGTTTCTGAACTTTCACCTGATATATTAAACTCTGTACAAAAATCAGTCTGCTCCTTTTTCGTACCCAGCATAAAGCTTCCACCTCTTACTCGTTCAATGCCGCTTCTACAATACCTGACTTTAAGAGATTAGAGTATGACTGCAATTGTGCATTAATAAAATCCAGACTGATTTCCGGACCATTGTTTGGTTGATTTTCCTTCTCGAACCCATTGTTACCTAACCTTTCCATAAACCGATCCATTACAACCTTTGCTTCAGTCATACCTATCACCTCTTTGCTTTCAATACATTTTCCATGAAGTGGTTTAATATAATATCACATCATATATACATTGTCAACAAGTTTTTCGCTTTTTTATTTGAAAAATTATACCATATTGCCTTATACATTACATCCGTTTTTGCCATTTTTCTTGTAAATTTTTGTCTTAAGCTGTTACTGTTCACTCCGTGACCAGCAACACGCTTCGCGATGCACAGAAATCGCAAAAAGATGCGATTTCGCGCTGAAAAACTCGGGATTTCCGCACAAAATGTGCGGAAACACCTCGCGGGATAGTGGCGTGTGAACAGTAAACTTAAGCTTGCAAATCAACAATATTCTCCGCCGCATCTAAATGGCCAAAACTAATCTGTTGATATCCTTTTAGATTTATCTCAGAATTCGTTCGTTTCATAGAATCCAAAGTATAATTATAAATCACATGTGAATCCCATTTTATCCCGGAAAAGTCCTTTTCAGTCTTATATGCATAAGGAGACAGTTGGTTCCCCGTGTAATCTTCATATCGCTGTACGGCGGTATGCGCCTGCCGCATTAAGTCTTCCTTTGCTTTGGCAAGCCTCTGCAATGCGTCTTCTGTGCTTTGCGCGCCTTTTAAGCCTTGAAGGATATTATCAGTATTGTCGTGCAAATCGGTTAGCTGCTTCTTCGCTTCTTCCCCAAAAGCTTCCCCATACAGCTTAGAGGCGTTATCAATGCGAAAATAGGAAATGCCCATAACAGAACTCACCTGCCATGACATATCCTCATATTGATTTTTCATCCATTTCGACAAGGTTTCTGATTTGACCTCATCTCCTTGGGATACGGCTTTTTCATATTCTGATTGCATATATTTGATCTGTTCTTCCATACAGGTCAGGTTATCTACCGCATTTCCAACTGAATTATAATAACGCTCCATCTCGCTTGCGACTTTTATAGGGACTTCTGTTTCTCTGATAAAAGACATGAGCGGCTCATTGCTCTTGCGGGTAAGCTCTGAAATCTTTTGATGTAATTCCTGTTTCCAATTCCTTTCCTGAGAAACAGGTTTCTTGATAAAGCTGTTAAAAAATGAATTAAATGTATTATTTCTGGCCGGCTGTGTAAAAAGTAATCCCTGCGTATTAATTTTCATAAGGCACCTCGTTCCTTGAATTTTAGAGATTCTAATGCAAAATGTTCCACAAATTCCGGATCTGTTACATAAAAATTCTTTTTAATTCCTCCCTCAGTTGTTTCTGCCTGACGCTTGAATTGCGGAAATTTCCCAAAAACTACTTTCTGCCATATCTTGCGATCATTCTGCTTATTGCAACAGCCCCATTATAGCTAACCGTACGAAAAATGTATAATACCTATACTTAAGAACTCGGAATTCCATAGGACACTGCCTCCTCTGCTTTGAGTCGATTATGGCAGATTGTCCGTGACGTATCAACATAAATAAGAAATTTCAAAGCTCTTTCCTTATGTGTCTCCGGACAATCTGCATCATTAACAACTGTTTTTATCACTTTGGCAGGAGCAGTCTATTCATCTTCCGGAAAAGCCAGATCTGGTCAACATTTTTCCTTAATATTTTGCGTCGTCTGTGTACTCTCCTAAAGTATACCCACGGGCACCCTGCGATGCAGTCCCTTCAGACGGATGGACTTCGTCCATTACCGTATCCTTCCCTGCGCCAGATGTACTGTTACTGTTGTGTTTCACACCAGAATCTCTATAAGCGGGTGCGCCTGCAAAGCCGCTGTTATCCAGACGAAACCGACTGACCAGCTCCTTGAGCACATTAGCCTGTCCTGAGAGCTCCTCACTTGCGGCGGCAGACTCTTCAGCGGTAGCAGAGTTCGTCTGCACTACACTGGAAATCTGATCCACAGCCGAGGAAATCTGAGAGAGAGAATCAGCCTCTTCTTCGGTAGCGCTGGAGATCAGGTTAACAGCCTCCAACACCTTCTGGGAACTTTCCACCACGGTCTGCAACGCCTGACTCGTCTCTTTGGACAGGTCAAGCCCCTCCTTAACCGCTGAAACGGTGTCTTCAATCAGCACGGCAGTACTCTTGGCCGCCTTGGCAGACTTGCTGGCCAGGTTACGTACCTCGTCCGCAACCACGGCAAATCCCTTACCTGCAGCGCCGGCGCGCGCAGCCTCAACAGCGGCATTCAAGGCCAAAATGTTAGTCTGGAACGCAATATCTTCAATGGTGTTGATGACCTTGCTGATCTCATTAGAATGGGACTCAATCTTACTCATGGCATCCATCAGAGCATCCATGTCTCCGGAACAAACGCCAATCTGCTGGTGGGTATGATCATTCTCAGACTTGGCAGTTCTGGCATGGGAAGCGGTAGAGTCCACCTGCCCGCTCACATCCTGGATAGTCGCGGCCAGTTCCTGCACGGAGGATGCCTGCTCCGTAGCGCCCTGCGCCAACGCCTGCGAACCGCTGGATACCTGGTCTCCGCCCGCATTAACCTGATCTGCAGCAATCTCGATCTGACTCAGCGTGTCGCTCATAGACACTTTCAGAATGCGCATAGCTTTCAGAATACCTGCGTAATCGCCAACGTATGCTTCCCGCTGTTTACTGACCACCGTAAAGTTACCCTGCGCCAGCTCATTCATGCAGTAATCGACGTCTCTGACAATATCTCTCACGATTCCGGTTAATTCCCGCATATGTTCCGCCATTTCGCCAAGCTCATCAGCGGAATGATAGGTAATATCCATATCCATCTGACCCTTGGCCATATTTGCGGCCACCTGGCGGATTTCTTCCACCGGTTTACGAATACTATTACTCATAGCCAAGGCCAATATCACACTGACCGCCACCGCAAGACAAATTATCACAATCACAATGATATTGGAAATTCTAGCCATTCTGGCGCCATCTTCTACTTTATTCAAAGCGTTCTTCTGAGCAGTCTCGCCTACACTGACCAAAATGTCCCGCGTCTCGTCCATGTACGGCTTGTAGTTGCTCTTATAAAAAGCCACCGCTTCATCGTCCTGCTGCTGTTTTGCTAAATCTGTCACCTGGGACAGGCTGGGCTCTGCACTGTTCAAATTCTGCTCTATCTGGGTGAGCTGAGACATATCTCCCTGAAATGTCCCTTTAAGTTCATCCAGCAGAGTGAAGAGACTCTGAAAATCGCTTTTAGCAGAGTCGACGGTATCTTCGTTATATTCTACAATACTAGATAGGATATTGCCCCGAACAGAAAAAACTGTACGCCGCATATCCAATGCATTTTCTACCGTTTGAAATTGTTGATCATAGAATTCCTGCAATCTGCTGCTCTCCTCTCGAAGCATGACAATAGAGACAATACCGACAATCAGCAATAGTACCGTAATGACCAGATAGGATATCAACAATCTGCCCCGAATCTTCATATTTTTTAACATTTGACATTTCTCCTTTTGTTCCATCGAAATACTTTTTCATCTTTTTTATCTTTTTTCAATAATCATCTGATAGTTCTCTTTCTACTACCCTCCTTTCTCATAACGCTCAATAGTTAGCCTTTCGTTATACATCTCCCCCTCCTCTATTGCAACGTTCCTGCCACTTTGAAACTTAAATGGCATTTTTCGACTGTATTTTATAAAATAAAAAAGCTTCTATTTACACAGATTACTGCGTGGATAGAAACCCTGTGCCGTCATATAAAATTGAGTACAAAGTACGGTGCCTATTTAAGCAATAGCACAGGAAATGTCATCTATCAAAACTTCTATACCAAAATATATATCAATTATAACCAAAAACTATCTTTAAAACAAGATGTAAAACAACAGTTTAATAATTCCGGAATAAACTAATACATTAAACACTATTGCTTACGGAACTTTTTTAACTCCCCGAGTTGGGGTCAAACAACCCCCCCCCCCATGGTTTACAGCCGTGTGCTCGCCCTCTCCCCGGCGTTATAGTCCGGATTCCTTCCGTCCGTATGGATTGTCAGGTTATTTCTACAATCGGCACATTTTAAAATCCCTCGGAACTTGTTGTCATAACCAGAAGTGCAAGGTTTCACCTTTGTATGCCTGTCAAGGCTTTCCTGAACGGTATTCCATGTATGCTCGTCTATAATGGCTTCATGGCCGCTAGGTATGACTGCACGTTCCTTTATCGGGATATAGCCACCACAGACCTGTTCTAGTGCAGTGTCAGCATGGACATCCGCATTATCTGGTATTATGAGGCGACAAAATGATTATTCTGGTAGATGTGTGCCATCACGATATTTTAAAACATTTCTGATTACAGAAGCGGTACATCACAGAATGGGTGTGCCGCCTCTTTTTAGTTCCACTTCCTGTATTCTGTGAAAATTTTATTTCGTTACTCCCTAGTACTCCTCGGTACTCCCAAATCCGCCCGTGCCCTTTTCCTCCCTTAACTCGGAAACAACATCCGCGATCACAACCGGCATAATAATAAGCCGCCCGACCCGTACCCCTTTCCGGAAGGTATGGGTTTTGCCGCGTGGCAAAAGAATGGTAACCCAAAAAGCCTGACAGTAAAACTATTGTTTACTATCAGACAGTTACAGCCGGAATACGAAATACAGCGCGATCCCGGTTCATTTTTCGGTTAACACTCACATGCATATCTCTGCAGCCATGCGATCTATTGTGCCTCTTTCAAGGCTTGACATTTATACAAAGAAAACCCGCAAACACTGATGTTTACGGGCTTTTCCAAACTCCCCGAGTTGGGCTCGAACCAACAACCCCACGGTTAACAGCCGTGTGCTCTACGGC
>CAJTOH010000011.1:0-3869 GCA_910577685.1 uncultured Dorea sp. | reverse complement strand
CTCCCCGAGTTGGGCTCGAACCAACAACCCCACGGTTAACAGCCGTGTGCTCTACCATTGATACGGTTACATACCGGAAGATTCTATTCTACGTATCTTATTAATCTACACTATATCATATCACAGCTAATATGGATGCCTGCCAATCCTCCCCACCAGCACTTTCTTTCCACCCTCAATCGCATCGTCACACCAATAAAAATAAATTCTTAAATTTGATCCCGGATGAAGAAGTTTTAAATGGGGTGAACATTCTATATCTTTTGTTCTTGGCACCTTATCTCCTTCTACATTCTCACTGTATGTAAACGTAAATATCAACTCTTCTGAATGTTTTGGGTCTGGCGCACATTCTCTCTGCAATTTTGCAGACAAAATTCGCATCGCTTCTTCTAATCGATTAGAATATTGCTGATATAACTTTACTGCATAATCATTTAATACACCTAATGCTTTCGTGATTTCTTTTGTATTATCTGAGAAATTGGAAATATGCTTCATTTCGGACAAAATACCCTTTGCGAATCTACTATTTATGAAGCAAGACTGCATAAATGCTTCATAATCCATCACCTTCTTGATAGAACTAAGGATTTCCCTTCGCTCTTGGACATATTCCTTTACTGTAGACGCACCTGCCTGAAATCCTCCCAATGCAATGTTGATTTTTTTCAATTTAGAAGTTCCATGAACAGACCAATCTCTATCTGATTCTACCAAGCCTTTTTTACTTAACGCCTCTAACAGTCTCCGCCTGTCATCGTCACTGCCAGCACCCCCTCCATAAAGCCAGTCAGTAAATGTTATTCCCTCCTCCACACATATATCCCACAATGTTTCTCGGTATTCAAGCGGTTCTTTCACCGCATCATCTTGACAATATGCAATAATCTCCATTAAATCGCCTATTTCGTCCCTGCGAATAGCCAGATTTTCCTTCTTCGCCGTATATTCAAAGCTTTGTTCTATTAAGGCATTAATGACCTGCATTTCCTCTCCTTATCTGAAATAAATCTCTCAAGTCCTGACCTTTTTGATCAAAAAAGCCATTTGGCCACTCTGAAAGTTCTCCATTTTCATCTACATCAATTTTTTCTATATGAATACCTTCTTTCTCCTTAGAGAAAAAATAAATCCGAATATCATCAGTCTGTTTCATCAATGCCGCCTGAATTCTTGCCCCATCAATAATATGCTCGCTATGTGTCTCCACAATAGTCTGTATCCCCGCATCGGCCAAACACTCCAAAAATTTTCCCATTCTGCTCTGTGCTGCCGGATGTAGATGTGCTTCTGGATTTTCAATTAGCAAGGACACATTTTTTAAGGAAGCACACCACAATCCCGCCGTAACAATGGATAAAATATAGCTGATTCCAAATCCTGTCATTGTAGGAAGCACCGGTTCCTCCGCCACCTCATTCCCATATCTTATATCTGTGATCGCCTTTATATAGTCCGTGGTGATGGAAAAATTAATATCACCTAAAATTGCATTCATCCAATTCTCTACCTGAGTAGAAAAATTTGACGTTTCTTTTGTAAGTGCGAGACATTTTGGTACTTTTCTTTTCTGCATGTCAGCACGATCTATTAAAAATGCCGCATTAGCGCCATTATACAAAATTTCCTCATCAATACCCGCCGGATAAGATATTCTGGGACCCATTCGCTCCGCATTCAAATAAACCAACCGATTATCATGCGTACTCCCAGACTGATTATATGCTAATTTCAAAGATATAAGTTTATCAATTTTGTAAGTAAATGTTACCTCCGCTTCATCCCATTGTATATGAAAAAGAAAATCTCCTTCCAGAATTTCTGTTCGATTCTGTGAAATAAGGGCTTTAGGACCGCCAACCGCTACACCCAATGCCTCTGAAGCATCCACAGAATTGCCTTTTTCCCGCGCCGTGGCCTCTGCAAGCAGCAATGCCTGCATAACTGTAGATTTTCCTGCTGCGTTTGCCCCTGCGAGAATCGTTAATTTCGATAAACGCAGTTTTAAATTATCAAAACATTTGAAATTTTTTACTTCAATTGATTTTATCATAACATTTCTCCCATAAATTCCGAATAACTTCTATTGATGTCCCTATATTCTTTCTGGTTCCGGTAGAAGAAGTAATTGCTCTGTAAAATTCAATATCTTCACTTAAACACTTCCTATATACGCTTCTAAGTTCTTTTACATTTTTTTTCAAAATGCCCATATCATATTCAGTATTTGTCAACACGACTGCCCAGCCGGTAAATAATGCTTTATTTATTCTATTATTGTCCACTTTACAAAAGGAATACTCCCCAAGAATCTCATAGCAGTCTGCCATAACACCTCTGAAAGTCTGAAACAATCTTTCAAGACTTTCTTCCGACATTCCATTTAATTTTATAATCATCTGATCCATCATTTTTAACAAACCACGATAATGAATAAAATCCCGCTTCCACCAATCGTAGGCAGACAAAATTGTCAGATATCGTAAGCAAAGTTCCTGTGCGCCCATACGAATATCTTTAACACTAAACTGAGTAGCACGTTGAAATTCTTCACATTCTGCCATCCTTCGAAGCAATATTCTCACTTTAGGTTCTGCCATAATATTTCTGATTTCCTGAAAATTAAGCGGAAGCCCCCCGGTATTTACCCTTCTAAAGACATCAAATTTTACCATCTGCGGACATTTTTCATCCAATATATTTACTGCAAGTTCTGTATCCTCAATCCTTGCACGAAACTTTGGTTCCAGATCTCGAAAACATTTATTCTCACAATGAGACAAATACTGCATCTTTGTTAACGAAAATTCATTATTTAAATAGGAATGAATTGCTGACAAACGCTGCATGCCATCTATGACATTCTTATTTCCGTTACTATCCTCATCTAAATAAAATGCTGGTATTGGTATACGCAGCAATAAAGATTCAATCAATGCACTTTGCCTTTTTATATCCCATACCAGATTCCTTTGATATTCCGGAGATAAATTTAACTTCACTCCGTTTCTCGCCGAAATCCAATGTTCTATCTGAAACACGGTTATCATCTTCTGAGCAATACGAATATTCTGAACTTCGTATGGCTCATCGGCTTCTATACCTTCATTATCATCATCTTCTTCAATTCCATTATATTCCGACTCGACTTTTTCAGATAATTTTAGATATTCTATCATCTCCGCTTTTTGCACTTCCATTAACAGGAACCTCTTTTCATTCACTAAAACAATAATTGTCATTACTCTATCTAAATCATATTATTTATATTTAATATTCTAACATATCTTTGCCATAATATGTTATATGAAAATACTTTTTTAGGATAATAATTATATGTTTTAAGACATAACATACACTTAATAAAAAAAATCTAAACATAAGAACAGTAGTGCGATTCCATTTTATTTTTGAGTTACCAACATTTTAACAATAATTTCTACCAATCCCTATCTTCAACATATTCCACCTTTAAAGTCCAGCATGTAACATTACGGTTATCTTAATTTTTGACATATATTCTGCACCCTGCCTTTCAAAGAGAAATAAGATACGCAAAAACCTGTAAACAGCCATGTCTACAGGTTTTACTAAACTATTCACTTAACTCCCCGAGTTGGGCTCGAACCAACAACCCCACGGTTAACAGCCGTGTGCTCTACCATTGAGCTATCGAGGATTATTCTCTATCCTTTTAATCTAAAGAAACACTGACTATATTATACTCCTTTGTACCTCATATAGCAAGCGTCTTTTCATGTACCCTCAAAACTGCATACAAGAAACTCTTTTCTAAGATAACTCTTATCATCCACCTTACCTTTACCTATCCACCTTTGGTCATGCCCTCGACCGATTAGTTGCGG